>DASXEG010000130.1:0-9365 GCA_036490235.1 Candidatus Sulfotelmatobacter sp. | reverse complement strand
GCTGGGTTCATGCTGGCCACGGCGATGGTGGAGATGGTTCCCGAAAGCCTGGAATTGCGCGGCCGCGCCGCGGCGTTCTTGATTCTGCTCGGCTATCTCATCATCCATTTTTTCGAGCATACCGTCACGCCACATTTTCATTTTGGCGAAGAGACCCATGAAGACGAGTTCATTCACTCGCACAAGGGATACTCGGTTCTGCTCGGTCTTGTAATTCATACGTTTTTTGATGGCATCGCGATTGCGTCGGGATTCCTGGTGTCGAATGCTCTTGGCTGGATTATTTTTGTCGCGATCTTTCTGCACAAGATTCCCGAGGGGTTCACGGTGAGTTCGGTGATGCTGGCGAGCGGACGCAGCCGGGGGACAGCGTGGGGCGCGTCAGTTATCCTGGGCGGAGCGACGCTAGCCGGCGTACTGACAATGGCATTGTTCCGGCATCACGTTGCTTCTGGACTGCCACTTGCGGCTGGGGTCACGATCTATGTTGCGGCTTCGGATCTGGTTCCTGAGGTAAATAAAGAACCGGCGATGCGCATGGCGCTTCTGGTTTTTGTGGGGGCGGGATTTTTCTTTCTGCTGGAGACGCTATTTCACCTGCACTGAGGCTGGGCGTACAGATCTGACTTGCAAACTGAACATTTCGAATATGACGGAGGTGTCGAGACTCGAGAAAGCAGAAAAGCGCGGGCAGGAGTGCCCGCGCCACACCAAGACTTTTATGCATGAGCCAGTTCTGGCTCTACTCCGTAGATCGAGTACCAGGATGTTGCAGCTTTCAGCTTGTCGTTGACGTTGTTGATATTCTTCACGCCTTCGGTTTCCAGCCATTTGCGGAAAGCTGCTGCACCTTGCTTAGCATAAATCGGGATGCCGTCTTTCCAGGTGGCTCGCCCGCAGAGAACGCCGTTAAACTTCACTCCCGATTCGCCCGCGAGTTCAAGCGTCTCGCTGAATTCGGCATTGCTGACCCCGGCGGAAAGATAAATGAAGGGCCTGGTGGCCGTGCTTGCGGCTTTGTGGAAAAGGTCGATGGCTTCCTTCTTCGTATAGGCTTTTTGACCGCCGTAGCACTTCACGCCTTCGACGAACTTCATGTTCACAGGGACCTCAACTTTCAGCACGTCAACGCCGTAGCGGTCTTTGCTGAATTCGCGCATGCTTTCGGCAACGATCTGCGGTTTCTTCTTCGCGTAGTCCAAGCCTTTTTCATCGGCGCCTTCTTCGTAACCGACGAACTCAAGAAAAAATGGAATATCGTTGGCGCGGCATTCGTCGCCAATGCGCTCCACCCAGGCATGCTTCTTGTCGTTTACTTCCTTGGGATCGAACGGGGTGTAATAGAGGAGAATTTTTACGCAGTCTGCGCCCGCTTCCTTCAATCGTCGCGCCGACCAATGGTCGAGCAGATCTCCCAAGCGTCCGGGGCCGGTTTTGTCGTAGCCGGTTTTTTCATAGGCGAGCAGCAGGCCGGCGTTTTTGGCACGGCGCTTGGAGGCGGGCAAACCCCACTCGGGATCGAGCAGGATGGCGCTGGCGTGCGGCGTGAGGACTTCGGTGACCAGCGTCTTGAATTCCTCCATCATTGCGCTACCGACGTCTCCGCCTTTTTCCTTGGCCAGAGACTTTTGCAGGGAACCGCGCTGATCCATGGCTGCGGCGGCGATCACACCGTTCTCGTTCGAGACTCTTTTTAGGCCGTTCAGTTTTCCAGCGGTAAGCTTCATGAATTCCTCCAGGAGCACATAAACTAGAAGATGAGTGCTAAAGACAGACCATTGTAAACCAGTGGAAACAGAAACAAACTGAGGGTGGTGTCCTAATTTGGGCGCTGATGCTAGTCGGCCTCATTCTTATCTATCCCGAACGCCTTTCTGCTGGCGTCAAAATGGGCAGCCCACTTAGTTGTATGGGGGTCGGAGAAAGCGTCTATATAGGTTATGGTCGCGTAGAGGTTCATAGTAAGTTCGCCCCTGTTAACGGCATCAAACGTATCCTTGGAAAGCCATTCCCCGAAGGGTTGGAATTCTATTCTTTGTTCCCCGCCAGCTCCAAGAGTTTGTGGGACTATGGGCGGGGGAATCTCATTCCCTTGGTCAGGAACTATGAGTCTAGCCAGGTAAACTACGTTGCTGGCCCTAGTGCGCCCAAAATTCCTAAACCTCATACCTACTTTACTGCGATAGCCGAAGGGTTGGTCTGGCGCATTGATTATGCCAATATATTCAAGCAACAAGTCGGCGCGTTCGGATTTCTTTGTAGCGAGTTCCGCGAATTCCGCGCTTCTCTGTGCGGCGCTTGCTGCATTGGCAGCCGCGATTACAGAATTCTTGAGATGCGTAGTTTGGCGTCCCATGCTGAGCGCCTGGAGTTTCAAGACCCTAAGAGTTCTCACGGCCAGACAAACACCTATTATTCCGGCGGCAGCCAGCCCAATATTGAATACATAGGAAAGCCAGTCCCATACGTCTCTTTTGGGGTTCCTCTCAATCGTGACGTTTGCGGTGGGAAGTTTGCTGACCGTTACGGCCTCTTCTTTGTTTTCGGGTGGTTTGCGGTCGGGATCGTTTTTGAATTTATCGCTTGTGGAGTTCTTCTGAGAAATTGCCGGAGTAGGTGCGGCCTGATTTGCGCTGGCATTAGTTGCGTTGGCTGGTTTTTGGGTGCCGCTACTCCCCTTGTTGGGCGCTTGCCGTGGGATTGGGGTAAGCATTACGACTGCGCAGAGCAATATCAGGACGGAGTTCATAGCGGAGAAATTGTACCCCGAAAATACTTGACAGGCAATAGTTATTGGGGTACAGTAATTGACATGGCGAACGTACTCAACACCGACAAGCAAATTGCGGTAATCGGAGCATTGGCCGAAGGCTCCAGCATCCGCTCAATCGAGCGCATCACAGGCGTTCACCGCGATACGATCATGCGGCTAGGCGTGAAGGTTGGCGAAGGCTGCGCGAAGATGATGGATACTGCCATGCGTGATCTGCCTTGCAATCGCCTAGAGATGGATGAAATTTGGGGATTCGTCGGAAAGAAAGACCGCAACGTCCGCGAAGGTGAGGACGGCGTAGGCAGCATATGGACGTTCTGCGCGATTGACGCGGAAACCAAGTTGGTTCCAGCGTTCAAGTGCGGTAATCGTGACGCTGCCACAGCAAAGGCATTCGTGCAGGACGTTGCTGACCGAATGGCGTACCGGGTGCAAATCTCCACCGATGGCCTAAACGCCTATGTAGCTGCGATGGAAAGCGCTTACGGCGAATTCGTGGACTACGGGCAGATCGTTAAGACCTATGGGCACGAAGAAAGCAGCGACCATCGCCGTTACAGCGCCCCGAAGTTCGTATCCTCAGAAAAGAAAACGGTAATCGGCAATCCAGACGAACGCCTAATCTCTACAAGCTACGTTGAGCGCTTGAATGCGACTACGCGGTTGCACATGCGCCGCCTGACCCGGCTAACGCTGGCATTCAGCAAGAAACGGGAGAATTTTGAGGCGGCGGTTGCGTTGCACTTTGCCTATTACAACTTCGTGAAGCGTCATAGCACGTTGCGCTGCACTCCGGCAATGGCCGCTGGAGTGACAGGCACTTTTTGGGGAGTGGGGGATTTGTTGGAGGCGACCGCATGACAAGCGAAACTAGAACACTACTAGAGCCGAAAGATATTGTGGGAATGGAAATAGAGTGCCACGAATGCCACATGACGATTTTTTATCCTACTGCGGTTAAAGAGGTAATTAAAATTGTCAGCTATTGCCCACACTGTAGCCACAAATTGTTTGACGAAGTTCAATCTCGTGAGTTTGGTAGCGTTTCCTGCCCTGCGATTGAAAGCCTCCAAACCGTGGTGGCAAATTTACGGGCACTTGTACGCGCTGACAGAACCGATATTCATGCCCAGATTAGGTATCGCGTGAATGTCGAATCGAAGGTGGCGAAGTGAGTCATATCGATGAACTTAGGGACGCGATTCACAAGCTGCACGGCGCGAAAGCAACGCACTATGCTAGCGTGCCGGTGAAAGAAGTTTTCAATGGAGAAACAGTGTGGGATGGCATCGTGGAAGTGTTTCATTTAGAGGGCCATCCAAAGGCTAACACAGCTTACGCATGGCTACACGATACTGGCGAAGGCAAGCCAATGCAGCATGTAGCCGTGCTACACGTTCCCCCTGTCGTATCGCCCCTAACCGCCGTAAGAGCCTTCATCGTTCAGGAGTTCAGGAATAATGCCAATGCCCAAACCTAAGAAAGTCGGACGGCCAACACTGCCGAAGGGAAACGCCAAGGATGTAATGTTGCGTGTGCGCGTGACCCTAGAAGAACAGAAGGCAATGAAAGCCGTGGCGAAGGGTAAGGGGCAGAGCGTGTCAGAGTGGATTCGCGGCACGCTGAGGGCCGCTGCCAATGCGTGAGGATTTCAAATTAGGACACTATCAAACTGAGAGCCGGGCGCGGATTCCGAGCAAATCCGTTACTTTGTCCAATTCTGCACCTTCAGGCTGGAGATCCTATGAAATTCTCTTTCGTTGTTGGTCACGAGTATCATTTCAGAGGCCATAGCATGGGCCGCGATCCAAAGATCGTTGTTGCCGATAAGTTCGCCTTTTGATTCGAGTTTGGCACGAATCGTCCCGTAGATCTGCCCCGCGTTATCTGGTAACGGAAGTGGAGGGAGCAGTTGAAGGAGCTCGGTCAGGCGTTCGAGAGCCGCCTTTGGTTGTGAGCTTTTCTGGGCTCCGTAGAATAGTTCTCCATATGTGACCACCGAAAGAGCCGCGTCTCCCGGGCGGAGTTTGCCGAAGTGCCGCAGGACAGCTTCCGGCCTCCGTTGGCGAATGTAGATGCAGATGTTTGTGTCCAACAGGTAGCGAAACGACATCAAAGACCTTTGCGCTTCTGCGGGAGATCCTTCGCCCGATTTGGCAAGGCGAGGTCGTCCGGCAGTTCGGCCAGAAGGTCGAAGGCCCGCAATAGACTCTTCTCCTTTTCGCGAAGAACGATATCAGTTCCGCGCTGGAAAATCTCCAGCTCCTTGGCGTTCACGCGATACTTCTTAGGAAGGCGGACAGCCTGACTGTTGCCCGATTTGAAGACACGTACTGTAGCCATAAGTATATACACGTAGTATATACGGGTTCGCAGATTTATGGAAATAGGAATAAGTACGATTTTGAAGCAACTCCTGCCGCGCGGATCCGAGAGGTTACTGCGTTAGCTTATAAACGGCACCGAAATTAGCTGAGCCGCCCGCAGTAGTTGTGCCGTAAAGCGTCGTGGCTTTGACAGTAATTCCGGCCCAGGGAGAATTGCCATCGGCACCGGAGAAGTTGTATAGCGTTTTCTCGCTCCACGCCCCGGCCGTCCCCTTGACCATTTCATAAACGATGCCGTCGTTGTTCGCTCCGCCCAGAGTTGCAGTCCCGTAGAGGTTGCCCTTCGAATCCGCCATCAAACCGCTGATGGGACATGAGCCGTCGCTCGATTTTCCGAACGTGTGAAGAGTTTTTTCTTTCCAGACGCCTGCCGACCTGCCGAGTGCGAAAACTGTGCCCTGATTAGGGAACTGGCCGCAGGTTGTTCCGTAAACAATGCCCGATGAGTCCAGCCATACTGGCGCTCTTGACGCGGCGAGATTCTGGCCGGGAAAGCTGTAGAGCAGGGTTTCGTCCCATCCGCCGCCGAGGTTGAGTGTCAGTTCAAAAACCACGCCCATCAGTTTCGATCCGCCATCTGTTGTGGTTCCGTAAAGATTATCCAATGCGTCAAATGTGACTTCTGCGCTGGGAGCTGCGCCATCGGAGTTCCCGCCGAGGAAGCTGTAGATGATGGACTCCGACCAGGTTCCACCTTGATTCGGGCTGAGCTCGAAGACGGCACCGTTGTTGGTTGTTCCTCCGCTGTATGTGGTGCCATACAAGTTTCCCTTGGCATCCTGCGTTAAGCCGGCACGGGGCATGGATCCGTCGCCGTTGATGTCGGTTCCCGAAAAGGAGTAGAGAATGGTCTCGGTCCACTGGCCGCTACTCGACGGAGTTAATTTGAATACGGTGCCCTGGTTGTAGGTTCCACCGGCGGAAGTTGTTCCGTAAAGATTGCCTTCGGCGTCGAAAACGATATTTCCGTAAGGCGCGAAGCCGTCGGTTCCGCCCTTGAATGGATACAGGCCCTGGTAGCCCCAATTCCCTGTTGTTTTTGGGGTGAGTTCGAAGACCACGCCGCAACCGCCTTTGCCACAATCCGGATTTCCGTTAATGCCCCCGTTAGTGGTCATTCCGTAGACTTTGCCCGAGGGGCCAAATACAAGGTTCGTGCGCGGATCTGAACCGCTCTTGCCGTTGAACGAGTATGTGACCTGCTCCGCAATCTGGCAGAGTGCGGCACTCGACAGCAAAAGAATCGCGACGGATACAGCACCGCCTCCGAAAAACTTCGCGCGGAACGTCATGTCTGCGACCTCAAGATGGGGAAGTCAGAGGAAGGATGGGGGAGCCGTCTCTGCCCGGAGACAGATCATATCACGCAGGGATATTGCCAGATGTTGACTGATGAAACTCCGACCACAATCTCAATCGACTGAGTGCCTGGCCGTGTAGCCGTCACGCGCGACAACGTCGATCTTCTGCTCTTTGCCCTTCTGGTCTCTTACTTTGAGCGGGCCTCCATCCGGAGCAACGACCTGCACCTTCAGCTTGCGGTAGGTACCGTCAAGTTTGTCGTTCGTGGGGCGGTATGTGATGGAGTACTGATGACGGATGTCGTTGCCGATATCCTGGAAATCTTCCCCATATTCGGCCTGGAAGCGCGGGAAGTAAGCGCGGCCGCCGGTCATGGCAGCAAATGTGCGCATTTCGTTGTCGGCTTGCAGGTAGTCCATGTTGCTGACCGGAATGCCCATGCCGTGCGGAGCAGCGCGCCCTTGCGCCTCGTACAACTCGCGGATGATCCATCCCACGCTGATAGGGAAGATCGTCACGTCCTTCGTGTCTTTGATCTTCTTTGTAATTTTGTCCAGCGTAAGTTTGCTGAAGGTATCGACACCGGTGGACACCAGAATGATGTATTTCTTTCCTTCGATTCGATCGAGGCGATCGAGCGTGTCATAGAGCGCGTCGAATTCATTCGTCTCGGAAAATCCCGGAATGCGCAATTGATTCAGTGCGCCATAAATTGCGTGCTTGTCCTGGGTAAAATCAACCAGAATGTGCGGCTGCATGTCGTAGTACGCGACAGCGACCCAGTCATCTTTTTGCAGCGTACTGGCAAAGGCGTAAGAGGCCTGCAAAGCCTGGATCATGAAACCGTAATTGGTCGCGCCATATTCCACCAGCAAGACCGCAGTAATCGGAGCCTTTGAAACGGCAAAGGTGTTGATGGTTTGCTGAGCGCCATCTTCAAATATTCGAAAATTGTCCTGCTTCAGGCCCGGGACGAACTGCCCGCTTTTCGTGGTAACCATCACGTCGACGTTCACCAGAGGCGCATTAACGCGAATGGAATAGTCGGGCATGCCCTCGGTGGACCTGGGAGTAGGAGGCGGTGGTGGCGGCGGAGCTTCGGTGGTTTTCTTCGGAATGGTATACGGGCCGATGTCGCCGGTCGGACCACCGGCCTCGGCGGGGGCGTCCTGCTTGGGCTTGGTGGTATCGGGCGACGATTGGGTCTGGTCGTTGCCTTGGTTTTGGCCTTGGTCCTGGCTCTGCTGCAGGCCCCAGACACACGGTGCGGCAGCCAGAGAAGCCAGCGCAAGGATCATGAGAGATAGCCGAAATCCGAGTCTCCGGCCAAGATGATTGATTGAGAAATGCGCCAACATAGCAAACCCCGGCGAGGATGAATTCTTCTGGGAGGTCAAAATGTCCCTGTGCTAGTATAGACGCAGGGATTCGCGATTGGGATGTTTTGCCCGGCTCCCGGTATCCCCTCCTGGCAACGACTTTACCATCTGGCGAAATCTAATTGAATTCGTGGGACTTTTCTGTCCTACTGGGCGTTGTTAATGAGAAAACCAGCTTTTTTTGTCCTTGCGGCCTGCCTTTCCCTTTCCTCCTTTCTTGTAGCGCAGAACTCCGAACCGCCTCATAATCCGGCAACGATTCCGGTTTCCCAGATCCACGCCGGGATGCACGGCGTGGCCTACACGGTGTTTGAAGGGGTGAAGCCCGAGTCCATGGACGTGGAAGTTCTTGGGATACTCCACAATGTGAACGGACCGAAGGGCGACATAATTCTGGTGCGGCTGCACGGGAAGAAGGTCGAGTACACCGGCGTCGTCGCCGGCATGAGCGGGAGCCCGGTTTATTTGGACGGCAAACTTGCGGGAGCATTGGCGTTTCGTATTGGAGAATTCTCCAAAGAACCTATCGCCGGAGTTACTCCGATTGCCGACATGCTTGAGATCAATGCGCTGGATCGTTCGCCGGCCGAGGAGAGCGTTGCGGTAAAGCCTTCGGTGACCAGCGTGGCTGGAAAAACCTCTTCACCGGGAGACGTTTCTTCGCTGCAAGGTTTGGGGCAGGATTCTTCTGCCGCGGGATTTGCAAACTATCTGAAGCCGATTGAAACGCCGTTGGTCTTTAACGGATTTTCGCAGGAAGCAATTCAGATGTTCGCCGGACAGTTGGGATCGGTGGGAATCGTGCCTGTGATGGGCGCAGGATCGGTAAGCAATGACAAGCAGCCGGAGCCGGTGGAACCCGGTTCGGCGATCAGCGCGATTCTGGTGCGCGGCGATATGGATATTGAGGCGACCTGCACAGTCACCTATATCGATCCGCAGCGGCTTCTGGCCTGCGGGCATCCTCTGCTGCAGTTTGGAGCCGTCGACCTGCCGATGAACAAGGCCGAGGTGCTGGCTACCCTGCCTTCGCCGATGAACGCTTTCAAGATTGTGAACACCACCGAGCCGGTGGGAACTTTTGTGCAGGATCGGCATACGGGAATCATGGGTGTGTTTAATCGCCAGCCGGATATGATTCCGGTCACGCTCAACATTCACAGCGATACGGGTGTGAAGCAATTTCATTACGAGGTGCTGAACAATCCGAACCTAACCCCGGTTGCCTTGATGGTCACGGTGTTCAATGCTTTGCACGGCGTAAACGAATTCGGCGAGGAGATTACGTACCGGCTTAGCGGGAATATCGGCGTGAAGGGATTTCCGCAAGTCACGATGAAGAACATGTTCGCGCCCTCGGATGGAGCGCAGCCGGCTGCCATGCAGGCTGCGGTTTCTCTGGGTGAGCGCTTCGGGCGAATTTACGATAATCCGTACAATGCAGCTGCCGTGAATGGAGTGAACCTGGATTTTGATCTGGTGCGCGAACGCCGCTGGGCGCGGCTGGAAAGCGCTCGCACGGAT
>DASXEG010000077.1:0-9390 GCA_036490235.1 Candidatus Sulfotelmatobacter sp. | reverse complement strand
AACAAACTCGGCGCCGCCCCGGTTCGTGACCCGCTTGAAGAGTTGACCCCAGATATGGGGAGAGTGCAGCGATCCGGCCCCGACGGCGCCTCGGTTCATTCATCGGCAAGTCGTGCCGCCTCTTTAAAAATTGCGACAAACATCTCGCGCGTGAGCTTGCCGGTTTGCGTGTTCTGATTGGAGGGATGGTAAGAGGCAAGTAATATCTTGCCATCCGGTAACCGGTAACTGGCGCCGTGTTTAAAGAGGAAGGACCGGAAAAGGTCCCTACTCCAGAGTGATCTATCCAACTCGCGCAGTGGCACACGGCGCTTGAGATAGTTCAGATATGCATCGAAACCGATCTTGCCGAGCGCTACGACGACCTTTATTTTTTCTAATCCGGTGAGTTCACGATCGAGGAATAGAGAGCAGTTCTTCAGTTCCTGAATAGTCGGCTTATTGTCCGGCGGGGCGCAGCGGACAGCGGCCGTAATGTAAAGATCCTTCAATACGAGCCCATCGTTGCGATCTATGGCGGTCGGCTGGCTGGCGAATCCGGTTTCATAAAGCACCGGATACATGAACTTTCCGGACGCGTCGCCTGTAAATGGCCGTCCGGTGCGATTCGAACCATGCGCACCGGGCGCGAGACCCATGATGAGCACGCGGGCATTCGGGTCACCGAATCCCGGAACTGGCTTACCCCAATATTCATGGTCGCGGTAGGCACGGCGTTTCTCCCGAGCAATCTGCTCGCGGTACACAACCAGGCGTGGACAGCGAGTGCAGGCAATAACTTCTCGGTTGAAAACTGTCAGCCAAAGCGGCAATTTCGTGTTCACTATTCCCAGACTATGCGGAGTGAACTCCATTTGCCAGCACTGCCGCAGGAATCCATTTCATTTAAACTGACAGCAATGTCTTCTCCATCGAAACGAAGCCATGGCGCCGGCGCAGCCAGTCAACCCGCGGTTCCGGAGCCTTCTTTCGCGGAACGAGCGCGAACTCTCGTACACTTGGGCCGTATCGGCAGTTTGTCCACGCTCTCGCGCAAACAATCCGGTTTTCCCTTCGGGTCGGTCATGCCGTATGGCCTAGATGAACGCGGCCGGCCGATTTTCCTCATCAGCACCATGGCCATGCATACACAGAACCTGCAAGCGAATCCTCACGCGAGTCTGCTAGTCACGCAATCCGACGGAGATAGCGATCCGCTCGGGGCATCGCGCGTAACGTTAATAGGAGACGTTGATCGAGTGCCTGAACCCGACCTCTCGGAAGCGCGCCGTCTGTATCTGGAACGCTATGCCAACAGCAAATACTGGGTGGACTATGACGACTTTTCGTTTTATCGCGTGGACGTGGTGGATGTTTACTACGTCGGCGGTTTCGGAGTAATGGGCTGGGTGCAGGCCGCAGACTACGACCGCGCGCAGCCAGATCCGCTGGCTGACGTCGCTGCTGGAATCATCGCACACATGAATGCGGATCACTCCGATGCGCTCGTGTTGCTGGCGAGGTCATCCGCGGGCATTGAGGCGCAGGAAGGTACGATGACTTCCGTGGATCGCCTCGGCTTCCATGTACGGTTGAAGACAATGAACGGAATGCGCGGCGCGCGCATAGCCTTCCTGCGCGAAGTGACAAATACCGAGGGGGCGCGAAAGGTTCTGGTGGAAATGGTGCAGGAGGCTCGCGGGCGAACATAGGAGCACCACCAATTTCTACCAAAATAGCAATAACTCGATTACTATTCTCGGTTGCAAATGAACGAAACAGGTCCACCTATAACGAGCAATGATTAAGAAAACCATCAGGGCCAATCGCCGTTCTTTCCTCAAATCGACCGTTATTGGAACCGCCGCTGCGAGTCTCGTTCCGCTGTATCCGGCGCTGAGTGCGGCACGCACCGTTGCACCTGACTCTTCGCCCGACCGCATCGAGCCCTTCGAGCTTGACGAAATTACTACTTCCGAACTTCAGGATGGAATGAAATCCGGAAAATTCAGCGCGCGGTCGCTAGTCGAGAAATATTCAGGACGAATCGAAGAAATCGACAAACATGGCCCATCTTTAAACAGCGTCATCGAAATGAATCCCGATGCACTGTCGATTGCGGAGGAACTTGATCGCGAGCGTCAGGCAAAGGGTCCGCGCGGCCCCATGCACGGCGTTCCGGTGCTGATTAAAGACAACATCGACACTGCCGATCGAATGATGACAACTGCAGGCTCGCTCGCCCTGGTTGGATCGAAACCGGCTAAAGATTCCGCCGTTGCGCAAAGGCTGCGAGCTGCCGGCGCGGTTATCTTAGGAAAAACCAATCTCAGTGAGTGGGCCAACATTCGTTCGAGCCATTCCACCAGCGGATGGAGCGGCCGCGGCGGACAAACGAAAAATCCTTACGCGCTCGACCGGAATCCATGCGGATCGAGCTCCGGCTCCGGCGCGGCGGTTTCCGCAAATCTTTGTGCGGCTGCGATCGGGACAGAGACCGACGGTTCGATCGTCTGCCCGTCTTCTTCGAATGGAATCGTTGGAATCAAGCCCACCGTAGGGCTGGTGAGCCGCAGCGGCATCATTCCTATTTCTCACAGTCAGGATGGCGCAGGTCCAATGTGCCGGACGGTGCGCGACGCCGCGATTTTACTGGGCGCACTCACTGGTGTCGACACGGCAGATTCCTCGACAGCGGCGAGTCAGGGCAATTCCTTAACCGATTATGCGCAGTTCTGCAAACCCGATGGCCTCAAAGGCAAGCGCATCGGAGTTGCCAGGAAATATTTCGGCTTCAATGATGCTGTTAACGCTCTTATGGAACAGTCGCTCGAGGTTATGAAAAGGGAGGGTGCCACGCTGGTTGATCCCGCCGACATTGAAACCCTGGGTAAGTTCGATGAGAGCGAACTGCTGGTATTGATGTACGAACTCAAGGCAGATTTGAATGCCTATCTCGCAAAGCTTGGACCGGGCGCGCCCGTGAAAACGTTGAAAGACATAATCGAGTTCAATGACCTTCATCGGCAAAAAGAGATGCCGTACTTTGGCCAAGATCTATTTTTGAAAGCCGAGGCCAAAGGGCCTTTGACCGAGAAGACTTACCTCGATGCGCTGGAAAAAAATCATCAACTCGCGCGCGCCGAGGGTATTGACGCCACGATGAAGAAATACAGCCTCGACGCAATCGTTGCTCCGACGGGCGGTCCGGCATGGCTTACCGATTTGATCGATGGGGACCATGCGGGCGGGGGAAGCTCAAATGCTGCGGCCGTTGCGGGATATCCCAATATCAACGTAACGGCAGGATTTATTTTCGGTCTGCCAGTAGGAATCTCATTCTTCGGGCGTGCCTGGAGCGAACCGACGCTCATCGGCATCGCGTATGGTTTCGAGCAGGCCACCAAGGCGCGCCAGTCTCCACGTTTTCTAGCTAGTGTCGGATGAGCAAACACACGGTGTTCAAGTCTGCTTCCACTGTGCCGATAATTAAGAAATCTGGGTGAAATACTAATCTGCTGACTTAACAGTTATTTGCGCTTTAGCTGGAGATTTGCATCGCCGTGTTACCTTACTTACAGAGGGGGTGTCAATGATGATGAACAAAGTTGTAGCCTCCCTGCAGCAGGAGTATGCCCGTCTCCAAAAAGACCTGGGGCGGGTGGGGAGAGCGTTGGAGGCTCTCGGTCACGGTGGTGGGAAGCTCAAAAGGACTGGCCGTACCTTGAGCAAGGAAGCCCGCCAGCGTATCGCCGAAGCTCAACGGCTACGCTGGGCGAAGGCCCGTAAGGCCGCCGCCAAGCAGTCGTAAGTTGCACCCTGCTTTCGCAAGCACCACAGCTGGCCTCGTTCGTAACTCAATATACGTACGGACGAGGCTTAAGCTGCGGAGAGTTTCCTGACAAGATCGGAATCCCCTCTAAGTCCAGCGAAACCACCGCAACGCCAGTACGAAAGAAATTCCGCCCCATAGAGCTAACACCAACAATCGCCCCCACTGATGGACCAGCGGCGTACCTTCCAGAATGCTGGCTCGAAGCGCGTCGTTCAGGGCAGTAAGCGGCAGGGCCTTGATGAGAGGCTGGACGACTGCGGGAAACCGTTCGTAAGAAAAGAAAACACCCGAAAAAATCCACATGGGCATCATCACAAGATTCATAAGACCGCTAACGCTCTCGATTTTCTGAGCGCGGCTGGCGGTCAGCAGGCCGATTCCACCGAATGCAATCGCACCCACTGTGCCCAGCAAAAGAATCGCAATCAGAGAACCGAGCACTCTCATGTGGAACACGATGACGCCGAGTGCCAGCAATAACCCAATTTCCAAGACCATGAGCAAGAGCCGGCTGGAGATAAGGGCGAGTAGAAAATCGCCGCGCCGCATCGGCGTACCTACGAAGCGCTTTAGCAGCTTCCGTTGCCGCATATCGACCAGGGCAAACCCGATTCCCCACATGCCAGAGTTCATCAGGTTCATCCCCAACAAGCCGGGGATTAAAAAATCAATGTACCGCGAGCCCGGCTCGGAAGAGACGACGGTGCTGGTGGCGACCACATTTTTGCGGCCTGCCGCTTTCTGCAGCGCATCATCAGCTGCGGCCTTTGCGATGACGCTTTCAGGCCGGGCCGGATCGTAGAGATATCTCCAGCCTCCATTTTCATCGGGATCGATGACAAGGTCGTACTTGCCTAACCGAAATCCCTTGCGGGCGGCAAACTCGTTTTGCACATCCACTTTGAAGGAAGCGTGTTCAGGAGAACTCTGCAGAAATTGTTGTACTTGTTCGCTCCCCGATCCCGCCGCGATCACGACCGACGAAGCATCTCCCGGTTTGGTACGAAAGGCGATGCCAAGACCAATAGCCAGCAGGGGCGGAAAAACGAATACCCAGAACACGACCTCCGGCTCGCGCTTCAACTCCAGCATCCGAGCCCCGAGCAGGTGAAAATAGCCCGACCAGCGCCCGTTACGCCTTGTATTTATCCTCGGCGGCCGGGCGGCATCTTTTTCATTTGGTGCGATCTGTTCTGCAATACTCATAAGATCCTGTTGTGCCGCTAATCTTCTCGCAAATGTCTGCCGGTAAGCCGAACGAAGACATCTTCCAGGCTTGCCTGCCGTGTGGTCAGATGTTGCAACTGATTTTCTTGCCTTTTTATCGCCTCAAGCAGGGCCGGGATTGTCAGGTGAGGCTCGCGTACGCTGAGCGCGATCATGCCATCCTCATTGCGAACGGATTCTACACTCGGCAGGCCGCGCCAGCGCTCAAGGGCCGACCCGTCCGAGTTTCCGCTGATGGCAAACTCGACCACGTGATGACCGCCCAGCCTTTCGATTAATTCTGCGGGCGAGCCTTCGGCAATGATTTGGCCATGGTCAACGATCGCGAGCCGGTCGCATAATTTTTCCGCTTCATCCATGTAGTGCGTCGTAAGCAAGACCGTGCCGCCTGCTCGCTGAAATTCTCGAATGATGTCCCACAATTGGCGGCGGCTTTGAGGATCGAGGCCGGTTGTCGGCTCGTCCAGGAAAAGAATCTTTGGATTGCAGACAAGCGCGGTGGCAACGGCAAGCCGCTGCCGCTGCCCACCAGAGAGTTTGCCAACCCACGCATCGGCCTTTTCGGTCAACTGCAACTGCTCCAGCACTTCGTCGGTCGATCTGGGTTCCCGGTAAAAGCTGGCGAAGAGGTTGACGGTTTCGCGAACAGAAAGCTTGTCTGAAAGGCGAGTCTCTTGGAGGGAAATGCCCAGCCATTCCCGCATTTCGCGAGAGTTCTCGCGCCAGGAAAAGCCAAGAATCGAAACCTCTCCGGAGGTGGGCTGGAGCAGTCCCTCGAGAATTTCAATCGTGGTGGTCTTCCCTGCGCCATTCGGACCGAGGAGCCCGAAGCATTCACCCGTCTGAATCTCGAGGTTCAATCCACGCACGGCCTCGACTTTGCCATCGTAGGTCTTGCGCAGCTCCCGGCACTGGATAGCTGTCGGCACTGAGTGATTCTACCGGATCACTCTCGTGGTAGGGGGGCGACAAAACTTTGACAGTTTGAAACCTTGAAACTTTTCTTCTACTGCACGTCAGAAACCTTGCCGCTCAAAAAGATCACTTTCATATCTTTGTAGTAGTAAATCTGCTTCGTGCCGAGATTTACCTTTTTGTCCGGCTGTCCCATTGCCGCCTCAACTTGATCTGTTGTCATGCCCTTCTCGATGCTCACTGGCTGGGCAGGCGCCTGCTGATCCTGCGCAGCGGGCTGCTGTCCCTGATCCTGCCCGCCCTGCTGTTGCTGCGCCTGATCTCCGCCCTGCTGCTGGCCACCCTGGTCGCCGCCTGCCTGCTGTGAATCGTCATTGCTGATGGAGAGGACTTGACCGATTGTGTCCTCCACCGGCCCGACACTTGAGTTCGCCAAAGATCCCTTGGGAAACTGGAAAATTACATTCGCCTTGTTGTAAGTCGGCGGATCGGTTTTGTTGCAGGTGTCGCAGGCAACAATTTCCATTGTCACCGTGTCCTTTGCCACGTTCACGTCAATCTTCGCGGGATAAACTTTGTCGCCCGACGCAAACAGGTGGGTCGTCTGCTCCTTGCCAAATTTCCCCATGATCGACTTGCGCCCCATCAGTCCCAAACTGCCTGGGCTTTTGATCGTGCCGTTTTCGTATTTGTTATTCAAGACGTTCTGGTCGCCGTAGGGCACGGAAAGAATGCCACCCTTCTGAATGGCAAGCAGAGTTCCTTTATCGACAACGGAATATCCGCCCGTGTCGGAGCCCATTTTGACCAGCTTGTATTGCGCGGCGAGTTGTTCCTGCAAAGTCGGCGCCTGGGCAGCCGCGAAGGACGAGAAGAACATGGTGAAGACTACAAGTAGAATGCCTGAAATCAGAGCGACTGTTTTCCGCGACATCGCAAATCCTCCGGGTAGCTTTCGAAAACCGATCCTGAGCAACTGAGCAATTTACTACAAAAGAGAGAATTTCTGGCATGTGAAAAAGGGAGCGCCGGCAAGCGGCGCTCCCTATGTTGATTATGCAGACTGGACCAGCGGCCTCTATTGCCCACCGCCGCCGGACGCAGCATCCTGCTTAACCTGAGCTTCCGTCTGATCAGCCTGTTGCTGCTGATCCTGCAGAGTCTTCGCCACGCTTGTATCCGGTGGCGGAGGCGTCACAGCCCCTTGCTCAGTCGCAGTATCCGGTGCCTTCGGCATGCCGTTGGTTCCCTGCTTCTTCGCCAGTTCGCCCATGCCGTTGGTGATGTTCTCCTGGAAGTGGTTGTACATCTCCTGCAAGTCATCCACTTTCACGGCAACAGTCTGTCCCGACGCGCAATCGCCCTTCTTAGTCGCCGAGACGCTGGCATTTACGCTGTTGTCAGCATCCGGAGTGTCCGTGAGGCGTGTAATTACGTCGCCCGACGACAACGCACATTCCTGGCCGTTGGCCACCACCGTTACATCGGAATCCACCACAAACGTGCGCTGTGATGGATCGAGTGCCGGTGGCGGAGTGTTGCTGGCGGTAGTAGGCGCCGCCGGAGCCGCCGCGGACGCCTGTCCACCCGAATCCTGCTGGCCGGCCTGCGACTGCTGCGCTGCTAGTTGGGCTTTCACTTCCTGGGCAATGGCTTCCTTGACTTCAGGAGTCAGTGCCACCGGTCCACTTGCTACCGGGGCGGCGTCTCCGCCGCCTCCGCCGCTCGCGTCCGCGCTGGCCTGCGCATCCGCAGCCATGGCATCGGCGTTGGCGTCCTGGCGCGCCTGATACGCAGCCTGCAATTGCTCAGAAATCAGGTAGTCCGTGAGCCAGTAGTAAGGCGCAGCGTAAACCGGATAAGGATTCCACCACCCGCCGTAGTAACCCCACCACGGCGAACCTCCCCATCCCCAGAGCCCGACGCCCCAAACCAACGGCGCTCCCCAGGGATGAAAGCCCCATCCGTAAAATCCGGGATGGTACCAAACGCCGGGATAATAGCCGTAATACATGTGTCCACCCCAGCCGTAGCCGCGATAGACGCCAACGTAATAGTGGCCGCCACGATAGTACGTCCGCGAGTAATAAGCGTGCCCGCCGCGCGTCACATATGCACGCTGCACGTAGCCGCCGTGCCCATGCGTAACAATGGTCGCGCCGTTATGCACACTAACTACCGTGCGCCCACCGCGTATCCCGTGGTTGATCTGCATTCCATTGCGATTGACCGAACGGATCGAGCCATTCGGACGGAGGTTCGCCGATCCTCCACCCTTCAGCGAAACATTCCTTCCTGGAGGTGTACGGCTGCCAGCATTGCCTCGGCTGGCAGCAGCCGGGCGTCCGCCAGCGGCTGGGCGTCCTGCGGTGTTGCCTCGACCGGCAGGCGTAGTATGGCCGGCTGTAGTGTTGCCCCGGCTCGGCGTAGTAGTGTGCCCCGCGGCCGTGTTGGGCCGACTGGTTGTTGTATGGCCCGCGGTCGTATTGGAGCGGCTTGGGGTCGTCGTATGTCCAGTGGTCGCACCGCGGCTCGGCGTTGTTGTGTGGCCGGCGGTCGACGGACGGCTTCCCGTCGTGGTATGTGACTGAGTTGCGCCGTGTGACGCGGTCGAGCCCTGCGGTCTCGATGGCGCACTTTTAGTCGGGGCGGAAGGTTTCGATCCTCCGCCTCCTCCGCTCGGCTTATGCTGAGCCGAAAGAAGGGTTGGAACCGCCAGCGTCAACAAGACCGCAAAAAAAATTTGCTGAATCCGTGTACTTCCCGAGGTGCGATTCATTACCGCCTCCTGATCATCAAGAACTTGTTATAGCCACCAGACTGAAATCCTCAGGTCAATTAGTCTGAAGCACTAGAGCGCCCAACTCTGGACCCGATCTCCATAAACACCGCGCTTGCAGATTCCACGCACGCAATTGAAATTAATTTCACGTCTGGAAGGAAACCCTGATCCCAATCGGCACAGAAAACCGGCTCCTACAAATTAGGGATGTGGGCGAGAAAACGTTACCAGAAGTTCGTACGAGGCGCAATTGGTCGATAGGTTACCTTAGGAATGTCCCACAATGCAGGTCGCGATATGGGACTGTCTCAATTCGCCCTCGACAGCACGGATGATCACATTTAAGGTCATTAGCGCTACACTTCCTGGGGTATAGCGCGGTGTTGTAAGCTGGTTTGTTTTTCGTACGGAGGAAAGACTTGCGCTACCTTGATCGTCTGCAGCCGCTTGCCCTTCTTGTTATGCGCCTGGCATTGGGCGTTATTTTTGTGGTCCATGGTTATCACAAAGTTTTCGGCGGACTTCATCACCACGTTCAATTTGTCCAGAGTCTCGGCCTGCCGGGCTGGACCGCATATCTCTCGGCGTTTGCAGAGTTCTTCGGAGGTCTGCTGGTTCTAATCGGTCTTTTCACGCGCGCCGCGGCATTTGC
>DASXEG010000047.1:0-58367 GCA_036490235.1 Candidatus Sulfotelmatobacter sp. | reverse complement strand
AATTCAGTCTCAGTATCGACGCTCGACGTGGCTTCGTCGAGGATGAGAATCTTCGGCTCATGCGCCAGCGCACGGGCGAACGAGATCAGTTGCTTCTGGCCCGTCGAGAGCGTCGACCCGCGCTCGCGGACCTCTTCATTAAAGCCATTGGGCAGGGCGCGGACGAAGTCGCCGAGATTCACATCCTCGGCCGCCTTCGAGATATGTTCGTCTTGAATGCGATCAGTGCCAAGCCGAATATTGCCGCCGATCGTGCCGGTAAAGAGAAACGGATCCTGCAACACGACGCCAAAGCGCGCGCGCAAGTCGCCGAGGTCCATCTCCTTGACATCGACGTCGTCAATGCGGATAGCGCCCTTCTGGACGTCGTAAAAGCGCAGCAGGAGCGAGATGAGCGTGGTTTTGCCTGCGCCGGTGTGGCCGACGACAGCGACGGTCTCTCCGGGTTCGATGGAGAAGGTGACGTCGCGCAGAACCCAGTCGGCTGTTGCCAAATGGGCAGTCTCGGCTAACGCGTCTTTGGCGCCATCGCCATTCCCCGATCCGCCGCGCTTCGCGCTGGCGGGACGGACGAAGGCGTCCGTCGCCACACGAGCTTTTGCTAAAGGGGGGCGACCCAGACGCGGTCAGCGGCGGCGCGGCCCAGGGAGATGGCGCCTGCGGTGGTGGAAAGAGTCAGGGTTTGGTCATAGTTGCGTTCTAGCAGGCGAAGTCTTGCACCGGGGCGAATGCCGCGAGCTTCGAGAAATTCGAGGAGGCGGCGGTCACGCTCGTAGATTCCGCTCACCGAATACGACAAGCCGGGCGCGGCATCTGCCAGCAACACGAGGCCACGGTGACGACGGCTGGCGGGGCTTTCCATTTCGCTGAGATTGCCATGGGGGCAAGCGCCTTCTTTGCCGAGTTTGGCCAGGAGTTTCGCTTCGAAGTCAGGGGAGACGGCGTGCTCGATGCGCTCGGCTTCGTCGTGAACCTTCCACCACTCCATGCCGAAGAGCTCGGAGAGCATGCGCTCGATGAGGTGATGGCGTAGGGTTAACCGGCGGGCGATTTTGCGTCCGGCGGCGGTGAGGAGGACGTGGCCATCGCCCTGGACGCGGACTAGAGCGTCTTTCTTTAAGCGGCGCAGGGCCATGGTTACGGCCGGCGGGGAAACCTTGAGCCAATCGGCGAGACGCGCGGAAATTACCGATTCGCCTTCGCTCTCGGCTTGGAGGATGGCTTTCAGGTAATCTTCTTTGGAGACGGTGATCATCTGGGGTGATTATACTGCGGAGTTAAGTGAGGTTAACTCGTTCCCGGGTTCTTTCGCGGGTTCTGGCGAACGGTTGGGGAAGTCCGTACTCGCTTTGAGAAGCGGTAGGCAACGGCGGCGAGTTTTGGGTTGGGATAGGGATTCTTCGGCTTGCGCTCGCTGGCGCTCGCGACTTCGCTCAGAATGACAGGCTTTTTCATACGCCTATGTTTGACAGCGGTTTTTGTCTCCCCTAACCTTGAGTTTTCCATTATGAAAGTTCTTGTGCTTGGAAGTGGCGGCCGCGAGCATGCGTTGGTGTGGAAGTTGCGGCAGTCTTCGCGTGTGTCGAAGGTTTATTGTGCTCCGGGAAATGGCGGGATCGCGGAAGAGGCGGAGTGTTTGGCTGTCGATGTGAAGAATGTAGAGTCGATGGTTGCGTTGGGTGAGCGGCTGCGGCCCGATTTGACGGTGGTTGGTCCGGAGTTGGCGTTGACCTTGGGCGTGGTGGATGAATTTAACCGGCGGGGGCTGGCGATTTTTGGGCCGACGAAGGGCGCGGCGCAATTGGAGGCGAGCAAGAGTTTTGCGAAGGAATTTTTGCAACGGCATCATATTCCGACGGCGGCGTATGCGGTTTGCGAGTCGATCGAGGAGGTGCGGGAGGCGCTGGGACATTTTCATGTTCCCGTGGTTGTGAAAGCGGATGGGCTGGCGGCGGGCAAGGGTGTGGTGATTGCGGCTAATAAAGAAGAAGCGGCGAGTGCAGCGGCAGAAATGTTGAGCGGTCGCATGGTTGGCGAGGCTGGCGCGCGCGTCGTATTGGAAGAGTTTTTGAAGGGCGACGAGCTTTCGTTTCTGGTTTTGAGTGACGGGGAGCGGGTTGCTCCGCTGGTGGCCGCGCAGGATCATAAACGCGTGGGCGATGGAGATATGGGCCCGAACACCGGGGGGATGGGAGCTTATTCCACGGCTGACATCATTGATGACACAATGCGCGACTGGCTGGTGAATCATATTGCGCGGCCTGTAGTTGCGGGGATGAAGGCCGAAGGAACGGAATATAAAGGTGTGCTGTATTGCGGACTGATGATGACGGCGCGCGGGCCGATGGTGCTGGAGTTCAATTGCCGGTTTGGCGATCCGGAGACGCAGCCGATTCTGATGCGGATGGAAAGCGATCTGGTGGATGCGATCGAGGCGTCGATTGCGGGGCGGGTGAGTGAGGGAGATTTTCGCTGGTCGCCGGATGCGGCAGTTTGCGTGGTGATGGCTTCGGGAGGGTATCCGGGGACGTTTTCGGTCGGGAAGAAGATTGGCGGTTTGGGTGAGGCTGAAGCGGTTGAGGGCGTTAAGGTTTTTCATGCCGGGACTTCCCGGAGCGATGGAGATTTTTATAGTTCTGGGGGGCGGGTGTTAGGAGTTACGGCGCGGGGTGTGGAGTTGAAGACTGCGGTCGAGCGGGCTTATGAGGCTTGCGGGCGGATTCGGTTTGATGGGGCGCAGTACAGGAGGGATATTGCGGGGAGGGCGGTGAAGAGAGTGTGAGGGTGTGGTGTCCCGATTAGGCGCATTTATTCGGGTTTAGTTTCGTAAGGTCCCTCGGAGAGCTATCGCTCTCCTCGGGATGACAGGCTCACAATACTTGATGACAAGCTCACAACACTTGATGACAAGTTCACAATACTTGATGACAAGTTCACAACACTTAAGGTGAATCATATTAAGGGGAATCATGAGCAAAACTTTGGTTTCGATTGTGATGGGAAGCGATTCGGATTTGGAAATTATGCGGGAGGCTGGCAAAGCTCTCGATGAATTTGGGATTGGGTATGAGATGGACGTGACGTCGGCGCATCGGTCGCCGGAGCGGACGGCGAAATTTGCGCGCGAGGCGGCAGCCAACGGCATTCGCGTGATTATTGCTGGAGCCGGCGGGGCGGCGCATTTAGCTGGCGTAATTGCCGCGCATACTACTTTGCCGGTGATTGGCGTGCCGATTCCTTCGACATCGTTGAACGGGCTGGATTCTTTGTTGGCTACGGTGCAGATGCCGGCGGGGATTCCGGTGGCTACTGTGGCGATTGGGAAGCCGGGGGCTACGAATGCGGGAATACTGGCGGCGCAGATTATTGGTGTGGCGGATGAGTCTATAGGAAAGAAGTTGAATGCGCATAAGGAAAAGTTGGCTCGCGGGGTGGAGGAGAAGTCGAAGAAGTTGAGAGAGAGCAGAGGTTAAAGCCACAATTCCTTCGTGTGAGCGGGAAAGGCTGCTTCTCTGATCGGGGTAACGTTCCCGTGGGGTTAGACGCGCCGTTTCGGGCTGGGTCTCAATGCTCGGGGTTTCAGGAGTCAGCGCCAGAGAGTGTGACTGGATTTTTCACGACTAGCTGGAAGAAACAGCAGGTTCCTCCACTCGCCGTCGCTGGCGCTCCGGACTTCGGTCGGAATGACAGTCCCTCATGACAGCGCCCGCTCATGACAGCCCCGCTCCACTCGCCGTCGCTGGCGCTCCGGACTTCGGTCGGAATGACAGTCCCTCATGACAGCGCCGCTGAACGGACACATTTCTGTCAGATTTCGCAATTTTGACCTAGAGTTTCAGGCCTTTTAGATACTCGCGGAAGGGGTCGCCCAGGTCTTCGCGTTTCAGGGCGAATTCTACTGTGGCTTTCAGGAAGCCTAATTTGTCGCCGGTGTCGTGGCGGCGGCCATCGTAGACGTAGGCATACATTTTTTCTTTTTGCAGAAGCGTGCGCATGCCGTCGGTGAGTTGGAGTTCGCCGCCGGATCCAGACGCGGTGTTCGCGAGGCAATCGAAGATTGCGGGCGTCAGGATGTAGCGGCCGATGATGGCGAGGTTTGATGGAGCTTCTTCCGCCTTCGGCTTCTCGACCATGTTTTTGATTTCGAAGAGGCGGTTGCCAAACCGTCCGTCCACGGGCTTTACGTCCAGCACACCGTAGGAAGAAATCATTTGTCCTTCGATAATTTGGGTAGCGAGGACGGAGGATTGTGTTTCTGCGAAGACGTCTGCCATTTGCTTGAGGCAGGGTGGGTCCGCGTCGATTACATCGTCGGCCAGGAGGACGGCGAAGGGTTCGTTGCCTACGAGTTCGCGTGCCATCAGGACGGCGTGGCCGAGACCGAGCGCTTCTTTCTGGCGGACGTAGGCTACGTGAATCATGTCGGAGATGGAGCGCACGATGTGGAGGAGATCGGTTTTCTTGCGCTGCTCGAGCATGGTTTCGAGTTCGTAGCTGACATCGAAGTGGTCTTCGATGGATTGCTTGCCGCGTCCGGTGATGATGATGATCTGGTTGCAGCCGGAGGCCAGGGCTTCTTCGACACCGTACTGGATGATGGGCTTGTCCACCAGCGGTAGCATTTCCTTTGGCTGGGCTTTGGTCGCGGGCAAAAAGCGGGTGCCCAGGCCTGCGGCGGGGAACACGGCTTTACGGACTTTCATCGGCATGAATGCGGTGGTGGTTCTTCTGTTTAAACGCAGGGTATGAGTTGACCAGTTATTGTACAAGGTTGGCTTCGAGCGGCGCGAATGGCTTGTTTGGTGGGTAGGACCTGAGTTAACCACGAAGGTCACAAAGGGGCACTAAGGGAACTCTTTTCCGCAGGCCTTCGCTGTCGCGAAGCAAAATCCTCGGTCAGGATGACAGGACCTGAGCTTGAGTATTCTCCGAACTGGTTAATTGTTCGAGGATTGTGCGCAACGAGCGAAGGACTTCTTCGGCGGCTGTTGCTTTTAATTGGAATTTCAGTTGGCCGTCTGGGGTGAATTGGGCTCCGCGCTGGCCGGAGACGAAGCGGGCTAGTTGCTCGGGATCGACTTGGGCGTTTTGTTGGAATTTTAGAGTGACTACATCACGTTTTCGTTCGATGGCGTTCACGCCCACTTTCATGCACAGGAGCTTTAACGTTGCGTAGTCGAAGAGGTTGCGGACTGCTGGCGGGGGTGGGCCGTAGCGGTCGGTCATTTCGGCGGTTACGTCGCCGAGTTGCGACTCGGTTTCTACGCGGGCTACGCGTTTGTACATCTGCAAGCGCTGATTTTCTTCCGGGATGTAGTCAGCGGGAATGCGGATGTTGAGGCCCAGGTTGAGTTGGGTTTCGGCTTCTTCCGGCGCGGCGTCGCCTTTCATTTCGCGGACGGCGCGCTCGAGCATTTGCGTGTAGAGCTCGAAGCCGATGGCTTCGATGTGCCCGCTTTGCTCACCTCCCAGCATGTTGCCTGCGCCGCGGAGTTCGAGATCGAGCGCGGCTAGTTTGAAGCCCGCTCCGAGGTCAGAGAATTCTTTTAAGGCAGCGAGACGTCTACGCGCGATGGGCGTGAGTTCGACTTCGGGTGGAATCAGGAGATAAGCGTAGGCGCGACGGTTGGAGCGGCCTACGCGTCCTCGGAGTTGATAAAGTTCAGATAATCCCAGACGCTCGGCGCGATTGATCAGGATTGTGTTGCACAGCGGGATGTCGAGGCCGTTTTCGATGATCGTGGTCGAGACTAAAATGTCGGCTTCATGATGCATGAATTTCAGCATCACTTTTTCTAACTCGCCTTCGGACATTTGTCCGTGGCCCACTATGATGCGGGCTTTGGGCACCAGCGCTTGAATCTTTGCCGCTATTTCCCAGATTGTGTCTACGCGGTTGTGTACGAAATAGACCTGGCCGCCGCGTTCTAATTCCTGCTCGATTGCCGATTGGATTAATTTTTCGTCCCAACTGGCGACCACCGTTTGGATCGCCATGCGGTCTTTGGGTGGGGTTTCGATCACGCTCATGTCGCGCAGGCCGACCAGCGACATGTGCAGGGTGCGGGGGATGGGCGTGGCTGACATGGTCAGCACGTCTACTTGTTTGCGCATTTGCTTGATGCGCTCTTTGTGGCGGACGCCGAAGCGTTGTTCTTCGTCGACAATGAGCAGGCCGAGATCGGAGAATTTTATGTCTTTCGAGAGGATGCGGTGGGTGCCGATGAGAATGTCGATTTTCCCGGCTTCGGTTTTTTGCAGGATTTCTTTTTGCTGCTTTGGGTTGCGAAAGCGGCTGATCATTTCTACAGTGACGGGGAACGGCGCGAAGCGCTGCTTGAAGGTTTCGTAATGCTGAAAAGCCAGGACCGTTGTCGGCGCCAGCACTGCTACTTGTTTGTTATCGCTTACGGCTTTGAAGGCGGCGCGCATGGCTACTTCGGTTTTGCCGTAGCCGACGTCGCCGCAGAGCAGGCGATCCATGGGTTGGGCGGTTTCCATGTCGCGGATCACGTCGGTAATGGCTTGGGCTTGGTCTTCGGTTTCGGTGTATTCGAAAGTGTCTTCGAATTCGCGGAACCATTCGTTGGCGGCTGGAAAGGAGTGTCCGACGGCGGTTTTGCGGGCGGCGTAGAGTTTCAGGAGTTCATCCGCCATATCTTTCATGGCCTTGCGCACGCGGGCTTTGGTTTTCGACCAGGCTTGCGTGCCGAGATGGCTGAGGACTGGCTTTGCGCCTTCGGCAGAACGGTATTTCTGGACCAGGTCTAATCGAGTGAGCGGAACGTAGAGGCGCGCGGCGTCGGCAAATTCCAGCAGCATGAATTCGGCGGGGCCGTCGCCGTGGTTGATTTCTTTCAGTCCTTGATATTGGCCGATGCCGTGTTCGACGTGGACTACGTAGTCCCCGACCTGGAGATCGCGGAAGTCGGAAAGGAATGCGGAGACTTTTGATTTGCTGCGTTGCGGGCGTGAGCCTACGGCTTCGGATTCATCGAAGATATCGCGCGAGCCGAAGATGGCCAGGTTCGCTTCCGGGATGAAGACACCGTCGGGAACGTAGGCGGTAGCAAGCGTGGTTGTGAAAATTTCTCCGGCGAAGTAGCTGGTTTCGTCGGCGTAGCTTTCGCCGCCACGGGTGCGGGTTCCGAGTTTGAAAGAGACGTTGTACTCGGTAAAGATGTCGGCCAGTCGCTCGACTTCGCCTACGTTGGGGACGGCTACCAGGACTCGCTTGCCTTCTTTGGTAATCTTTTGCGCTTCTTCCAGCATGGCTGGAACCTGGCCGTGGAAGCGGGGAGATGGCTGGGTGAGGAATTGGATGGTTTCTTCGGCCGGATCGCGAGTGATTCCCAGGTGTTCGACATCTGCGCCGGGGAGCGATTTTGTTTTTTGCCACCAACGATCGGGCGAGAGGTACAGATCGTCCGGGCGGACCAGGTTGCCTACCCCGCTGCGCTCGTGAGCTTCGGAGACACGAGTCCAGAATTTGTCGAACTCCTGGGTGAGTTGTTCGGGTTCATCGAGGAGAATGGCGGCTCGGGGTAAGAAATCGAAAATCGTGTTGGTGGCTCCGGCAACCGGCGAGTAGAACTCCCATCCGGGGAAAACGTTGACGCCTGCGGCACGAACGGCGGCTTCTACGATTTCTTCATTGCCTGTAATGCGCCTTCCGCTCAGGCGTGTGTGAATCGCGCCCAGGAGATGCTCGCTGACCGGGGTCTCGGTTAGCGGCAGGAGGAGCGCTTCGTCCAGCGGATTGGAGGAGCGCTGGGAAGTGGGATCGAATTTTCGGATCGAATCGGCTTCGTCCCCGAAGAATTCTACGCGGAGCGGGCGGTCAGCTTCGGGCGAGTAAACGTCGAGGATGCCGCCGCGAACGGCATACTGGCCGGGCATTTCGACTACGTCGGTGGAGGAGTAACCGACGGTGTTGAGATGGGCGAGGAGAGAATCGAGGTCGAAGGATTCCCCGCGGCGGATGGTACGGGCCAGACCGGAATAGTACTCGCCGGATTGAAGAAAAATCGCGGTTGCGGCTATCGGGGTCACGACAATGTTTGCAGTGCCGGTTGAAATTTTCCAGAGAGCGGTGGCACGTTCTTCCTGAAGCTCGGGATGTGGAGAAAGATTTTGGAAGGGGAGAACGTCGCGGGCGGGAAGCGAGACGATGGATTCGGGATCGCAGGCAGCGGTTAATTCGCAGAAACCTCGGAGGACAGGAATGAGGTCCTCTACGGCGCGGTTGTCATTGACTACGAAGATGATTGGGCGCGCGGCGGCGCGCTGGAACAGGGCGAGGAACAGGGCTTTTGCAGTGGGGGTGAGGCCTGAGATACGAATACGCCCCGCGCTCTCCTTGAGGTGGGAGGTTGCACGCGTGAAGGCGGGAAGATGCTCTACGTCCGTGAAGAGTTCGCGGACGAAGGGAAGAAGCATGCTTAAACATTCTAGCAGGGAGTGCGTGGGCGGTTTTTTAGTAAGGACGGGGGATGTTGTCCCACGTTTCGCAAAAAAGCGAAACATGGGGCACCCGCTTTTATTTTGCTAGTGGGGTTTCGCCGATTTGGCGCGGTCGAGCAGGTTGGGGGAATTCATGCGGCGGCAGACGGCTTCGAACTCGGTGGACGGGCCGGACCAGCGAAGATCGTCGATGGTGTCGAAGACGGGAACATCGAGGCGAAGCGTCGCGAGCGTACGAAAGAGAAGCGCTTCGTCCCAGGCTGTGAAGAGCGATTCAGCCAAGGTGCGGGCGCGGCGAATCGACGGGTTCCAGCGTTGCCAGTCTTTGGGGATGTTCTCCAGATGCCGATATTGGGCGAGGACCGTGCCTGCGGCCTTCGCTCCCCAGCCGGTTATGCCGGGATAGCCGTCGGCGGTGTCGCCGACCAGACCCAAATAGTCGGGGATCGATGCTGGACTCACGCCAAATTTTTCGATTACGCCCGCCTCGTCGCGGATGGTGTTCTTTCTTCGGTCCATCTGAACTATGCGGGTGCCGACGACGGACTGACTGAGGTCTTTGTCGGGTGTGCAGATGATGACCTGGGTGACGCGATCGTTTTTCGCGCCTTTGTTTGCTGCCGAGGCTAGTGCGTCGTCGGCTTCGAATTCGACCATGGGCCAGACCCGCACTCCCATGGCTTGCAGGGCTTCTTCGAGAATTGGGAACTGCGAGAGCAATTCTGGCGGAACGCCTTCGGCGGTTTTGTAGCCAGGATAGAGATTATTGCGGAATGATTCGACGACGTGATCGGTTGCTACGCCGAGGTGTGTTGCTCCGGCTTCTATCATCGAGAGCACGGAGAAGAGTACGCCACGCACAGCGGCGATTTCCTGGCCTTGGCCATCTTTGGAGGAGGGTAAGGCGAAGAAGTGGCGGAAGAGTTCGTAGGTGCCGTCGATCAGGTAAATTTGCACAGCGATATGTTTATCTTAGAATCCTGGGGCGCACGAATGCGTCCGCCGCTCCATTTTTATCTCATGCTCGCAAGAGCGGCCTGGTCAGACAGGTTGGGCCGCCGCTGCCGTTGATGCAAAGTTCGCTGCCGGGGAAAGTACGGACATCGAATCCAGCGGCGCGGAGACGCTGATTCGTTTTTTCGTTCTCTTCGAGGGCCAGCAGGCGATTGTTGCCTAGCGCGAGGACGTTGCAGGCGAGGGTCTCGCGCTCGGAGGAGTCGATTTCGATGAAGCGGAATTCATGGGTTTTAAGAAGTTCGACGGTTTCGACGGCGAGCCATGGGAGATCGACGAGGGCGGTGTGATCGTCGAGCAAACTGATCAGTGACATCAGGTGCAGACAGGCAGACGGGCCCGGACCGTAAGGCAGCGGGGCGGAGAGAACTTCGATTCCTTTGGTGGCGAGGAGATCACGCATCTGCTGAATGCCTGCGGCGTTGGTGCGGTAGCCGTGGCCGATCAGCAAGGTTTTCGAATCCAGCCATACGATATCGCCTGCTTCGGTGGTTCCTGGCGTCGCGATCTGACCGAAAGTTGGGATGGCGAGAGTCTGGCAAAGAGCAGCGTGGGATCGGCCTTCGGCGATGCGATTGGTTTTGCCGGGGCGCATCGTGATTAGCCCGAAGTCGGTGGGTAGAGAGGCATCGTGCGTGTAGACGGCGTCCAGCGAGAGTTCGGGTGAGGGAGCGAGTTCGATTATTTCTGCGTCGGCTGCTAGTTCGTGGCACAGGGCGTCATGCTGAGCCTTAGCGATTTCGAAATTAGGAGCATGGTGGAAGCCGAGTTCGCGCCAACGAGCGGCGCACTCGGGACGGTTCCATCCGGCGGTGCGCGGGGAACAGACCAGGACCCGTTCGAGCGGGCCTACCATAGAGTGTCCGTTGAAAGCCGGGGTAGTGACGAGGTTAGGCATAGGATTTCTGAAACGAATGCGGCTGTTAGGAATCTAAATGGGCATTATGGCAAAAGCAACGTGGGAAGGCGCAGTGTTGGCCGAGAGCGATAAGACGATCGAGATCGAAGGGAACCAGTATTTTCCTCCGGAGACTGTTCATAAAGAGTATTTCAAGACGAGCGACGCGCATTCCGAATGCCCATGGAAGGGTACGGCTAGCTATTACGATGTTGAGGTTGCCGGGAAGAAGAATGCCGGGGCGGCGTGGTTTTATCCTGAGCCGAAGGATGCGGCGAAACAGATTAAGGGGTATGTGGCGTTTTGGAAGGGCGTGAAGGTGGGAAGTTGATTGGCGTCCTGATCGCTTTACTTTTTGATAAAATGTAAAGCATGGCTGAGGTAAAGCTTTCTTCCAAAAATCAGATTGTCATTCCCCGCGAAGCCCGCGACGCCCTGAAGCTGAAGGCGGGCGACAAACTCGTCGTAATCGTTCGGGGGGATCAACTTTTGGTTTTCCCGCGGCCCAAATCCTATAAAGACGCTCTTCGAGGGTTAGGAAAGGGTTTATATCCCGAAGGCTACCTTGAGAAGGAGCGCCGGAGTTGGCGCTAGAGTCGTTTCGGCGATTTCTGCTTCGCCATCGACGAATTGCTCTCGACACAAATATTTTCATTTATTGGCTGGAAGAAAATCCGCGTTATCTGGCAATCACGGATCTGGTTTTTTCGCGGATTGAAGATTCAGATTGTCAAGCTCTAACCTCCACGATCACAATGACCGAGCTCTTCGTTCCTGCTTATCGGGAAGCGAGTGACCGGCGCATTGCGGCTTACCACGGCATCCTGACGACGTATCTCAACCTTCAGTGGATCGCTGTGGATCTGTCTATAGCAGACCTGGCCGCTCAATTGAGAGCCACACGTAAGCTTGAAACTCCCGATGCAATCCAGGCGGCGACTGCCTTGCAGTCAGGCGCAACGGGTTTGGTTACGAATGATCCGGTGTTTATGCGAGTCGAAGGATTCGAGACGGCGGTGCTGGATCGGTTTTTGTAGTTGAGAGACGCGAATCTCTTTTTCAAGTTTAAAATTCTACGTGGGCGCGGAAGCTGGGGACCAGGACTGGACCGCGGTCGCGGTTGTAGCCGGGGTTGTTGATGTGTTGCAGACCGGGGGCCATGTAGAGGCCGCGCCAAATGTGGGCAGTGTAGTAGGATTCGACGATTTTTTCGCGGCCGTAGTTCAGGCCTCCATCGCCTAGCAGAAATCCTTCGCCGCCATCGGCGAGATAGGTTTGGTGATATTTACAGATGGCGTTCGCGACGAAGGCTATACCGGCGCGATCCTGTTTGCGGCGCCACCATGCGCCGCGGGCGCCGAGGCCTTCGGCGAAAGTCTGATCGACTTCGGTGTAAGCGAAGGATTCGGTTTTGCCGTTGTCCCAGCCGAAACGCGCGAAGGCGGTTAGATACTGGGCGAGATTTTGTTCGAGGTTGATGCCGAATCCGTATTTACGGACGATATGCCACGGGTGATTGGTGATATCGGGAGCCGGCACGAGGCCTTCCTGGAATTGGATAATCGCGTCACGATAAATGCCCATGTTGGCGTAGTTGGCATAGGAGAGAAGGCGGATGACGCCGTCTTTCTTGGGGATGATTCCTCGGCGTAGTTCGTATTCGAAATTTTCTGCGTGCACCTGCCAGGGCCTGTAGACAAGATCAATTCCATTGGCTACTTTCGGCATCAATCCTTCGGCGAAGCGGAAGCCCCAGGTGTGGTCTTCGTAGTCGGCGGTGAGCCCGATGGTGTAGCCGCGAGTGTCGGCGGCATAATCCCATGCGCCGTTGTTGTCGGTGGTCCAGTTGATGAACTGGAGATGTGTGTCGGAGCCGACGGAGTTGATGTCGAGGAAGTCGGGCATGCTGAATTTGCCGAAACGGATCTCCAGCCGGCGCGCGGGGAGTTCCTCGAATAGGGAGAGGAAAGTTCGATCGTTTTCTACTTTGTCTTTGCTTAGGGCAAAGACTTTGTGAATCATGGCGCGAGCTAAGTAGGGCTGATGGCTGAGTAGCGGGTTGCGAACGATGTCCAGGTCGGTGTTGCCGGCGAGGCCGAAACCGGAGCTGAGGGCCAGACCGCCCGCTTCTTCTGCGTCGACCATGAACTCGAGAGAGTTGCTTACCCGGTAACCTGTGTATAGCGTGACCACGCGCGACGTGGCGGACTCGTAGGTCGAACGAAGGCTGTGAGCGCCACTGTAGAGTGCGGGGAACGATGGGTGAGCCTGGTAGATGAAATTTGCCTGGCCGGCGAGCCAGATGCGAGTGTCTTTGAAATGGGGAACCATCGATTCAATGGAATCGTCGGAGGAGGCTGGATCGGGGGCGACGTTGGCGTTTGCGCTGGGAGTGGGAGCCTGCTGAGCGGCAGAAGGCTGCTGGGCGAACGCACGAGGCTGGAAGACGGGCGCGCAAAGCATTGCAAGAGATGCGGCTATAAAGAGAGTTGCCGCAGTTCCTTTGCGGGGAGCAATATCCGAATTGAAGTGCGATCGCATTAGCAAGGCAAATTCCAGTTGCGACACATTGTGACGACAGCTAACAAATTGATTTAAGCAATAGAAACCATTTCTTGTTAACTATAGTTAATCATTGCCGGGATTGGCAAGCTGTTGGTACAGTACGCAGGCAGAAAAATACTGCTGCCATATGGGCCTACACAAGATTGATTCAATGGCCCAAGCAAAAAGGACGGCCCGGAGCCCCCGAAGCCGTCCTTGAACCCTCCCGGTTAGAAGGGCAACTTGATGAGTTTGAAGCTACGGGAAAGATGTTGCATGATCGTGGCAGAACGATGAATATCTGGTTAATTCAGAAGCGATTGAACGGTTGCTGACGTATCCGCCCAGCATGGGAAATTCAACAAACAAAGCTTATCGTCCGTTAGCGGTTGATCCTCTTGGTCGATCCTTTTTCGGACGGAATCCTCGCGTCGTGGCTCGCCAACTTCTTGGCAAAGTGTTGGTGCGCGGGACGGGGAAGCTCCCGATGGCAGGGCGGATCGTGGAAGTGGAAGCATATTTGGGAGAGAACGATCCAGCGGCGCATGCTTATGCGGGGAATACAGCGCGGACTTCGGTGTTGTTTGGGCCGCCGGGTTATGCGTACGTGTATTTCATTTACGGGAATCATTATTGCCTGAATGTTTCGTGCGAGCGCGAAGGGAAAGCGGGGTCGGTGCTGTTTCGCGCGCTTGAGCCGCTATTCGGGATGGAGGAAATGGCGGCGGCGCGAAATGTCGTGCTGGATGGCCCAAGGGATCTGGTGAGGCTGACCAGCGGGCCGGGGAGGATGGCGCAGGCTTTTGGTATTACGCGCGCGCGGGACAACGGGTGTGATTTGACGCTGCCTGGTTCCGGACTGTGGATTGGGGAAGACGGTTTTTCTGCGAGAAATGTTCAGACGAGTCGTCGTATAGGAATCACGAAGGCGGCCGAACAGCCGCTGAGATATTTTCTGGGGGGAAACGCTTTCGTTTCGCGCGGCGGGGTTCTGAGGCAGGCGTAGCCTGGAGTCGAAAGTATGCTTTTTTTGCCGAGTTCAAATGAGGTCGAGTTGACAAACGGGTGTAGACTGTTTTCCGGCCAAGTGGGCGGGAAACGGGCCGACTGTAAGGCATTTCGGGCGATCTGGCGCTCCCTGGATTGATAGATTGGCTGGATCATGAAGAAGAAGGAGTGATGATTCGTTTATTTTTTGGCGCATCTCTCCCCGCTAACAGGTCATCTGAGTAAATGGGAAGACAGGAGCTTCGTGCTTTGCGTTGGCGGGTGCAGTTACGTCGTTTGATTTTTGGATTGGCTGCGTTCGCGACACTATTTCCTTCTGCTGCACGAGCAGGCGAGGCCAGTGCTGCCAGCCTCAAGAATTCCTCTCCATCCAATATTGTGATTGGATTTGTGGGAGGGTTTGTCCACTCTGACAATCAACATCACGGTCCGGTCCTGCTTGCGGAGAAAATTCGGCAAATCAGCCCGCAGGGAACCTACGTTCGAGTTTTCGAAAACCGGCGAAGGCGGCGAGCCTTTGAGACAATTGTGCACTTGCTGGATTCCGATCGGAATGGGGTTCTCAGCGCGCAGGAGAAGGACCGTGCGCGCATCATTCTTTTTGGGCACAGTTGGGGAGCGGCGGCGGCGGTGCTTCTGGCGCGCGATCTTCGGGAAAAAGGAATACCGGTTGCGCTCACTGTGCAGGTGGATAGTGTGGCGAAGTTATGGCAGAACGATTCTGTGATTCCTGACAATGTGGAGCAGGCGGTCAATTTTTATCAGACCGAGGGCTTTGTGCACGGGCGGCGAGAGATCACAGCAGCCAATCCGGAGAAGACGAAAATCCTGGGCAATTATTTGGTCGATTACAGGAAAAATCCTGTGCAGTGCCCTCAAGCTTCGTGGTGGGACCGGATTTTTACTCCTGGCCATATGCAGAGCGAATGCGATGCGAGGTTGTGGTCGAATATTGAAAATATCGTGAAAGAACGGATCTCGTCCTCGAGTGCGGCCGTTAGTCCCATCGAGGCGAGTCGCGCTGCCAGGTAGTTTGTCTCTTCCGATAAGTTCACAGCAAAATGTTATCGATCAGGCGTGTCGTCCCTATCCACGCTGCTATGGCTACCAGCGCGCCCTTGCCGGCTTTCGGCATGGGGTCGAGCGTGTTGGGGTCGATGAGTTCGAGATAGTCGAGGCGGACGGATTTTTCTTTTTCGATGACTTCGCGACCATCAGACAATAATTTGCCCGGATCAGCTTCACCATGCTGCCAGAGGTCTCGAATCCGCGTGAGCGCACGACTCAGGGCCAAAGCATGTGCGCGCTGAGTCGCATCGAGATAGGAGTTGCGGGAACTCAGGGCCAGGCCGTCTTTGTCGCGGACGATGGGACAGGCGATAATTTCCACGGGAAAGTTGAGATCATGGGCCATCTTTCTTATGATGGCCAACTGCGCGGCATCTTTCTGGCCGAAAAATGCAGCGTCGGGTTCTACGATATGAAAGAGCTTTGCGACTACTGTAGTGACACCGCGAAAATGAGCGGGGCGGGATTTTCCGTCCAGCTTTTCACTGAGGCCGTCGACAGTCACCCAACTTACTGCGCCCGCCGGGAACATCTCTTCTGCTGAGGGTGCGAAGAGAAACGCCACGCCCTCTTTTTCCAGCAATTCGCTATCGTGTGCGAAGTTGCGCGGGTATTTTGCGAGATCTTCTGTAGGCGCGAACTGCGTGGGATTGACGAAAATTGAGGCGGCGACGGTGTCGCAATTCGCTTTGGCTGCCTGAACCAGAGAGAGATGACCCTGGTGCAGAGCGCCCATGGTGGGGACGAATCCCAAGCGTTTATTGCTTTGGCGAGAGGCGCGGCATGCGGCACGCATTTCAGCGATGGTATGGCAGAGTCTCATCGGGCTGGAATTTTCAGGAGGTGGGAACCCAGTCGATTGTGATTTGCGCGCTCTCGAGTTCGCCGGCGACTATGCCGCGGTTCCGGCGGAGGGAGACTTTGTCCTGGTCGGAGGTTGCCGGCTTGTTGTCGACCAGAACAGCTACTGCGCGGCCGTAGGGCCATGCGGTTTTTGGCAGTTGAGCCAGTGCGCCGAGAACTTCTTCCGGCTTGAGAAGGTGTTCTTCATTTGCGGTCGCGTCGGTCAGGAGACCTATGGTTTGTGGGCGGATCACCAGATAGGGATTGCTCCAGTGGCTCTTTGCATCGAGTGATGGAAGTTTTGCGGGATCGACGGGAGCGAGGGATTCTAGAAGAGTTGCGGCGTTCGGGGCGGGCTGCGATTTTTGTTTTGAGCAGGCAGTAGATACGAGGATGGCCAACAGAAAAAGAATGAACAGGTTGTTCCTGGCCGATCCTGACGGCATGGGGAATTTCACCGTGCCACCATCGGAATATCCGTTTTCAGAGCCCATACTAGCGCGACTATCCACCCAATCATTGTCCAGCCGAGAAAGAAGTTGAGTACAAGGATTGCCATCGTGTCGCGTTTGCTGCGCGCGAAGGCGATGATGGTGGGCAGAAAGTACATGACGAAGGCGAAGCCGAAGATAGGAAGGAAAAACGCCGGGAGCAGCATAGGGCCTCCTTGGAAATAGCGTAGCACTATTCGCCAGCGCGAGACCACGGGCTCGACTGGCCGACCGGTTGCTACAAGACGGCCGATTAGTCGCGGTAAAAGACAGCAGGTTCCTCGCCCGCGCTCCGCGCGAGCTCGGAATGACAACATCCAAAGGAGTCATGCGATTTCAACTTACCGGGCCAGTGCCCGTTTGCGCGCCAGCACAGTGTCGAGGGAGGCTTTGGTTTCCCTGGGCAAGTGATAAGACTCGTCGTCGGACGGGTATTGCCGAGACTTCACATTGGCGCGAAAGCTTTGTGCCGCTTGTTTGATCAGTGCGGCGGCATCGGCGTACGGGCGGACGAACTTTGCTGGAGGACTAAAGGTGAGGTGCATGATGTCGTGGAATACCAGCACCTGGCCGTCGCACTCGGGACCGGCGCCGATGCCGATTGTGGGAGTGCTGACTTCCGCGGTAATCATCGCGGCTACCTCGCGCGGGATGCCTTCGAGGAACAGGCAGGCTACTCCTGCGCGGTCGAGAGCAACGGCATCGCGCATGAGTTGCTCGACGCCGCTCAGGTTCTTGCCTTGGACCTTGTAGCCGCCCATCACGTTGACCGATTGCGGGGTGAGGCCGATGTGACCGGCTACGGGGATTTCGGCGTCGAGAATGCGGCGGATTAAGTCTGCGCGTTTTTCTCCGCCCTCAATTTTTACTACTTCCGCGCCGCCTTCTTTTATGAAGCGGGTGGCGTTGCGGAGGGCCTCGCGATCATCGACGTGATAGGAGCCGTAGGGCATGTCGGCAAGAAGAAGAGCAGTTTTTACGCCTCGCCGGACTGCTTTGACGTGGTGCAGCATTTCGTCGACTGTGACGGAGAGCGTGTTTTCGTAGCCCAGCATGGTTTGGGCCAGGGAGTCGCCGACGAGGATCATTTCGATGCCGGCTTCGTCGAGCAGGCGAGCAGTGGCGTAGTCGTAGGCGGTTAAGCAGGCTACGGGATCGTGACGGAGTTTGTGTTCGCGGAGGGAAGTGGTGGTGACTTTGCGGCCGCCATGGTCGGGGCTGTGCGCGCCGATCGGGGTGATGCTCATGTTTCCTCCAGTGCCCCTCCGGCTTGCCGGATAGAGCCTGTGCAGCATCGGCTAGATGCTATGGGCATTGTAGATGCAAAGGGGGCAGGAGTCGATGGTTTTTCCTCGATAAAATTAGACTTCGATTGAGAAGTTCCGATGGTCTGGTACTGAGGAGTTTGAGATGAACCCAGGGTAAGACATCTTGTTGTCTGTCTTACTTGATAGTAAGATCCTGTAATGGCAATCTATCGGACGACAATTAGCTCGAAGGGACAGGTTGTGATTCCCGCGGCGCTCCGTGAACAGTTTGGACTTAAGAAGGGAACGCCCGCGACATGGACCGAAGAGCGCGGACGTCTGGTGCTGACGCCGATCAACGAACGTCTTCTGGACGAGATCCAAGGGTTTCTGAGGCCGGCGCCGGGGGAGCCATCGGCCTTTGACGGGCTATTCGAAGAAAGGGAACAAGAGCGCAGGAGAGAGAAATAAATGAGCCTGCCTCCGGGCAAGCGACCGCGCCGATATGTTCTCGATGCGAATGCGCTTGTGAGTTTTTTCGAAAACCGAGCGGGCAGCGCTATAAAGGTGCGAGGACTGCTGGAGCACTCGATGCGCAGCGAAGAGCCGTTGTTAATGTCCGCGGTCACATGGGGCGAGGTTTTTTATATCGAATGGCGCTATCGAGGTGAGGCCAAGGCTTATGAGGCAGAGGTGAGGCTGTATCAACTTCCGATCGTTGTAATTTCCGCCGACCAGAAACGCGCGACTCGCGCAGGGGCCTTAAAACAGAAACATAACCTCAGCTATGCTGATTCCTTTGCAGCGGAACTGGCCATCGAGCAAAACGCCTGGCTGGTTACGGCCGATCCTGAATTTTCAAATCTTGGGAAGGCCCTGTCGGTCTACTCCTTGCCTCGTCACGGGAGCTAGGCTCCCACGGCTTCGTGTCCACCAAGAGGCAGGAAGTATTGGGTTCCTTTGATTGGTTCGGAGACTTTGCGCAGGAGTTCTTGCAGGTCTTCGTTGCGGTCGACGAAGTCGATGTCGGAGGTGTTTACGATTAGCAGGTCCGATGAGGTGTAGTGGAAGAAGAAGTGTTCGTAGGCTTTGACAACTTCTTCGAGATATTCGTCGCTTACGGAGCGCTCGCCGGGAGCGTTCTTTTTTTTCAGCCGCTTTCTTAAGACTTCGGGTGTGGCTTGGAGATAGATCACTAGGTCGGGCGTGGGCAACTTTTCGCGAAAGTGGTTGTAATAGCGGTTGTAGGTATCGAGTTCCTGATCGTTGAGATTGAGGCAGGCGAAAAGTTTGTCTTTTTCGAAGATGTAGTCGGCGATTACGGTTTTTTGGGATTGAGCGCCCATGTCGAGAGCCTGCAATTGTTCGAAGCGGCGGACGAGGAAAGAAAGTTGAGCTTGAAAGGCGGCTCCGCGCTCGCCTTCGTAGAAGGCGGCGAGAAATGGATTGGAGTCGGGCTCGATGACTCGTTGGGCGTTGAGGCGGTCGGCGAGGATGCGGGCTAGCGTGCTCTTGCCGACTCGAATCGGTCCTTCGATCGCGATGTAACGGGGCGACTCAAAAAGGTTTGCCATGTCTGGGCGAAAAAATTCGGAACTGGCAGGATAGCTCGGAATCAAGCTGTGCACAATTGCGAGGAAAGTTAACAGCGGTTCCTGTTCCCAATTTCCAAGCGCCAAGTGGCGAGTAGAAATTGAAAATCCTTTAGAATTCGTGCGTGCTTGCTCTGGCTACTTCGACGGTCTGTGCAGTTGCAGCCCTGACTGCTGGGTACGAATCGATGGCGCCGACGGGGCAATGGTATGGGAAAACCTTCACGGGGCTGGCTTCCGGATCGCGACGCCTGGCGCTTACTTATGACGATGGGCCGAATGATTCGCACACCCTGCGATTGCTGGAGGTGCTTGCCGGGCACGAGGTACGGGCGACGTTCTTTTTGATTGGGCGCTATGTGAAGGAGCGGCCGGATATCGTGCGAGAGATTTCGCGAGCAGGGCATACGGTCGGCAACCACACCTTTTCCCATCCTTTATTGATTTTTAAAAGCGAGGCCGAGATTCGGCGGGAGGTTGTTGAGTGCCAGGCTGCGCTGGAGGATGCGATTGGGGAGGCTGTGAATCTTTTTCGTCCACCATTCGGTGGGCGGCGGCCGGCGGTGCTTCGGGTTGTGCGGGAGATTGGGCTGAAGCCCGTTATGTGGAATGTTACTGGTTACGACTGGAATGCTCCGCCTGCGGACGTGATTGAGAGAAAAGTTGTGCGGCAGGTTCGTGGGGGTGATGTGATTTTGCTGCACGATGGTGGGCATAAGGGGATGGGAGCGGACCGGTCGCAGACGGTGATTGCGACCGATCGGTTGATTGCGCGGTATAAGGGTGAGGGATTTGGGTTCGTTACGATTGCGGAGATGATGGGTGCGCGGGCTCGACTGTAGGGATTCTTCTTAGGAGTAAGGATTCCTCCTGCCGCTCCCTTTGGTCGCTGGTCGGAATGACAGTGGTTTTTATGGGTGCTGATTCTTAGGAGCAGGGATTCCTCTTAGGAGTTAGGGATTCCTCCTTCCGCTCCCTTCGGTCGCTGGTCGGAATGACAATGGGTTTTATGGGTGCATAGACGCTAAGGCTTGTTTGGCTGCGGCTATGGTTTGCTGGACGTCTTGTTCGGTGTGGGTTGCTCCCAGGAATGCGGCTTCGAATTGCGAGGGTGGGAGATAGATTCCGGCATCGAGCATGGAGCGGAAGAATTTGCCGAATGACTCGGTGTTTGATTTGGCGGCTGAATCCCAGTCTGTGACTGGGTCCGGTGTAAAGAACCAGGTGAACATCGATCCGACGCGGTTGTAGGTTAGAGGTACTGAGGCGTCTTTTGCTGCGGCTGCTATGCCTTCGACCAGTTCTTTACTTAATTTATCGAGGCGGGGATAGATTTCCTGCTTTTCGTCGCGCAGTTGTTTCAGCATTGCGCACCCCGCGGCCATGGCTAGTGGATTTCCTGAGAGTGTCCCAGCCTGGTACATGGGACCTAGAGGAGCTACGAGATTCATGATTTCGTTGGGACCACCGTAAGCGCCTACGGGTAGGCCGCCGCCGATGATTTTGCCCATGGTAGTCAGGTCGGGGCGGATATTGTAGATTTCCTGCGCTCCGCCGAATGCTACGCGAAAACCGGTCATGACTTCATCGAAGATTAGAATGCTGCGTTCGCGCTCGGTAATGAGGCGTAATGCAACCAGGTAATCGTCGGCTGCGGGCACGCAGCCCATGTTCCCGACGATGGGTTCGACAATTACGCAGGCGATTTGATGTTTGAACTTTTGGAAGGCGTGCTCGACTGCGTTGATATTGTTGAAGGGCAGCGCGACCGTGAATTGAATGAATTCTTCGGGGACGCCCGCGGAACCGGGGATGCCAAGCGTGGCGACTCCAGAGCCTGCTTTAACGAGGAGGGCGTCGGAATGGCCATGGTAGCAGCCTTCGAATTTTATGATGTACTTCCTTTTGGTGTAGGCGCGAGCCAGGCGGATGGCGGACATTGTGGCTTCGGTGCCGGAGCTGACGAAGCGGATTTTCTGCACGTGCGGAAAAGCGGAGATGACCAGTTCGGCGAGATCGGCTTCGGATGGTGTGGAGGCTCCGAAGCTTGTGCCGTTGACGGCGGCGCCCAGGATGGCGTCGAGAACGTTGGGCGCGGCGTGGCCTAGAATGAGCGGGCCCCAGGAAGCGATGTAGTCGATGAATTCGTTTTCGTCCGCGTCCCAGATGTGCGAACCTTTACCGCGCACGATGATGGGCGGGTCGCCTCCGACGGATGCGAAAGCGCGCACGGGGGAGTTTACGCCGCCGGGAATCATGCTTTCGGCACGCTGCTGCAGGCGGCGCGACTGCTCAGTCTTGCGAGATGTTGTGGGCGGCATCGTGGCTCCTGCACACTCGCGTCGGGGGCTAAAGCCCCGTTTATTTTTCACGGTTGACTCGACGACGGTTGCGTCGTCAGAACCGAGGCGGTTGCGTCATCAGAAGCGAACCTTTTCCAGCGCTGCGTACCCGGTGTCCTTCCTGTTCTTCAACAGCCGCGACTCTCATTTCTGCAAGCGATCACTATAGCAGTCCGCTGGCTGAAGGATGATTTTCGGGAGAGGATTGACGAGGTCGATCATGCTGCGCCTTTGGCGGATTCTTTCAGATAGGCGAGCACCTCGACGGCGTGGCCTTCTGGCTTGACTCTTGGGAAGATGTGCTGGATTTTGCCGTCTGGACCGATGATAAATGTGGTGCGGGCGACGCCCATCACTTTCCTGCCGTACATATTCTTTTCCTGTACAACGCCGAACTGCTCGGCGACCTTCTTATCGGCATCGGCGAGGAGGGAAAACGGCAGATTGAACTTATCCTGAAACTTCTTTTGGGCTTTGGGAGTATCGGGCGAGATGCCAAGCAGCACGACGCCGGTTTTTTGAATCTGTTTGTAGGTATCGCGAAAAGCGCAGGCTTCGACAGTGCATCCGGGCGTGTCAGCGCGGGGATAGAAATAGAGGACGACGGTTTTGCCGCGCAGAGATTTCAGGGAGACTTCGTTGCCGTTCTCATCCTGCAAAGTGAAGTCGGGAGCTTTATCATTGATATTCATGGCGGTCTCTTTTCCAGGTAAACGAAAGTTCGGCTCGGCTTGGAATTTCAAGCCGGCAGTCGGTGTAATTCTAACCCTGTTTCTGTCGGTTGCGGCGCTGTGTGTGGGCCAGGATGGGCAGCCGCTTATTATTCCGCGCAAGACTATCCCGATGGGAAATCAAAAGCCCAGAGGAAAGGAGCCGCGAGCGGTGGCGGTTGTGCAATTGAATGGGGGCAAGGGAACGCTGATTCCGATTGCGATTCTGATCAATGGAAGGTTTTTTGACGCCAGCGCGTATAAGGCTGATCCGGTGCCGATGGCGCTGGAATCTGGAACGGTTTACGAGCTGGAAAAAGCGGGCGATTCAGAGGGATTGTTTACGGTGAATGGAGCGCTGCACAGCAAGGCTGCTGTGACCGCTCATCCGTGGGTGGGCACGGGAAGTTTTTTGGCGCCAGGGAAAGAAGCGCCGAAGGATACGCAGAAAGCAGAGGATGTGCCGATTGGGTTGAAGGATACGGGGGATGAGCCTCCGCCGCGGCTGACGAGGCAGGAGCCGTCAAAATCTGGATCGTCCGGTTCCGGAGGGAGTTCGCCGTCCGCGGCTGGTTCTGGGGGGAAGTCGAGCGGTTCGGCTCCAGCACCTTCGGCTTCGGGCGGGACTTCTCCTGCGGAAGTTCCAAGTGCGGAAAGCGGAGCTTCAGCAAGCGCGGGGAAGGACAGTTCCAAGCCTGCCGCATCTTCTCCCAGCGACAAGGGCGCGCAGAGCGGGCAACAGCAGGCTTCGCCTCGAGCGTCGTCGGGCGGGGGCACGGATCAAAAGGCTGCAGCGACGTCATCGAGCGCAGGATCCGATAACAATTACTACCGTCCGATGCTGCGGCGGGGCAAGCCGACAACGGAGGCTCCGCCGGAGGAGGAAGACACGGTTGCGGCCAGGAAAATTGCGGAAACCGGGACCGTGACCGCGAATTCCGGAACAGGCGCGGGCGCTGGGAAAGTCTTGGCGGCGATTTCGGATGCGGCTGGGCCGGAGCCGTCATCCTACAAAGTTTTCTGGAAGACTGGAGAAGAGGATGAGCGACGCAATCAGATGATTGCGCTCGCGCAAAAGGAAGTTCGCGCGTACGTGGCGGCGCTGGGGAAAAACGAGATTCCGGCGCGGCCTACGACGCCGAAGTCTGGTGTGGTTAAGGGAAAACAGTCAACTAAACAAGCAGAGGCCGTGTTGGATAATGTTCAATTCCATGGGTTCGATGTGTGGCTCAACAACGAGCCGGTGATGATTTTGACTGCCGAAGCGCGCATCCCCGGCGCGGCGAATTCGGAAACTATGCCGGAAAGCTATAGTGTTACGGTGGTGGCGCGAACCGATATTTATGGAAATCTGCAGAAGCTTTATTCGGGTGTGACAGATAAATTTCATTTGGATGTGACTCCGCGGCTGGAGTTGGTGGATGCGGTGGATGCCGATGGGGATGGGCGCGCGGAGTTGCTTTTTCAAGAGACTACCGACGTCGGGAAGGGGTATTTGATTTATCGGGCGACACCGGACAGGTTGTGGAAGATGTTTGACAGTTTGAATACTGAGTAAGAAGGTAGCTTGAGAACCGCTCGGTATTTCAGAAGGCGTTAAAAACAGAGTCGTACTGAATCGTTATCGCACTCGAACGAGTCAAGTCACCTGTAGATCTAGGTTTCGATGCCTACATAGCAGACACGCCCAACCAGATAATCAGAGGCAGACATCCCTTCTTCCATCGTCAAAATCTCCACGGGATAAGCCTGATTGTGGGGGCGAAGTACGAGATGAGTACCGGCCGATTCCACGTACTTTACAGTGCAGGTATCGTTATTGAGAACGGCGTACATGTTGGATTCGCCCTTGTGGTAGGGCTTTAGAGAGTTGTAGTGGCGGTCGATGAGGAGTGCAGCGCCGGGAAGGAGCCGGGGATACATGCTCATGCCTTCGCGGGCATCGGCTTTGATGACTACGAAACGCTCCCACTCTTCGCGATCCCCTTCGAGTTCAGGCTTCAGCTTCTTGAGAAACGCTTTCTTGAATTTCAGGATCTCTTTCACGTGCATGCTGGTGATAAGAGCCTCGGCGGCGGCGATGCGACCATCCGTGAGGATTACATTTTGAAAATCATCGTTGCTTGGGGGCAGGATGGAGGCGCGCTTGTTTACTTCAGCTGGATCGAGAAGATCCAGCACCGAGAGATGCTGCACGGAGAGCACTCGATCCATGCCTTCAATACTGAGGCCGCGCTTGCGGTTCAGGAAATTGGAAATGTGAGCCTGTTTGAAGCCGGTTTGCTGAGCCAGGCGCAAGCCGGTTAGATCGCCTTCCTCGATTCGCTCCCAAAGAGCGTTGCGCAGATTTTCCTGCAAGACTCGGAATTTCATGAGTGGAGTATACCATGGGGTGTATAGCCCAGCGCTAAGCAGTTCCCGATTTCCACAGCTGCGTGGGTATTACGACCTTGACCCGAAAAATTATGAGCTATACCATCGGCCACATCGTATAACCCAATTCACTTTCAATGGGGATTTAAGCATGTGTGGGTCAGATAGCGCGAACGAAGGGGAGACATTTGTGGAATTTCGAAGGAAAGTGCAATCGGCCGAGGTACTTTCCGGCGCGATGGAGCGTTTGCTGAAATCGTTGAAATTCAGCGGGCGAGTCAGCGTGGTAGTGCAGAACGGACGGGTGCTGAAGTCCGGGTATGAGGAGGGATTCTTCCGGCAGCGGGATTCTGGGTCGATGTTGGTTCAGGATTCTTCCGGTTAAATCCGGGCCAATTGCATCCCTTCTTTAACTAAATAAACCAAGCAGGTCATCGTACGAGAAACGAGCCCTGCGTTCGGCTTCCGCCGAGTACCGCGGAACCGGGCGCGGGGCTTTTTGTTTGCGCACACGACGTAAAAATTAAACCTCCTGGGGATCAATCCCGGGGTTTGGGGGAGAAATGCAAAGAAAAGTGAACGTAGAAGAGAAGGTGAGTCTGGAGTTGAAGTATTGCGAGCGGTGCGGCGGGTTGTGGCTGCGTCCGGCGGGGGGTGGGCAAATCTATTGCTCGAGCTGCGCGAGACAGATTGCGGAGATGCCACCGGCTTCAGGCCGGTTTGATTCTTCGTCAGAGGAGTTGGTGGGGAGCGAGGGAGTTATTCAAGAGACGAGTGAATTTTGCGGCAGAGGAATGTTGGGGGAACTTGCCGGGGGTGAATTCTGATGGATCCTGTCCGATGGATCGCGGCAGAAGGCAAGGAACCAGGATTTGTCCCGGTCGTAGGCAAGCGGGAGCAGGATAACTTGTTGCAAAGCTCGAGATGGGCAGGGACGCCTTTCGATGACTTACCGACTGCGGTTGTTCCCGAGCCGCAATGGGAAGAGGATTTTCTCGGAAGCGATCCGGAATTGAGGTTCTATCGCAAGCGAACCATTAAGATATTGCACCGCTATCACCGGTTTTCATTGGAGACGGGGCGACTGCCCTCGATCCTGGGAAGAGAGTTTTTTCGCTCCGGGGTGACGTCGTACCGGTCAGGCACGTTTGAAGACCGGGTGATATTCGTGAGAGATGTGGATAAAGTGCTGGGACGGCTGGATTACTGGGACCAGCAGTTGGTCGCACGGGTGATTTTGCAGGAACATAGCTACGACCGGGCCGCCTACCTGCTGCATTGTTCGCGGAAGACGATTCAGCGCAGATTGCCGGAGGTTCTGGATCTGCTCAGCCAGGACTTCCTGGACGTTGGGCTGCTGGTTGCGGTTCCTGATTGAAAGCGAGAGGGGGCATTTAAAACTGCGAGGCGCGCTTTATGGCGCGCCTTTTTTATTTCGTGGGAATTTTTCACTCGAAAGAAAATCGTGAAAAAATCTTGTCAAGAGGCAAATCGAGGTGCGAACAAGTTAAGTGATTGATAAGAGGGCAAAAATAATGGCAATAAACTAGTTGACGCACATGTAAATCAACTCGTCCTATACGCACGATGAAAGACATGAAAGCCTTCGCATTCTGACAGGGCGGAAAAAGTAAAAGGCAAGGGATTTCGATCTTTGGATTTAATGACATCAATCTGCAACTGAGATGGATCGCCAAGTTTTTCTAAAACGCCTTTGCTGATTTTGATGCCCATCCATCCTTCTTTGACGAGGCCGGAACGCAGGCCATTTCGCTGGAGGTCGCCCCAGAGAGAATTAGATGTCAATTCTTCCTCTCTGAAAGTGTGGTACCGATTCAAGCTGTTGCTCACTGGAATGCGTATCAGCCATTCGGAGAGTGCGATGCTATCCATCGGTTCCGCCGTAAAGACGTCTTTTCCAATTGTCGCCCTGATCTCTATAGCTTTTATTCCGGTGTCATCGTCGCATGAAATCTTTAGCCGAATAAAATACGCTCTCTCTTCGAGGCTAAGGGTTGTCCCTGCCTGAAAGCAAAGTAGCTGCAAATGAAGGTCGTCCGGAGGTTTGTTTAACGTCGCTATCGCTGTCTGTGCCTTCTGTAATTCCGTCTGTAAGGCGCGAAGTTCAGAGTCGTCGCGTTTACTCTCTTCGCGATGCGTCACTAACTGAAATTGACAAGGTTGATGTTTGTTATTCTCTTCCAGTTTCAGAAAGCCTCGGATTTCGACGTTCGGTCCCATGAAGCGCTTCGCTTCTTCCGGCGCTAGCTTTACTTCAAGGGTTCGATTGAACATTTGCATCGCAGGAATGATATGCGGCTCTGAGCTTTCAAGATCTATCTGATGGGTTTGTCCTTGGTAACCATTCTGGCTCGTCAATGTTGCCTTCGCGTACACGAGTTTTGTGGGCACGGAACTCAGAATTTGCAGATTAAGCGCAATGCCCGACTGGATTCGCGTGAGAGGGTAACCGTTCGCACAGATGAATAATTTGCGGTCTGAATTATTCTCATCGCCCACACTGGGCCGATATCGGAACGACCGGAGGGAGGAGTAAACAGAGAACACAAAAAGGCAAATCGCACCTACCAGCCAAAGCCAGTGTGGGAGAGTTAGCGCCACGTTCCAACTCCGCACATCCTCTGGCTTGATGCCGAGCCATACCAAGACGCAGGCCATCGCGCCGAGAGCGGTTGCGAGTTGATATATGACTTTCCAGGTTCTCGATCCAACATGACTAATTTTCAACATAGAGCCGCCATTTTTGTGGACACGGCTCCATGTGCTAGATTGGAGTCGTCCGCATCACTTGTTTTCTGGGGGAGATTCGACCGTGAATCGAATCTTCCCGTTAGGTTTTATGAAAACCGCCGAATACATCGAAGGCCAGCAAGCTCTCGACAATTTCAAATCGCTTGCGACCGCAGCCTTCCAAGCAAACCCAAATCCGAAAAAGAAACCACAAGCTATAACCCGCAAAAAGCCGAAGGCCTCCGACAAAGACTAGAACGGCTCCTCCGTCCCCGTCCCTGTCGTTCCGTGGCGCGGCGATTGATCTTTGCCTGTCAATTCCGAATACGTAAGACGATGGCCGTACACACGGCTCATAGCGTCCGCGAATCTCACCGCATCGCTGATCTTGCGACCGTTCTCATCCTTCCGCGTGTTGAATCGGAAGGCTTGCTCGTCTACGTATCGGAAGAGATGGAATGGTTCAACCGAAATGTAGGTGCCGCCGAGTTGACGCTTGAGCAGGCTCCAGAAGTTTTCGATCCCGTTGGTATGCACCGCACCGTCTACGTAGTGCTCAAGATGATTGACGATCTTATGAACATACTCTTTATCGACGGCCATATACGCGGGATGCTCGTCGGTGTAGAGAAGAGTGCCAGCGTCAACGCTGCCGAGAATCGCACGGGAGAGCGCGGCTTTGCGGCGATCCGGCACTACGCTAGCGCGGACCTTGCCATCACGTTCCAGCATTCCCATTACGATTGTTTTGCCCCAATTCTCTTTGCCGCGTGCTTTGATTTTCTCGTAACGGGCACGGTGCATGTTACGGGCTTTGCCGCCGATGAACGTTTCGTCTACTTCAACTTCCGAGCCGGGGCCGCCGAGTTTAACGAATGTCTTTTCTTGAAGTACCCTCCGAATTCTTTGCAGCATGAACCATGCGGAAGTTTGCGTGATTCCAAGCGTCCGGCCAAGCTCATGCGAACTGACACCGTTCTTGCAGTTGGCCAGCATCCAGAACGCGACCATCCATTTATCGAGGCCGAGCGGAGAATCCTCGAAGATGGTTTTTACTTTGATCGTGAACTGCTTCTTGCAGGCATAGCAGAACCAAAGCTTGCGCGTTTTGACGAAGGAGTTTTTCGCCGCACCGCAACGCGGACACGCAACGTTGCCATCGGGCCAGCGGAGTTTCTTGGCAAACTCGAAACAGCGGTCGGGGTCGGAGAAGTAGATTACCGCCTCTTGCAGCGTTTTCGGTTCTGGCATCGTGTCCATGCCAAAACGATATCACAAGTTCACATGTGCGTCAACTAGTTTATTGCCAAAATAATTTTCAAAAAATGTCCCTTTGCCCTAATGCAAAATGCTATTCTGGATATATAGAGTAAAGAAAAAAGAAATACAAAGAGCAGGCGCGCTGAATAGCGCGTCTTTTGTATTTTCGGGCCCGAATTTTCAGGGCGAAATGGAGATGGATGAGGAAAAATGGGCAGCGGGCAGCGGGGAGGAAAGCTGCAGCACAGAGAAAATCGGGACCGCGCGCGATCATCAGGCATATTAAGCAGAACGTCGAACGTCCTGTCCCGCCTGCGCCGAAAGATATGGTGGAGGCGCGAAAGAGCATTTCGGATTTTGTGCGCGGGTCGGCAATGGGCATCATTGATGCGTTGATTCAGAAGGCGGAAGACGGAGAAGTGGGTCCGGCGAAGTATTTATTTGAGATGGTTGGGTTGTATCCGGCGACCGAGGAGACTTCGTCGAAGCCGGAGGATTCATTGGCTTATACGTTGCTGCAGAGAATGGGCTTGCCGACGGAGTTGGATGTTCCCGCAGAAGCGCAAGGGCCCAACAAGCAATAAGTCAAGTATCGAGGCAGTTGAGTGGGGGAGTGGAATGGAACTGCTTCCCGCAAGGCAGGGTCCGTTCACCGGACTTGCTTTTGGAGCACCGCGGGCGCAGGCAGTTGTTACGCAGGGATTAAAATGAAACGCGAGTTTGGAAAACAGAATACGGCGTCGATTTCGATTTCGCCGCCGATGGAATCACAAACCGAGTTATTGAGAAAATTGTGGGCAGAGGCGTTTGCCGGAGGACATTTTGATCCGAAACGCATCGCCAGGAGAAAGCCGCAGGTCAGGCGATTCAGGATGGGACTGGATATTTCGTGGGTGACGGAGCGGATCGGGGTGGGCGGCGGAATCTGGACCGCGGAGAATATGGCGACGGTGGCGCGGAACGGCATCACGCACATTATCGACATGCAGATTGAATTCGACGACACGCCGCTGGCGATGCCGCACGGGATCAAGGTTTTATGGAATCCGATTGACGATGACTTTGAATTGAAGCCGCCGGATGTTTTTGAGCGGGGAGTGGAGTTCGGGCTGGGGGCGCTCGATGAGGAAGGTGCGAAGTTATATGTGCATTGCGCGGCAGGAGTGCATCGTGCGCCGATGATGACTTTGGCGCTGCTGGGCGTACTGGGATGGAAGATGGGGGATGCGCTGGACTTGATTGAGTCGCGCCGGCCGGCGGCGGATTTTGCGGATGTTTATGTGCGCAGTGTGGAGAATTTTTTGCTGGGGAGACGGTGAGAACCGTTGGCGGAGGGGTTGCGGTCGTGGAACTGCAAAGAAACGCATGGGTCCTTCGCTTCGCTCAGGATGACAAAGTAAAGTGGGATGACACATTCATAATTGAATCGTGCTGGTGAACATAATTAAATCGTACTGGTGAAGATCGAGTTTTAGGAGGGGATATGTTGCGAAGATGCCGTCCGACGGGGCGGCTTTTTTATTTGGTGCTGGCGGTGGTGACGGTATTTGGCGCGCTCGTGGCGGGGCGCGAAGCTTCCGCGGGTGAACCACCCTCCCCCGGGGCGAGGCCGCGCGCGGCAGAACCCGCGGCGCGCGCGGCTTCGCCCGCTCCACAGAGCGGCCCGACGCTGACGAGTGTGGTTGATACGGTTTACATGGCGGACGGAACGCCCGCGCAAGGGATGCTGCTGATTTCCTGGCCGGCATTTGTTGCGGCGGATGGAACCGCCATTGCCGCGGGAAACGTGGACGTAACACTGGGGGCGAGTGGCGCGTTGAATGTTGCGCTGGCGCCGAACGCGGGCGCGACTCCTGCGGGGGTTTATTACACCGTTGTTTATCAATTGCAGCCCAGCGAAGTTCGGACTGAATACTGGGTGGTGCCTGCAACTTCTCCCGCAACTTTGGCGCAGGTGATAACTACGCCGGGATCAGGGATCGCAGCGCAGCCGGTTTCAATGCAGTATGTGAATTCGCAACTGGCTACGAAGGCGAACGATGACGCTGTGGTGCATTTAGCGGGGGCGGAGACGGTGACGGGGGCGAAGACTTTTACGACCTCCCCAAATGTGCCCGCGCCAGTGAATACGGGAGATGTCGCGAACAAGTCTTATGTCGACAACTCGATTGCGGCTGTAGGAGCGGGAAATTATTTGCCGACGGCCGGTGGGGCAATGACGGGGCCTCTCACGCTGGCGGCAAATCCAACAGCACCTCTCCAAGCTTCTCCAAAGCAATACGTAGATTCAAGTGTGGCCGTGAAGGCGGACTTGATTAGTGGGGTTGTGCCGACGAGCGAACTTGGAACGGGAGTCGCTTCGGGGCTGAATTGCCTGCTGGGCAGCGGTTCGTGGGGGCCGTGCGGATCGAGCGCGAACGCTACTGCGATTCAGAGTGTGCCGGTGGCATCGACGACTCCGGGAGATGGGCAGGTTCTGACTTACTCGGCGAGTTCTGGACAGTACTCGCCGACCACACCGAGTGGGGGCTCGGGAAGCGTTACGGTGACGCCTTCCGGCAGTCAGAGCATTGCGCAGCCGCTGGGGACGCAGTTCAGCGTGAACAATCAGAGCGGCGCGCGATATGTCACGGGGCCGGACAACTGGAGCGTGAGTCCATCTGGGAGTTTGACTGCGGGAACGCAGGCAACTGTGACGCTTGCAGCTTGTCCGGTGGGCGTGGATACGACAGGTTCCTCGATGTACTACGTGTATTTGAGCGTAGAGGGAACGCCGGAGCCTGCGATGGTGACGGGAGGGACGTGCACGCCGGGGGCGGCTTCGGGGACGATTGTTTTTACTCCCAGGAATTCGCACGCGGCGGGATACAAGATGAGCAGCGCTTCTAGCGGAATTCAAGAAGCGATCAATGATGCGTGTGGTCTGCCTACCGCGGGGAACGCGGCGAATCCGAATGCGAAGGTGATTCTTCCCGCGACCGGCAGTTTGGCAAATGCGGTCCCGGTTTACGGAACGATTTATGCACATTGCAGCCGCGCGTTGATTGAAGGAAATGGCACGCTGTTGTCGTGTTCGACGCGTGACCGGTGCATGGTGCTCGGCGATTTGGTGAATTCGAATCACTACGGCGGCGTGACATTGCGCGGAGTGAACTTCACTTCCACGGTGAGGCAGGATGGGTGCCAGATCACGAGCACGCAGCGGCAGTCGAATGTGGTGACAATTGTTACGGCTTCGGCTTGCGGCACGATTCAGACGGGCGACACGGTGAACATTAACTTCACGGACAACATTGCGTATTGGGGAAATCATGGCCCGGTGACGGTTTCGGGGACTTCGATCACTTACAGCCAGACCGGGGGAAATGTTGCGGCGGCGGCTACGCCGGGGACGATTGCGATTGAGAATGCCGCGGTCGAAGACAACGCGATGCCGGGGACGATGGAAGACATCAAGTCGTCAAGTGGTGGAGGCGGAAACTTCAATCAGTTTTTTGTAATGGACGATGACGAGCAAGCGACGATCCGGAATTTCGATGCGGATGGAACGGAGGGTTTGCTGTGCACGGCGAACCATTGCGGATCGTATGTGTATTCGTGGGGAGGTAGTTCGGGCGCTCCGGTGATTTCGATCAGCAATGCGAACATCAGCCCGCAGTGCGGTGGAAATGGCGTGACGGTTTACGGCAACAACACGGTTCGAGTGACGGACAGCGTGATTCAGGGATTTGGGATGTGGGCGGTGAATACGCAGAACCTGCTGGGGAATTATGGTGGGACGACGCTGGAGAACGTTTATATGGAGGAGGGCGCCGGGCCTTGCCCTCACCCTTATGAAGGGAATTACTTCAGCGCGACTGGGATGATTTTTGAAGGAAGTCTGTGGCCGTTGCTGGTGCGCGGCGGGGAGCAGCCTGGGGGGCACGTTCCGGCGTTTGGGGCGCAGAATGCCGGGAGCGTGCAGTACAACTACTACGTTGTTGCGAACGACACGTCGAGCGGTTGGCACAGTGCGCCTTTTTTTGCGGGATACGCGCTGACGAATGGAACGGGATCGGTGACGGGGCAGTTCCCACATATTCCGCCGGGCAACGCGGGAGATACCGTTACTTATGACATTTTGAGAATGCAACCTTCGTCTTCGCTGGCAGCGAATGCTCCCAGCTTTCCGGTGAAAGGCGCATGCACGGGAGGGGGCGCGACGGCGTGTGGAAGCGTTATCACGGCGCAGGCGCAGTGTTCAGGGTTGGTGTGCACGTTCACGGATCCTTCGACATCCGCGAATACTTCCAGCTATACGATCAACAGCATCAGTTGGACGCCGGTGATGCCGTTCTGGCCGGCGGCTGTGCTGTTAGCCGGCGGCGGCGGGCAGGGCTACATCACACCGGGGGCGGCGTTTGATACCGAACCGTCGGATGTTGTGGCGGTGAACTGGAATGCGTTTCCGGAGGTTTTCGTTCGGTACTGCTCGGGAATTTCAAATATCGGCGCTTTGTATGGCGGAGCGTGGGAAGAATGCCAGGAGGGAAATCCGAACAGCATGACATCCGCTGGAACGTTGTTGAGCGATGGGACTTCTGGAACTGGGGCGCCTATCGGCGTAAAGGGAAGACTGAACTTCGAGTCGATCGCGTCAGCGGCGCACCATATTATTACGCTGGTTGACTCGAATCTGTCGAAGACGACAGCGACGATTAATTTTCGTCCTCCGAATGATGCGAACGATACTTACGTTGGGCTGGACAATCCTTCTGTGGTCGGGGCGAGTGGAGCACAGTTGGCATTTGGCGCACCGGTTTCGATTTCCAACTACATCGGCAACAAGGGCGACAATTCGAGTTTTCTCGAACGTTTGACGGCTGCGGGGAAGACCTTCAATGTTCCTGTAACTGTGAACGGAAATTTGACCGTGACCGGAACATGCACAGGGTGCGGTGGGAGCGGGAGCGGATCGGGAACGGTGAACAACGGCACGGCTTCACAGGTGGCGCTGTACGCGGCGAACGGAACGGCGGTGAGCGGTGATAGCGGGCTCACGGACAATGGCTCAACGCTGAGCTACAGCGGGGCTAATGGGATCTCAGCGGCGGCCGGAGCGTTCAGTGGAAACGTGACGGTGAATGGGCAGTTGCTGGTGGCGGGGCCATGGACGGTGAGTTCGCCGATTCCGGGGACGCCGATGGCGGCGGGCGGCGCGGGAACTTCGGCGCTCGGAATCTCGAACGATGGCAACTTCTATATTTCCGCAAACGCCGGGACACCACAGGAAATTGCGACGACTGCGACGAGTTCGTATTTCTCGAATCTTTTTCAGGAAGATGCGAACGACCTTGGCGAGTACAACGGAACGACGCCTCAAAACCTGCATGTTTATTCCAGCTACACGAACAGCTCGACCTGGCTGCGAACATCGCTCGGTTATGACGCCGCCGACAACTATTCTGTGGTGCGCAGCGAGAGTTCTCCCTCGGGCAGCGCGCCAGGCCTGGGTTTTTGGACTAACAGCGGATTGAAATGGGTGATCGACGGAACGAACAACTTCAAGCCGTGGGTTGACCAGACTTACAACATTGGGTCGTTTAACAGTTCTGGAAGCGGTAGCGGACTGCGCCCGGCAACGGTTTATGTTGCGGGAAACTCCAGCAGTGGAAGCGGACTTGAATTAGGGAAATTTGCCAACGAGAGTTATGAACTTTGCAACGACACGACGAATGGAACCGTCATCAACGGCCTGGCTGTGTTGACGACAGCCGGGTGCGCGGTAAAGCCTTCGAGCGCGCTGACAGGCGGGGCTATTGGCGTGGTAGTTGCGAATGCTGGGGCCGCGGGTGTTGCGACGCTGGCCCGGAGCGGATCGGCGTTTTGCAGTTTCGACGGGACGGCCACAGTGATTGGCGACTATGTTGTGCCGTCGAGCACTGCGTTTGGGGGATTTTATCCGCTGTGCCATGATGCCGGAGCCACGCGGCCGACTGGAACGCAAATCCTGGGGAGGGTGTTGCTGGCAAGCTCGGGCAGCACGACGGTTCAGATTTTTCTAGATATGCCGGGATCGAACGTGAGCAGCAGCGGAGCGGGAACCGGAAGCTGCACGAATCAGGTTGTGACTGGGCTAAACACTGGTACGCCTACTTGCTCTACAGTGACTTCGGCATATGTGGACGGTTCGATTGCGCCGAGCGCGAGCCCGGCGTTGACCGGTACTCCTACAGCGCCGACGGCGAGTGCTGGGGACAATTCGACGAAGATTGCGACTACGGCTTATGTGAAGAATGAAGCGCAGTTTGCGTGGACCTGCCCCGTGGCGGGATCGACATTGGTTTCGCAGAATTGCAATTGGACGTTGCCGGCGGGGTTGACGATCACGGGATTCGATTTTGCGGCGAATACAGCGCCTAGCGGTTGTACGACATATGCGACGGTGCAGTTGTGGGATGGGACGGCCAACGCGGAAGCGGGCAGCTATTCGGTTGCTTTGAGTTCCGGGACGAGCTTCTATAGCCAGGTGACCGGCAGCACAAACGTGACGAGTGGCCATCAGTTGCGGGTGAAAGTTACGACGGCGGCCTCGGGGTGCACGACGAACGCAGGTGGAATGGTGGCTACTGTGACGTACCAGATGCAGAACTAGGAAACGGCTGGTGCGGCCGAAAAAGAAAGCAGGTTTCTCGACTACGCAAAACGCCCCTGACGGGGCGTTTTTGCTTCGCTCGAAATGACAGGGGTGCGGAAGATATTGGAAGAATGACAGGGGTGCGGGAAATCTTGGACGAATCACGTGGTGTGGAAAATCTTGGAATGAAGGAGGAATCATGAGCGGGATTGATCCAGAGGCGGCTACGCCGACTACGACACAGGCTTTTGAGCAGAGCGATCGGAATCCTCCGGTTGCATATTGGGGAGGTGCCGATGCGGAAGGCGGACAGATTGCGGCGCCGGCTTCGTCTGAGAGCAGAGTGACGCAGGCTGGCCCCGCGCTCTCACCGAACGCGGGACTGATCGACTACGACACCAGCGACAGTGCTGACGGTGTGGAGGACGAGGCAGAGCGGGAAGGCTGATCGAGGCTGAGTTGTCGCGCGAAAATGCGCGAATGGTGGGTGCCCAGGCGAGGGTCATCGGCGAGAGCTGGTGGCCCTTTCTATTTGATCGCAGAGGAGGGAGCGTGGTGAAAATGCTGGTCGAGTTGCGAAGTAGCGAAGAAGACATAGCGATCCTTCGACTGCACAAACCGATTTGCTTGTCGAATCGGTTTGCTCCGCTCAGGATGACAGTTCTCTTTCTTTTTGCGATCAGCATGCCAGTGTTTGCGACGACTTACTATGTCAGCTCGAGCACTGGAAATGACTTGAACAGCGGAACGTCGACGGCGACGGCGTGGCAGACGATCGGGCAGGTGAATGCGCAGACGTTTCAGCCGGGTGATTCGGTTCTGTTCAAGCGCGGTGATGTCTGGAATGAAAGTCTGGTCGTGCCGTCATCCGGAGCCGCGGGGAATCCAATTGCGTTTGATGCTTATGGAACGGGGCCGGCGCCGAACTTGACGGGATATTATGCGGTGCCGGCCTCGGCGTGGGGGCATGTTTCCGGCAACGCATGGAAAGCGAAGTTGCCTCCGACTTATTCGACGATTAATTTCTGTTTGTTTGGATCGATCTGGGGACAGAAGGTTGCGGCATCAACTTCGAACCTTACGGCACAGTGGAATTTTTATTTTGCTAACGGGTATGTATATGTCTATGCAACCGAGAATCCATCGCTTTTCTACAACGAAGCGATTGTGCCGATGGCGCTGAGCAATGTGCCGGTGATCAATACGAATGGGCAATCCTGGCTGACGTTCCAGCACTTCCTGGTGAATTGGTTCGATCAGTACGGCGTGTATGTGCAGGGGACGAGCGATCATCTGGTGTTCGCGAACATGGAATCCGACTCGATGATTCCGCAGGGAACACAGCCGCTGGGTTTTTACGTCAATGAGAGCACGCCTGGACCGGGTGATATCAAGATCTATAACGCCGAAGCACACCTCAATTACGACGGATTTCGCTTTGACGGTGCGGCTACTGCAATCACGATGGTTAACGATAAGGCGTATGCGAATCGCGACGGAGCTCTGGTGGACAATACTTCGGCTCTGGCCTATTCGTACTGTCATTTTTATGCGTCCAGCTTGGCGGTGGCGGGATCGACCGACGTGGAATGGACGAGCGGGACGGGACCGAACGCAGGAGCAGGAAACGTTGCGGCCGACACCGCGCCTGCGGTGCAGGTTTGGCAGAGATATCCGGCGGAAGTGACTTTGACCGTCGATGATTCGGGAATGACGCCGGGCGCGGATACCTATTATGCGAGTACGGTCCTGCCGATCGCCGATGCAGCGGGAGTTCCGGTGGGAGCGGCGATTACGGTGGGATATCCGCTGGCGCAGACTTTGATTTCAGAGTTTCAGGGATGGATTGATGCGGGGCGCGACGTGACGTCGCATTCGATATCTCACACCTACTATACGAATACTGACGCGCTCGACATTCAATACATCGGAAGTGGGACCGCGGCGACTTTGAGCATCAGCGATCAAACGTTGACGATTACGGTGACCGGCGCGACAGACACCGTGAGTTACGACCTTGCGCAAGGACAGCCGCAGGGAACGATTCTGGGATTGAAAACTGCGCTGGTGGCTACGGGAAAGTTTACGACTTCATTTCTTACTCCGTGCCAGGGGCCGTATGGGACAGGGTGTTCGGCGTACACGGCTGCGGCGCTATTGTCGCAGGATTTAGCGGATGTGAGCGGACAGGATGTGGAGAGCAATGTTTATCACATGCAACTGGATGTTACGCGGCTCACGACGGATGAGATCACGCTGGCGCGCAACTGGATGACGTCGAATTTGACCGGGCTGCCTCCGACTCCGGTGTACGTTTACCCCGGCGGATACGAAACGACAACGATGCAGGGGATCGCGGAAGGAGTGCCTTACAACGGGGCGCGCGGAGCGCTGAAACAAGATCTGGGCGTGAAAGATACCTATGCGAATGGATTCAATGTCCAAAACGTTACCAGTTTCGGGGTGAATCCTTCGTGGCAGGGGCTTGCGCCGACGGTGTTGAATCAGAAAATTCAGGCGCTGGTTTGGAAAGAGTCAGTGTGGGGAGTGCTGTGGGGGGTCTTCTGGCATTTGAACGAACTGAGTTCAACGGAAATTACGAACCTGATCAATGACTTCAAGGCTAGCGGCGCGACGATTGAGACGAATACTTCTCTTGTGAATTGGCTGCTCGGTGGAACACAGGTGACAGGGACGGATGGGAGCGATTACTACATATTCCCGGCGACGAGCACGACCCTGGATTTTCGTCCGACACAGAATTCGCCGGTGGTGGATGCGGGAGAAAATTTGGGGCCGGCTTATGAGATCGATTTGAACGGCGTGAACCAGAACAGCTATGGAACCGGGTGGGAGATTGGCGCACACGTTTATGAAGGGTACTCGGTGTATGGGGGTGGCGCCGGAAGCTGGTTTACGATTGGCTCCCAACCAACAGCGGGCGCGCCTCAGCTGCCACAGCTGTGGGTTGATAACAATGAGGCAACGGATGGGCTTGTCTATACGCCGCCGCAATATGAGCTGGAGTTGAGCGGCAGCGGGGGGACGTGGATTTCGACTGCGCCATCAGGCTGCACTTTCACGCTATCGAATTATGTGACGAATTTTACCGGCTTGCAGGATGCCGTAAATGATATCGAGGCATGCCGGACCGGCACTGGTGTTGGCATTATTCTTGATGTCCCTCCTGGGCTGTATACGACTGCGAGCTCAAACGGTTTAGTGATTCCACAGACCGCGAACGCGACGGCAAACAGTTTTCTGGTGTTGCGTTCCACGCAGGATGCGAATCTTCCGAACGGACAGACGGTTTGCTCGCATGGAATCCAGGACAATCTTGCTACTTCAACCGACATTGGGCTGGACAATCCGGATTGCGCGGGGGACGTGATGTATTACCAGTTGGGTACGACGCAAACCGCGATTCCATCCGGAGCCTTCACTTTGGCGAACGGAACGGCTACGAATACGTCAGCCTACGACGACGTGCAGTATATGTGGACGGCGCAGTGCTCGGGAACGAACTGCAGCGCATTGATAACGTGCAGCCCCATAGGATCATCAGACATTCCGGCGTGTGCGAGCACGACCATCGCTCCCGATCATTGGCTTATCGGAGACATGGAAGCACGGCCTAGTGTCGGCAATGCAACGAGCACGGTTCCAATCAATATGTCGGAAGTGGGGACGGAAACCAGCTTGTCGCAACTGCCCACCCACATTCACCTTCGCAGAGTGTGGGCGCACGGCGACTGGACCTCGTTGTCAACCGGGGCTAACAGTATCGTCAATGCCATCCAGCTAGGATGCGTCTATTGTTCTTTAGTGGATTCGCAGATCAGCCAGATATTGCGCCCCGGCGCTGAAGGGCACGGAATAGGACTGCGTTACGCGGTGGAGCACAAGATCAACCACAACTGGATTGAAGGCGCATCGAGCGCACTATTTGCCGGCGGATATGCCACCGTGCCCTCGATTCCCGGCCTGATTATGGCGCAGGACGAGGAGTGGCGGCGAAATCGATTTACTTTCCCTTACGCATGGCTCGGCCAGGACGATAGCAGTTGCGGAACCCACGGTGTCGGGACGGTTCCGCATACCAACCCAAATTGGGGCTGCACATCTTCGTCGGGATTCTCTATCGAGCGTAAGAACGCACAGGAGTTTAAGGAAGGCGAGAGGGTTCTCGCGGACGGGAACATCTACGAAAACGTTGATAACTCTGGAGGACAGAGCGGGGTGATTCACGTAGAGACGGTCCGCGACTGCTCCGGCACATCAAGTCCTTGCGCCAATTATCAAGCCGCCATCGTGGATATTACCGACTCCAATAACATCTACCGCAATGGTTGTGAAGGGATGGTGTTTGACGATTCCGGCACGAATCCGGGAACCAATGGCGGCGGGGTATCTCCGCTGCTGGCGCGAATCAGTTTGAGCAACTCGCTTATCTACAACGTCACCACCACGAACCCCGGTTGCGGAGCCAGTAATTCCGTCGGAATTACCGCTTCAAGCGAATTGTTTCAGTGGAAAGGGACGATTACTGAGAATTCCGTTGGCACAGCCGCGACCTTCACTGCAACCTGCTCGGTGGACGGCGGCGATTGTCCGTCAGGTCCACCCAGCATTGGGTACGGGCAGTTCGATCTCAATCCGGGAGATCCGGTGTCCATCAAAGGCTGTACTGCGGTCACGGCTTTCAATGTTGCCACGCACACCGTAGGTGGGCAGACGGTTCCTGTGAACGTCGGACCCGGAGCAGCGGCAGGAACTTTACCCAGCGCACTCGCCGTGAGCTATCCGTGGACCGCGACCGCGAATGCCACGGACACAAGCGGCAACTGTATTCTGACGAAGGGCGAAGGCGGCCCGCTGGCATGGCAGATGTCGCATGTCAGCTTTGTTACAGACTCGACCCACGCACTCACAGCTGCGAACACGCCCAGCATCGGCCCAAACTTTGGTCTTTATAGTCTCGTGCAGAACGACATCACGCTGGGCAGCGGGTGGTTTAATAACCCCGTGGGGGTGGGAACGCCAACCGAGGACTTCGATCACGATGCAAACTCACTGACGGGGGACCATGCCGTGTGGCCCACGCAGACCTCATCGAGCTATACGGCTTACGGCAACAATCCCAGTTTCCCGGCCGGATCGCCAGTGCTCTATTTCCCCGCTACTCCTTATTGCACAGGCGCAACTTCGAGCTCGACTTGCGTGGGGTTTGTGGGAGCGATGAATGCTTCCTCGATGCCGCTGACACTGCCCGACTATCATCAGTTTGAATTGCGCTCGGACAGTGTGTTTTATGCAGGGGGAGCCGAGGCGGCGGCAGACGGCACATCGATGGGTGCGAATATTCCGGCGATCGACGGGGCGCAGACGGAATCGACTTACGTTTGCCGCACGCCGTGCGGGTTGGGACCTTTTCATGATTAGACAGTGTTGCGGCATGAGGGCTGAAGGCTTGTAAGCGCCAGGGACAATTTGCTGCTGATTTTAAGCACGGTGAAAGCCGTGCTTTTTGTTTTTCAATCCGAATTCCTTCCGGAGATCAAGAGATGAAGATAGCTCGCCTGCAAAGGATGTTTCTGCCCTTATTGCTTTGCGGAACGTTGGTGTGGACCGCATGTTCAACCAGTTGGATCGGCGAAGCCGAACAGATCGTCAATGTGCTGATTCCGGCGGTGGCGAATGTGATGACTCTGATTGCGACGTTGCGAGGGAACGTTCCGGCGGCGGATCTGCAAACGGCGCAGAGCGTTGAGTCGCAGGTGAACTCAGATTTGCAGTTACTGCAATCGCTGCTTGGCCAATACCAGAAAGCGGCGCCCTCTTCGCAAACAGGACTATTAAGCCAGATTCAAGCCGCTTTGGGCGCGGTGCAGTCGGAGTTGGATGAACTGCTGCCGGCACTGCACATCACAGATACGGCGACACAGGAGAAGGTCGAAACGCTCGTCGGAATCGTTAGTTCTGAAGTGCAGTCGATGGCGGCGATTGTGCCAGTCGTGAAGGAGCCGGAATCTTCTGTGACGGTGAGAGAAGCGGCGAAGCCCGCAGTGGAGAAGATTCCGCTGAGCGCGAGCGACTTTGTGACTTCGTATAACGCCGCGATGGTGCGAAAGACGGGAAATGCGCGACTGGATCACGAGGCCTCGGGGTTGCGGATTCATGCGCACGGAAAAGTTGCGCGGTGGGTTAGCGCGGGATTGCTTCAGTAGATTTCGTATTGGATGAATGGAGATGAATTGTGAGTGACGATTGGCAGATGCAGCATCACGTGGCTTGCGAATGCACACGAGCGATCGATCATCCTTCGCAGGCGCGCCCGGGAATTCATGTATTTCCCGACAAGCTCTATGTGGTGACGATGCTGGAGAATCCGCTGCGTTGGAGATCGCGATATTGGAATTATTGGATGTTCGAACGCGAGTGCGAAGCGGCAGGGGCGATTCTGTATACCGCGGAAGTTGCATTTGGCGACCGGCACTTTGAGGTGACGCAACCGCAAAATCCCCGACACTTGCAATTGCGTACTTCGAACGAGATTTGGCACAAGGAAAATGCGCTGAATTTGCTGATCCAGCGATTACCGACAGACGCAAGATATGTGGCATGGATCGATGCGGATGTGAAATTCAATCGCCCGGATTGGGCGCAGGAGACGATGCAGCAATTGCAGCACTACGATGTGCTGCAGATGTTCAGCCATGCGCAGGATGTGGGGCCGAACTACGAGCCGCTGAATACGACACCCGGGTTTCTTTACAAGTACGTGACGGACCGGCCGTCGCCGCATGAGCCTACATTCATGCAGTCGAAGCAGGCATACGGGTATTACGGCGTTCAGAGCGGTCAGTTCTGGCATCCGGGATTTGCCTGGGCGGCCAAGAGGAGCGCGCTCGATAAAGTTGGGATGCTGATGGATCACGCCATCCTCGGGTCGGGCGATTGGCACATGGCTTCGGCTCTGGTGGGGCAGGTGCATCGATCGCTGTGTTCGGGATACTCGCCGGCGTATGTGAAGCTGTGCAGGCAATGGCAGGAGCGGGCGGAGACTCATATTAGGCGCAACGTGGGGTACTTACCTGGGCTGGTGAATCATCTTTTTCACGGAGCGAAAAGGAATCGCGCTTACGACCAGCGCTGGAAATTTCTGGCACAAGCGGGATACGACCCGGATCTCGATTTGAAGCGGGATTGGCAGGGGCTATACCAATTGACCGAACGCAGCGTGGTTTTGCGCGACGGGTTGCGGCAGTATGCGCGGATGCGGGATGAAGATTCGACGGAGGTGTGAAGAAGGCCGAGGACTTAACCCCATACGCGGAGGAACACGGGGAACTACAAGTCTCCGGTTTCGCAATGAACAGGATTGTTGATGACGATTTTTCTTTATTGCTGCAGTTCGGCAGGCGTTTGGATGACGAAATCGACGGTCGAAGCTTAAGGGATTGGCTGATCGAGAGAATGCTCCACATCCGTCCGAAGGCAGGAGGAATTGAGCTTCTCCGATTGAACCGGACGCAACGCGAGTACTCACAAAGCTGCGGCAAGCGGAACATCGTTCTGAAAGCCCGGCAACTTGGGATAACGACGTATATTGCGGCCCGGTTTTTTCTTCAGACGATTACACGGCCAGGGACGGTTGCGGTGCAGGTGGCGCACACGCAGGAATCGGCTGAGGCAATGTTCACGATCGTGCGGCGCTTCTGGGAGAAACTGCCCGTGGGGCTGCACAAGGGCGCGCTGATGCCATCGCGCGCCAACGTCCGACAACTCGTGTTTCCGCTGCTGGACAGCGAGTACCGGGTTGAGACGGCCGATGCGAACGCGGGGCGCGGGATGACCATCCATTACTTACATTGCTCGGAGGTCTCCCGCTGGCCCCGCGATGCGTCGGAAACGCTTGCTTCGCTTCGCGCGGCGGTGGCGCCGGGAGGAGAAATCGTGTTGGAGTCCACGCCGAACGGAGCGGCCGGAGTTTTCTACGACGAGTGGCAGCGGGCGCCGGAGATTGGACAGACGCGGCATTTCTTTCCGTGGTGGTTCGAGAAACAGTATCGGCAGGCAACGAACGCCGCGGCGTTACGCGTGCTGACGGCTGAGGAGGCGCAGCTCAAAAACCAGCATCGGCTGGATGATGAGCAGATTGCGTGGCGGCGAGCACAGTGGGCGTCGTTAACCCGGCTGGCGCGGCAGGAATACGCTGAAGATGCGAACGCGTGTTTTCTTACCTCCGGGGAATGCGTCTTCGATTTGGAACTGCTTGAGAAGGCGGCGTCGCGAGCGGCGAAGATAGTCGAATCGCAGGATAACGAGCGATTGCTGATCTGGTTTCCGCCGCGGCAGGAACGCGAATACATCATTGGTGTGGATACGGCGGGCGGCGGAACAGAAGGCGACTACGCTTGCGCGGAAGTGATCGATCGCGAGAGTGGAATGCAGTGCGCCGAGTTGCGGGGACATTTTCCGCCAATGGAACTGGCGAAACGCGTGGCGGATCTGGGTCGCCGTTACCGCAAAGCCATCCTGGCGATTGAGCGCAACAATCATGGCTGTGGGGTGCTCGCCCATCTGCAGAATTTGAAATACGAGAATCTGTTTCAAAAGGGAGAAGAGCTGGGATGGCTTACTTCGGCCGCCACCAAGCCGGCGATGATTGAGAATATGGTTGCGATTATGGCGGCGGATGCGGAATTGTTTCACAGCCGCAGATTGCTGGATGAGTGCCGGACGTTTGTGCGCCGGGAGGATGGAAGCGCAGCGGCAGCGACTGGTGCGCACGACGATAGCGTGATGGCGATGGCCATTGCGCTACAAGTGCGGAAAGAAGTTGCGGGCCGGCGCGCAGGGCGGAATCGCTAGTCCAGGGGGCGACTGATGTTCACATGTCACAGACATAGATTCTTCCGACAGGTAAGATGCCGCACTTGTTTTAGTGAATGACCGCCGTTGGTGGAAGCCGTCCAACACGTGAGGAGAATGCGGGGCGGGGCGCAGAGCCATTTGATGCGCTGCTCCGACGGGCAGTTCTATGTGGTGAAGTTTCTGAATAATCCGCAGCACTTGCGTGTGCTGGCCAACGAAATGTTGGCGACACGGCTGGCAGAAAAAGCGGGATTGCCTGTGCCGGTGACCGAAGTCGTTGAAGTTGGCGATTGGCTGGTGGAGCATACGCCGGAGCTGCATATGCAGTTGGCGCACAACACCATTCCTTGCAAGCCGGGATTACAGTTTGGATCGCGGTATGTTGTGAACCCGATGGAGGGGCAGGTATTCGACTACATTCCGGTGGAGATGCTGGATCGGGTGAGAAATGTGGAGAGCTTTGCGGGAATGCTGGTGCTCGATAAATGGACTGGCAACGCAAATGGACGCCAGGCTGCATTCTGGAGGAAGTTGCGGGAGAAAAAATATACCGCGTCGTTCATCGATCAGGGATATTGTTTTAACGCTGGTGAGTGGACGTTCCCGGACTACCCGCTGCGCGGCGTATATTCGCGCAATGAAGTGTATGCGGGAGTGCGGGGGTGGGAATCGTTTGAACCATGGCTGTCGCGGGTGGAGAAGATGGAAGAGGATATTGTATGGAGTGTCGCAGGAGGAATTCCGCCGGCCTGGTACGCGGATGAGTGGGATGCATTGCAGGCCCTGGTGCGGACACTCATTCAGCGGCGTGAGTTCGTGCGAGGGCTGATTGAACTGTTTCGAATATCGGTGAGGAGACCGTTTCCGCGGTGGGCGGAGAACTGAACGAGGTCCGCACCAAGCACTTTGCATAGGAGGCCGGCATAGCATCGGAGCGCAAACCCTATGAGTTTTCTCTTCTGCGTTACGTTCCAAACGCGGCCAGGGGAGAGTTTGTGAATGTCGGGTTGATCATGAAGGAGGCAGGCGGCGGATTCGCGGACGTATATTTCACGCGAAGTCTTCGGAGAGCTCGATGTCTCGATCCGCATATCGATGAAGATTTATTGCTGGCCATAGGCCGGGAGATCGAGAATCGTTTTCGAAACATTGCCGAGCAGCCAACATTGTTAAGCGAGTTGATCGACCGTTACTCCAATGTGATTCAGCTTTCATCTGTGCGGCAATGCCTTGCGGCAGATCCCGCAAAGGAGATGAAGACTTTAATCGCAACACTGGTGGAGACGTCATCGGCCTCATCGACGGGCGAGAAGGTGGAAAGAAAAGCAGGGAGGAGATGGCTTCGAACAAGAATGGCGGAAGAGTTTTGGACGCAGGGCCTCAAAGGATTTGTGCAGGAAGACTTGCCGGCCGCGCCGTACACGAACGAGGCCGACGATTTCACAATCGATTTTTCCTACATGCATCGCGACGAGTTGAAGTGCTTCCAGGCGGTGTCGTTGATCGATGTTGGGCTCGAGACGCGCATGTTTCCTTTGCGGGTAGCGAAAATTAAATCGGAAGCGCCCAAGATCAGGCGAGAAAAACCTCGGTTCACTGCTGTTGTGGAAGACCACTTCGATCGTGAAGACAACAACGTAAAGATGATCCTGGCATTCATGAATGCTGAAGGCATTCGAATAGAGCCGGTGGGTGAAATGCCGAATGTCGCCAGGCAAGCTCGGGTTGAATTAGGAGTTTGAAGGAAATCGATGGCAATCGGCCGGCAGTTTCGCCGGCTGATCGCAAATTGTTCTGATCGGCTGATCAAGAGTATCGAATTACCAGCGCCCTGCGGTTTCGCAGGGTTTTTTGTTGACCGCGAGAAATCATCATGAAAATTACAGAGACGTTGCGCGGCGCGATGCGCCGGATCACGGGAGTGTCTGCGGCTTCTGCGGCCACAGCCGAAAAGAAACGGCGGACATTGCCACTGCCTTCCATCTTCAATTCTTACGGTCCGCCGGGCGACATTATGCCGAAACCGACGGCTTATAACCTGCGGCGGTTTTCGGAGATTCCGGTTGCGCGGCGGGCAATTAACACGATTAAGGACCGCATTGCGGGCATGCGCTGGCGGATTCAGCCGCGGCAGGGGCTCGCGCTCGAGGCAATGCCCGACGGCGCTGCGCGCGTACAAATTCTTACGCAGAATTTCCAGGCACCGAATCCGGATGACTCTTTTCGGTCGTTTTCTGAGCAGGTTCTTGAGGACATCATCGTCGGCGGGTACGGAGCGATCGAGGTGGACAGTTCGGGAAATCCGAAGAGTCCGTTGCTGTTGTGGCCGGTGGATGGCGCTTCGATTCGGATGAATTTGGATTGGGATGGATCGCCGAGCGGTCAGCGCTATTTGCAGGCTACGGATCAGTCAGGGCCGAAGAGTCAGATCAAGCTTGCGGATGAGGAACTGATTTATATCCGGCTGAATCCGAGAACGCACACCCCGTTTGGATTGGGTCGGCTGGAGGTTGCGTTTGAAACGGTGAACGCGTTCCTTGGAGCACATCGTTATGCTTCACGGCTAGCCTCGAACTCCGTCGTGCAATATGCACTTTGGCTGCAGGATTTGACTCCTGATCATCACGAGCGGCTGATTCGGTGGTGGCAAGACGAGATCGAAGGAACAGGGCGTGTGCCGATTATGGCTGCGGAGAGTAAGCCCGAGGTGCTGCGCTTTGGCGGCGGGACTGACGCGGATTTGCGATTGCAGTGGCAGGAGTTTTTGTTGCGCGTGATTGCGGATGCGTTCGATCTGCCTCCTTTTTTCTTGGGGATTGAGCGGGATGTCAATCGATCGACGGCTGAGGAATGCAACGATCTTGCGTTCCGGCAGGCCATTGCACCTACGGCACGATTGTTGGCGGAGCACCTGACGCGCGATGCGATCCAGAAGAGATTGGGATGGAACGATCTGGAGTTTGTGTTTGCGGAGTTGGAGACGCAGGATCCGCTGGAGGAGGCGCAGATTCAGCAGATTCTGCTGCAGAACGGCGTGCTGACGGTGAATGAAGTTCGGCGGATGAGGGGGCTGCCGGAGTTGAATGCGATCAGTGTGCAGCAGCCGAATCGATAGGTCCTTCGCTCAGGGGCATGATGAGTTGGCAGGCGGCGAACGCATGGAGCCGTGATTGCGATAGGGATCCTTCAACTTCGCTCAGGATGACAGAGTTCACTAGGGGGATTGGGAATGATTGATTTGAAGAGTATGGCGTTGGAGATGCCGGAGGTTGCGGGGCATCCGAACCGGGTGGGATTTCGGGGTGTGCTGACTACGGTCGATGTGCCCTCGCAGCGAGCGCCTTCTGGAGCGAAGGGACACTTGGTTGTGCTGACCAAGCGGGCGGCCGAAGCTGCGCTCCCTTCGTTGCTCGGGATGGCGCTCGATTACTCGCCGACGCTCGATCGGCATGATGTGCGACGGAAGGTGGGAGTGATCACCGGTGCGGACATCGTCGGAAACAATCTCGAGTTGGAGGGATATCTTTACGCGCGGGATTTTCCGGAGATTGTGAAGGAGATCGGAAAATCAGGGCCCAAGTTGGATCCGATTTCGGTGGAGTGCTCGGCGGAGCCAGAACGTGCAGGCAGGCGAAAGTTGAGGGCGAGCCGATGGGAAGCAGGATACAGACTCGGAGAATCGCTACGCAGCGTGGCTGCGGAAATCGTTAGCTTGACCGGAAAAATGGCGCCGCACTGGAAGCGTGAATGGTACAGGCCGACGATCCGGGCGGAGGCCGGCGTGCCGATGCCGGGAGCGGGTGGACTTGGGTTGTCATACGAAGTCACGGACGTGCTGTTGCGTGACGCGGCGGAACAGGTTTGGCGGCTGGAGAAAGTCACATTTACCGGCGCCGCAATTTTACGGAGAGACAAAGCGGCATATCGGAATACCTGGATTGAGCTGAGCAAGTAAGAAGTTGGTTCGCAGGGCAGCGGCTTTACGGCAAACATTACTAAGGAGGAAACGAGAATGAATGAAGAAATGTTGCAGCAGTTGACGGCGACGGCGGAGCGGCTGGCGAATGCAGCCGAATCGTTGGATCGCGTGCTGGGACGACTGGATGCGCAGCAGGAGGCGCTGAACGCAAAGGTCGACCGCATTGCAGCGGCGGTGGAAGATCGCGGGCCGTATGAGATTTCGGCGCGCGGGGAAAGTGCGCGACAGTTGCACGAGCGTCTGGCCGGGCTTGAAAAATCGAACGCCGACCTGAAAGCGCAGGCAGCGCGGATGGCGCGGAAGACGCTTCCCCCAATGGTTTCTGCGATTCTGGCAAAGAGTTGCGGAGAGTCGGGCGCGGAAAAACTGGAAAAAGGCGTTCTCGACAAAACTCTGGAGAGCTTGAGCGTGGAGCAGAGAATTGCGGTGAAGTCGGAACTCGCGCGGGCGGGGATTATCGACTAGGAGCGGTTGAGTTTCGTTGCGGGATGGGCACGACTTTGGTCGTGCCTTTTGCTTTTTTGCACGGATGTCTCATGGGCCGGGCGAATAGGGCGCCGGCAGGGATCCTTCGACTGCGCCGGATTGTCCTCCGGACAATTCCGGCTCCGCTCAGGATGACAGGCGTAAGGAAATGTCCTTTATAGCTAACAAAATCAAAGGAGAAAACATGCAGGGAAAATTTGTAGATCTGTACGCGTCGGCCGACTACCTTGGGCCCGGCGCGATTGAGATCGACCGGTATCAGACGGAGATCTTTGACATCGTGCGGCGGCGGGGCGTGTTCGGGCAACGCATCAAGCAGGTGCCCGCTACCGGGCATCCGTCGCGGTTCTTCGAAGAGACGGCGATCAACTCGCCGACAGCCACGCAGGCGTTCGTCGATCCACGCAACATCACTCCGACCATCGGAGCGCCGACTCGCGTGGAGATGGCGGTGCCGCTGAAGGCGCTGGTTTCGCAGATCAACTACAACCTCTTCGACCTGGAAGTGACGGCGCAGCAGAGCCAGTTCGCTTACTTGCAGGCGAAAGATCTGGCGGACTCAGTGGATGGGCTGCTTCGCACCCACGATGTCGCGCTGTGGAACGGCAACGACACGTCACTCAGTTCTCCGACTACGCTGCAGTATTTCGGCGTGATTGGCCAGATCGTTGCCGGTGGAAACACGACCACCTGCACGACCAGCGAGCTGATCGTGGACACGCTGAAGAGCACGATCGCGCAGATGGTGGCGAACTCGTCCTACGCGGTGCGTCCCACGGCGATCTATTCGAACCCCGTTCTGCTCGACCTCATCGATCGCGAAATGAAAACCGAGTACAACGTGGTCCTCAACACCGTCGAAATCACCGGCGGATTTCGCGTGAAGGCGCTGAGCACGCAGGCCGGCGATCTGCCGCTGATTCCGGACTGGACGATTCCGTACACCGGCACGCCGGGATCGGGATCGGCCGTGCTGCCGGCGTACATCGTGACGGAAGACCTGATCGAGTACCACTGGCTCAGCGATCCGAATCCGCGCGTGTTCAAGCTCGGACTTCCAAACACTTTAACCCAGCAGATGGTGGTCGTGAAGTTCGGCGCGCCTGTGGTGAAGGGCGCCAATTTCGCGCACTACCAGGTGAACATCCAGCGGTAATGAAAAAACAGTCGCCAGTTGTCAGTGGCCAGTTGCCAGTCAATCGCGGTGGATTGACGATGCACTGCGCGCTGACAACTGGCAGCTGACAAATTCATCATCAGGACTCGATATGAATTATCTTGCTCCATCTGACTACGCGACTTACGGATTGGACCCCACGACGGACGCTTCCTGGGTGACGGCGGCTTCAGCGATTATCGATGCGCATTGCCGCCGGATATCGCTGGGAGTAACCCAGTACGAAGAGCGGCTGAAGCTGCCGCCGGAACTGAATACCGTACGGCTAAGCTATTTGCCTTTGCTGACGGTGGCGCCGCTGCCGACAGCGATCGTGACGCTGATGGGTCGCTATGGGATTCCGCGGCGCGGAGAATGGCCGTTCCCCGAAATGAGCCTGGAATATGCACTCGTGTTTTCCTTGCCGGGCATGTGGACGGCGATCGATCCCACGACGATCGACATCTGGCAGGAAAGCGGCGAGCTTACTTTTCCGGTGAACGCACTGGGATTGTTCTTCAACGAAGTTGATGTCACCTACAACGCGGGATGGAGCACGATTCCGACGCCGGTGCAGGTGGCGTGCGCGCAGATTATCAAGAACGCGCAGGCAACGCCCGGTTTGAACGTGCAGGCGAGCCAGCTCAATCAGATGCGGATGCAGTATTTCGGGCCGACGCTGCTGGATGAAATGGTGCGCAGCCTGCTCTCGCCCTATGTCTCGGTCAAAGGATCGTAGGAAGTCATTCTTCATTTTTCGTTGTCTTCGACTTCGATGGAATCTCTGGGAGGACTCATGGGTGGAATTAGCGGCGATGCACTCGTGCGGGCGGCAAATGCGATGTTGCAGGCGCTAGGCGGGGACCAGATCAGCTTGCTGTTGCCGGGAACGGCGACCGCGAGCGATCCCGGGGGCCAACTGGGGCTGGTGGATCCGGGCGTGCAGAGTGTGATTATCGCGCCGGTGGTGACAACGAACTTGCCTACGGAAAACGACGGCCCGGCCAGGAGAATTGAGTTCACTCTGCCGGCTTCCGCGATTGCAACGCAATTGCCAACGCTCGGCCTGGCCTCGGCGGAAGCCTTATTCGCAGCCGCGCTGGGTCTCGTGTATGACGGCGACGTTTTTCATATCGAGAAGGTTGTTACGGAAAACTTCGCCGGAACTCCGTACTTCTACATCTTGACGGCGGTCGAATAAAAAGCAGGAGCCAATTTCCATGCAATTTGCCAAAGACAGTTTCCTGCTTGCATTGCAGCAGAGGCTGGCAGGACTGAACCCGGCGCGCACCGTAACCATCAACGGCGCGACTGTGCCGGCTGTAGTTGCGGTCGAAAATTTGCCGCCGTCTGCTGCCGAGCCTCAACCGAACGCGTTTTATATCGAGTGGGGAAATGCTGCGATCGTCGACGGCCATGCCGGGAACTCGCCCCTCATGAGCCTCGCGTGTGAAGTCTCGTACTACACGCTGGGCACGGTGCAGAGCATGGTAGATCGCGGGCGAGTGATGGGCGAACTCGATAACGAGTTTCTCGGAATCTGCCAGCCCCCAAACACGGAAAAGTTTGACTATACGCAATCGCCGGCGGCGGATCTAGGGACGACCGTGTTCTGGAATCAGCCCGCGTTTGTGGAAGCAACAACCAGCGGAGCGGAAGATAACACCGTTTCCTACCAAAGCCGTGGGGTGAAACGCGCCATGTACGAGCAAGCGTATCAGGATGGTCGTGTGGAGCGGCGGGCCACGCTTACGATTTTCTTCTTCGGGGAGGTGACTTTGTTATGAGCACAACACCGTTGCGTCCCGCGATGGTTCCGGTTTCGCGCCAAATGCGCGCGTACTTCGCGCCAGTCAATCGAGCGACGGAGACGGCGACAATTTTCGATCCTGCGGCGACGGGCGCATTTCCGCTGACTTCGCCTCCCGCGCCGTGGCTCGACCTGGGATGGATTGAAGGCTTCGATCGCTTCTACGATACGCCGACCGACGCCGTGCGCTCGGGAACGAAAGCGTTTCCTGCGAGTCAATTTCGAGGACCGCTTGACGCTCGAGTCGATTTCGATTTTAAGGAGTGGGGAAAGCTGCAAATGGCTCTGGCCGGCGGATCGGAAAATATGAATGTGCTGGCGACGACTTCCGGCGCAACGCCTGCGCCCTCGGGAGGAACGCCGATTCCCGCGATTGCGGTACTGCCTGGTTCGACAGCAAGTCAACTTGTTCTTGGAGCAGGAGCGCTGGGTGGGTTTGCCATTGGGAATCTGGTCGCGGTTGATCTCGACTATCAACAACAGATTGGTTACGTAGGATCGGGAATTTCCGCGGCCTACGTGAGCAATGCGGCGGCGGTAAATAATGACGCTAACTATGTGCGCCGGGTGACATTTAATGTAGGTCGCGTTGTCGAGATAACTTCGGATTCCCTGATTCTGGCGCAGCCGTTGCTGGCGGGAGCGCCAGCCACTGGAGCGTCTGCCCAGGTGGTTGCGGCATTTGTGGATCGCGAAGGCGGATCGTTTTTTCAGGAATGGTCGGCGTTGTTCGTTGCGGAGCCAGAGTCAGGTGGGCGGGTGTGCTTTTACTATCCGCGATTAAGCCCGAACCCCGCGGCGGCGCGTGGAGCGAGTGTGAAGTCGGCAATGGGCTGGACTCCGCCCAAAAGCGGAGGGACGACAACAACGAGGGCAAAATCGAATAACCAATCGGCAACTGCCGGAAGCACAGCACAGAAATCCATCCGGGAAGAGTTCGAGGTTATCGATCCTCCAATAAGCTCACTATCTCTCCATGCCTCGTTCATCGCATTACCATATGTCGATACGAATGATGGACAGACGGTTCTGTGTTATCGCAGTTACTTTCCTGCATCGCTGGCTGCGATATATTGAGGAAATAAGTGGAGCAATAGAAGGCATAGCTCGAAGCGGCTTCCCATGGTGGGAAATCGTTAGTACTGCGCTAGGATCGTGACACCTGTTATTGCTTAAGTATGCCAATCTAGACATACATCCTCCCCCTCGATTGCTTAAGTACTTGCGACCTGTGTCTCAAGCTTGTGGTAAGTGAGCCGCGGGCGCAAGAAGCCGTGTTCTGTTCAGAAAGGTACGTTTCCAAAACAATGAAGCTGACGATTGACAATCTCCAAGGACAAGGGCCGCAGGACTATACCGCAGCGTTGGACGCGACGAGACTTCCGAAAATTCAGCGCAAACTTAATCAGCCGGCGGAGCTGCAGTTCAGCTTGGTGGCGAACGCTCCGGGGTTTGTAGTGCCTGTCGCAGGGGCACGAGTAACTCTGGGAAAAGCGAACGGCAGCGATGTGTTCACAGGCTATATAACCGGAGCGCCTCAGTACGAGTACCTGGGATGGGGTCAGGAAGGGCCGGTATACCGATACAACCTGGAGGCCCAGAGCGACGAACTCTTACTGAATCAGAAGGCTCTACCCAACCGCTGCCCTTTTGTGGACCGGAGCGCGGGTGACGCGCTCCGGCAGTTGGCGCAGGATTTGTTGCCGGGGCAGTTTGATACGAGTGCTTTGCAGAATGTCGATACGCTCGCAACCTACGCGGCCAATCCGCAAAAAGAATTTTCGTTTCACGCGGCCGAAATTGCGGTGGCGGCGCGCGCCAGCTTTCGCGCGCTGAACGGTGCGCTGATTTTGGCCCCGGCTGGGGCATCTGCTTATGCGTTGAACGAAAGCGATCCGAATTTCTCCCCGGAAGGTCTATGGCTCAACAGTCCGAATCAACTGATGAATGATGTCATGGTCATGGGAGCGGAGGAACCGCAGGCTTACGTTCGAGACTACTTTGTCGGCGACCAGGAAAATTCCGATTTTTACCTCTCGCAAACACCTTTCGCCCAGGCCAAGCCGGCCATTCTTGATGAAGAATATCTCGGCCCGGAGTTGGATCCTACGATATGGGTGGTTGATGATCCGTCGTCGGCAGTATCCATAGTGGGACAGACTTTGCAAATTGCAGGCGGCACTGGCATTGATGGCCAGACCACTGTGAGTTTCATTGAACAGATCGAACTTGGGGGCGCGCTGGAATTGCAACATGGAGACGTCAGCTTTACGGCTTCGTCTCAGGGCGTGCTAGGTGGACTCTACGCCGGTCCCATATCGGCGACCGGATGCCTGGCCGGTTTCCAGATTACTCCGTCGGGAAGCGGTTCGACGATTCAGGCCCTCATTAGTGGCATACCCACCGGGCCGATCATGACGACCACGCCCGGCCATCAATATTTCTTTACGACATACCTGTACTCCATGGAGGTATATCGCAGCGGCCAGACGTATCATTCCTCGCTGCATCCTGCGGGAAGCGGCTGGGGCGGCACAGCTGTCACGGCGAACGTGCGCTTTGTGTTGGAGGTGCAGGATATCAACCCCGATGACCCGGCGACGCAGGTAGCTGCCGCCACGGTGCTCTACGATGATGTGATCATAAACGCTCCCGGTTTCTGCACTTATTCTTTAGTGAATGCAATGAATATGCAGTGCAGCGTCGCCTATACGTACGCAGCCCACATATCGCTTGCCGAAGTAAGAACAGCTTTGCCGGATGCGAACTACATAACTCAGTTGGTTGGCACCCTCGCGGAGGGAGCTCAGTGCGAGATTAGCAGCGGCTCTTCGCTGGATTTCTTCACGGAGTATGTTCCAGCGCTGAATGAGTTAATCGTGGCCAGCTACCGTGGTTCCGGGCGGGCTGCGGCTCAGGTAGAAAACGCTGCCAGCGTCGGGTCTTTGCAGAATGGCGCCGATGACGGGACCAGGGGCGCAGTGCGTGTCGCCAAAAATCCCGCAGCGCGTAGCAGCGTGGATTGCGAAAATGCAGCGTTGGCGATTCTGGATGATTCCATTGGGACGGCATGGATTGGAACTTACGAAACCTGGAGTGATTTTTTGCCGGGCACTGCAGGGGACATTTTTCCCGGCGATGCGGTCACGCTTAATGTCCCGTCGCGCGGAGCATCATTTACGGCGATTGTGCGCGAAGTCACGATCGAGGTTGCAGATCCTGCCGACGACCGCGGTTTCTACATGATCGGATTCGCAAACGATCTTGCGTCTCCGCTGGGAATTGAACTTGCTTCCACCGCAACGGTTATCCCGCTCGACGATATGCCGCCTCTTTTGCAGACGACGCAAGTCGGCAACTATTACCAGGTCAATCTCACGGAAGCACAAATCACGGCGGTGACCGCAACCACCGTTGAAGTGGATATTGGCATGGCTGTGCCCAGCGGCTGCGGGGTCGAAGTTCGCGAAGACGATTACAGCTGGGGCACCGCGAACGACCGCAATCTGGTGGGAAGATTCAACACCGAGACGTTCAGCTTGCCCCGGCTGGAGCAAACTCAGACGTATTTTTTGAGGCTGTACGACAGGTCTTCTCCGCCGAAGTACTCGCGGTATTCGGCCGCGCTCCATATCGATTTCCCGCTCGCCGGAACCTGGCAGTACGAAGGGACCTACACATGGGAGTGAACGATAGAACCATCGACTTCGAGTTTCAGCGTGAGGTGCTCGATAAGCTGGTGCGGCTTGAAACCAAGATGGACAGCTTAGTGGGAAATGGGCAACCGGGCCGGATGAAGGTGGTCGAGGACAAGGTGGCGATACTGGAAAAAAACGATCTGCGCAACACGCTCCACAATCGGCTGGTTAACGGGTTCATCAGCGCCGGAATCAGCGTGGCGATCGCGCTGCATAAATATTGGGTGAAATAGGAATTTCAATCGACTAAAGGAGAACCATGAGCACTGTACCGAGCACGACCATCATCACCAATCTCAAGAACGTCGCTTCCTCGACTTCGAATACCCGAGCTGACGCCTTTGCCGGAGGAATGGACATGCCGGGAATGTTGGCGCTGGCGCTGACGAAGGCGTATGCACTGAAGCAATGCCTGACGCTGATCGTGGGAAAAACCGACGGCGCGGATCCGAACCTGGCCACGCTGAATGACGTGCTGGCCAGCCTGAGCTAACCCTTCGGCTAACCGATGTGGCAGCCGGCGGGTGTTTGCCCGGCTGCCGCGAAATGTTTTTTTAAACACAGGATCGAGGAGGATTTGTGAATTTTGTAACTGAACTGCTGCGTGCCATTGCCTTTGTGCCCGGCCTGGTCAACGGGATTGAGGGCTTGCTCGGAAACAGGACCGGAGCGGAAAAAAAAGATGCCGCGTTGTCGTTCGTTCAAACCGCGCTGGCCACGGTGGATGCGGTTGCGGCCCGGGAAATCGTTGACCCTCAGAAATTTCGCGACGGGATTTCAATGATCATCGATGGTACAGTGCTGGCTCTTAATGCATCCACATGGGCCAAGCAACCGCCCGCCGCAAAAAGCTAATCCTGAATCTTACGGTGTTAACCCACCTCTTCGTTCCACTGCTCCAGGTTCTTCTTCACCAAAGCCATGAACTGATCTGCCACAGCACCGTCGATCAATCGATGGTCATAGCCTAGTGTCATATGAACGACGGATCGGATTGCGATCGAGTCATTGCCGTCCCGGTCGGTGACGACGAGTGGCATCTTCGTGATTCCGCCAACGCCCATGATCGCAGCGTTCGGCTGGTTGATGATCGGGAGTCCGAACACCGCGCCGAACTGGCCGGGATTGGTGACGGTGAAGGTCGAGCCCTCGACGTCCTCGGGCTTCAATTTCTTATTCCGAGCACGCTCGCCGAGATCGGTGATGCCGCGCTGCAAGCCCAGGAAATTTAGATCGCCCGCGTTCTTGAGGACGGGAACAATCAATCCCCAGTCGAGAGCCACAGCGATGCCTACATTGATATAGCGATGGTAGCGGATGTTCTCGCCATCAATCGTCGCATTGATAATGGGCCATTGCTGCAGCGCGATGATCGTTGCGCGCACGAAAAACGGCATGAACGTGAGCCGGACACCGTGGCGCTGCTCGAAGCCGTTCTTTTGCTTCGCGCGCAAATTCACGATGCGCGTGAAATCGACCTCGTACATGCAGTGCACGTGCGCGCTGGTATGGCGCGACTCGATCATGTGCTTGGCGATCAGCTTGCGCATGTTCGACATGGGGACCAGATCGCCGGGGTAAGGCGCAGGAGCGGCTGGCTTCGCCGGAGCCGACGATGCAGGAGCAGGTTCCGAGGTGCGAACGGGTGCGACAGCCGGAGCGGGCTGAGAGGATTGATTCTCGATAAATGAAAGAATGTCCTGCTTGCTGATGCGGCCGCCAAGGCCGGTTCCCGAAACTTGCGAAAGACTGATTCCGTGCTCCCGCGCCATTTTTCGAACCAGCGGAGATGAGCGTGCTTCTTCATCCGCCGATTCCTGCGCGGCCATGGGCTTGGTAGGAGCTGGCTTTGCCGCCGGAGACGCAGGTTTTGGCGCTTCCTTTTCTTCCGCAACTACCGCGGGTTTCGCGGCGGCGGGAGCAGGCGCCGGCTTGGCGGCCGCCTCGCCATCGGCAGAGATCGTTCCCACCACCGTATTCACTCCGACGGTCGCTCCTTCGCCGACCTTGATCTCCTGAAGAACGCCGGAGGCGGGTGCGGGAATCTCAGCGTCAACTTTGTCGGTAGAAATCTCAAACAGCGGCTCGTCGCGCTGAACCTTATCGCCCGGCTTCTTCAGCCACTTGGTAATAGTGCCTTCGATGATGGATTCGCCCATCTGAGGCATGATGATGTCAGTCGGCATGATTTCCTTCCAGGCGCCCGCCCTCCGTAGTTCTTCGGAGAGCGCGACGCAACCGGTATTATAACGAGTCATCGCACGACTCGCCCTTCCGCCGCACGACTTAAAGCCGGGTGGCAAATGATCCGGCGCTAATTCTGTTTAGGCAGAGGCTTCTCTTCGTCTTCACCGGTGGGCGCGGGTACGCCGAAACTTGTTTTCCAGTAATCCTGCACCGCGGGAGGAAGCTTCTCCATGTGCGACAGGAACGTTGCGAGCTTCCACATGTCCTGCTCGCTCAAACTTTTGTCCCACGCGGGCATGCCCGTGTAGCGAACTCCGGTGCGAATGGTGTAAAAGATGTGCCACTCGGGGTCGTCCGCCGGACTCAAAACCAGGTTCGGGGCTGGAGGATAGAACGACTTTCCAAGATCGGCCGGTTTGCGGTCGAGCGTGCCATGGCAAACCGCGCAATTCATCGTGTATATCTTCATGGCATCTTCATAATTCTGATCGCTGGGGGGGAGCGGATTCGACAGATGTGGGGCGTGACGCTCCATCGAAGCATCAACCGCGCTATTGGCTAACCGATGCTCCCACCGCGGCGGAGCGACGTTGGCATACGTGGGAATGAAACCTAGCATGGCTGCGCCGAGGAAGCCGAGAATGAGTACGAGTAATGTAACAATTATGCCGAGGATGAACTTGCCCATTTTCCCTCCGTTTGAGATCACAATTTGTGATCTCAAAGTGATGAGGGGATATTGTGGCAGATAAAGCGGGTGGTGCGCTAGTTTGCCAGATTTTGAAGACCGCGGCTCTTCGTTCGGCTCGTTTCTAGTACGCCTTCAACCGCCGCACTTCGCGCACCACATCGCTCACTTGAGGCAGGTAATGCTCTTCCTGCGGCGGCGAAAATGGAATCGCGGAATCGAGCCCGGCGATGCGGACGATAGGCCCATCAAGATCGTCGAAAGCC
>DASXEG010000040.1:0-3895 GCA_036490235.1 Candidatus Sulfotelmatobacter sp. | reverse complement strand
TGAGGCTCGTGTACCCTTAGCCATGCGCCTTGGGGTGTGGAATTTTGCATCTTAATCAAGCTGGGGAATATCTCAGATCTAGGAGTTCGATGGCGAACAGCCAAGGCAAAACCCTTCTTCTATTAAAGCCTCGCGGCTTCTGCGCCGGCGTAGTCCGCGCCATCGACGTAGTCCGCATCGCCCTCGAGGCTTTCGGCCCCCCAATTTACGTGCGCAAGGAGATCGTTCACAACAGCTTCGTCGTCGACGAGCTTCGCGGCAAAGGCGCAATCTTTGTCGATAGCGAAGACGAGGTTCCCAACGGCGAGCGCGTCATCTATAGCGCCCACGGCGTGTCTCCGGAAGTCCGCGAACACAGCGCCCGCCGAGGCCTGCGTGTGATCGACGCAACCTGCCCTCTCGTCACCAAAGTTCACGTCGAAGCCGTCAAGTTCGCCAAAGAAGGCTACTCGCTCATTCTCATCGGCCACCACGATCACGACGAAGTCATCGGCACGCTCGGCGAAGCTCCACTGGTCACCCAGGTCGTAGGATCTCCCGAACAAGTCGAAGCGCTCCATGTGCCCAACCCGGATCGCATCGCATACCTGACTCAGACCACTCTTAGCCTCGACGAAACCAAAGACATCATCGCCGCGCTGAAGAAAAAGTTCCCCAACATCAAAGGCCCAGCCGCGCAGGATATCTGCTACGCCACAGAAAACCGCCAGGTCGCGGTGAAGCACATCGCTTCTGAGTCCGACCTTCTGCTGGTTGTCGGCTCGGAGAACAGCTCAAACTCCAACCGTCTCGTCGAAGTAGCACGCAATTTAGGCACCAATGCCCATCTCATTGACAGCTGCAATGACATCGAGCCGGCCTGGCTGAAAGACGTCAAAACCATCGCCCTCACAGCCGGCGCATCCGCACCCGAATGTCTGGTGGAAGAAACCATAAGGTTTCTTGCCGCCAAGGGTTTCGACAACGTGCAGGAACTCGAAGTAATGCCGGAGAACGTGCGCTTCGGCCTGCCGCCAGAAATCGTCGAAGCCATCGCCGCCGCGCCGGCGACAGCTACCGCAGATTGATGAGCGTAATGAATTACCACGGAGACACGGAGACACGGAGTAAGCTTCTTTACGAAGAACTCACTGAAGGAGTGATCGGCGCCGCCGTCGATGTTCATCGCGCACTCGGTCCCGGACTCCTCGAATCCGCCTATGAGGAGTGTCTCTGCCACGAGCTTCATCTGCGCGGGACGCGTTTCGCCCGGCAGGTGCCGCTCCCCATCGAGTACAAAGGCGTCAAGTTAGATTGTGGCTATAGGCTCGATCTTATGGTGGAAGATGTTCTGATCCTCGAAATTAAATGCGTAGAGCGCGTGGTGCCGGTCCACGAAGCGCAATTGCTTACGTATCTGAAGTTGACCGGGAAGCGGGTCGGACTAATCCTTAATTTCAACGTGTCAATGTTGACGCGGGCGGAATTATCAGAAAGGTGCTCTAACTCCGTGTCTCTGTGCCTCCGTGGTGAGACGACTGACTGTGAAAGAGTGAACTAAATGGAAACCAACTCCCCCGACTCCCACTTATCCTCCGAGCCGGAACTCCGATTCGGCAAAATCGACGGTTTTGTCACCCGGGTCAGCACGGCGGTTTCCAAGGCCAAAAAATTCCTCTTCTCCCAGCAGCACGAAGAGGGCTACTGGTGCGGCGAACTGGAAGCCGATACCACCCTCGAATCCGACTACATCTTTCTCCACACCCTGCTCGGCACGGGCGACCCCGCGCGCTTTCAAAAAGCCTGCAACTGGATCATTCGCCATCAAAACGAAGACGGCGGCTGGGGCATCTACGTCGGCGGCCCATCCAACATCAGCGCCTCGGTCAAAGCCTACTTCGCCCTGAAACTCGCCGGATACAAAGCCGACCACCCCGTTCTGCAGGGCGCTCGCAAAAAAATTCTCGAACTCGGCGGCGTCACCGAAGTCAACACCTTTACCAAAATCTATCTCTGCTTCTTCGGTCAGTTCGATTACGACGCCGTCCCGGCCATTCCGCCGGAAATCATCCTTTTCCCCAACTGGTTCTGGTTCAACATCTACGAAATCTCATCATGGTCGCGCGCCATCCTCGTGCCGCTTTCCATCGCCTACGCGAAAAAACCGTTCAAGAAAATTCCCCGCGAACAGGGCATCGAAGAACTTTTCGTCGGCGGCATGAACAAGGCGCGCATGCACCTGCGCTGGTCGAAAAAACTTATTTCCTGGCGCAATTTCTTTCTCGTTCTCGACCGCATGACGCACTGGTTCGAGCGCGTCCACATCCGCCCGCTCCGTTCGATCGCATTGAAGAGCGCGGAGAAGTGGATGCTCGAACGCATGGAAATGTCCGACGGCCTGGCGGCGATTTTTCCTTCCATCCTGAACTCGACCATCGCGCTGCGCTGCCAGGGCTACTCACTCGATGACCCTCAGGTCATCCGCGCCCTCGATGAATTCGAAAAGCTCGGCATCGAAGAAGGCGACACCTTCCGCATGCAACCGTGCATGTCCCCCGTGTGGGACACCGCTTACGCGCTCTTCGCGCTCGGCGAAGCCGGAGTTCCCGCCAACGATCCCCGCATGGTCAAGTGCGCCGACTGGATTTTGCAAAAACAAGTCCGCCATCCCGGCGACTGGCAAATCAAGAACAAAAAAGGCAAGCCCGCCGGCTGGTACTTCGAGTTCAACAATGAGTTTTACCCGGATGTCGATGACACAGGGATGGTTTGCCTCGCTCTCAGCCGCGTCGAGCATCCCAACGGTCGTTACCAGCGCGAATCCGTTCAGCGCGCCATCGACTGGGTCTTCACCATGCAGTGCAAGAACGGCGGCTGGGCATCGTTCGACAAAGACAACGACGAGATGATCTTCCAGCACATCCCCTTCGCCGACCACAACGCCATGCTGGATCCGGCCACCGTGGACATCACCGGCCGCATGCTCGAAATGTTGGCGGCCTACGGATACGACAAGAATCACAAAGCCGTAAAGCGCGCCATTCAATTCGTCCGCGATGAGCAAGAGCCCGACGGAAGTTGGTTCGGCCGCTGGGGCGTGAACTATCTCTACGGAACAGCGTTAGTCCTTCGCGGCCTGGAAGCCATAGGCGTCGACAATCACGAGCCTTGCGTCCAGCAGGGTGCCGAATGGCTGCGCATGGTGCAAAATCCCGACGGCGGCTGGGGCGAAACCGTCGGCTCCTACGATGATCCAACCCTCCGCGGCCAGGGCAATAGCACGCCCTCGCAAACCGCATGGGCAATCCTGGGCCTGCTCTCCGCCGGCGATACGCGCAGCGACTGCGTAGCCCGCGGCGTCGCCCACCTGCTGCGCACTCAAAAAGAAAACGGCACTTGGGACGAAGCCTTCTACACCGGCACCGGTTTCCCCCGCGTCTTCTATCTCATGTACCACCTCTACCGCGACTATTTCCCGCTGCTGGCCCTCACAACATACGCAAAGGTGATGGAGAAAGAAACCGCCTAACTCCTTCCTTACGGCGTCATCCTGAGCGTAGGCGTTTGTCAGCCGGAGCGAAGGACCTCTGGTTAAACCGGCATCGCGCGCAAGCCAAACTGAACCATTACCTTTGAGCGCCCTATCTGATCAGATGGTAAAATCCCCGAACCGAGGCCTTTGCGCTGCTCCGCTCGGCATCCCGTAAGGCTTCGGGCCTAGGATTGTTTGCAATGAAACGAGAGTAAATATGAAATCCACCGTCGTCCTGGAATCCTTTCCAAATCGCAGAGCCTTTCTGCGCAGTTCCGCCGCCGTTGTCGCGGGGTCTGCTCTCCTGACTCCGGTGTTGCGGCCTATCCCCGCCCGCGCAGCCGACACCAACCCCAACCTCCTCGGCCCCCGGCACGGCTATGC
>DASXEG010000137.1:0-18067 GCA_036490235.1 Candidatus Sulfotelmatobacter sp. | reverse complement strand
GTATCCCTCGGCCGTCTTGACCAGGTTCAGTTCGTGGATATCGCGCGACAGGGTCGCCTGGCCCACCTTGAAGCCACGCTTGCGAAGAGCACGCTGAAGACCCTCCTGATTTGCAATTGGGCCTGCTTCCAACGCATCCAGAACGGCTCTTTGACGCAGCGTTTTATTCATAATGCATATTTATTCACCGATCTGAATAAATATTCTTCTATCTTACTGACGGTGCTTCTATTGTCAAGGGGAATTGCCGAGCCGGCTGTATTGGTGGTTACTCTGAGCGGCGCTCTGGCGTTTGCGGTAAGCGATTCTTGTTAGACTACTTCGGGAATTCGGGGAATGAAAAGGCATACAGTCGTCGGGTTGGGAGAGCTTCTCTGGGATGTGTTTCCCGCCGGAAAACAGTTGGGAGGCGCACCCGCAAACTTCGCTTACATTTCTTCTCTGTTGGGCGAAGAGGGAATTCCGGCGAGCCGCGTTGGACAGGATGAATTGGGTGATGAGGCGTTGCGCCGGATTGGCTCGCTCGGACTTTCGACGGAATATATCCAACTGGACGCGGAGCATCCAACCGGTACGGTGAAAGTAGAAGTTGACCGGGCCGGACAGCCGCGTTTTGAAATTACGGAATTTGTTGCCTGGGATTTTCTTTCCTGGACCCATCGCTGGCAGGAACTCGCCGATCAAGCCGATGCGGTTTGCTTCAGCACATTGGCCCAGCGGTCGGAGCACAGCCGCAGCGCCATGCGCAGTTTCCTGCTCGCCACCAGGCCGGAAGCGATGCGGGTTTGCGACATCAATCTGCGGCAGGAGTTCTTCAATGCTCAAATCGTTTCAGAATCGATGAAGCTGGCGACCATCGTGAAACTCAATCATGAGGAGTTGCCGCGGGTAATGCGGTTATTGGATCTGGAACATCGGAACGATGAGGAGTCGGCCCGAAATCTGCTGCGTAGCTACGATCTGCAATTGATCTGCGTCACCCGGGGCAACCACGGGAGTCTTTTGATCTCATGCGACGAACTCGCGGAGCACTCCGGTTTCAAAGTGCAGGTGGCAGATACGGTCGGAGCAGGCGATGCGTTTACGGCAGCATTGGTTCATGGATATCTGCAGGAAAAATCGCTGGCTGAAATCAATGAACATGCCAATCGCGTTGGCGGCTGGGTTGCGAGCCAGGCGGGCGGAATGCCTTCGCCAAAACACGATTTCGAACACACTCTGGCGGAAATCGGCCGTTAGAATAGCTCCTCTGTTAGTTTCACGATGTTCAAGCCGAACTAAATCGTTTAGTTTATCCTGAGAAGCTTGCTTCCAACGTCGAGGGGGCTCGAGTGACTGCAACCAAATTGCTCCGTTTGTTTTTGTGCTTTTTAGCTTTTTCATTCGCCGGATTTCTGTGCGCGCAGCAGATTCCCGAGAACATGTATCAGGGTCTGCACTGGCGCTTGGTCGGCCCGTTTCGAGGAGGCCGCACGCGCGCAGCAACCGGCGTTGCTTCGCAGCCAAATGTTTTCTATGTCGGCCAGGTAGACGGCGGAGTGTGGAAGTCGGATGACTATGGCCGCACGTGGAATCCGATTTTTGATCATGAACCGACGCAATCGATCGGAGCGATCGCAGTGGCTGCGTCGGACCCTGATGTTGTTTATGTCGCCAGCGGCGAAGGATTGCATCGCCCCGATCTTTCCGTGGGAAATGGAATCTATAAGTCGACCGACGCAGGAAAAACCTGGACGCATCTGGGCCTGCACGACAGTTTTCAGATTCCTGCGCTTGCCGTCGATCCTCGTGATCCAAATCGTGTTTATGCTGCCGTGCTCGGACATCCTTATGGTCCGAATGAAGAGAGAGGCTTGTTCGGTTCTACCGATGGCGGACAGACGTGGAAGAAACTGATTTACAAGGATGAGAACACGGGTGCGTCGGATGTTGAGATCGATCAACACAACCCCGATGTCATCTATGCATCGATGTGGGAGGTGCGCGAGGGACCGTGGGAAGATGGCAACGAGGTGAATGGAACCGGCGGGGGATTATTCAAATCCACCGATGGCGGCAACAACTGGAAACAGTTGTCGAACGGATTGCCGAAAGATCTCTCGCAGATCAACCTTGCAATTGCGCCGGCGGATTCGAAGCGGCTTTATGCGACGGTGGGGAGTGCTTCGGGCGCGCTGGGAGTCTATCGATCCGACGACGCTGGGGAACAATGGACGAAGATCACAGACGATCCGCGGCCTTCGGGTCGCATTGGTGGCGGCGATCTGTCTGTTCCCCGTGTAGATTCCAAGAATCCCGACGTGGTTTATTGTGCCAGCACCGTCACCATGAAATCGACTGACGGCGGGAAGACGTGGTTCGGGTTTCGCGGCGCACCGGGCGGAGATGATTATCAAAATCTGTGGATCAATCCGAACGATCCCAACATCATTCTTCTCGTCAGCGATCAGGGCGCGATCGTAACGGTGAATGGCGGCGCAAGTTGGAGTTCCTGGTACAACCAGCCGACGGCGCAGATTTATCACGTTTCCGTCACTGCCGATTTTCCATACAAGGTTTGCGGCGGGCAGCAGGAGAGCGGCTCAGTTTGCATCTCTACGCGCGGGAACGACGGCGAAATCAATTTTCGCAACTGGCATCCAGTGGGAGTGATTGAGTACGGCTACGTTGCGCCGGACCCACTCGATCCGGACATTAGTTACGGGGGCGGAAGAAGCGAGGTATCGAAGTATCACTGGTCGACAGGCGAACTGCAGGATGTGACGCCGATTCCCGTGCGTAATGCAAAATACCGCACCGATCGCACTGAGCCGACAATGTTTTCTCCTGTCGATCCGCACATTCTTTATTTTGCCAGCAATTTTTTGTTCAAGACCACGGATGGAGGAAATTCCTGGCAGACGATCAGCACTGATCTTACCCGCCAAAATCCTGGAATTCCTGAAAGCGTGGGCAAACTCGCCCCGAAAGACGCGGAGAAAAAACGTGGCGCGATTTACGCGCTTGCGCCGTCATTCAAGACGGTGAATACGCTTTGGGCGGGAACGGATGATGGACTGATCTGGAGAACGATCGACGGGGGCAAGAAATGGAGCGACATTACTCCCAAAGACCTGACGCCGTGGAGTAAGGTGACTCAAATCAGCGCGTCGCACTTTGATGAGGAAACCGCATACGTTGCGGTGAGCCGTTTTCGGATCAACGACGAGCATCCTTATATCTATTGCACACACGACGCAGGCAAGAATTGGAAGCTGATCACGACTGGGCTGCCCGAGATTGGCCCTGTCGATACTGTGCGCGAAGATCCTGTACGAAAAGGTTTGCTTTATGCGGGAACTGAAAATGCGGTGTGGGTCTCGTTCAATGACGGAGAGAACTGGCAATCGCTGCAACTGAACCTGCCGCACACCTCGATGCGGGATTTATGGATTCACGACGACGATCTGATCGTCGGCACGCACGGGCGCGGATTCTGGATTCTCGATGACATTTCGCCGCTGCGGGAAGTGGCAAAACTCTCCGCCGACAGTGTTCATCTCTTTACTCCGGCCACGGCTTACCGAATCCAGCGAGATACCAATACTGACACGCCGCTTCCGCCGGACGAGCCTGCGGCGGCGAATCCGCCAGATGGTGCCATCATTGATTACTGTCTACCTCGAGCGGCTTCCGGTTCTGTAACACTTGAAATCCTGGATGCGCGGGGGCAACTCGTACGCAGGTTTTCGAGCAGCGACAAACCTCCTGTCTCCGAAGAAGAGTTGAAGAAGCAACTTATTCCTCTCTACTGGCTGCGGCCATTTCAAACGCTTTCCAGCGAAGCAGGGATGCATCGCTGGGTTTGGGGTCTTCACTACACCGCGCCGGAGGCGACGCGCCACGAGTATCCCATCTCCGCCGTTCCCGGAGATACGCCGCGGTATCCGTTGGGACCGACGGCCGTGCCCGGGACTTACACCGCGCGGCTTACCGTGGACGGAAAAGTTTTGAACGCGCAATTCACCGTCAAGATGGATCCCCGGGTGAAAGCATCCCCGGCTGCGCTGGAGAAGAAGTTCCAGATGGAATCGCGCCTGGCGAGACTCGTCGATGAAACTTCAAAGGCGCTGCTCCAGGCAGGGTCGATACGAGAACCACTGCAGAAACTTGGCGAAAAAACGAGTGGGCAAACCCGCGAGGCAGTTCAGGCGTTCCAGAAAAAACTCGACGCGCTCGTGGGAACTCAAGCTGGTTTTGGTGGAGGCGGCGGGACCGAAGTTACCCTAAGCAGCGCAAACGGACAAGCGGTAACCCTGTACGGACAGGTCTGGAATGCGGATGCGGAGCCGACTGTGGCTCAATCGGAGGCGAGCGCGGCAAGCGCGCGTGATGCGTCGGATGTCTTGAAGCGCTGGCAATCGCTGAAAGCGACAGACGTGGATGAGTTGAACCAGGTTCTAAAACAGGGAAATCTGCCGGAAATAAAAATCGAGTCCGATGTGCATCCCGAAGAATCGGGCATGGATATCGATGAGGAGTAAATAGAGCTCTCAGACGAATCACAGCGCTTCTACCGCTTGCTGCAAGTCGCGGGCAATTTGTTGGGCGTCGGTGTTCTCGGGAAATTCTATCGGCCTTCCGATGCGCACGCGAATCTTTGCCGGTCGCGTAACCCTCTTGTGGTCTTGTTTGAGTTCGAACAGTCCATGGATTCGCATTGGCAGCACCGGAATATTCAGGTTGTTGACGAGCAACCCAATCCCTCCGCGAAACGGATTCATTTTGCCTGTGGTTGTGTGACGCCCTTCGGGGAAGATGAGGATGCTGTATCCATGATCCACGGCGCGGCCGGCATAGGCAAAGCTTTGGCGGAAGCCCGCTTCCCGCGGCAGGGGAAAAAGATTCAACAACGAAACACCGAGAATCCACTGGATGCGATCGAAGATCTTCGCAATCCAGCTTCGATCCGGCGGTGGTGTTCGTAATTTCTCCAGAGCTTCGCCGCCAGTCGCGGTAGCGAGGCGAAAGCGCAATCGCCGCGGCAGCGCAGTTTGCACGAAGCCAACGTCGACGTCGTCGATGTGATTGCAGACGACGAGAAGCGGACCTTTCACTCCATGCAGATTTTCACGCCCCTCGATCCGCGGCCATCCCAGCAGCAACATCGCAGGCCGCATGAGCAGATAATGCGCTAGCCGGCGGAACCAGGTTATCGGCCAGCGCAAAACCCACTCCGGGTAGTGATACTCCACTTTTTGTGGCGCTTCGCCGTGCAGGATTTTCTCGATATCCCCGACCGTGCGGGCAGTGCTGAAGCGCGTTTCGCTTAGGTCAACTTGATAGCGATCTTCGAGAGCGCTGATGAGTTCGACTCGATCGAGGGAACTCAACCCGAGATCAGAATCCAGGGTTGCATCTGCGCTCGCATTCGCGACTCGTTTTCCGGCGATGTGAGAAACCAGGTCGAGTATTGGATTGTTCGCCGCCGTTTTAGATTGGCCTTCAGGCTGGCCTGAAATTTCTTTCGCGGCAAACTCTGCGATCGCGTTGCGCCGAGGCTTCTGGGTGCTGGTGCGGGGAAAGTCTTCGTGGGGCCAGTTCAGCCACATCCGGATATGCTGGAACTCAGCCAGCAAACGATTCGCGCCCTCTACAGCTCTTTGTCCGCCGGCGCCCTCACGAAGAATCAAGATTGCGCACGGCTCAGAATTCCCGCCGCGATCGATGCCCACAACCACGCAATCTTTCACTTCGGGTTGCGCGCGCAAAGCCGCTTCCAAGTCCTCGGGATAAATATTCAATCCCGCGGGCGTGACAATTACCTCTTTTTTGCGGCCCTTGAAATAAAGATTTCCTTCCGCGTCGACCGCGCCGATATCCCCTGTGTGATACCAGCCGTCTGTATCCGTAAGCTCACGATTGATTTTCTGCGTTCCGCCCCAATATCCGGCAGCCACTCCGCCTCCGCGAATCAGAATCTCGCCATCATCAGCCAGCTTCACTTCTCGACCAGGCAGCACTTTGCCGATCGAGCGTTTGCCCAGCTTAAAGGGATGATTCACGCTGATCAGAGACGTCGTCTCTGTCAGGCCATATCCTTGAATGGCGGCATAGCCGAGCCTGCCCCAAAATTCTTCAGTTTCCGAATCGAGTGCTGCGCCTCCCGAGATGAACGCCCAGAATTTCCAGCCGAACTGGCGATGAATGTCGCGGAAAATCCACCAGCGGCGAAGGAAGTGTTTGCCCCCGGATGAGCGAAAGCGCTTTCGAAACAGATCAAGTTTGCCCTCATCTTGCAGATCGCGTTCGATCTTTTGCTTCAGCGATTGCAGGATTCTTGGCACGCTCACCAGCACGGATACCCGCTCGCGCCGGATCGTGCTCACAATTTCTGAGGGCTTCAACTCCTCCTGGAAAATTACCGTCGCGCCAAGCAGCGGCGGCAGAAACATTCCCAGAAACTGCCCGAAGACGTGGCTCAGAGGAAGCAGGTTCAAAAACCGTACAGGATGTACCCAGCGCTCGTACTTCAAGTACGGCTGCATCTGCTTTTCGAGCGGAGCAATGTTCGCCAGCACGTTGCCATGCGTAATCACCACGCCCTTGGGTTCAGCCGTGGTCCCGGATGTGAAAACGATTTGCAGGATATCGTCGGGAGTGATGGATGCGCTCGGCAACTGCCTTGTCGGCGAATACTCAGCGTCGCTGAAATGTTCAAAGACTAACTGCGGCGTCTCCGATCCAACTTCCTGCGCGTGTTTTCCGGAGCAAACCCAGAGTTTGGTTTCAACCTGCCGTGCCACCCGCGCTGCAAAATCCGCCGACGCAGCGTGATCCATGGGCACCACGATCACGCCCAGCACCGCGCATCCGAAAAATGCCGCAACCCATTCCGCGGAATTTTCGCCCCAAAGCATGATTCGTTCGCCCTTGCTTATTCCGCGCCGCTGAAGCTCTTCCGTGAACCATGCCGCCTTTTCCAGTACTTGCCCGTAGGTAAACCATTCCATGCGGTAGCCGCGACGCTGGCCATAAGCTCGCTCGCCTCGATGCGATTCGAAATTTTCCAGAAAGAACTGAGAGAGAGATTCAGCCATGGTATGGCAGATAGAAGAGAATTGTGCTTTAGTGTAACGTTGCGTACTCTGCTTTAGCTTGTTTCAGCACGGGGATATCGGCGTCCGCATCTTTCCACAATTGCAAAAAGTCCTGGTAGGACTCTTTAGCTCTTTCCCGATTGCCGGCGCGGTTATAACTGCGCCCGAGCCACAGCCGTGATAACGCCGCGAGCGGAGAATTCAACATCATCCCCTTATGGCCGGTCAGCTTCTCAAACTCTGCCGCCGCCTTGGCGCCATCGCCCATGGCCAGATACGCCTGGCCGCGCACGTATGCGGGATACAGGATTGTCTCCGACGTATCCGAAGTATTTGCGAACTCAATTTGAGTCGCCACTCCCAAGTCCTCCGCCGCCTTCGCCGCTCGCCTTTGTTGCAGGTCGATCTTGGCTCGAATTACCGGAAGCCAATATTTCTGCGGGTAGGTGGCCAGCGGCCACTCTTTATCCAATTCCCGGCACAGCGCCTCCGCCTCGTTCGCATTCCCCACCTCGGCTAGAACCAATGCCACCAGCGTGGTTGAGTCCACGCCGTGAGCACGACTTCGAATTTGCGTGACCAGCTCTCGCGCTTTCGTCAGATCCCCAAATTCGGCTTCCAGCAGGATGGTGTGGACGAGTTCATTCGCTACCGCTTCTTCTTTATTTCCCTCCTTCTCCATGAGATTGCTGGCGGCACTGGAAAGTTCAAGTGCCTTTTTCAGATGCCCGTGATACGCCTCGGTATTGGATTGCTGCGGAAGAAGTAGAGCCTGAGCTCCGGGCACATCGTTCGAGAGTTTAACTATCCGGTCCATCTCGTTCGAGTCGTCACGCAGAAATGCCAGCCAGTAGCTTGCCTGTAAAACTACGTCGGTTCGTAATCCGCGCTTCTTCGCATCTGCAAGCACCGATGCTGCTTCATCCACCCGATCCAGGGCCAACAGAGCCCTGGCAAGATTTGTGTAGGTTGCTGCGCGCGTAGGATCGAGCGTCATCGCCTTGCGGAAGTCATCCACGGCCTGCTCGTTTCGTCCTAGGGAGACGTCGTTATTGCCCAGATGGTTATACGGGCCGGCGGATGTCGGATAATTTTGGACCGCTAATGTGTAAACTTCTTCCGACTTCTCCAAGTCTCCCGTTACGTACAAGTTGTAACGCGCATCAACGGATTCCCGCTCCACCTCGGTGACGCGATCACGAAGCTGGTAGGATTTCGCCGCATTTTCGCGGGCCAAATCCGACTCACCCAAGTTATGGTAAATCGTGGCCAGTCCTCCGTAGGCTTGCGCAAAGTTTGGATCGAGTTCAACTGCTTTCTGAAAAAATGGCAGCGATTCCTGGTCGCCTTTCTTGTCCCACGTCGAAAGAGCAAGGCTGTAAGCTTTCAGTGCATCTAGCGAGGCAGTGGTCGCCTGTTCGACCGGAACATCGAATTTCTGCACACTGGCGAGCGATTCCCCTAATTCTCCGCGAATGTTCGCAGCTGCTTCGCCCAGCTTGTCCAACACCTTTTCTTTGGACGCCGCGGTAACTTGCTCTTCGGCGATCGTATTTCCATTCTGGCTGTTCACCGCTTTCAAACCGATCACGTATTCGTTGCCCAGACTGGCAATGCTTCCAGTCAGGTATGCCTTGCTACCCGTGCGCTGGCATATTTCGCGAGCCACGTCGGGAGTAATTTTCGTTCCCGTGGGAAGCGTCATCTGCCGCATTGTCCCGGCAACTTTGCCTTCAGGAAGCACATTTAAGAAAGGCGATTGGTGTAGCGAGACGCTGAGCGCGGTTTTCAGCGTGTCATCGAAGATGCTATCGCCCGTGCTGTTGGCGAAATCGGCGAGAACAATCGTGTCTTTCGCGGTGAGGTGTTTCTTCTGTTGATTTGTCCGGTAGTAAACGACCGCCGCCGCGACCAGTGCCAGGATTAGGCAAACAAATGCAATCTTCCACGCAGTTCGCCCACGCGCTGGAGCGATAGGCGTTCCACTCGCCTGGGTAATCCCGGTTTCGGAGCTGCGTTTGAGACGTTGCAAGTCAGCGCGTAGTTCCACCGCACTCTGGTAACGCAGATCGCGGTTCTTCTCCAGCGCCTTGCCGATGATCCTTTCCATCTCAACCGGCACATTCGGGTTCAGGCGGACAGGCGCAACCGGTGTGCGGTTGAGAATGGCATCAAAAATATTCGCGGCACTTTCTCCGTGAAAAGGCTCTTGGCCGGTGACCATCTCATAGAGCACCGCGCCGAATGAGAACAGGTCGCTGCGGGCGTCGACGTCTTTCGCCTGCGCCTGCTCAGGCGACATGTAGGCCAGGGTTCCGAGAACACTTCCGGTACTGGTGAGTTGCTGTGCATCGATCAGGCCGGCAGCGGCATCCGTCAGCGTGATCGCACTCGACGAACCGCCGGAAGTCAAAACTTTCGCCAGCCCGAAATCGAGAACCTTGGCATGTCCGCGCTTGGTTACGAAAATGTTCGCTGGCTTGATGTCGCGGTGAACGATACCAGCCGCGTGCGCCGCGTCGAGCGCGTCCGCAATTTCGATGGCCAGAGAGAGGGCCAATTCCGAGTCGATGGGCCGTCCGCCGATGCAGTGCTTCAGCGTCAACCCGTCGAGGTACTCCATGGCGATAAAAAGTTCGCCGTTCTGCTCGTCGATTTCGTAGATCGTGCAGATGTTCGGGTGGTTTAAAGAGGAGGCGGCTTGTGCTTCACGGCGAAAGCGCGCTAATGCCTGCGAGTCGCTGACCACATGGGCGGGAAGAAACTTCAGCGCGACGAAGCGGTGCAGCTTCAGGTCTTCCGCTTTGTAGACCACACCCATCCCGCCTCCGCCGAGTCGTTCCACAATGCGGTAATGCGAGATGGTTTCGCCGGTCAACTTGGGCGAATGTTAATGATTGGAAATGGGCAAGTCAATCAAAAGGGAATAAAACAGAACGTCTATTCGCGACCTACGCCCAGGGCATCCGCCACGCGATTAATGTAATTGAACCACGACGCAATCAGCGTGATCTGCAAGATGCCACGGTCGTCGAATCCGGCGGTGCGCAGGCCTTCAATGTCGTCCTTCCAAACCTTGGTCGCGTCCTTGGTAAGCTTCACCACGTAATCCACCATGACGCGTTCCTGCGGAGTGATGGGAGCGGTGGTGTAATCCTTCTCCAGCGCTTCGACCAGTTCTTTGTCCAGCGTGACCCTACGCAGAAACTCTGCGTGCGACTCTATTCAATACTTGCACCGGTTGGTCACGGAAACCATCGTGGCGATCATTTCGTGTTGGCGGCGCTGCAGCGGCAAGTCGGGCGACATCAGCGCGCCAAAAGTCGAGAAGGCATGATAGAGAGCGTCGGGAATGAGCGTGTGCGAGCCGACGATGGACGACGCGCCCGACGGATCAGGATGCACCGGTACGGCATACTCTTTGGGATAGAACGCGCGTTCGGTCTCGATGGCCTTCAGCAGTTTTTCGTCGGCTTCTGACTGCGAGATGGTTCGAATCCAGGTCATGATCGCGGTTTTCTCTCTGAAGAGTGTCCTTGGAAACTACACGCTTGCCGATTCGTTGCCCATAACGCCTTTGTATTAGAGATCAAACGCCTTTATCGCGGCAGCGGACTTGTCATGTTTGTGAGCGCATAGCCCATGACCGCCATCGCGGCAGCGTTCTCGCGCAGTTCCGCGGGAACAACTTTATCCAGCGTGTCGGCCGCGGTGTGGTGGTAGTTGAAATAAGTCCTGTCATCCTGCATCAGACCGAACGCAGGAACTCCGGCGTCGGACATTGCTTCAATGTCTGCACCTGGAGGATAAGGGCTCGCGCGAAAAACCGTTGAGCCGATGCTCTCGAGAACGGTTTGTACGGGGCGAAGCGCATCCACGGCCGAGGGAGCGGCTTTCACATCAAAACCCAGCGGATGCGCGGCTCCCGAGTCGCTCTCGACACAGGCGACGTGGTGAGGAAAATCGTTTAAATAATCCGCACTGTAAGCTTTGCTGCCGGCCCCGCCCGTTTCTTCATCCATCCATGCGATCACGCGCAGGGTGCGGGAGGGGCGCAGATGGAGGCGCTGTAAGATTTCGGCTGCTTCCATGGCCACGACCACCCCTGCCCCGTCATCGATGGCGCCGGTGCCAAGGTCCCAGGAATCGAGGTGACCGGAGACCACAACAACCTCCTCGGGATGTTGCGAGCCTTTCAAGTCCGCCACGACGTTATAGCTGGTTTCGTCGGGAAGGTTTTGCGACATCAGAGTGAGGTGCATGCGCACTTTGCCCTCGTTGGTGAGGTATGCGATCAGGTCGGCATCTTCCGCGGTGACCGCTCCAGCTGGAATGCCGGCAGGGATACTGAATCCGGTGTGCGGCAGACGGTAGTCGGCGTTGCCGACGGAGCGCACGAGACAGGCGACAGCCCCGAGATCGGCGGCCGCTTTCGGACCGGCTGCGCGATACCGTACCGCATCGCCGTAGGAAGCGAAAGCGAAACCGCCGGCTGCTTTTTGTTTGTCAAAGATTTCATTGAAAAAGACGATCTTGCCGGCCACTCTGTCGCGTCCGAGCGCGGCCAATTCGTCGAAGTTGTTGACCGTGATCACTTCGGCCGTAAGTCCATCGGCGGGAGTAGATGCGCTGCCTCCGAGCGCGGTTAGCACTATTTTCTGCATGGTTCCGGCAACCATTTCCGGATATTCGACCAGCGCCGCACTTTCCTCTCCGCGAACCCAGTGGGCAACTTTGACGGGTTCAAGCCGCACATCAAGCCCAAGTTTCCGTAGCTCGTCGCCAACGTAGTGCGCAGCAGCATCGGCCTGCGGGGAGCCGGTCTGGCGCTCACCAATGTTTTCCGTAAGGTGGGCGAGTTCCCGGTAGGCGTAGTCGTCGCTTAAGGCGGCTGCTTTAACCGCAGAAAGCTGCTGCAGCAATAGCGGAGGGAAATTTTGTTGCTCCGCTGCGGACATCTGCGATGGCGAACTCCAGGACGGTGTGGGCTGGGCCCTTTGCTGGGGGTTTTGAGCGGCGCCAATCGATGAAATTATGAAAAGGGCGAACCAGCAGGAAAGCAACCGACGAAGGTCGAAGATCATAGTTGGACGCCAGTGTATCCGATAATGGCTAGCTGGGACGAGACGATTACGTCTTTCCAATATCTACTGTGAGCACCCGATTTTTCAGTTGCATACCCGTGATACGGTCCTAACCATGGATAAGAAAAATATCAATGACCCGAAAATGACGGCGAATTTTCTGATTTGGGTGGGCGGAGTTTTTATGCTTTCGCTCTTCGCCTTTCTAGCCCACTTTGTCTGGCATATCTTCTGACAAGTCGGGACTTCATTTTCTGACCTGGAGACTAAAAGTCAAAAATGTGGCCCCATTGCTGGGGCCACGTTTCCAAAGAGGCAAAATGGTAGGTGTCAGGAAAGGCGATAGCGGAAGCCACCGAACCAGCCGGCACGGAGCTTCGGGAAACTTTCAGGAGAAATGAGAGTGAGGGTCGTTTGCAGGATGCGGCCTCTTAGTTACGAATGACTAAAGCACTTGCCGAGCCAAATAGTTAGAATCTCTGGCCCCCGCGCGAAACCCGCGTAACTCCATGAAAAAATTGACGCTGAGCGAGGGGATATGAGGCGCAGGAGTGGCGCGACCGCAATGGGCACACCAAGGGAAGTGCAGCAGGGTGCACATTGACTGCATTAAAGGAGGAACAGAGCGGGTCGCCGCAAATGGCGACGGCCCGGCTTCGAGAACTAACTTACCGTACGCAACTTATCGGGCAAGAAGTGGTACGGCGGCCAGGGGCCACTAATGGCCACTTGGCAGTTCTTCAACTGCTTGGCGGCGGTGTTGTAGCGATTTTGATACTTCTCCACGCCCTTGGAATCGATCAGGTGGGCAATGTCGATCAGCATGCCCTGTGGAGCAACTTTCTTGCAGCTCACTTCTTCTTCCAGGGGATTGAACAGCTTGTGAACCTGAACCGACAGGGCGCGGGCTTTAGTCTGGCGCTCCCGCTCACGGGAAGCTTTGACGCGCAGCTTAGAGAGATAGTCGCCGCCAACGGTATCGGGGAGCACGACATCGATCAACGCTTCCCTCAACGACCCATCGCTGACGGTGAGTTTGATGTGCATTTCGGACTTGCCCCGGAGCTTCTCGACGCTCTGGCCGAAAGCCCGCCGGTTTACCCGGACGGCCTGGCGCAGCGCGTCGTCGGTCTCGAAGATGGTTCCGAAACGGAACGGCAACACGGTTGAATTGCGGAAGCAGCCGCTGACCACGCGGGCATGGTCGATCACCGCTTTCTGGTCGAGCGTGGCTGTGCTGGCGTCATACTCGCTCACTATCACAGCAAATTCGCCGCTGGGATAGCTGAGGATTGGGGCTCCATTCACGCCTTGGACATTTTCGATTACAAAGGGGCGTCGGGAACGGGTGCCATTTGGGAGGGTCTGGTGCTCGGTAAGGCAGTATGCGTACCACGACATAGCGAACTCTCCGAACCGGGACGGAGGCGAGCCAACCACCTCGTTAGTTTTTATTCACAAGTTGAACAGCGAATCTGGAAGATATCTAGCGGTACTGGGTCTGGAACCATGGGAAAAAACTAATTGTCAAGTTCCGTAAATGATATTACTTCGGATCGTATCTAAAATGCAACTTTTTCGTGGCATGGAGCATCTTCAGCGATTTTCGAACGGCCGGTTACTCAAGGGGAACCATCCACCGGCCCCAGCCTCATGCATATTTAAGTTCGGATGCATTTGGCTGCAAACCCATACGTTTCAGGATCTCCCTGAACCTGGGTTGGGCGCGAAGAGGGTCGAATACGGGGTTTACGTTCAAAAAGATCATCCAGGTCGCCCGCTCGTCACAGGCCTTCTCCAGCCAATCGAGCGCGCGGTCGACCTCGCCCATGCCAAGGAAGACCTCTGCCATGCAATAGGACGAACCGTATTTGGTCTGACGCATTGCCAGGAGTTCCTGCAGGATTTCATGGCTCTTTTTGGCATCTCCTGAGATCGCGCATGCGTGCCCCAAAGCCCCAAGGAACAGGGGCAACCGGTTAGATAAATCCACCGCTTTCTGGAACACTTCCACCGCTTCCTGCCGCTGTTCTATTTGTTCCTGGATGCATCCGCTGACGAAATGGGCGGGAAAGAAGCTGGCATCCAGATCGAGGGTTTTTCGAATTTGTGCCTGAGCGTGCTCATATTCGCGGACGAGATAAAACAACAGGGCCGTCGTGGTATTGATTGACATGGACAGCGGATCGAGCTGAAGAGCTCTGTCGGTTTCGCGGAGGGCTTCCTGGTGCCGGCCCAAAGCGGCAAGTTCCATGGCATACCACTGCCAAGTCATCGCGTAGTTAGGATTAAGCTCGATCGCACGCTGAAATTCCTGTTCTGCGCCACGCCAGTCCCATTCGTAAAACAGTTTCACGAATGCCAGAGATGAATGAGCCTCCGCCAACTGATTGTCGATCTCAATCGCTCTGCTGGCGGCAGCCCTCGCCTTGGGCAGGCCATCGCGCGGGGAAATCATCATGTTCCAGACCAGCATTCCGTAAGCGTCAGCCAGTCCTGCATAAGCGGGAGCACAGGAAGGGTCCTTTTCAACCGCGAGATTAAAACACTCCAGGCTTTTCTTGAGGCTGTCCTCGGTCCTCTTGTTCCAGTGATATCGCCCCTTCAGGCAAAGTTGAAAAGCTTCGGGATTCTCGGTCGGCCGCTTCTTCGTACCGCATAGTTTCGACCGCAGATTCTGTGCGATCCCGTGAGCAATCTCTTCTTCAAGCGTCAGAATTTCCGCCATTTTACGGCGTAGCCGAGTACTCCATGTCACGCTGCTGTCGCGAGGGTCGATCAATTCCAGGCTGATCAGGAGTTCCTCGCCGCGTGGGACCATTCTTCCAATCACGACCGCGCCAACATTTAACTCGCGGCCAACCGCCGAAAGGTCAATCGGCAATCCCTTGTAGCGAAAAACCGAGGTACGGGAGATTACGCGCAAGTCCGGCGACTGCGAGAGGCTTGCGATCAGGGTCTCGGTGATGCCATCGCTGAGGAACTCGGTTTCCGGATTGCCCCCGAGATTTTCGAACGGCAGTACAGCAATGCGAAGGGTCTGCGGCTCGGCCACTGCAGCTACCTTCGAGGAGTCTGCATCGCGTTTTAACCGTTGCAAATCGGCGCGAACCTCGGATGCATGCTGGTAGCGGAGATTTCGATCCTTCTCCAGGCACTTATCGATGATGCGCTCCAAACCCGCCGGCAGATCAGGATTGATGCGCACCGATGGCACAGGTGGGCGCTCGAGAATGGCGTTGAAAATAACCCCCGAACTCTCGCCGCGGAACGGCAACATGCCAGTGGCCATCTCGTAAAGAACGGCTCCGAAGGAGAACAAATCTGTCCTGGCATCCAGCTCCCGGGCGCGGACCTGCTCGGGCGACATGTAGGCGATCGTTCCCACCGCTGTTCCCGGGCTGGTGAGATGCTCGGCGCTCGAGTCGACTGTTGCTTGCGACATTCCCGGCGCAGTCCCGGGCACAGGAGCGAGCTTTGCCAACCCGAAATCAAGAATCTTCGCGTACTCCCGTTTGGTGACAAAGATATTTGCCGGCTTGATGTCGCGATGGACAATGCCTGCGGAGTGGGCCGCGTCTAATGCGTCTGCGATCTCAATCGCCAGCGAGAGGACGGTCTCAATCTCTAACGGCTTATTTCCAATCCGATGTTTTAGGGTTACTCCATCCAAAAACTCCATGACGATGAAAGCCTGCCCATTCTGCTCATCGATTTCATGGATGGTGCAGATATTTGGATGGTTGAGAGCCGACGCCGCTTTGGCTTCGCGTTGAAAGCGAGCCAGCGCCTGAGGGTTATTCGCGACATCATCGGGCAAAAACTTAAGCGCCACGAAACGGCCCAGCTTCAGATCCTCTGCTTTGTAGACAACACCCATCCCTCCGCCGCCGAGTTTTTCGACGATCCGATAATGGGAGATTGTCTGCCCGATGAACTGGGAAGAGGGAACCATTGCATGAAATCCTGGGGCGGAAAATTAAGACGGAAAATTAATCAAGGACAACCGCGAGAAGCCGCACAGACTTCGTTTCCCTCCGCTGATTATGATAGGCCCGCCCCTGCGGATAACTATTGTCTGGAATCCCCTAGACTGAGCGGAAGCGCGAATTGAAACCACAACGCGTTCCCCCGCGGTCTATTTTGGACTAATGTATCACGCTGGTACTTCAAGGCAAAGCCGCTATGCGGACCCAGCCTAAAGCGAAATTCAGGGCCCACCGCGAAATCGCGCCCGCGAAATCCGTCCGCAAAAACTGCGCCATTCTGATAATCATCCGTGGTTTGCTGGTAGAAATAGCCGTTCACACCGAGCGCCACTCGTTTCGACACTTCTGCCATTGCGACGTATTCCGACATAAACTCATCACCGCTGTGATAGCGCGTAGCCGTGTCCTCGGAGTTGATGATGTACTGGGTTTTGCAACTGATTTCCCATCTTCCTTGTGCAGGCAAATAGCTGAACGCAGCAACCGGAGCCACAGCATAATTGTGCTGCCCTACATTCAGCGGCGCGCCCCTCGAATAAGATCCCCCGGGAAGCAAAATGTCGCCTTCATACAGCCAGTGCCAATTCCCTTTCCTATACCCTAACTCGATGACCCCGATGCTGGAATTGCCGACCCCGAATTTAGAGAATTGTCCGATCGGAAGATTCAGCGTTTCGTGAAGAAAAGGTACGGCTATGTTGCTATTCAACGTGCCACCCAGGACGGGAAGGTTCCAATTGTGAACAACCTTAACCGCCGTCGCAAATACATCAAGCTTAAAGTCAGGGACCGCACTCTGGCCCTGGGAATTGTCGAGTTCATTGGCCCGATAAGAAGCGACATATCCGTAGAGCGTCGTGCCCCTGGGAGCCGGAGTCAGGCCCGGCAATACGGTTTCGATTCCGACTGGGTAAACACTCGCCCCGTTCTCCGTCGCGCCGGCTCCGGCTACAAATGCGATGACGCCAGCAAAAAGTAGCCAGTGGGCAGAAGTCCGGAAGCTCTTCGCCAACTTGGAACGAAGCAGGGAATGCGGTTTGGGGCTGCTTAAAGCGGCCACGGCAGACCCCCATTCTCCCGAGCGCCGCAAGCGAACCGGCGGTTGATGGGCGAAGGTGGTCTTTGACAAAACCGCCGTCCAAGTGACGGCGGTTTGCCGCAATGGAGTTCCGGAAGGGGACATTCACAGCATAGTGCAACCCAGTTCCCCGGCGTTTCAGCGAATTCCATAATTGTTTGTGCGCACACACGGAATGCGCATAATTCTTTATATCGGCATCCCTGAGAGTGTCTCTATACCGCCGGTGGATCGGTCCTTTTTCGGCTGTCTTTTTTTGAAGGAGTTTGAAAGCGCCTTTGCAAGAAGAAGGCCGGATGGCTATACTGTTTTTAATGTAGTTCTCGCCGCTTTTTACCTGTTACAGCCATCATCAGCTTCGCTCTGATGTGCCTTCGCGGGCGTCGCGTCATCCCGTTCTGAAAGTCCCAGGTGCTGGATTTCCGGCACACTTCTGGTCGTTTGTTGTCCGAGGGTTCGTCCCGAAATTTAATTTTTGGCGGTACAGCGGCTTCTTAATCCCGCTCATCCCGCCTGAGAGGCAGAACTATGTCTTATTTCTCCCCTAAACCGACGCGCAAAGTATGCGTGAATCGGGCATTTTTGCAATTTGCTGCAGTCTTGGCTGTGCTTTGTTGGATTGTTTCTTCCACCGCGTGCTCGGGAAATTCCATGTCTCCCAATTCAACCGCACCCCCGGTTACTGGCACCGGCAGCGGATCAGGCTCGGGCAGCGGATCAGGCTCGGGCAGCGGATCGGGCTCAGGAACCGGATCGGGCTCAGGAACCGGTTCTGGATCCTCGAGCGGCATGAACGTTTCAACTTCTCTTCCCACCGGGACGGTGGGTACAAGTTAC
>DASXEG010000035.1:0-51732 GCA_036490235.1 Candidatus Sulfotelmatobacter sp. | reverse complement strand
ACAGCCAAATCCGCGAGAATCTTGCGGTCCAGCTCCACGCCAGCCACCTTCAATCCGTGAATGAACTGGTTGTAGCTCATCCCATTCAGCTTGGCCGCGGCCCCGATGCGAACGATCCATAGCGAGCGATATTGTCGCTTCCGCTGCTTGCGCCCGGAATAGGCAAACTTCAGACCGCGCTCAACCGCTTCTTTCGCCGACCGGTAAAGTTTGGATTTTGTAAGGAAGTAACCGCTGGCGCGATCTAATATTTTTTTTCTTTTGGCGCGGCGTTTGGTTCCGCGTTTTACACGAGGCATGGTGGTCTCCTTTTTAACTTCGATTTATGGCGGCTGGAGGTAAGGAATATCTCGCTGACCTCTTCACACGCCCAGGGAATGATTGAGATTGTTATTCAGCAATTGTGATTTTCTATTGCACAATTGCCAAATTACCCAATCACTCAATCTTTCTCACTGATACGGAATCATCCGCTTTACTTTGAGCAAATCGCCATCGCTTACCAGCGTGGCTTTGCCCAAATGTCGTTTGCGTTTCTTTGCTTTCGACGACAAAATGTGTCGCAGACCGGAATGCCCGCGCTTCACCTTGCCACTGCCAGTTTTCTTGAAGCGCTTCGAAGCGCCCTTGTGCGATTTCAATTTCGGCATAGTTCCTCAGTGTTGATTGCCCGCCAAGCGGCGCGCAACCTTGCTATTCATTTAGTATTTTTGAACTTGTGGCAAGCCTAAGAAGCTTGCGAAGTCGGATTCGAAGTTCCCACGGCGACTGCCTCTGCGGGCTGCTCTTCTTTTTTCTCTGCCTTCTCTGCGGTTTCTTTCTCAGGCCCATCCGGTGCGGAAGCATTTTCCTGCGCCGGTTTCTCCTGCATCCGCTTTTCCTCTTTCGCCTTCTGCTTGGCAGCTTTCTCTTTTTCCTTTTCCCGCTCCGCCATTGACTTCTTCGGCGCCAAAATCGCATGCAGCGTATTCCCCTCTTGGCGGGGGCGGAACTCTACGATGCTTTGCGGTTCCACGTCTTTAATCAGGCGTTCTAAAATTTGGCGGCCCAAGCCCGTGCGCGTCATTTCGCGGCCGCGGAAAAATATTGTGGCCTTTACTTTGTCGCCCTCATCGAGGAAGCGCAGCACGTGATTCTTTTTTGTTTCGTAATCGTGGTCGTCAACGTTAATACGGAATTTGACCTCTTTTACGGTGATCGTCTTCTGGTGCTTCTTGGCCTCGCGCTCTTTCTTCTCCTGCTGATAGAGAAATTTCCCGTAGTCCATAATGCGGCAGACGGGAGGCTGAGCGGTGGGAGAAATCTCGACCAGATCAAGATTCTTGCTGCGGGCCAACTTGAGAGCTTCGTAAGGTGGCAGGATGCCGATCTGTCCACCTTCATCGTCAATCACGCGAATTTCGCGGGCTCGAATGCGATCATTAATTCGGATAAAACGTTTATCGATACGGTCCTCCAGCGATCTAACCGACTGAGAATACAAGATTATAGCACGGGGATCAGGCTGACCCGCGTGGCAATGCCTCGATGGGCCGGTTCAAGAGGTTGGCAGGCGTGGGGTCCCTCGCTGCGTTCGGCATGACAAGGGTCAGACTCACCGGTGCGATCTCACGTTAGCGACCGAAACATCAGGTCTTCGAGGGCCATCCGTTGCACCTGCCACATCTCGCGATTCTCGCCGTTCACTATCAGTTTGCACTCGCCTTTTTCGTTGAAGGTCAGCATGATATCGAACATTGAAGTTCCGGTGTTGTCTCGCACCAGGATGGCGTGATCCGCTAGGGTGAAGGTGACGGCGAGATTTACCGCGTCGGATTTCAGAACTACTTTGAATCCGTTCTCACTCTCGCCTACAGCAAATTCATACGCCGCATTTTTCAGGCGCAAATCATTCCGCGTCTTGACGTCCTGCTCGACGTGCAGGCGCAGATCTTTAAAAACTTTCGGCAGGGTGCAGGCCGAGCGGGCGGTCACCCAGTCGAATTTCGGTTGTTCTTTTTCGTTTGTGCGGCTTTCCGGGTTTTCGATGTTGGCGATTTCTTTTTTTTCATCCACGCGTGCTCTTTCTCCTTGGAACTCATAACCTTGCCTTGCGAAAGTGGGGTCTGAGATCGGGAGTTAGATGCGGTTTTCGGTTGCGCGTGTTGCGGGTTGGTCGTTGCAGAGTTATGGGGGTAGTTTGGAATCTTTTCTTTTTTGCCCTTCGTGGCGCCTCAGCCGGGTCGTTTTGCGTCCATCAGTGATTCTGTTCTTTGGACGTGGGAAATCGCTTAGGAACCTTGCCCACGCTGTGGTTGCGGTCATAGGAATGTAGCAGCTTCCGTCATTACGCTGATGGCGAGCGGTGTCCTAAGTTAACCACGAAGGCCACGAAGGTACACGAAGGAACCTTGGCAGCCTTGCCTAAGTGCGCCTTCGTGCCCTTTTTGGTTTTGAGATTAGGACACCACGTGATGGCGAGCGCTGGGGGCGATTGTTGGAGTAGACTCAGCCCGGAGCCAGCCCCCAATCGGTTCATTTACTCCGCACTGTAGTGAATTAAGACGTTGTGCCATTTGGTTTCCTTTCTAACAATGTATAGAGCGCAATTATCACACTTGACCTCGAAACCGCCACAATTCGCGCAACGGATTACCAAAGTTGTCGAGTTCACCCAGTCTACGGAAATTTTGGCACCATAATCCAAGCCGGATAGAACAGTGTGACGAAATGGCCAGAATCGAGTTTTCAGTTCTATGGCGCTGAGATCCGTTGTTGTTGCACTACTTTCTTCGTAGATTCGCCACTCAGCTATATTCTGCTGGTCCGGACTGGCTTGGTACTGCAGTATCTTCCCAGCGAATAGCCGTCCGTACAAAAATATCAGAGCCAGTATTACGGCTACTGTGACCGAAGACTTTCTTAAGATAACTCTGGGCACATGATTCAATCTGTACATCCTTGATGCGAATAGTCGTCGATAACCATAGAGGCAGGACTTATGGATAGGGATTTCTCCTTTGCTCCCTTCGATCGCGTGTCGAAATGACAGAAATTGTTGGTTGGGTTGAGAATCCCGTGTCTCGCAAAAGAAGCGAGACTTGGGGCACCCGGCGCCTCCATCAGCCGCGCGTGTCCGCTGGGTACAACGTTTTGATCGATCACAGCTTGCCCCCCGAGAAACAGCAGGGTTCCTCCTGTCTCGCTTCGCTCGCGCGTCGGAATGACAGTACTATAGGGAGCAGGACTTAGGGATAGGGATTTCTCCTTGCTCCCTTCGGTCGCATGGATGCATGGTTTGTGCTGCCGACTAAGGTGTTGCGGCTGAAAAGGAACATACGGCTGGCTCTGGAAACGGAAAACAGAAATATGCGCGGTATGAGGAGGCGTGGGACTTGCTGCGCTAACGGGGCCGGAAGGCGTTGGAGGAAAGTGGACAGGTTGGAACTGGACCCGTGGATCGGCGTAGATAGAATGTTGGCTCGATTCAGAGAAACAGCAAAAATCTGAACGTCACCGCCGTTATACCCTCCGCCGATCCGCCCGACGCTGTTCGTCTTGGCTGGAGTCCAGAGCCGGAATTTTCTTCCGGCGACAGGGGTGAGATGCGGTTTGAAAACATACTGTTGACGCGCTTTGCAGAATAAGGGGCTCTCCCGAGCCTCATGGCGTGAATCTTGCCCCGTCGCCCCGATTGAAGTCTGCATCCAATGTCAATTCGTTTTGCTCGGAAAGGAAATGCGTGACCACCAAGTCGGCAAAACAAGATGAGGTGGCCGAACCCGACAGCCCGGTTACCACGCGCGCCGAGCGCAGCAGGTTGAAGAGCGCGTGGCCATCGGCGCCCACGTGGTCTATGAAACCATTCGCCGCGAAGGCGAAGAAGAGTTGCACAGAAAGGTTTCTTCTCTCTGGTGGTCGGGCCTCGCCGCCGGGCTTTCCATGGGCTTTTCTTTCATCGCTGAAGGACTGCTGATGGCCCACCTGCCCGACACGCCGTGGCGTTTGCTGGTTTCGGGCGCCGGTTATTCCGTCGGATTTTTAATCGTGGTTCTCGGCCGGCAGCAGTTGTTTACCGAAAACACGCTTACGGTGTTTCTGCCTGTACTGCTCGACAAGAAACTTCTACGCTTTTGCGCATGCTGCGCTTGTGGGGAGTAGTTCTAGTGGCAAACCTGGTAGGAACGTTTCTGTTTGCGCTCGCCATCGGCCGCACGAAAAATTTTCGATCCCCACATGCGAGCGTGCCTTGCAGAGATTGGGGCCGCGCATTTGGTTTCGGGGTTTGGCCTTAGCCTCATCCGAGCCATCTTCGCGGGTTGGCTGATCGCGCTGATGGTCTGGTTGCTGCCCGCTGCGGAATCCGCGCGGGTCAGCATCATCATTATTCTCACGTATCTGATCGGAATCGGCGGCTTCGGTCACATTATTGCGGGCTCGACGACTGTGTTTTATCTGGTGGTCATGAGATCGATTTCCTTCGCAACCTACTCCACGCAATTTTTCGTTCCGACATTGTTAGGAAACTTGATCGGCGGTATGGCGTTGGTGGCGGCTCTCGGACATGCCCAGGTTGTGGGTGGAAAACAAGGGAGCTAAACAAATCACGGCGCAGCCAAGGCATCGCCCTTGGAATTGGTTTGCCCACCCAAAAGGCGTATTCTTATCCCCCGTGGGTTCAACCCAGACGATGCCCCAGCCAACTTCCCGGCGCATCGTTGCAACTCCATGATCTTCATTTTCTACGCTAATCACTATCACCCAGCCCGATGCCTGACATGCTTACAGGCACCGGTGAAGGCACAAAATGAAAAAGTCGGATAGTTAAACCTACGGAGGCAGCACCATGACTTCAGGCATTTTGACGTCGCACGGAATCAAAGCTTCCGGCGACTATATAGAAGATGTAATGACCAGCGTAAAGGCAAAAAACCCGGCCGAGCCTGAGTTCCATCAGGCCGTGCGCGAGGTATTCGATTCTCTCCGGTTAGTGTTGGCCAAGCATCCTGAGTATCAATCCAATCGCATCCTCGATCGCATCGTCGAACCGGAACGAGTCCTGATGTTCCGTGTGCCGTGGATCGACGATCAAGGAAATGTGCAAGTGAACCGCGGCTTTCGCATCGAAATGAACAGCGCCATCGGTCCTTATAAAGGAGGGCTGCGGTTCCATCCCTCGGTAAATCTCGGCATCTTGAAATTCCTCGCATTTGAACAGGTTTTTAAAAACTCGCTTACCACATTGCCCATGGGCGGCGGCAAGGGTGGGTCGGATTTCGATCCCAAGGGCAAGAGCGACAACGAGGTGATGCGCTTCTGCCAAAGCTTCATGACCGAACTCTCGCGGCACATCGGTCCGAACACCGATGTTCCCGCCGGCGACATCGGCGTTGGCGGTCGCGAAATCGGCTATCTTTTTGGCCAATACAAGCGCTTGCGCAATGAGTTTACCGGCGTGCTTACCGGCAAAGGCCTGAACTGGGGCGGGTCTTTAATTCGTCCCGAGGCGACTGGATACGGCTGCGTCTATTTCGCCGAAGAAATGCTGAAGAGCCGCAAAGACTCCTTTGAAGGCAAGCTCTGCCTCGTCTCCGGCAGCGGCAATGTTTCGCAGTACACGATTGAAAAACTGCTCGACCTGGGCGCGAAGCCGGTCACCGTTTCCGATTCCAACGGCGTGATCTACGATCCGGATGGCATCGATCGCGAGAAACTCGCTTACATTCTCGAACTCAAGAACGTGAAGCGCGGCCGCGTTCGCGACTATGCCGACAGGCACAAGAAAGCCATCTTCATGCCGACCGACGTGAAGCTCGAGCATAACCCACTGTGGAACATCAAAGCCGACTGCGCCTTCCCCAGTGCCACGCAAAACGAGATCACCGCGAAAGACGCGGCGAACATGATCAAGAACGGTGTGATGTTGGTGGCCGAAGGCGCGAACATGCCGAGCACGCTCGAAGCTACCAAGCTGTTTCTTGAGGCCGGAGTTCTCTACGGTCCCGCTAAAGCCGCGAACGCCGGTGGCGTCGCCACGAGCGGCTTAGAGATGTCACAGAACAGCGCGCGAATCTCGTGGCCTCGTGAGGAAGTGGATGACAAGCTGCACAAAATCATGATCGCCATTCACCGCAACTGCTACGACACGGCTGAGAAGTATGGCACGCCGGGGAATCTGGTGAACGGGGCTAACATTGCGGGCTTCCTGAAAGTAGCCGACGCGATGCTCGATCAAGGCTTAGTGTAAGCGACGATTGGGGGGCTGACGCATTCGTCCGCTCCGTTTTCGAAGGTAATCCTCCCCCAAGCCCTATCAGGTTTGGCTCTACATCGGATCCCCGGGGGTGAAGCCAGGTTTCTGATGTACCACATATGGTACAATACGAAAATGGCGGCAATCGCACCAGCACTCAAGCCGGGAAGGCTCTTGACCGGCCGGACAAGCGGGTTCCGGCGATCTTCTATCGCACCGAAGCGGGAAGGGAACCGCTGCGCGAATGGTTGAAATCGCTCGCCGCTGAGGACCGGAAACGCATCGGTGGAGATATCAAGACCGTAGAGTACGGGTGGCCGATAGGAATGCCCGTCTGCAAACTGCTCGGCGGTGGAATTTACGAAGTGCGAACGGATATCACGCACGGCCGCACCGCGAGAGTGTTCTTCTATATCGATCGAAAGAGTCGAATGATTCTGCTGCACGGCTTCATCAAGAAGAGCCGGAAGACTCCGCCCGGTGACTTGGAACTCGCAAAAAGCAACAAAAGCAAGCATCAAAGAGGATTGGAATGACTAAAAAGAAGACAGGCAGGCGCTCCGAGCACACTGGTTCGACCTTCGACAGCTTTCTGGAAGAGGAAGGCATTCGCGACGAGGTGGAAGCGGTAGCCATCAAACGCGTGCTGGCCTGGCAATTACAGCGGTCGATGAAGCGGCAGCAGAAGACCAAACAAGCTCTGGCCAAACAACTCCGTACCAGCCGCTCACAATTGGACCGACTGCTCGATCCCGACAACGTTTCGGTAACACTCGACACCATGAGCCGGGCGGCCAAGGCGCTCGGTAAGCGGTTGATCGTTCGAGTTGCAGACACAAGACCGAATACGGCGTAATCTCGCAATAGGATCACTCGCCACTACACTTGCAGCATTTCGAACTCCGAACCTGCCGAAGGAAGTGTGATGAAGAACCTCTGTCGATCATTCGCAAAGCTCATAATGCCTGTTTTGATTCTGTCGCCAGCCGTTCCGGCTCATTCCCAAACTCTCCCCGCCTTCGGCCACGTTGTCATCGTCCTCGGCGAAAATGCTGCTTATAACGCCACCTACAACTCGACGAACATGCCTTATCTAACCTCTCTCGCGAACTCCTATGGACTGGGCACCAACTACTACTCGGATACGCATCCTTCCATCGGCAATTATTTCAATCTCGCGACCGGCCACATCATCAGCAACGACGACACGAAGACTCCGAAAACTCTGCCCGTTTCCGACAACAACATTGCCCTCGAAGCTCAGAACGCCGGCAAGACTTGGAGGGACTACGTCGAGAATCTTCCCTCCGCCAAAAACTGTGGCGGGCTGAAAAGTGGAAAATATCTTGTGCGCCACGATCCTCTGGCGTACATGACAACCATCAACACGGAAACGAAAAACTTCGTGTGCTTCAGCCAGTTCAAGACAGATATCGCCAACAAAAGCCTTCCGAACTTTTCGTGGCTCGTGCCGAATGGTTGCGATGACGCTCACGACTGCGACGTCACCACATTTGACAATTGGCTGAGCGCCGAAGTCGCCCCGCTCCTCGCCAGTTCTTACTTCCAAGCCGGCGGCGACGGCCTGCTAGTCATCGTCTTCGACGAAGATAACAGCACCGGAGCGCCCAATTGCGAAGCAACGAAGAGTGGTCAGGGCTGTGGCGGAAAAGTAGAAGTAGTGATGATCAGCCCATACAGCAAGAAAGGTTACAAATCGAAGGATGGCGACGGCCACAACTACCACAGCAGCTATGAAGAGGGAAACATCCTCAGGACGATGGCGCAAGGCCTTGGCCTGCCTACGTCTGAACTCGGCGCAGCTACCGCCGACATCCCCATGAGCGATTTTTTCTGATTGATCACAATAAGCGACGGATGACACGCGGGTTCTCCACCTTGTCATCGCCTATTCTGCGAGGGCGGGGTGGGGATTTTGACTCTCTCTTAAGCACTTTCCATCCAGATTACTCCCGCTTTCCCCCCAACCCCGTTTCAATTGCCCACCACTCACGCAAATGCTAGGCTTCAAATAATGGCGTCTACCACCATCAGTCCCGTGAATTCAACCCCACGAAACCGCGAGCGCTGGCCCGGAGCCGAAGTTTGGATCAAGTTTCTCCTCGCCATGCTGGGCCTCGGCGTGGCTTTCGCGGCCGCCTTGTTCTCTACTGCCTCGGGTGAAGCCGGCCATCTCTGGATTTCCGTCACCCTCGCCTCGATCTCTCTGTTAATGGCCGCATTCGTTGGCTTGGTCACAGTTCCCTATCTCGCCCGTCGCGTCGCCTTCGAGCGCCTGCGCCAAACTCTCCACTACGAAGTGACCAAAGCCGGAGTTGTTTACGTCATCGTCACGCTGATCATCGGCATCGCTGCGCTGAACACCGGAAATAATCTGCTCTACATCGTGGTCGCAGCCATGCTCGCTGCAATTCTAGTTTCGGGCGTGGTTTCAGCCCTCACCTTACGCGGGCTTGAATTAGAGGTTCGCCTCCCCGAGCACGTCTTCGCGGGCCGCCCGGCCAAGGGCCGCATTCTACTCCGCAACTCTCGCTGGGCTTTGCCGTCGTTTTCGATTCGCGTCGTCACCACCCGCAAAGAAAAGACGCCACGAAAAGAATGGCGCTGGGAGCCAACCACCTTCGCTTTTCCTGTGAACCGCGCACCCGAAAATCAATGGCTCCGCCTGCGCGACTGGCGGGTGCAGCGTGTGCAGGTTGCTCCCGCGGCCCCCGGAATTTTCGAGGGCCTGGTGTATTTTCCCTATCTCCCGGCACGCGCCGAACTCGCCGCCGATTTGGATTTGCTATTCGACCGACGCGGCCGCTACCGCGAATCCAGCTTCGGCGTAGCCACGCGTTTTCCCTTCGCTTTCCTCACCAAGACGCGCCAGCTCGCCCTGCAACGCGAAATTCTGGTTTATCCCCCGGCCGAGCCCACTGACGAAGTTCTCGAAATTCTTCCACTCGTACGCGGCGAATGGGAAAGTTTCGTCCGCGGCCGCGGCAGCGACCTGCACCGCATTCGCGAATATATGCCCGAAGACTCCGCGCGGCACGTCGATTGGAAGGCCACGGCAAAATCCGGCTCGCTGAAAGTTCGCGAGTTCAGCCGCGAAGACGAGCGCAAGCTCTGCATCATTTTCGATAACCCGCCTGCCGGCCTGATCTCCGACGCATCCTACGAACGCGGCGTAAAACTCGCGGCATCGCTGGCCTGGCATTTCTCCGCGCAGAATATGGAAGTTTCATTCCTCGCTCCCGGTCTAAACAGCACCGATCTTTATGAATTTCTGAACCTGTTAGCGATCATTCAGCCGGAAGCCGGCACTCAGGAGTCGAATGCGAAAGCCGTCGACGCCCAGGAGTCGCAATCAAGTCGGCAAATGGGTACGGGCGTCCTGGCCTTTATGCAAGAAGGCGATCCAGCCGAATACAACGTCATTCTCACAGCCAGGCATGAAGGAGATTTTCCCGCTGCCCTCACCAACTCTTCCTACTTCCTGTTCATGGATACGAATGTTCATCAGTCGTTCGCAATGAAACGAAAAGAGCGCTAATCTGGACGCGTTCCGGCACCTCGGTTATTTATTTGTTTCTTGGCGCTGAAGTGCCGGTTTTTCATCTCAATACCTTCGTGCACCTCGATACCTTCGTGCTCTGCGTGGTTCATTGAGGGCATTCCTTCAGCACGATCGGGCCATTCGATTCACAGTGCGGTGGCGTATACTTCCAGAAAGTTTTCTAAATCTCACCAGGGATGAGTGCAATCATGGCATTGGAAGCCGTAGCAGAGCAGGTTCCCGTCGATAATTTTCAGGCGCTGGAAGAGAAGATCTATCGCACTATTGAGATGTACAAGGCGGCGCGGCAGGCGCAGGAGTCGGCGGAGCGGTCGGCGCAGAGATTGCGGCAGCAGTTGGAAGAACGTGAGGAGCAAATGGTGGCGCTGCGGCGCGAGACGGTGCAGTTGAAAAAAGAGCGCGAGGAGGTTCGCGGGCGGGTGGAGAAGATGCTGGAGCAGATCGATTCGATTGCTGAGGCGCGAGCTAGCTGACGCTACCCTGGCACGCTGCAGTGGAGGGTTTGAGTTAGGTTCGGTTCCTAGTCGCTGCGCTCCTCGGAATGACAAGGGTTATGGGTGAATAATTATGGCTACTGCGGTTAAGGATACGACGCTTCGGGACGCGCAGAATGAGAGCGTGCGGGTGGAGATTTTCGATCAGGCTTACAACCTGCGGGGATCGGATCCGGAATACATTTTGAAGCTTGCCGAATACGTCGATTCGAAGATGCGGGCTGTGGCGCAGGCTACGAACACCATTGATACGGTGCGGCTGGCCGTGCTGGCGGCGCTGAACATCGCGGATGAGTATCATTTGCTGAAGCGGAAAGAGAAAGATAAGGACAAAGACAATAAAGATAATCGGGCGACGGATTATCAAAAACGCGCACATCTGCTGGTTTGCGCGCTGGATGAGGTGTTGGACGAGAAGCGAAAGGTTTCCTGAACTGCATTTCCGAATTACCTCCGAAATATCTTTGAACTAGGGCTAAAGCCCTAATGGAATTTTCCGGTCTGAAATCTTCCGCGAAGCCTTGACTCGACGGCTGTGCGCTCTATCATTGAAGAAGAACTCCTCCCTAGGGTAGGGGACACCACACACGATTTGGAGGTAGGTCCCCATGAAACTGAACGACAGCATTTCAACCTATGACGTTGCCGAAGCTCTGCAGGGCGAGAACGGCAAATTCGAAGTAACCAGCCCCAATGGAGAACGCTATTTCGTGACGTGCCAGCCTGGGCATTCGATTGTGAGCCTGGAGTGGGCGGGCACGGAGCCGAACTTGCAACCCTTCCTGGTGCGGAAAGTGGCGCAGCCAATCGCGTCGGAGGGCCGCAGCAAGCGATCAGCCGCTGCCTAAAGTTGGTGGCAATAGAATCGAGCCCGGCCTTGATCAAGCCGGGCTTTCGATTGTTTTGACTCCGTCAGCCGGATCAACTGCAAGCGTTAAACATTCGCGTAACATTACTTTGGTTGCAACTGGTCTGCCAACTATTTGCGGGTTTCCTATTGCCAATTCTGCGGGGTTTGCCCTAGCATCCATCTTGAAAGCCGGCCTGCGGCGTTGGTGATGACGGTAACCGATATTTGAACCAATGCTGAATGAACGGGGGCTCGACTCGAACTAGGATCCGGTGTGCAACGCTCCGCCAGGCGGAGATGCCTAAAGGGTCTCGGCGGGTTCCCAACGTCTACCTGACGGTTCATTCTCGGCCCGCCACACGGCACAGTGGGTCGGCTTGATTTTTCCTTCCGGGGCTTCTTCTCTTTTCATGTTTCCTTATTTTTGCGCTGGGTAATTTTCGTCTTTGGTTGCTTGTCGTTGGCAAACGAACACGAGCCAACGGGTAACTGCGGGGGCGCTGTCTACAGCGGAACGAATATCGGGATGTTTCGACTGCGCGGAAGTTCGCTTCGCTCGCTTCCGCTACGCTCAACATGACAGGGACTGATGAGGGTCCTTGAAGTTTATTCCTGCTAGACTGGTTATGTAACAAATCTTTTTTGTACGCATCTAAATAAACGTGTATCCGCAACTGCTGCATTTCGGGAAGTTCTCTCTGCCTACGTATGGCTTTCTGGTTTCCATGGGCGTGCTGATCGGGCTTTGGATCAGTGTGCGGAATTCCGAGAAGCTGGGCATCGACGGCGACAAAGCTTGGAATCTGGGCATTCTTGTGGTGCTGTGCGGGATTATCGGCGCGAAGGTGCTCTACGTCATTAATGAGTGGAGCTATTATTCGACACACGTTTCGGAAATTTTCAGCGTGACTACGCTGCAGGCGGGCGGGGTTTTTTCTGGAGGATTGCTGGCCGCGTTTCTGGCGGCGGCGTGGTACGTGCATCGAAATGATATGCCTGCGTTGGGAACTTGCGATGCGTTTGCGCCGGGGCTGGCTCTCGGTCATGCGATTGGCCGGCTGGGTTGCTTTGCGGCGGGATGCTGTTATGGAAAGCCGACGAATCACTGGTGGGGAGTGGTATTTCACAATCCGCTGGCGAACCAGATCACGGGTACGCCCTTGAATATACCGCTGGAGCCTACTCAGCTATTTGAGGCGGCGGTCGAGGTCGCGAATTTTGTTTTTCTGATGTGGCTGTTCAAGCGGCGGAAATTTGATGGGCAGGTGTTTGGCGCGTTTCTGTTTATTTATGGCGTGGCACGGTTTTTCCTGGAGTTCATTCGCGACGATCCGGGGCGTGGATCGGTGTTTGGCGGCGTGATGTCAGGAACGCAGTTGATTGCGTTGGGATTGATTGCCGCTGGCGGAATTATTTGGTGGCTGCGGCCGGGTGCGAAGCGGATGGAGACGCAGACGGTGGGAGCCGCGCGGTAGCTTGGTTCGACACTTCACAATGGTTGATCCGCAGACTTAGGAGCTGCGTTCTGAGCTCGTCTCGAAGGGCCGCAGTGAAGGCACGTCCCGCGCAGTTTCGCCTCGATAGGAATCATTAAAAATCGCGCTGTGCGCGACAACCCCCTTCTTACGCCACTCATCTGAATCGGCACCCGCTCACATCCATTTCTGGAGGCAGTATGCGCCGCTTTTTTGCCTTTTTTGTGCTCGCAGGTTTGTGCTCTGTAGCTTTCGCGCAAGAGGGAAGAGACCCGAGCAATTCCTCTTCCCCATCGTCTGCGCCGGTACAGGTAGTTTACGTAATCGACAGTGCGACATTGACCACGTACAACATCAACTCGCAGACGTTGCAGGCGACAGAGGTGGGAACGCTTACCTTGCCGGAATCTGTGTATCCAGGGATTTTCGCTTCGCAGAATGGAAAGTTTCTCTACTACACGGCATTTGAAAACTATTCTCAACAAGGTCAGAAACTGTACGTGTATCAGACCAATGCTTCTGGCGTTCCAAATTCCACGCCGGTTCAAACGCTGAGCGTGACGCGGCTGGGCGGCCTCGTAATCGATCCGGTGAGCAATTTTATTTATGCCGAGTTCGCTGGGCCACAGGGCAGCGAAGATACTCCATATGCGATTGAGCGCTATGTGGTGGATCCCGCGACGGGCAAAATCAGCCAACCGGTAGTTGAGGCGAAATATTCGCTGGCTTCGAGTGAAGGAGGATTGTTTTGCAGTTTAAGCATCATGAACGTGAATTCGGCGGGCACCGAGCTTTACGACGGGATTCCTTGCAGTAATCCGTTTGGCGAACAGGCTGCCTACAATGAGCGCGCAATCACCGCCTCGACGGGCGCGCTCGCTCCTGACGTACAGATTTATAGTTGGAACAATGACGAGTCGGAGAGCACGCAATCAGTGTACTTCGTCAAGAATCTGCTTTTCGATTTTGTCGACAACTACGGCGAGACCAACGCTAACCAGGTGAACATTTATCCCATACAGCCGAATGTAACGACGCCGGTAATTTCCTGCGGGACAGATCAGTTTGCGCCGTGCGGCGACTTCATCGATGCGCTGGTCCATCCTTCCGCGCAATATGTCTTTCTGACCGACCCGACAAGCACAACTTATATCGGCAAAGTGAATTTGAACTTACGGCAGATCAATCCGGAGTCAAGTTCGATTCCCTATGAGGTGCAGGCGTTCAGCCCGGATGGGACGATTGCGTACGGTGCCAACGATGTAAACGGGGCGCTGGATATCGAGATCTATGGATTCAACGCGGCCACTGGAGCAGTGACGCAAGGAGGGACAATCAGCGTGCCTTCGGATTTGGATTCGTGGGTTGCGGCGGAACGCTACTAGAGCACGAGCTTATTTCTTATCGATCCGTGCCCGGACGCCGGTCGGCGTCGGGTTGTCGTCTGAATCGGCGCAGGCAGATGCAACCTCCTCCGCGGAGAGATATTGAAGAGCGGAGAGATATTCCAGGGTTGAGAGGCAAACTTCGTTTTCGGTCCGTCTTGAGTGATACTCTTTAGCCGATGAAAAAAATCACTCGCCGTCAGTTTGGGCAGACTTTAACGGGCGCGGCTGCGGCTCTTGCTGCCGGCGCTTCCTTCCCTAAATTTGCGTGGGCACAGAAGCCTAGCCTGTTGCGGTTTCCCGCAGGTTTTATGTGGGGATGCGCCACTGCTTCGTACCAGATTGAAGGCGCGGTGAATGAGGATGGGCGCAAGCCTTCGGTGTGGGATACGTTTTCGCACACGCCGGGAAAAACGTATCACGGGGAGACGGGGGATGTGGCGGATGATTCCTACCACTTGTACAAAGAGGACGTGCGGCTGCTGAAGAGCCTGGGCGTGAAGTGCTATCGGTTGTCGATTGCTTGGCCGCGCGTGTTTCCTGACGGCACGGGACAACCGAATCCGAAGGGGTTGGATTATTACAACCGCGTGGTGGATGAGTTGCTGGCTAACGGAATTGCGCCGTTTGTCACGTTGTTTCATTGGGACTTGCCGCAGGCTTTGCCGGGAGGTTGGCAGTCGCGGGATACGTCGAAAGCGTTTGGGGATTACGCGGGGTATGTGGCGAAACATCTTTCGGATCGGGTGGGGCATTTCTTTACTACGAACGAGTTGGTTTGCTTTACGGATTTGAGTTACAAAAAGGGGCAGTTTGCGCCCGGATTGAAATTGCCGGATAAGGATGTGAATCAGATTCGGCATCATGGCGTGCTGGCGCATGGCATGGGAGTGCAGGCGATTCGGGCGAATGCGAAGAGCGGCACGCAGGTTGGTTTGGCGGAAAATGCCACCGTGTATGTGCCGGTGATTGAAGAGGACGAGCAGATTGAGGCAGCGCACCGCGCTACGCGCGAGGGAAATGCGCCATTTCTTACGGCGATCATGGAAGGCAAGTACACCGACGGTTATTTGAAGCGCGAGGGCGCGAATGCTCCCAAGGTGGAAGCCGGCGATATGAAGATTATTGGCAGCCCACTGGATTTTGTGGGGCTGAATGCTTACACGCCGGAGTATGTGCGGGCGGATTCTTCTGCCGAGGGTTATGTGGTGGAGAAGCGGCCGGATTCGTATCCGCACATGGCTTCGGACTGGCTTTTTATTGGGCCGGAAGTTACGTACTGGGCGGTGCGGAATGTCAGCGATTTGTGGAAGCCGAAGGCGATGTATATCACGGAGAACGGTTGCTCGTCGGATGATGTGCCCACGGCGGAGGGACGAATTGAGGATACGGATCGTGTCATGTATTTGCGGAATCATTTGACGCAATTGCATCGGGCGGCTGCGGAGGGTTATCCGATCAAGGGATATTTCTTGTGGAGTTTGATGGATAACTTTGAGTGGGCGGATGGTTACAGCAAGCGGTTTGGGATTCACTACGTCGATTTCAAGACGCAGAAGCGTACGCCGAAGCTTAGCGCGGAGTGGTACCGGGAAGTGATTGCGAAGAATGCGGTGGAGTAGGGCCGGCGGAGAACCCCGCCTCAAGGATTGGAGCGCGTCAATCCGGCTGGAGGGCCTTCGAAATGGTGTCTTCTACGGTGCGACCGGACGCCCCGGCTCACCTCGGCGGCTAAAGCCGTGACATCTTGCGCGACTCGTCGGCACGAGTGAAACTCGTGCCCTTCCCGATTCTTCGCCCGAGCGCCGCATGCAATGCCGGCTATTCTTGTATCCTTTCTTGCGATGGCGGAAGCTCATCCTCTTTCAATCTTTGTTTCGTCCGATGATGCTGGGAAACGTCTCGATCAATTTCTTGCGATCCGGCTTGAGAGTGTCAGCCGAGCGCGAGTGCAGCAACTTATCTCCGAACAAAAGGTTCTGGTCGGTGACGCTCCGGCGAAAGCTTCGCTAAAGCTGCGCGGAGGGGAGACGATCACGATTCTTGGCGAGGCGCAGCGTCCGCCGCTTAAGGCAATTGCGGAGGAGATTCCGCTGGAGATTGTTTATGAGGATGACGATCTGGCGGTGATTAACAAGCCTGCGGGAATGATGGTTCACGCGGGAGCTGGAGCGACCGATGATGCTCGCAATCGGGGGACGCTGGTGAATGCGCTGCTGCATCACATGGGAAATTTGTCGGGAGTGGGTGGGGAGTTGCGGCCGGGGATTGTGCATCGTCTGGATAAGGAAACCAGCGGGCTGATTGTGGTGGCTAAGAATGATGAGGCGCATCGACGGCTCAGCGCGCAGTTTGCGGCGCGCGAGGTGAAGAAGAAATATATTGCGCTGGTGCATGGGTGGGTGAAGAAGGATGCGGGGACGATCGACCAGAGCATCAGTCGCGACCGGGTGCGGCGGACGCGGATGACTACGCGGGAATCCGGGGGGCGGACGGCGGTTACGCATTATCGCGTGGTGCGGCGGTTGGAGACGGCTTACGGGAAGTTTACGTTGCTTGACGTGAAGATTGATACGGGGCGGACGCATCAGATTCGGGTGCACTTGGCGGCGATGGGGCATGCGGTGGTGGGGGATGTGGTGTACGGGACGCCGGGGATGTTGCGGGCCATTGGAAAGATCCCACTTCTTGCAAAAGATGCGAGAAGTGGGGCATCCACATCATTAAGCCGGAATTTTCTTCATGCGGAGGAGTTGGAGTTTCGGCATCCTCGGTCGGGTGAAATTGTTTCGTTGAAGAGTGAATTGCCGGGGGAGTTGAAGGAATTTCTGGAAACAGTTGAGTTGTCCGTACGGGGCGTTCTGTGAATCTCGATGCGGACAGCAAGCTCTCGCAGGCGCTTCGCGCCTACTCGGAATGACAAAGTGCTTTGCAGCGTTTCGAAGGCAGGGTTGATACTTGATCACTTCCGGGCGAGCACAGCCTCTACCGCATCCACAATCCCTTGCGCCCAAATCTCGGGAGAGTAGTTCTGAATTCGTTCGCGGCTGCGGTTGCCCATTTGGCGACGTAGTTCCTCATCGGTCGCCAACCTTTCCATGACAGCAGCGAGACTTCGCGGATCACCGCGTTCTACCACGAAGCCGTTCCAGTTGTCTTGCACTAGATCCAGGGTGCAGCCGGCAACGTTGGTTGCGATTACCGGCAGGCCGCAAGCCATCGCTTCGTTTACTACCAAGCCCCAGGGATCGGTATGTGTGGGGAAAATCAACGCTTCAGCTAATGTGTATATTTTGGGCAATTCCTCACGGTGCACAAAACCTAGAAGGCGAACGTTTCCAGGTTGGATCTTCGAAGTTCGCTTTTGCAGTTCGCGGGCGTCGGATCCGTCTCCGACGAAAACCAGGCCGGCGGTTGCGCGAATCTCCAGCTTGAGTTGCTCGTAGGCTTCGAGAAGATCGAAGATGCCCTTTTCTTTGACGAGGCGGCCGACGAAGAGGAAATATCGCGGGGGAAGTTTATAGCGGGCACGGATTTCGGAATCGTTTAGATCGACTGCCTGTGAAGCGGAGGAATAGAAGTTGTTGTCTACTGCGTTGCGGGCGGTAACGATTCGCTGCTGGGAAACGCCGAGTTGCTTCAAATAGTCGAGCGAAGATTTTCCCGGAACGATGAATGCGTGGCAGAGATTGAGGAAGCGTTTCTTCAAAGATTCAACATGGAAGTAACTGCCGCGGCGCTCCATGGCGGTGCTCTCTGTCCAGAGAAGAAAGGGAACTGAACGGCGTTTAGCCCAGTAGGCCGCGGACCAAGCGGCTGGATAGTTGTAGCCTCCGCATACGACGACATCGGGCTTGATCTCGTCGAGCGTGGAATGAACTGCGCGGTTGAGCAGAATGTTGTATTTTCCGAGGCGCTGACGCCAGTGGGGAAGAACACTGTAGGGGAACGTGATTTCGTTTTTGTAAACCATCCACTGGCGCAGCGTGGGATCGTTTTCGGATAAGAAAATGACCTGCAAATCGATTTCGCTTCTTTGCGCGAGAGCGTTGAAGACAGGAATGCGATAGGGCGCGATGATCTCGGTGATGATGAGAAGACGGGGAGCCACGGCAGTTGCGATGCTAACAGCAGGCGTCAAGCAGGTTCATCCAGTTTTCGGCGGTGATGCGCCAGTCGAACATGCGGCGACAACGATCGTATCCGGCCTGGCCGAGGCGGCGGCAGTCTTGCGGTTTGGCTAACAGTTCTGAAATTGCAGTGGCAAACTGATCAGTGTTTTCGGGATCGACGAGACATCCGGCATCGCCGACCACCTCGGGGATACCCGCGCGATCTGATCCCACAACCGTTGTGGCGCAGGCCATGGCTTCCGCATTCACCATGCCAAAGGCTTCGTGATAAAGCGAGGGACAAGCAAAGATGGTTGCTTTCTGGAAACGTTGCGGGAGGTCTGCCGCGTGATCCAGATAGCCGGTGAAGTGAATTTCGGCGCGGTTGCGATTTGTGAGTTGGTGGGCCAGTTCGCGCACTTGACGCACGTATTCGGTGTCGTGGTTTTTTCCGTAGCCAGCCGCGCCGCCGATTACCAGTTTCGCGTCGGGATGCGCATCGAGTACGCGTTCGTAGGCTTGCAGTAACTGCAGTACGCCTTTCTGCTGGTTGAGGCAGCCTACGAAGAGGATGGTTTTTGGCTCGCGTAGTTCTTCGCGGGGGTAGAACAATTTCAAGTCGGCTCCGTTGTGCACGACGCGAGTCTTTGCGCTGAGAGCAGACGATTTTGTTGCGAATTGGTTGCGCAGGTACTGGCTGCAAACGGCAAGCTGGTCCAGTCTGCTGGCTAATGAATCGAGATCCGGCGTGGGCCAGTGACTTACATGATCGTTGTGAAGGTGAAGGATGATTGCGCCGGCGTAGCCCATCTCCCGCAGAGTGCCCACCCACTGCGGACGATTGTGCAGGTGAATGATGTCGTAATTATGCAGCTTTCCAGCGAGCGCGCGCAGCCAGATCGGTTCCTCATACCGGCGGGCGCCCGGAATGCGTGAGACGAGAGCGCAGAGGTGCGATATTGGGCTGGTTTCGTGATGCAAGGAATAGAGAGTTTTCTTGTCGGTAGGGAATCCGAAAACTGTTACTGCAACGTGGTGGTTGAGCCGGCTATAGACTTCGTAGGTCCAACGGGCGACTGCGCCACCGAAATAAGAGCTGAACTGTTCGCGCCCGGAGAGAAGAACGGCAACGGAACGCGGCTTTGTCGGCCTTGCGTTCGCAGTCAACGCGCGCCTCCGAATTGCTGCAACAGAAGTTTTCTTCCCAAGAGCGCTGAGGCTGCAATATAAATCAGTGCTCCGGCGGCCACGACGACGAATGGACGAGAGCTGTAGGAATTGGCGAAGTGGACGCCTACTACCATGATGAGTCCGGACAATACCGCAACCCGGATCATCGGATTCTTCCACAAATCTCGGAGTTCGTGAGGAATCAGGAAATAGGCGGTGATGGCGACGACGGCCTCGGCGACCATGAATGCTATGCAGACACCCGGCACGCCAAGTGTACGAACGAACGCTAAGGAAAGAACAATGGCGGCAGCGGCCCCGGTTGCGCCCGCGGTTAGATAAGCGCGATAGCGGCCGAGCGCATAAAGAACGGTTCCTGAGAGCAGCGATGCCATGGGACCGGCGAGCAGAAGTCCCGAAGCCAGGCGCACTGGACCAACGGCGGCGGCGTAGCTTTTTCCCATCACCAGCGGAACAACCAGGTGGGCAGTGGCGATGGTACCCAGCATCAGGGGTATGGAGACGGTGGCCAAGGCGGAGACGGTGGCGTTGACCAGGCGGCGCAGTCCCGCTCCCGATTCGGCGACGTGCGCCATTCGCGGCATCAGCACGCCGAGGGGAATGCCGACGAATTCTCGAAGCAGAACTACGAACCGTATTGCGGCGGCGTATAAGCCGAGAGCGTAATCGCCGAGAAACCAGCGGACGACAAGGTGACCGGTGCGATGGTAAATCGTGGCCATCATTGTGGTGGCGGCGTAATGAAATGCAGGACGGAGGATTCCGCGCCAGCGGGCGGGATCGATTGCCAGCGAGGGACGGAATCCGTTCCGCCACAACACCAGCCAGCCCGCTATGTTCATGAGAAACGCTGAGGTGAGAATGCTGATCGGCACCCAGAACAAATCCTTTGGCGCGTGAACGAAAGTAAGTACTCCGGCTGCGTAGAGGCTTTGTTGCATCAGGGTGAGCAGGGAGCGGCTGTGAAAGAGTTCGAGGGAAGTGAGGAAAAGGTCTGATCCCGTCAGGCCGACGCACAGAGCGGCCAGGCCATACCATTGCAGCAGGGCGCGGATGTTGGAGCCTGCTTCAAAGTGCACGATGATGAGCAGGACGACAGTCGCGACGAGAACGGCCAAGACACGAAGCGCGAGAAAATCGGAGACCAGATCGACTGCCGCGTGACGCCTGGCTGCTACTTGCTGTATGGCATAGGTTGTAAGTCCGGGGTTGGCGATTACATCGAGAAAGGCACAGAGTGCGACGATGTAGCTCCATTGTCCATAGGCTTCCACGCCGAGGCGGCGCACCAGGATGGGGAAGGTGATCGAGGTGATGACGATTCCCAGGACGCGGGTGGCGCCTACTGACGCGATGAATCCGCCGTAGCGCAGGAGCGTGCTTGGTCGCTTTGCATTGGCGGTCATAAGATCGAAGTCATGGCGCTACGAGGCTTTTTGTTGGAGAACGGCGCGGCGCTTCGCGGCGGCCTCTTCGAATATGGCGGCCCATTGCTGGGTAATCCCTACCCAATCAAAGTTGGCAGCGTGGGAAACTGCTGCTGCCGCGAATGATTGCCGCAGGGCTTCATCGTTTATCAGGCGATCCAGGCTCCGAGATAGATCTGAATCTGACCGGGCGAGAAACGCTGTCTTGCCGTCGATCACATAATCGGAGCGGTAGAGCTCCATGGCGATCGAAGGCAGGCCGCTGGCTGCGGCTTGCAGTAATACCTGCGGATTGCCTTCCTGGATGCTCGGGAAAAAGAAAATGTCGGCGTGGCGCATCTCGCCTCCGAGTTGCTCCGGGGAAAGATGGCCGAGGAAAGAGATGTTGTTGCATCCTTGCTGAGCGGCGAGTTCGCGGCAATGTAACTCTGTTTCTCCTTTGCCAGCTAGACGGAACTGAACGTGTGGCAACCGGGCGGCCTGTTCGATGATAAGTTCCACGCGCTTGCGGGGCTGGAAGGACCCGGCGTAGAGCACGACGGGTGAGGCTTTTGAGGTGCGCCGGTCAGGGGCAGAAAAGTAGCGCCGGTCGATTCCGTCGTGAATCACGGCTGCATGTACTCCGAAGGCTCGATGAATGGTCTCACTTACGTATTTTGAGTTGCCGACTACGATGTCGCCCTCTTCGACAGAGCGGCCGATCAATCCCGCGCCCGTCGTGGCATTCATTTCCATGACAATATAGGTGACGAGCGCGGTTCTCAGCGACATCCGGTGACGAGCATGAAAGAAAAAACGGTCGAGCGGTCCGCGACGGGGAAAGAAATAAACGTCCGGCGGCGGAAAAAGGCAATGAGGGAGCAGTCGGACCGTGTTGCCATGCTTTCGCCATTTCACAAGTCGCGTGTTGGCCCGCTCAGCCAGCCGAGGATCCGGCTGGCCGTCGCACAGCAGCATCGTTACGTGAAATCGATCTTCGGGCAAACGCGCCACTACTTCCTTCACCGTCAGATTTTGTGCGTTCGTATTGCCTGCGCCCGCATCTGAGGGGGTAAAGATTTTGATCGGTCGCAATCCAGGATGAGTCATCTGGGATTGCGCATAGTTTAAATGCTTCTTTCGGCGGGCGGAATTGGCTGGAGGGCTTCTTTTCCACAGGCTATTGAGTTATGCCGAGTGCCCGACGGAGAGCGGATTCGATTTTTGGGGATCGTTTTACAGCGCTCGCGGCGCGATACCTTGCCACTTCGCGCAGGTGGCGGATGCGGGAATCACTGATCGTGATGTGCAGGGTCTGCCGCGCGCTGTTGCCGAAGCGTTCTTTGTAGCCCTCTCCGCCCAGGCCCAAGTCGACGAGTTCCAACTCTTCTTTGTCGCAGGCCTCGACAACAATTCGCGCCAGCAGGCAATATCCGGGAGAGTGCTCTTCCCAAAGGCTATCGAACGTTGGTTGATACCAGAACCAACTCTTGTGAAACTGAAAACCGAAGTTCCAGGCCACCGGGCGACCTTGAATTCTCAACTGGCTCAGCGTAACAACGCCGGCGCCGTCGAATCTCCTGGCGAGATCTTCCAAAAAAATGCGGCGCTCGGGTGTGGCGAGGCTGCTGGTGCGGCCCGTGGCGGCAAAGCGCGCGACGTGGGCATTGGCGAATTCGGGGAGGGCGGATTCGATCTCCTTCCATGAGTGAAGATGAGCGAAGGTGACCGGGCCTTCGCGTTCCATGGCGCGGAGATAGCGGCGAAGTTTTTTCTTAGCGAGGAGAGCGTTCTTTAATTCCTGGCGTTGTTCTCCGGTTCCCAGTCGTACTTGAGTACACGTATATGCGGGCCTGGAAAACAGGTAAGAGCCGTGAAGTTTCGCGGCGGAACGCAAAGAATCTTCGGTGCATGAGTCGTTTGGGAGATTTGCCAGGGCAATGCGGCCATTGCTGTTTTCCTTGAGCTTGGCGAAAACAGCGTGGATGAAGTCCGGGCGGGTGGCTGGAGCGCTTAGGAAATCGCAATAGTCGGCTGTGGTTGCGGACAGAAATTCGATCGTGTTGTTCTTGGGATTTATTGCGAGCGATGCGATGCCGGCAAGTTCATTCCCGTCGTAACCCAAGATAAGCAGCGGAGCGCGTTGCTGCCGATATGCGGTTTGCATGGCGAGGGCCCATTCGCAGGTGTAGAAGACCTCGGGCCGCTCCATTTGCATCGCGAGAGCATTCCAGCGGATTCGTAGCTCGTTATCTTCGGGAATCTCCCGATGCTGGACGATGCGCAAAACCTTCTCCGTTGTAAGAATCCTGATGAATCATAGTACGAGATAGTGGGCGGGAGTTTTCCTGGATAAAATTGGAGGTCCCCTGCAACATGGCGCCCTTCAAAATTCTGATTGCGGACGATGCCACGCTTCTGCGGCGAGCACTGATCGGTCTGATCGGCCGGCTTTCGCCGGATTGGGAGGTTTGCGGCGAGGCTGGCGACGGCGAGGAAGCTCTTCGCAAGGAGACGGAGCTGCGGCCGGATGTTGTTCTCGTTGATCTGTCGCTGCCATTAGTCAACGGCGTGCAAGTCATCAAAAACCTTCAGAAGAACAATCCCTCTGTGGTCCTTGTTCTGATGAGCGAGCAGAGCGAGGATGCGATGCGGCGCATCTCGGAGGAAGCAGGAGTGCGCGGCATCCCCAAGTCGCGACTGGCGGCGGAACTTCCGGTCGCGCTGAAGTCGATTGCCGCGGAGCTGTTACGGCGCGGATAGCGCTGGCTGCGGACTTCCCCAACTGCCGGACGATCTGGCGGCACTTCTGCGGGCTGCAAACGCTCAGTTCACGTCGCTGATCGTAAGAATCTGGCTCTTATTGTTGTGCTACCTGCAGAAACAGCAGGCCTTGAACTTTGTTCACGTCGTCGGTGAGGCGGTCGAAGGTGACTGCGCGGTGCGAATCGGAATAGCGGACGTCCTGTAATAGTAGCTTGTGAATGGTGTAGGTGAAGGTGTTGATTGTGGGGTCGAGTGTTCTGACATAGGTTATGCCCTCGACAACATATAAGTGACTATCCCATTCCATAAGAGCGGCGTGCTGGTCGGAGATCATCGTGATCAGGTGACCGGCGCTGGCGGCTTGGGATGTCAGGTATTCTGCGGTGATCATGACGGGAAGGCCGTCGCTCAGCAAATGCCTGCCTTGTAGTCTCTCGGCAATATCTTTTAAGGATTGTGGATCGGAGGCTTGAATACTGTCTTCGAGGGCGGAGTCTTTGCCGCAGCAGACGTCCTTGTTGTTGAGGACGATCTCAGCTGAGGCTGATAGAACGTCGTGGGCGTGGGCGGAGTGGGCGGTCAGCGAAGGCAAATCGCGAACGTGAACTTCTTGCTCGGGATAAGAGTATTGCGCGAGTGCGTAGCAGGCGGCAAGCAGTACGAAGCCGAATAGAGATTTTCTTTGTGGAAAAGGAATCGCGATCACCCTGCACAATATATCGCCCTGCTGGAATGCGGCGTCGGTTACTTCGGTGAACCGCCGTCCGATTTGCTGCGTTTGCATCGCTCTGCTTTGTTGGAAGGACGAGAATTCTCCACGTGTGATGAAGGAAAAAAGGCGCCGGAGGGTCATCCGGCGCCAAAGTCTCTCGCGAACTTCCGAGCGAGAGTCTATCCCTCGAAAACGAAGAAGGATTTACTGCACGATCTCGAACACAGTTCCGTCGCTGTGAGCGCCGCCGGCGGTGGTGGTTCCATATAAGTTGCCGGAGGGGTCAAGGATCAGGTTGCCGGACGGGTTGGCGCCGTCGGAAGCCGTTCCAAAACGCACAAAGCTGTAGTTGACACCGCTGCCGCTGGGCGTGAGGCGGAAGACGCCGCCACAGCCTTGAGGGCAGGACGCATTGTCGCCGCCCCCATCGAGTAACGTGCCATAAATAATTCCACCCGCAATCATCGGAGTTCCGTAGGGCTGACCTCCATGCGTCCCGTCAAAAGAGTACAGCGAAGTGAACTTGAAGCTTCCACCGGTTTCGGGACTCATCTTGTATGCATAACCGTCCCCATTGGCGCCGCCTAGCATATTTCCGTAGAGATTGCCGAGATTGTCGATGGCCAAGCCGGTGAGGGGGAAAGCTCCGCCTTTGTTCTCCTCGAAATTATGGATCGCGCGCTCTGTCCAGCCCCCGCCACTAGGCGAGAGCTCAAAAACCACTCCACATCCGTAAGGCGGGTTACAAGTCAAATCTCCGCCCACCGCACCCGTGCTATAGAGGTTCCCGGCGCTGTCAAAGACCAGCGCGGAGCCGCTCTGAGGTTCGCCCCCGTCTGTCCCATCCTGAAACGTGTACAGGATATGCTCACTCCAGGTGCCGCCCGAACCGGGCGTCAGTTCGAAGATCGTGCCGCAACCCAGCCCGTTACAGATAGCGTCATTGCCCCCAAAGCCGGTGAAGCCGTAAAGATTGCCCGCAGTATCCATAACCAGGCCGCCCTGAGGATAGATACCGTCGCCGGCCGCCTGGAAGTTGTAAAGAATGGTTTCCGTCCACAAGCCGCCACCGGCGGGCGACAGTTCGTACACCGTTCCAACACCGCAAAAGTAACCAGTGCAGGCGGTCCCACCATACTGAGTCACGCCATAAAGATCTCCAGCGCCGTCGAGGATCAGATTGCCGATAGGATTGATACCATCGCCGCTGCCCGGAACAAACGTGTGGATTACGCTTTCCGTCCATGTGCCACCGGAGTTGGCCAGCTCGAAAACTACTCCGCAGCCGTTAGTCCCGTTCTCGCATTGCTCCGCGGACGTATTGCCACCTGCGGCAGTCGCGCCGTACAGATTTCCGGCTGCATCTCGAACCAGGCCAGCTGAAGGAGTATCTCCATCTGGAGGACCGTTAAAACTGTAAATGACTTTTTCTTGTCCCCAGGCGGAGGTTGCAAGAAGCAGCGTCAGTGCGGCGAAGAGCACGCTGCAGAATGCGGTCGGGGAATGCCTGGTTGAAGGGTTGTGCGGAGCCCTGTTCTGGCGGGAAGCGAATAGTGGAGTCCTAAATGCAGGCATAAATCTCCTCCTGAGAGTTATAGATCGACGGAGCGGGGGCACTGGCCCGCGGAGACGGAGTACAGCACGTAGGCGCAGGGGCATTGTTTACCGGGAGCGAGACTAAGTCAAGCTGAAAACAGCGCAAAAATGGCGCCGGAAGGGTTATCCGGCGCCTATGAGAACACTCGCGAGATGCGGTCAAGCGAGAGTTTGCTACCTACCAATCAAATTCATTTGCTCTCCGCGATGGGCGTGGGGCTGGCGCCGAAGTCGCGGCGTGGATTTGCTGCCGTGCGGGCGGCGCGGGCGTTGGGCATATTTGCGGCGGCTGCGCCGTAGCGCTCCAGCAGGACCGGCGCCATGGTGTTTTCGGCTTCTTTCACGAAGATCATTTTATTTTCGGAAGCCATGTCTACGCGGATGAAATCTCCCAGCTTTACCTGGCCGGTTGCAACCAAATTGGCCATCGGGAACACCAAGTGGCGTTCGATGGCGCGCTTCAGGTGGCGTGCGCCGTAACGCGGGTCGGTGCCTTCGTGGAGCAGGAACTGTTTCACTCCCTGTGAGCAGTTGAAGACGAACTGGTTGGCGCCGGCGGCCATCAGGACGCGCTGCTGCACCATGCCTAGTTCGATCTCGAGAATCTGAGAGAGGTGCTCGTCGCGCAGAGTTTTGAAGACCACCGTTTTATCGATGCGGTTCATGAACTCTGGCGTGAACTTGCGGCGCGCGGCTTCTACGGCGGTGCGCTGGATTTTATCGTCGAAATTGTTGTCGACTTCCACGGCTTTGGGCGCGAAACCGAAGCCGCCATCGACCAGGTTTGTCATCTCACTGGCGCCCAGGTTCGAGGTCAGGATGATGATGCACTGGGAAAGGTCGACGCGGCGGTTATCGCCCAGCGTTAGCGTGGCTTTGTCGAGAATGCCGAGCAGCAACTGCCAGAGCGAGTCGCTGGCCTTCTCGATTTCGTCGAAGAGCAGGATTGAGAGCTTGAGCTTCTCGGTGAACCACTGATTGATGGCTTCCTGCGTGAGTAAGGGATGGGTTTCGCGGTGACCGAGATATCCCGGAGGCGAACCGATCAGCTTGGCGATTTCGTGGGAGTGCTGGAATTCTGCGCAATCGATCTTGATGCAGGCGCGGGCATCGCCGAACAGGGCTTCTGCTACCGCCTCAACCACGCGGGTTTTGCCGGAACCGGTTGGCCCGAGAAACAGCAGATTGCCCACTGGGCGGCCGGGAGCGTTCAAGCCGGCCAGGAACATCTGGTAGATTTCTGCGACCTTTTCGACGGCCTGATCCTGGCCGACGATCTTGCGGCGCAGGGCGGCTTCGAATTCTCCAGCATCGTTGCTGCGGCGGTTCGGATCGAGTACGGTAGCGAGGCTTCTCATAAAGATTTTCCGGCTTCCCGGTGTTTCATCCCTTTTCCAGGCCGTTTGGTTCTCTGGTCTTGGTATCTCGGCCTTTTGACTGCTTTTTACCCGAACTCGCCGAACTTCTTAGGTGCGGATTCTCCAGCTTTGGTGAGTGCCAAATTCTGTCACTCGAAAGCTCGCAACCAGTGGCGCGTCCTGGCGTATGTGAAATGAGCAAACTGTTAGCCACCGGACGGCGCTCGATTGTGGATGCGAAAGCTTTCTATTGGCAGGAGTTAGGACCGCAAGGGAGACATTAAAACATCATCCACAGGAAAGATAAAGATGGGTGAGAGAAATAATTTGCGCATGAGGGAAGGGACTGTCCGAAGGAACCTACCCATAAGTGCCATTAGAGAAGGTTCATTATTGCGCACGGGACTTCGAGAGACTTCGGCTTGGTTGGGTGAGTTAGCCAAAGCGGCGCGGGATCTCCGCGGTTTGAAATTGTCTTTTGGCGGGCGTCCACGGGGGAGATGATCGTTAGTAACTAGCCCGCCAACAAGCAGCACATTAGCATCGCGATCAGGCGTTCCTCGGGAGGATTGCTTGCGTCGCTCGTCGATTCTAATCATCTCTGCAGCTTCGTGCGTACTTTTCGGCCTGGCCGCGGTTCGGCTTGACCAGAGCTTCTTTTCGGCGGAGGCGGCGCAGCCGCAGGCAGCGCAAGCCGTGACGGGGGCGGCTTCTGGCGCGGCGCAGCTTAAGGCGGTGAGCGCTACTATGACGCCGGCATTGAAACCGGCCGATATCCCGCAGCCGACGAGCGCGTCGGGAACCGCGGTTTATCTGGCGAAACGCGGAGACACGATTCCGGGTGTGGCGCATCAGCAGCTGCACAACACGGCCTATCTGACCTCTTCCGAGCTTGCGGATGCGATTCGAGCGACGAACAAGAATCTTGGCTCGGGCAACTTTCTGAGAGCCGGCGAGCAGATCACGATACCGGGCGTATTGCCTACACCGATCGTCGAGCACACGGTTCCGATTTCCAAGGATTTTGAAGTGCGTGCGATTTATCTGACCGGGGTGATGGCGGCTAGTGATCACGGGATCCGGATTATCAAGCACTGGCGCGAAGTTGGCGGGAATGCCGTGGTCTTTGATATTAAGGACTCTGACGGCAGCGTGAACATTCCGTTTGAGCACCCGCTGCTGGGAGCGCATAAGGTTTACATTCACGATCTGCCGAAATTTGTGCACTTCCTGCATTCGGAGAATATGCATGCGATTGCTCGCATTGCCATGTTCCGCGACGAGCGGATGGTGGTGGAACATCCGGAGCTGGCGGTGCAGTCAAAGAAGAATCACGCGCCGTGGCGGGAGAATGGCAAGCTGGTGTGGACGGATTCTTCCAATCATAAAGTTCAGGATTACGATATTGCCCTGGCGAAGTTTGTGGGGCAGTCGGGGGCGGATGAAATTCAGTTGGATTACATACGCTTTCCCGCAGAAGGGGATCAAAAAGACGCGAGCTTTGCGTTTCAGACTGAACATCCGAACTGGCAGCGCTCGGATGTGATCACGGATTTTCTACGCAGGGCTTATGCCGAGTTGCATCCGTCGGGGGTTCTGCTCTCTCTGGACGTTTTTGGAGTAATGGCTTGGCAGCGGCAGGTGGATCTTTCGCACACCGGGCAGGATATTGTGGGAATGGCGAAATATTGCGATGTGATCTCGCCGATGATTTATCCTTCGCACTTTTTTGGCATGGATAATATTGAGCATCCGGGGGATGCTCCGGAGCACTTCATCGGCGAATCGATGGAGCGGTTTGAGTTGATCACCAAGGGCAGCGGGGTCGTGATTCGGCCGTGGCTGCAGGCGTTTCGCTGGCGGACGAAGACTTATTCGCCGGAATATATAAAGGTGCAAGTGGCGACTGCGCGGGAAAAAGGCGGGATTGGGTTCTTGTTCTGGAATGCGGCGAACGACTATTCGAAGCCTTATACAGCAATGCCGGAGATGAAAGCGGCGGATCTGAAGGCTGGAGCGAAGGAACCGAAGTATTTTCGCGGAGATGAGCTGCCGGGCGTTACGGTAAGAGCAGCCCTGACGCCTCTAGCGAATTAGATTCCGAACATCGATTCTCGGCGGAACCTGATTCAGTATGGATCGAGGTCCGCACCTAGGCGTTCATATGCGCCGTGCGGGTTGCCGGCACCATCCGTTCGCCCTGCCATTTTCGCGCGAGGGCTTCGAGCTGTACAAAGACTTTCTCGAGATCTTGCATGCGGTCTGTGATTCCGTACGTCACTGACGGAGGAATGGTCTGCTCGTAGTGCCGGAAGATAAATCGTGCGTCTTCCAATGTCCGCAGGCGTTCGGTCAGCACGCGTGACGAAATTCCTTCCACCTGCTTCTTTAAGACTCCGAAACGCATCGGCCCATTGCGGCTGAGCGCCCACAGAATGTGCATGGTCCACGGGCGAGCCAACAATTCCAGCAGTCCGCTGATGGCACAAGGGTTTTGTGCCTGCGCCGATTTTCTGGTAGCCATAGAATACTAAGTTCCTCCAAAGTGTCTAATGTGCAAAGATGTGTTAGTTATTTATTGTAACCTAAAGTTCTGGCCCGCCATCTAACCGTGCGGCGACAAAGGTTCAGTTCCCGATTCTCGTCAGGCACATTCGAATTGCACTTATGCGAATATAAGGAGTGATAAATGTCGGTTAACACTTCCGCTTTGCCTTACGCCCGGCCCCAAGTCGCCTCGTCAACTGCCGTCTCCGGCCTGGTTACGTTCATGGGGCGGCTTTTTTTCCTGGTAATTTTCGCTCAGTCCGGACCGCGACTTTTCACCAGCGGCGGAATTGCCTATGCGACTTCGAAAGGCGTACCGATGGCCTCACTCCTTGTGCCCTTTTCAGGCCTGCTTGCAATCGCTGGATCGCTTTCCATTTTGCTTGGCTATCGCGCCAAAATCGGGGGATGGCTGATTGCGCTATTTCTGATCGGGGTGACCCCCATGATGCACAAGTTCTGGGGCGTTACTGATCCGATGGCACACCAACTGCAGTTCAACATGTTTATGAAGAATCTGTCGATGCTGGGCGGGGCGCTGCTGATCTCGCAGTTTGGCGCTGGTCCGTGGACTCTGGACGCACGCGGAAAATGAATTGTTTTTATTTTCAAAATCCAATTATTGAAAGGTTAAGAGAAGAACATGTCCGATCCAACCGTGAAGGTATTGCCCAAAGGTCCCTATCTTGTCGAAGGGAAGATCAACCTGCTGGACGCGAGCGGCAACAAGATCGAAGCCGGGGAAAAAATCGCATTGTGCCGGTGTGGAGCTTCCGTCAACAAGCCATTCTGTGACGGCACGCACAGCAAGATTGGTTTCGACGCGGCCGCTGTGGCTGTTCCCAGCAGCGCCGAGTAACGTGGCTCCACAGTCGTTTGGTGGGGACCGTAGTGTCAGCTTTTGAGCAAAAGAAAAGCCGTCCGAGAGGACGGCTTCCAACTCAAAAGGCGAACTGCTTAAGCGGCAGTTTCCGCCGTCGCGGGTTCCGGCATCTGCAGGGGTTCATCGTAGCTGCCGCCGTAGATCGCGGGAACTTTCGATCCCATGGGACGCAGGTACGTCGCGAGCTCTCCGCGGTGGTGGATGCTGTGGTTGTTGAGGAAGGCGAGGTACAGCACTGCGGGCAGATTGAACACAATAAAGTTAACTGGTGTGAGCAACTGCTCCGGTGTCATGGCGCCCACGCGAGCTACCCCACGCTTGATGTTCTCCTCGTACCATGCGGCCACATCCGCCGAAGCTTCCGGTTTGTTCTCGGGATTTTCCATCTTGAAGTTGAGGCCGGCGATTCCATCGAGAAACTGAACATCGGTGTTGGCCAAATGCCAGGCGAGTTCCTTTGCGGTGCGCCCATGGGGATCGGGCTTGTAGTCTGAAGCTGCATCTGGAACGGCAGCAATGACTTTCTTCGTAATTTCTGCTTCGCGCAGGATGCCATCGAGCATCATTGCGCAATAGGTCTTGGCGAATTCGGGTGAGAAACCTTGTTCGGACATACTTCCTCCTGGGATGAGTGAAATGCCGTACTGGAATAGTTGAGGGGCGCAGGCGCGCCCCTCACGAAACGCGGTCTAGAAATTATACGCCGACCGGCTGCTTGCTGCTCACAGGAACGGGCGTTAGCCAGCCGTAGCGGTCGTTCTTTTCGCCGCGAACGATGGCGTAAAACTCCTTCTGGATGGCCCGGGTAATCGGGCCGATCCCGCCTTTGCCGACCTTGATTTTGTCGACGGAGCGGATGGGAGTAACTTCGGCGGCGGTGCCGGTGAAGAAAGCTTCATCGCAGATATAAAGCATTTCGCGCGGGATCATCTGCTCGACGATGGTGAGATTCAAGTCGCGGGCAATTTGCAAAACGCTGTCGCGTGTGATGCCGGGCAGGACGGAGTTGCCGAGCGGGGCGGTGATCAGCTTGTCGCGATGCACGATAAAAACGTTCTCGCCCGAGCCTTCGCTGACGAAGCCGTTGATATCGAGCGCGATGCCTTCCGCGAAGCCATTGACGATGGCTTCCATTTTGATGAGCTGCGAATTCATGTAATTCGCGCCTGACTTGGCCATGGCGGGCAGAGTGTTGGGAGCGATGCGCGTCCAGGAAGAGACGCAAACGTCGCAGCCATCGTTCTCGCCGCCGAGATATTTTCCCCAGGGATAATTGATGATGTAGACCTCGGTGGGCGAGTTGAAGGGGTTGACGCCGGCTTCGCCGTAGCCGCGCAGAATTACCGGGCGGACGTAGCAGGGCCAGGAGCCGTTCGATCCGACGGTTTCGCACATAGCTTTGACGAGTTCGTCGCGAGTGTAATCGACGTCGATGCGATAAACCTTGGCGGAATCGAGCAGGCGTTGAATGTGCTCATTGGCGCGGAAGATGGCTGGTTTACCTTGCGGCGCGTAACAGCGGACGCCCTCGAAAACCGAGGAGCCGTAGTGGACCACGTGGGACATCACGTGGATGGTGGCTTCATCCCAGGGAATTAGCTTGCCGTTGTGCCAGATAAACTCAGACTTCTCTATCGCCATTGCGCACTCCTTCAGCAGCGGTGTTTTCTGACTTGCCTTCTTGAATCGTGTAACGAGGCTTGAATCGTTCCTCTGGCACTGCAGGGGCTGAGGTGCGAAAACTCAACCAGCGTTACAGAACATTATAGCTGAGCCTGGAAGTGGTCCCGGCCTACGGCGGATGCTTCAATTTTGATGGCGGCGAACCGTATTTCGCATGCTCTTACCGAGTGTCCGTTGGGCTAAGTCGCGATGGTTGGCGGTGATCTTCGCGGTTAGTGCGCAGAAGGTGCTTGCATCAAAAACGAGATGTCGCCGACCTTATAGAGGACTTTCCCTGGCGAGTCGGGTAACGGCTGGACTTTGCCTGCACGGACGGAGTCAAAGGCTGCGACTAGCCGTGGAAGTATCGTGGGGGATGCGACGGGGATGTTGTGCGCGCCCAGGACCAGCTTCAGTTGCGGCGCGAGCGCGGCTAGCCGACGGATGGAAGCGGCGTAGGCATCGAGATCGGTCTCGGGACGGAAGAGCCAGATGGGAGCGGGATAGTAGGTGTCGCCGGTAAAAAGCAGACCGTTGGTGCGGTCGAGCAAGGAGATGGCATCTGGCGTGTGGCCGGGGGTTGCGATGACTTCCAGGGTGCGACCGCCCAGATCGAAGCGGTCGCCGTCGTGAGTGTAAGCCGTGATCTTCCAGGGCCGGGTTGCGTAAGCTTTTGAGTCAAACCCCTTCGGCAGCTCGCCACAAATTTGATCGGGAGTGATTTCAGCCTGCGCGTCCAGCCGAGAACCTCGCGCATTCTGCCGCGTGAAGTCTGTGTCCATTGCGTAGATGGTGGAGAATTCCCAATTGTCGCCGACATGATCGTTGTGAGTGTGCGAGTTCAAGAGAATGATCGGAAGCCTGGTGAGTTGCGTGACAACTTTCTTGAGGTCGCTGATTCCCATGCCGGTGTCAAAGAGCAAAGCTCGCTTCTCGCCGACAATCATGTAGCTGATCGTCTCCTCGGCCTGGTGCGGTTCATAGATGGCGAAAACGCCCTGGGCAGGTTTATAGACTTCGAACCATGGGTCGGTGATTGGGACGCGTTGGAGAGTTTTGTATTCCGGGCGCGGGAGCGCGCGGCACCAGTCATTGGGGATGGGGGATTGGGCGAGGAGGGACGTCGGCAATATACAGAGCGCAAGGATGACGGCACTTCTGTGCATGGGAATTATTCGGATTGCTACACCGAAATGGCTGTTCGCCTGGTCCGTGATGGTGCGAAAGGGGGGACTCGAACCCCCACGGTTTTACCCGCCAGATCCTAAGTCTGGTGCGTCTGCCAATTCCGCCACTCTCGCACTTTAGCGATTATACAAATTGGATGATTCTGGTAGGGCAATAACGAGCCCTCCGGCGGGGCCATAGGCGTGGAATATCTCGTCCAAAGTGCACCCCTTGGTCGCAAAGCACCATAGAGGGGACCGTGAAAGAGACTTGGAGTTACTGGACTGCGTTTAGGCCCTGATAGATGAACATGCCTAGCAGTACCAAGAGCAATACGCCGGAACCGGCGCCAAAAACCCAGACGGGTTTGGTGAGCCGGTTGACTTTCACCAGCAGTTCGGTTTGCTCCTGCTGCAGGTGCGAATTGGCGTCATCCAGGTACAGTTGCTCATCTTCGTGCATGGTCAGCGTGCTGCGATAGATGAGTAGAATGATCAAGCCGACGGTAAAGAGGCCCCAAACGCTTGCCAGTGTGAGCAATAGGGGAGTCCACGTCCAGGTCATGACATCACCTCGACTAGCTGTAAGGTTGTAAGACGGCAGCGAAGAGCTGGAAACGGCCATGGAAGCCGCATCCAATTTTCCGGAGGGTCTTACCGGAAATCATTATAGCCCCATTGGCAAGTGTGGAAGGGTTTTTGGGGGTTGGGACGAAATGCAGCGGTCCGGGTTTGGGCGCATCAAAAGAATAGGCAGAGGCGCGGCAACCTGCGATTGTGCCGGGCCGCGGCTTTGGCGCTCTGTTATAATTTAGTTATTCCACAGCCGAGGAGATATTCATGGCTACGACGACCATTCCAGAAGTTGAAGTAAAAAAGACTGCTCCGATTTCACTTACGCCTAATGCGGTTTCGAAGGTGAAAGAGATTATGGGGCAACAGAATCCGGTTCCTGCCGGGCTGCGCGTTGGCGTGGTGGGCGGAGGCTGCTCCGGATTTTCATATTCGATGCAGTTCGAGAATGCCGCCGGGATGATGGATAAAACTTTCGATATGGACGGGCTGAAGGTGTTCGTAGACGCGACTTCTGTGATGTATTTGAATGGATGCATCGTGGACTATGTGGAGACTCTGGAAGGCGCGGGGTTCAAGTTTGAGAATCCGAATGTGAAGAGCACCTGCGGGTGCGGATCGTCGTTCAGCGTGTAAGGCTGAAGTTTTCACGAAGTTCGAAACGGCCTCGGAGACGAGGCCGTTTTTGTTTTGACAAATGTGTGGTGAATATATACAGGCTTGCCTCAGCGGCTAAAGCCGGGTCAGTAAATAAGGATTACGGCACGACTGAAGTCGTGCCCCTTCCCGATTCGCGGACGCAGCGGCGATTTTAGTTTTGAGGATTTGATTGCGGCGGGGAGGGGTTGGAGCCGTTGCCGGAGCCGGAATTTCCGAATCCTGAATTGCCACCAAAGCCGGAGTTCCCGCCAAAGCCGGAGTTCCCGCCAAAGCTAGAGTTGCCTCCAGAGCTCGAATTTCCGCCGAAACCTGAGTTGTTGCCGAAGCCGCTGGGCTGACCGTTGGTGCTGCCGGCCGGCTGCAAACCTTGGCCGGCTGCGGCAGCGAACGCAGCCAAAGGCTGGTAGGGCGTCAAGATGAGGCCCCCGCGATCGGTGGAAGGATCGTAGACAAATTGCCACTCGTTGTATTTTTTCTTTTTGTTGTATTCGCGGATGGTTTTGTCTTTGCTGAGACTGGCTACTCCGATGATGGGGCCTCCGCCGAAGACCTGACTGCCTAACTGGTTGGTCGACGATGGGGAGCCGTTTTGCACGGTGGAGTCGTCCGGAGTTCCGGTCGATGATTCTGTCGCGCCAGGTTGCGGGGGCGTGTTTGAGTCGCCGGCGGCGGGTGCTCCGGTCGAGGAATTATTGGGGCCGCTGAGATTGCTGTTCGAACTGCCTCCGAATCCGCTGGAATTTCCCCCGAAAGACGAATTGCCTCCGAACGATGAGTTGCCGCCAAAGCTGCTGGAGTTCCCGCCGAAAGAGCTGGAGTTGCCTCCGAATGCGGAATTGCTGCCGAAGCCGGAATTGGAAGCGGCGTTCATTTGCCCGACGGTGTTTGCGCCTGCGATCTGCCCGCCGCCAAAACTCAGGCCGAGGGTGACGCCGGGGTCGCCGTAGTGGAGCAGTTTGAAGTCTTTATTCTTGTTGAGCGGATCTTTGTAGTGCTTGCGCAGGTAGCGAAGGTTGTTGGTGTTGTCCAGATCTTCGAGCTTGGTGGGATAGCGGCCGAATTTCTTGTAGTAATTGCGAATGGCGCGCGAGTATTGCACTCCGCGGTGAATCATTTCCATTTCGCGATCGCGGCGGATTTCGAAGGCGATGGTGGGAGCTGCGACGGCGAAGCCGATGACCAGAACGGCGACCATCATCATGAGGAGCAGCATGAAATAGCCGGACTCGGCGCGGCGCGCGGGAGATCGGCGTGCTGCGTGGCGGGAACGGAAATTGAAGTTTGCGACTACCATTGCCTAGCCCTGCGTCAGGGGAAGGTTTTGCGGCGGACCGCTGCCGACGACATCCTGAATTTCGACAGAGGTGGGAGCGATGCGCACAACCTTGTAGCGGCGGTCGATAATTTCTCCTTCGCCGGCGATAAAGACGTCTTCTCCTTTGGAGAGAAAAATTCTCCGCGGCTCCCCGGGTTGATTGGCGAAGCCGAAAAACTTGAGAGGAATTGGGCCGGGAGCGGCCTGCGCCGGCGGAGTATAGATATGCGTCTCTTCGTTCCTGCCGCCTGGGCCGAGTTGGCCCGGTGCAACAGGCGTCGGGATGATCGGTTCCGCTTCCGAGACGAAAATGTTGCGGCCTGAACCTTCGTATTTGATTTGCTCGATGACGGCGAGTTCCTGCAGGCGAAGGGTAGGATCGAGATTTTGCGGGACTTTTTGTTTCTTGCTCCCTAGCGTCCGAGAGTTCGCCGTTTTTTTCGAACCGAGAACGACTGACAACGGCGGGGGCGCTGTCGCCGAACCCGCGGAGGCGTCTGTAGACGAAGTTGGGAAGAACTCATAGGCGAGGATCAGCAGCAGCACGACGCCGAGCGCGCCCGCTACAATCAGTTCCTTCCGGTTTTCCATTCCCAATTTCACGATGAGCTTCCCGCCTTCAGGTAGGTTTCAACTTTCATCTGCAGTTTGATCGGTCCTTTTTGCTCGCCGGCCAGAGCGATGTTGTTGATGACGAAAAGCATGTCATCGCGCTCGAGAGCGTTGATGAAGCGGGCGAGAGAAACGTAGGTGCCGGTAAGATTAGCCTCCACCTCGACGGGCTGCAGCTCGCCCAGTTCAGTGTCTTCCACTTTATATTTTGCCTCATCGATGGTGACGCCATTGGCGACGGCAAGCTTGCCGAACTGGGTGAGGATTTCGGAATCCTGCGAGGGAAAGCGCTTCTTGTAGAAATCGGTAATCTGCAGGCTGGCAGTGTGAACTTTCTCGGGCAGGGTTTTGAGCGGCTCGACCTGACGCGTTTTGTTCTGCAGTTCGACCCACAATTGAGTGAGCTGCTGCTTGCGGGATGCGGTTGAGCCAACCAGCGGAGAGATAAAGACAATGACGGCGACGACGTCGACAACAACGAGCACGGCGAGAGCGATCTTGATTTTCTTCCGGGTTTGACGGAGATCAGGCATCAGGGATGGGTCCTCTCGGAAACTTCCGTGGCCGACTTTGTTGTTGAGGAGGTTGCATTGGCTGATGTTCCGTTGGCAGGCCGCGCGCTCGGGACCGGCACGGTCTCAGGAATGTAGATGGCTTCGATGGTGCATTGGAAGGGATCGCCCTGGCCGTTGCTCTGCGGATTCCATCTTTCGCTGGTGATCTGGCTGGAGTTGAAGCGGCGGGAATCTTCCATGCGGCGCGCGAGTTCGAGGGCCTTGTCGCGCGAATCGCCGCCGACGTTCAGCTTCAGGCGGAGTTGATTGTCATCATCCAGTTCGGGCTGAATCGATACCAGGTGGACGCGAGACGGCATGACTTTTTCCAGGTCTTCGAGAACGCGGGTCCAGGAAAACGATTTGCGCTCGATGAGCTGATTGAGGAACTGGGACTGGTCGCGGGTGCTGCGGTTTTCCGGGCGATTCAGGAATGCCTCGGCCTGCAGACGGGCGCGGTCGCGTTGCCCGATTTCTGTTTTGAGCTTGGCAATGTCGGCGTGATCGCGGCGGGCGGCAAACCACCCGGAAACGGTCGTTGCTACCAGCGCCAGCGAGAGGATACTGACGATGGCGAGGCCAGTGCCCCAGCGCATCCAGAACTGCCGCGCGTCTTCGTAGGGCTGGCTGGCGAGATTGATGTTCAGGCGCATTAAGAGATTAGCGCTCCTACGACTCCGGCCATTCTCCACTTCGGAACAGAGCCTCCGCTGCTTGTGCCGAGCTGCGACGAAGTGACTAATTCCTGTACGTCGGCGCCGGTTTGCGCCTTCAATGCAGGCGCGGCGGTGGTTGTGTCGGACAAACCGGCGACGAAGATTCTTTCTATATTTAGATGATACGTGTCCTGAAAAAAGACTACCGAAGGATAAACTTCTTCCGCCAGTTGCTCGCCGGTGATGGTGACGCCACGGGTATTTTCGAGGGTACGGAAAAGCTGAAGCTGATCGGCGTCGAGGATGGCGATGCTGGTGGTGCGGGCGTCTACTTTAACCACGAGTGTGGGCTTTTGGCCCTCGGCTGCGCCAAGCGCGGCAAGCATGGAGGGCAAAACAACGCCGGGGCTGTAGCCGGCTTCGCGAAAAACGTTTTCGTATTCTTCGACGACCGAGGCGAGGGCAACGGCCGCGACCACGTGGATGCCTGCGTCGGTTTTCTGCGCGTGATAGGAAACTCTAGCCTTGTCGACGTCAAAGGGAAGAGATTTCTTCATGCGGAAGCGGACTACGCTGACGGCTTCTTCGGTGTCGGAGGGCAGAGTATCGAATTCGAGCAGGACGACGCGGACGGATGCGTCAGGGACGATGGCGATTATGTCGTGGGTGCGGCCGGCGACACTGCTGACGGATTCGTGGATCGCATTCGCGACGGCGTCGCGCTGGCGCAGGTTGCTCTCGACCAGGTCGGGAATGACGCTGCCGGGGGCGAGTTCGCGTGCGCCGCAAGCTTCGAGGGAGTGGCGGTCTTCGGCAAGGCGGCCGACGAGGACGCGGTCTGCGGCGATTTCGCAGGCCAGCTTGGGGCGGGCCGGGTTGGTGGAGGAGTTCATTTATGTATTCGGATTCCTCAGGGGCTCAAGCCCCGCATTATTTTCGCGCTTAACGCGGCGCTAACGCGCCGCTCTTCCACGTAACGGCGCGGCTGAAGCCGCGCTCTTCAAAACTACGAGCTTCTGCGGCACGGCTAAAGCCGTGCCCCTGATACCTTACCGCATGGCCTCGATGAAGGTGACTTTGTTGATCTCCTTCAAGGTGGTCAGGCCGAGGCGGACTTTATCCAGTGCCGATTCGCGGAGGAAGCGCATGCCTTCTTCGCGGGCGGCGCGGCGGATTTCCGAGGTCGGCTTCTTGCCTAAGATCATTTCGCGGATGCGGTCGCTTAAATCGAGCAACTCGTGAATCGCGGTTCGCCCGCGGAAACCGGTGCCGGCGCACTCGATGCAGCCCGGGCCTTCGTATAAAGGAACTTTCGACCACTGCGCGGGATCGAGGCCGCTGGCTTCAAGAACATCGGGAGCGTAGTGAACTGGCGTGCGGCAGGATTCGCAGATCAGGCGAACGAGACGCTGGGCTAGGATGCAGTTCAAGGCGGAGACGAAATTGTATGGCTCGACGCCCATGTTGAGGAAGCGGCCGATTACGTCGACGACATTGTTCGCGTGGACTGTAGTGAATACGAGGTGACCGGTGAGCGCGGATTGGATTGCGATCTGGGCGGTTTCCGCGTCGCGGATTTCGCCGACCATGATTTTGTCGGGATCGTGGCGCAAGATCGAGCGCAGGCCGCGGGCGAAGGTCAATCCTTTTTTCTCGTTGACCGGAATCTGGGTGATGCCGCGAAGCTGATATTCGACCGGGTCTTCGATGGTGATGATCTTGTCTTCGTCGGTTTTGATTTCGTTGACCGCGGCGTAAAGCGTGGTGGTTTTGCCGCTGCCGGTGGGACCGGTGACGAGCACCATGCCGTAGGGTTCTTTGATGTAGCGGCGGAAGCGGCGAATGTCATCCTCATCAAAACCGACTACATCCAGGGTGAGCGAACGAAACTTTTCGCTCATCGATTCTTTGTCGAGCACGCGGAGCACGGCGTCTTCGCCGTGAATCGAGGGCATGATGGAGACGCGGAAGTCGATGGCGCGGCCGTTGTATTTGACGCGGAACCGGCCGTCCTGCGGGACGCGGCGCTCGGAGATATCGAGCTCGCTCATGACCTTGATACGCGAGATGACGGTGGAGTGATGCTCTTTGCCGATCGGGGGCATGGCTTGCGTGAGCACGCCGTCGATGCGGAACTTGATGACGACGGAATCGTCGCGGGTTTCGATGTGAATATCGGAGGCGCGGCGCTGCAGGGCGGTGAAGATGGTGGTGTCGACCAGGCGGATGATGGGGCTGGTGTCGGCTGCGCCGGTCAGCTTGTCGATGGTCAGCGTTTCTTCGGCGCCGGTGTTCTCGTCTTCGCGGATGATCTGGAAGCCTTCGCTGGCTTCTTCGAGAACGCGCTGCGACTGCTCGGTCTTGGTGAGGATGTTGTCGATCTGCTTCAGCGTCGCGACCTTGGTGACGATGCGCTTTTGCAGCAGCAGGCTGATCTCATCGATCATCATCAACTGGCTGGGATCGGCGATGGCGATGGCGAGGCGGCCGTCGGCAGTTTCCTCGAGCGGAACGAATTTGTAGCGGAACATCAGCTCGGGCGAAAACTTCTTGAAGAGTTCGTGATGAAGCTGGAAATCGGTGAGGTCGACGAACTCGCAGCGATAGCGCCGGGCGACATCCTGGGCGCGCTCAAGGTCGGTGAGAGGATTTCCCGTTGGTATCAACTGCCCGGGATTCTCGCCGTTTACGAACAGTGATTTCTTTTCGGCCATTGCCATTTAGCTACCCCAAAGCTTTGAGCTACGAGCGGTGAGCTTCGAGCGATTACAGCTCTAGCTCGCGGGTCGCTGCTGATTGCTTGCTCAATGCACTCCCAAAGTGAAGATCGGCAAATACAGTGAGATCAACACCCCGCCAACGAATACCGCCATAATGATAAGAATCAAAGGTTCAATCAGGGCCATGGACGCTCCGAGCGCTGTCTGGACGTCCTCTTCATAAAACTCGGCCACCGAATTCAACATTGCGGGAAGCGCGCCGGTGGACTCGCCCACTTCGAGCATTTCGACTGCCAGGTCAGGGAAGATGCCTTGCTCTTCCAAACTGCCGGCGAGGCCCTGGCCTTCGCGAACCCGGATGCTGGCGCGCATTACACCTTTCAGAATGCGCTTGCTGGTCATCGACTGCCCGGCGGTTTCCATGGAGGGAACCAGCGGCAGGCCGCCTTGCAGAAGCGTAGCGAGCATGCGGGAAAAAGTCGCGACCTGATGCTTGAGACGAATGCCTCCGATCATGGGAAGGCTCAGGATGAAGCGGTCGATCTGATCGGAGCCTCGATCGGTTTTGCGCCATTGCAGAAACACAAAAATAAACAGCACCAGCCCGATGGCCCCGAATGGCGCGTATTTCTGCGCGTTCTGACCGACTGCAAGCATGAACACGGTGATGGTGGGAAGCTTGGCATCCAGACTGTTGAATAGCTCGGCGAATTTGGGGACCACATAGGTGAAAAGGAACATCACCATGATGGTGACGACGGTGACCAGCAGCGTGGGATAGATGAGCGAAACGGCCAGCTTCTTGCGGAAGGTCATCGCAAGGCGCTGGAAGTTGATGTAGCGGCTGAGCACTTCGTCGATGTTTCCGCTTTTCTCGCCAGCCATCAGCGTGGTGGTGTAAATCTTGGGGACTACGGCGTGCGAGGCGAAAGCGTCGGACAGCAACTCGCCGCCTTTTACACGCTCGCGAACGTTTTCGAGAATCTGCCTCAGAGTTGCATCTTTCTGGCGTTTGATCAGCAGGTCGAGCGCATTCAGGATCGGCAGACCGGCCTTGATCAGGGTCAGAAACTGCTGGTTGTAGACGAGGAACGCGGTTGGTTTGAGTTTGCGGCGCTTGCGGATGCCGCCAGAGAACATTCCCTGCGGCTTGACCCAATAGACGAGGTAGCCCTGGGATGCGAAACGGTCGCGGACCTCAGCGATCGAGTAGCCTTGCTCGACCTGCTGATGCATCCGGCCACGTTCGTCCGCGACTTTTATGACAAATTCCGCCATGCTGTGATTCTCTGAATTTGGTGCTGGGCAGGAGCCTTTACGCTCAGTCTAACATTGCCACTCGCCCTCGCAATCGCCGATCATCGCGAAGTCACCATGTTGCCAGTATCGCAAGTAACCTCCGCATCAGCAACCAGGAGCGACGCCACCTAACCGCTCGTAAGTCTATGTCCGTCAGTTTAATAGCCGATTAACGGGCTAAGCTCCGTTAAAGCTTTTGTTGCCCGGCTTTACTGCCCGCTTTCGAGTTCGCTATCGACGATCTCCGTGCCGGGGGGAGGGGTGAACTGAAACTCGCCGGCGGGGACCGCCACATTCTCCTTCTGATTTGTGAAGCGATATTCGGTGGTCGATCCATCCACATCGTCGATCAAAATTCGCGAGATCTGGTGGCTGGGAGTAATTTCCAGCATGATCTCGCTTACGCGGTCGGCCACAGCCTGGGGAATGCCGCGCAGGACTACATCGCCTTTCTGCAAGGGAGGGACGTCGGGCGCAAGCGACAAACCTTGTAACTCCTTTTCCAGCTTTGTTTTACCTAGCAAAAAAGCAAGTGGCGAACGAACGTCTTCGAGCGTTCTGGCCGAGGATTTTCGCACTTGCTTGTCGCTGGGGACGTAAAACCACGCATTGGTGCCATCGCTCACGAAGAGCTTGGCTTTGGGAGAACGATATTCCCAGCGCATCTTGCCAGGTTTTTTGAGGCCGCCTTTAGCGAGCCAGAGGGTGCCGGATTCGGTGCGCTCCATGCCGGAGCCGGTGTAGATCTCGGTGAATTCGGCCTGGAGGGTGTGGAGGTGGTTGTAGTGGTCGTCGACGGCTTGGGCTAGGGAGTGGAGGTCGGGAGGAGCATCGGCGGCCAGGATGCCCGCGAGGAGCATCACGACCGCGAGGGTTTTGAGCATGAAATTAATTCTACGCGTGGTCTAGTTGGCTCGGTAGATCGCGAATTGCGCGCTTTTGGCGATTTGTTTTAGCGCGGTGCTAGCGTCGAGCACATGTGTGAGCTGAGGATTGTGATAGAGCACGTAGACGGCTCGCGGGTGTTGCTGCAAACTGCGCTCGAGATTGGCGATTACGTGTTGTAATCCGGACTCGGGAAATGGGTTGAAGAGGAAGAGGAAGGTGGGATCGGCGGGAAAGGAAAATTCGGTTGCATCGGCACAGATGGATTCGAGGGAGAAACATTTTTGGTTGTCGCTGTGGTATTGAGAGAAATTTTGTTGGGCGATGTGATGGAGCGCGGGCAGCAGTTCGACTCCGATGATTCGGCGGAAGGGATAGACGGAGGCCATGAGCAGGGTTCGTCCTTTGCCGGAGCCGAGGTCGATGAAGGTGAAGTCGTGGAAGTCGAAGCCGGGTTGGGAGGAGATGACGCCGATCATTTCTTGGAATAAAGACGGTTCGGTCGGCTGATAGGGAGAGTTGAAGACTCCGAGGAGACGATCATGCCAGCCGACGGCGGCGCTGGTGGTGTTGACGCGGTAATTCCAGTCGTAGTCGATGTCTCCGTAGCGCTGGCGGCGGCGCTGTGGGGTGGAGTCGCGGAGAAATTCCGCCAGAGCTTTTAAGAGTTGGGCTGAGGCCGAGATGTAACCGTCGCGTGCGGCCGTGGCGACCCACCAGCGGAGGGCGGAACGGATGAGGGAGGGGTGGGCAGCGGCAGCGTTCATTGGTTGATATCTTACGGGGACAAGGATGTGTGGAGGGTTGAAGCTTACATTCGATTATCGGGTCCTTACGCGGCGCTGCAGCGCCGCTCGTTCATGTCCCGCCGCAGATTCTGGAATGTCAATATCCGAGTGGGATCGCTATCGAACCAAGAACCGTCGGCCACCACGGTTTAGTGATGTCGCCTTAGGATCTTTCGACGAAAATCAGGCCAGAATTCCGGGCCCAGATTAACGAATCCATTGTCGGCCACATCGATCCAGAAATGCATCAAGATAGCGCGGCCGGTGCGGCTGGCTGGGGGATAGTAGATGTTCGAGAAGCCGGCGCTCATCGCGCTGCCCAGAACATTGTCGAAATTAAAGGTGTTCCCGCCGGTGTCTTTGCGGATCACAACGGCCCGGCTTATCGAATACCCGATGCGGTACAGCAGGCTGTGCCCGGACCCTTTGCGAAAGTAACGTGAATCCTCATGAAACGCCGAGGCAATGACAAAGTCTCCGAAAAAATTCTGGGTGACGATATCCGCTGCTGACGCTCCGAAACGCTTCGCATACGCGATGCGGTTGACGCCGTATTTTGGATCCGTTTGTGTGATTTGTGAAAAGGTGGCGTCAAAGGCGACTGCGGCGGCCACGAGCGGGCTAGAAGTTTCATGCACAAAATGTTGCCATTTCTCCTTGGTCGTGTCCATGGGGCCAAACGACGAATTGCCGGGACCAGACTGCGTGGTGGTTGCCCGGAGTTGGGTGTCCGGTGCGTCCTGAGCCCGTCCCGTGAGGGATGAACAAAGTACGATCAAAGCAATGATCGGAAATCGCGAGCGAGTCGGCATCAAAGTCCAATGCAATTGACTGCAGGTTCTGGCAGCTCAACCCAATCAATTCTTAACTCAGATGGTCAGTTTACGCTGAAGGTTGAGGCGAACTTTTCAGGGCTGGTCGTAGTGAAATTGCTGCGGGGGCTTATAGCCGGGAGCGAATCCTTTGGTCGCGAAGGGGAAGTAATCGGGATCGGTTAATTCGATGCGGCTGTCGGGAGTGAGTTTGTAGGGATGGCCGAGAGGATCGACAGGCAGGCCGCGTAGTCCTTCGGCGGCGGCGAGTTCTGACATACTGGTCGGCAATTGGCCGGTGCGTTGGCCGAAGCGGGCTACTAACTTCTGCAGTTCGGTTATGTCTTCATCGGCGCGCAGGCCGCGCAGGTGTTCGACCGCGTTCTGGCGAATTTGTTTGTCCTGGCTGTTCTGGTAAGTGGCCGACCACATCATGCGGGCGGTTTCATATTCGCCGGCGTGCTCTGCCATTTGCGCGGCGAGAAGGCGCAGGAATGGGTGAGCGTTGGGAACTTTCGATCCCCGGGCGAAGGCGTCGGCGGCTTTGGGATAGTCCTTCAAGTTCATGTAGTAGATGAAGCCGAGGTCGTAGTAGAGCTTCCAGTCGTTGGGATTGTGTTGAATGCCGAATTCCATCAACTGAATGGCGCGTTCGGGTTGGCCTGCGCCGTCGGGCGGGTGCGGAGCGAGAAAACTCGCGCCGAAATGATAGGCCGCGGTTAGATGCGGGTCGAGATTGGTCGTGATCTCGAGGAGTGGAGCGAGAAGGTTGAAACTCTCTGCTCCGGAGTGATGGCGGAAGCCGAAATACTGCACGGCTCGGGTCCAGTAGATATCGGCCAATAATCCGTTGTAGCCGAGGGACAGACGCTTGAGGACCGTCGGCGAATTCAGATAAAGAACGTCCTCGAGCGTGGCTTGAGGACGGAGTTGATCGATGTGACGGAGGAGCAGAGCGCTGGCTGCGAGCGAGACGATGAGACATGCGCCGGCAATGATTGCCACCTGGCGGCGCTGCTTCATTTGAGATTCCGATATTCGAAGATGATTACGGCTCCGCTGAGAGCCATGGCTGCGTAAAACAGAGCGTAGAGGCTGTTGTGCAGAATGAGTTGCGACGGAACCGGCTGCGCGTGGGCGATGGAGCTGACGATATTGAGGGCCGAGAAATTTGGAATCAGATAGGCTGCGCCGGTGGCGAGCCAGCGGGTGAATCCATGAGTCATGGCGGCGAAACCGCGGAGGTCCTCGGCAAAGCTGCCGATTACGAACAGGGAAAATGCGAAGACCGCGGAAAGCAGCGGGGTAGAGAATGACGAGAACAATAGCGACAGAGAACAGATGATGATGAATTCGAGGATGATGAAGTAGAGAGCTACGAAAATGAGGGCATCGGCGCGGACGAATTTGTGGGAGACGTAGAGCAGCGCACCGAAGACGCCGATGGCCATAAAAAATGTGTTTACAACCAGCGTGCCGGTGAGGCCGAAGAATTTTCCGATGATGAACTCCCAGCGGCGAACGGGGCGCGAGAGAACTGTGTAGAGCGTGCGCTTTTCGATTTCCTTCGAGACCAGGCCGATGCCGATGAAGATGGCGATCACGATTCCGAATAACGAAACTGCGGTGAGGCCGAGATTGATGACTACCAGCTTTTCGATTTCGATGGAAATCTGGCCGACGAAAATGGCTGCTGCGGAAAGCAGTACGGCGAAAGCGATGAGATTGTAGAGGACGCGGTCGCGGACAGCTTCGCGGAAGGTGTTCGAGGCGATGTGGGCGATGCGGTTGTTCATGAGGATCTTCCTGCGGTGGTTTCGGCGTGGCGCAGTTTTTCGAGGAAGTAGGTTTCGAGCGAGGTGCGGAGGGGTGTGAGCGAGATCAGGCGCGTGCGCTCACGGCGCAAGGCATCGATGGCCGCTTCCTGTTTGGATTCGTCGATGATGGCGCGAATTGTGTCTCCGCTGAGGTGGCATTCCGCTCCGAGCGCTTTAATGGCAGACGGCACTTGAGCGCCCTGCCAGGTCAGTTCGACTTTGCCTTTCACGGTGGAGGTCAAGTCCTCGATTGCTCCGACGCCGCGAAGTTCGCCTTTGTGAATGATGGCGACGCGATCGCAGAGGGCTTCGGCATCGGAAAGAATATGGGTCGAGAAGAAAACGGTTTTGCCTTCTTGTTTCAGTTGTTCCATTAAATCGCGGACTTCGCGGCGGCCCATGGGGTCGAGCCCGGACATGGGTTCGTCGAAGAAGACGAGTTTGGGATCGTGCAGAATAGCCTGGGCAATGCCGATGCGCTGCAGCATTCCTTTGGAGAATTTTCGCAGCTGCACGCCTTTCACATCGGGCAGGGCTACTTTCTGCAGGGTGGACTCCACGCGATGTGATCGCTCTTTGGCGGGAACGCCGGAAAGTTGAGCGTAGTAGTTCAGGAGTTCGTGTGCGGTCAGGTGATCGTAGAAATAGGGTTGCTCGGGAAGGAATCCGATTTGCGCTTTTACTTCGGCGTCGGTCCAGTCACGGCCGAGGATGCGCGCCGATCCGGCTGTGGGAAAAATAAGGCCCATCAGGAGCTTCAGAGTTGTGGTCTTGCCTGCGCCGTTGGGGCCGAGGAAGCCGAAGATCTCGCCATCTTCAACGGTCAGGTTGAGAGGGCGGAGAGCGACCTTGGGTCGCTTCCGCCAGAAGCCAACCTGATAGATTTTTTCCAAGCCAAGGATTTCGATTGCGGGCATAGCCAGAGAAGTACAACTAAATTATAAGCAAGAATTTTGACGCTTCGGCAAGAAGCGGCATTACGCAAGTCATCGAAGGGCGGGGCTAGTTCAGACTGTTGAGGGCCTGGCAGGCGGCGCGGCTGGCTACGACTGTGGTGGTTCCGGCGGGCTGAACGCGGATCACTACATCTTCCACTGCGCAATAGGAACGCGAACCTAAGGTCGTGCCGAGTGGTGCGCCGGTGGCAAAGTACTGATTATTGGGACCACTGCCCGCGCTGGCGGACCCGACGACGTTGAAGCTATAGCCGCTCTTGCCGTTGCCTCCGCCGTTGGTGGCCAGAAGGTTATCGAGCAGGCAGGCCGTGGTCACGCCGGGTGTGCATGGATCGGCGCCACCCAATGTGATCATCGCGAGCGGATAGCCGACCGAGGGATAAGCTGCGTTGTAAGCGTACTCCGCCGTGTTAATCATTCGCACCGAAGCGGCGGCGGAGGAATCGTTGGCGGACATGCGGGCGCGCATGAGGTTGGGGATCGCGATGGCAGCGATGATAAGGATGATCGCGACCACGATCAACAGTTCGATGAGTGAAAAACCTCTTTGCTCTCGCATAACACGCCTAGAAAATAACGTTGTGATTTACAGGGCACGCTGGTGACCAAAAACAGTGGTTTGACACTTTCGTCAGTTGTCACTTGAAAGCTTCATGTTTTCATGGAGATACATTTGCGAGATTTTCCGAATTCCAGGTCGAGTGTGGTTCGAGTTGCGTTGCTTCCGCGAACTCTGACGTTTTGTGTCATTTTGAGCATGCCGTGTCATTTCGCAACAGAGCGGAAATCGGGCGAATGGGGCTTTCGGTTGGCGCACGAGGCTTAGTTGTGGCCGGATGCTGCCGCGAGCCCTGTTGGCGTCGCATGCGGTTTCTCGAGCGCTGGAGTTTTATCTGCGTTTGACGACCAGTTCCGTATCCAGATTGTGGCGACGACGGTGATCAGGATGAGAGTCCAGGGGATTATGCGGGAGATCATTACTAACGCCCACCCGAAACGGATGATGGCGAGCCATGCGAAGGTTGCGCAAAGCCCGCAGAACAGAGCCGTTAGATGCTTTGCTCTATTTGGCGCCATCAGCGAAGATGCGGATTGAACGGCCAGGACAAACGGCAGGCTCACGATCAGATCGATGAGATAGTGTTGACCTCCGCCGAGCGTGGCTACGACAGTGAGAATAAGAAAAAGAAATAACGCAATGCGCAGCGCGCGGGGAAAGCCTTTGCTATTCCAGTAGAGCAGGATGGCCCATCCCATGTGCAGCGAGGGCATGGCATTGCGCGGGATGCCGGTAGGCAAGGATATTTTTCTGAGCGCGAACCGGGGCAGGTCTTGGTATGCGATTTCGTGCCAGGGGAAGCTGCTGCCAAAAGCATAGATGGGGCCGGTGCCGGGAATTATGTTGTACAGGAGCCAGCCGCCTGCTCCTGCCAGCAGGATGACGATCAGCATGTGCCAGGAGATGCGTTTTGCCGTGGGCGCAGTTTTCCAGGCGCAGACTACAGCCATGGCGAAGGGAAGTGATAAGTAGGTGAGAAAGGCGCTGCGCGCCAGAACGAGGTGGGCGAACATGATTCTTCCCACGGCGAAGCTGGGTTGAAAGCCGAGGCTGCCGTCGAAGGCGTAGAGCCAGGCGTCTTCGGTTTGCGGGCTCAGGCTGCCGGAGAATCGCAGCACGTTGGAAGAAGTGAGAATGAAGACGATGAGGATGAGCGCGGGGGCGAGGAACGCGAGCGAATTTTTTTGTGACTCGCGATCGGACCAGACGGTGCGCAGGCCGAGCAGGAGAATCGCCCCGAATCCGAACAAGGAGAAGCCGGCCGCAACCCGCAGCACCCAGAAGGGAATTGCCGAGAGATGGATGACTTTGACGAAGAGGGCGGAAGTGAATAGCCAGCCGTAGATTTCCCATCGTGATGGTTTCGAGCGCAGGAAGAAGGCAAACGCGCCGGCGATTACGAAGGGAAGATAGGGCTCGTCGAAGTTGGTCAGGTAGGCGCCGGCGATTACCAGGGCGATCCAGCCGAGGGACGCGGCGAGCCGGAAAAGAAATGGGCCGGGTTTTGAGAACTCAAGTTTTTCCCACGCCATAAAAGAACCCGGTGATTCGCAGCGGTCAGTTTGAACCGTGACGCTTGTGCGCGGGCGAGGTTCCTCATTCCGCTGGTGAAGGCGGGACTTCGGAATGACGCCATCAACCGATCGATTGTTTCATGTCCGGCCTGAACGTCGCTGATTCTGCTCAGGCGCTTGCGCCAACTGCCATTAAAGTCACTGCCGGTTCTTCGATCTTTGTCTTTGCCCCGAGCAGGCGATGCCACAACAGGACTGAAGGAATGATCGTAGCGGCGATCATTCCCCAGGGCAGGAGCGGAGAAAGCCAAAAGATGGGCGTATAGAAACTAAGCAGCGCGAACCAGAACAACGTGACAAATGTGCCGAAGAGAAACGCAACTCGCCGCGCGCCGGTGCGAAACGGCAGAGAGTAGGAACATGCCGACTGCACCAAAAGAGAAAACGGGAATGCGACGACCAGGTCGACGAAATAATGTTCGCCGGTACCGAGAGTTGCCATGGCGGTGAAAATGACGAAGATCATGGCGATCGTCCTGATCCACTTGGGTAGATGTTTCGAGTTCCACCAGACGAGCAGGACCCAGGTCATGTGCAGCGATGGAATGGCGTTGCGGGCTCCTGAAATGGGGATGGTAAAGACGGGCAAGTGATGGGCGGCAGACCAGGTGAGTGGATACCAGGGAAAATTGCGAAGCATATGGGCCGGGCCACAGGCGGGGAGCATGTTATAGAAAAGCACTCCGATCGGGCCGGTGACCAGGAACGCCAGCATGGTTTGAAGGGCGGTGTCGGTTTTGCGGCGCAGTTGCGCGGCGTAGACCAGAGCCAGCGGCAGTGGCAAAGCAATGTAGATCAGAAAGCTTGCGTGGTAGAGCCAGGGATGTTTGACGAAGATCTGGCCCATGAGGAAGCTGAGCTGAATGTGCAGGCTGCAGTCGAAGGAGTAGAGATAAAGATCGAAAGTCTTGGGATGAAGAGCCTCTGTGATATCGAGCAGCGTGCTGGCCATGTATTCGGAGGCGACGAACAGCACCGAGGGGAAAAAGCCGTAGAACAGCAGTTTACGGTCTTCGCCGCGGGCCCAGATGGCGCGGGTGCCGAGGACTACGAGAGCGGCCATGCCCAGGAAAGAGAAGATGGACATGAGGCTCGCTGGAAACTTCATGATGCGATAGTCGATTACCACGAGAGTCAGGGCTCCGGCGCATACCCACATCAGATCCTGCACGGAGCGGCGCAGGATGACGAGAACGATGAGCGCGCTGGCTATGGCCAGCGAGAGATAGATCGACTGCATGGAGGACGCGTAGAAGTCGCGGCTCAGGCAAAGGGCTAGAACGGCTGTGAAGAGCAGCGCGGTTAGAGCTAGGTTGCGGGTCCGGCGTGCTGAGTCGAGAGGAGGGTGCACGCTGCGATTATATAAACCGCTTCGCAGTTCCAACGGCGAGGGGAGGGGTTTTAGGTCACTTCAGTAACAGGGTGGGGAAGGGGTAGGGATGTTTCGACTTCGCGATGAGGATCGCTGCGCTCTCCTCATCGCTCCGCTCAACATGACAGTGCTTCGGACATTCCTTCGAACGGTATCCAAGCTAGTTGGCTAGTGGGTTCAGCGCTTCGCAGGCGGCGTAGCTGGTGGTGACGGTGGTGGTGCCTGCAGGCTGTTGACGCAATACTCCATCATCCTCCGCGCAGAAGGACTTCGATCCCGTGGTGTTCGATAGCGGAATCGCGGTCGCATAGAACTGGTTGGGGACTGCGCTGCCGGAGCCGGTGGAGAGTGTGACTGCGAAACTGTAGCCGCTTTTTCCGGTGTTGGCGGGTGCGCCGTTATTGGCCAACTGGCTGTCAATGAAGCAGGCTGTAGTCGGGCTCGGGACGCAAGCTGCGCCGATGGGACCGCCCAGCGCCGCCAGGCTGGTGAAACCGATGGTGGGATACGACGAAAAGTAACTGATCTCGCCGGTGACGATGGAACGCTCGGAAGCGGCCGCGGACGAATCGTTGGCTGCCATGCGCGCGCGCATCAGGTTTGGAATTGCGATGGCTGCGATGATCAGGATGATGGCTACCACGATCAGCAGCTCGATTAGTGAGAAGCCCTTTTGTTTTCGCATAAGTACTCCAGCCCCCGGAAGATGTACTGCATTGTGACTTGGTTTTTCTGCCATGGCGCGGCTCGTTCCATTGCAAGAAACCAGTGTAGCCCCTTATTCCCCACCGTGCAAAACCCGCACTGGACGCCGCATCTGCATTGTAGTACGGAAAGTCAAATGGGCTGTATTTTTTCTTTTTCAGGCGGGATGGGGCGCCTTCGGGAGTTAGTCCAGTCCTGGCCAGCACAAATACAAAAGTAAAAATAAAGATAAAAAGCGGCGAACTTTCGTTCGCCGCTCCGGTAGATCTCAACTGCTAACTTAGTTGGCCAGCGGGTTCAAAGCCTGGCAAGCTGCGTAGCTGGCAGTGATGGTGGTCGTGCCAGCAGGCTGCTGACGCAACACGCCGTCATCGTCCGCGCAATAGGACTTCGAACCGGTGGTCGTCGCCAGCGGACTGGCTGTCGTATAGAACTGGTTCGGAACTGCGCTGCCGGC
>DASXEG010000011.1:0-18029 GCA_036490235.1 Candidatus Sulfotelmatobacter sp. | reverse complement strand
GCAGTGAGCGGGAGTGCGCCGAATTCGGAGAGCCCGTAGCCTTCCACGCTGCAGTTTTTTGCACTGGCCTGCTGCTGGAGTTGCTGGTCGCGAGAAAACGTGCCCGACTCGCCCCAGAAAACTCCGTTCTCCGCCATGTGCTCGCGAAAGTAGGAGTCGTCCTTCTTCTTCCAGGCTTCGAAAAAGCCGATTTCGGTGCTAATCAGCTCCTGCTCGATCTTGGTTGGGTTACTGGCTTCTTTTCGCGGGGACTGGGCGTGCGTGCTGGCGGGGGTGGTGAAACAAACGAAAATAACGGCGCAGAACGAGGCAAGGCTTTTCTTGTGCTGAGTATGGCTCATGGGTGGCTCGCACTGTAAAGGTACAAGGATACACAGATGGCCTCGGAAAATAACCACAAAGGACAGTAAGTCCCACGAAGGGCCTGCAACGCTGCTTCGGGTACAATGGCGCGTAAGGCCGAATCCGGCGGCGTAGACGCCCGGGCACAAGAGGTGAAGCTTTGGCTACTGGCGAGGTCACAGCGACTGATCCGCGAACTCCCGCGCAGCTTCCGAATCATAAAGTAAAGATCAAGAAGGCCGGCCAGCGCGCCTGCAACGAGAAGAATGAGAAGGGCAAGTTCTGCGGCGGTCATTTGAAGCGCTGGTTTTATACCACCGATGTAGTGGAGCGGGGTTGCGGCGATGCGGAAAAAGCCTGGGGACCCGACGCCGAGGTTTACCGCTGCGAGCATTGCCAGACACTTTATTTGCCGAATCCTGAAGAAGCGAAGGTAAACGTCGCCGGGCCAGGGATGATTTCGGTGTTTGGACTGACGGTGGCGCCGAAGGAGAAATGAGCTTCGGGCTGCGCGCTTCGGGCTGCGGGCTGCGGGCTTCGAGCTGCGGGCTTCGAGCTTGTTGTCTCTGCGTTCGGGATTCCTCGAGATCTTGTCGTTAGCGGCTTTGGCTCGAAGCTCGAAGCTCGTCGCTTTTTTCATGAACACTTCCGACCTTATTTACGACTGGAACCAGAATTATCCTCCGGGGCTAAAGCCACCTGGGCCGGTACTTTTGAATGACGAGAGCCTGCGCGACGGGTTGCAGTCGCCTTCTGTGCGCGATCCTTCGATTCCAGAGAAAATTGAAATCCTCCATCTGATGGAGGCGCTTGGCATTCATTCTTTGAATTTGGGGTTGCCGGGTGCGGGGCCGCGCGCGGCTGAACACGTTGCGGCGCTGGCGCGCGAGATGGCTTCGAACAGAATGAAGATTGGCGCGAATTGCGCGGCGCGCACACATGAGAACGATATTCGGCCGATCGCCGATATTGTCCAGAAGACCGGCTTGCGGATTGAAGCGGCGACGTTCATTGGGTCGAGCCCGATTCGCCGGTTTACCGAAGGGTGGACGGACGATTTTCTTTTGCAGACGACCGAGAAGGCTGTGAAATATGCGGTTTCGCTGGGGCTCGATGTGATGTATGTCACGGAGGATACCAGCCGCTGCGATCCGAAGACGGTGAAACAGCTTTATTCGACGGCGATTAATTGCGGCGCCCGCGCCATTGTCATTTGCGATACTGCCGGACACGCCACGCCGATGGGCGCGCTGGCGCTGGTGCGATTTGTGATGGAAGAAGTGGTTAAGCCCTCAGGCGAGAAGATTCGCGTGGATTGGCATGGGCACAGCGACCGCGGGCTCGCGATTGCCAACTCGATGGCCGCGCTCATTGCCGGGGCAAACTGCGTCCACGGCTGTGCGATTGGGTTGGGTGAGCGCGTAGGAAATACGCAGATCGACCAGATGCTGGTGAATTTGAAGCTGATGAATATTGCTCCGTGGAACGAGCAGGATCTGACCAAGCTGAAAGAATATTGCCAGGCGGTTTCGCGCGCTACGGGAGTGCCTATTCCGGCGAATTATCCGGTGGTTGGCGAAGATGCTTTCCGCACGGCCACGGGAGTTCACGCGGCGGCGATCATCAAGGCTTACCGCAAGAACGACACCGTGCTGGCAAACACGGTTTATTCGGGCGTTCCTTCGCATGTGTTCGGGATGGAGCAGGTTATCGATATCGGGCCGATGAGCGGAAAATCAAACGTACTGTTCTGGCTGGAGCGGAGGGGGATTCCGGCAAGTGATGAATTGGTGGACCGTATTTATCAGAAAGCGAAGACCAGTGATCACACCTTGAGCGATGCCGAAGTCAGCGAATGCCTGCCTGCCGCCGTGAAGCAAAGCTGAAGTAGCATATCTTCTGCAAATTATTTCACCGCGAATCTTGCAATTGAAAGCCGCTATGACCGAAACAAATTCCACTCAACTGAAACATGCGATTCTTGGCGCAGGCGGCGTCGGCGGCTTGATTGGTGCTTGCCTGGCTCACGCCGGAGCGCGTGTGACCGTTGTGGTGCGGAAAGAAGCGATTGCAACTTATCCGAGGCAGCTCCGACTGGAGAGTGTTTTCGGGAATTTCAGCGTGGATGTGAGCATCGCGGCAGAAGTGCCGGAAGTCGATGTTGTTTGGATAACCGTGAAGGCGACGCAATTGGATGCGGCGCTCGGGGCGGTTCACGATTTTCGCGGAATTCATTTTCGTGGCATTCAAGCGATCGTCCCATTGTTGAACGGAATCGACCACATCGCCCTTTTGCGTTCGAAGTACGGCGCAGAGAGAGTGGTTCCGGCGACCATTGCGGTGGAGAGCGAACGCGTCGAGCCGGGACACATTATTCACCGATCTTCCTTCGCGCGGCTGAATGTTCTATCGACGGGAAAGCTTCTGCTCGGCGACACCATTCAAGAATTTCAGCGTCTGGGTTTCGAGTGCAGGTTCTTCGACAGCGAAGCCACACTGATGTGGAGCAAGCTTGTTTTCCTGGCGGCATTCGCCTTGACTACTACTGCCGCGGATAAAACAACCGGCGAAATTCTCAGCGACCCGGTGTGGAGAGAACTTGGCCTGGCATGCATCCGGGAGGCCTGCGCGGTTGCCGTAGCCGAAGGAGCAACGCTAGATCCTGAACAGGTGATTGCGGGCGTGCTGAAGATGCCGGGAAACATGCGAAGCTCGATGCAGAAAGATGTAGAGCAGCACAAGACGCCGGAGTTGGATGCCATTGCCGGGCCGATTCTGCGCGGGGCGAAGAGGCACGGGATTGAGGTGCCAGCCACGCTGAAGCTGGTTGCGGCTGTGAAGGAGAGAGCGGATCTCGCTGCCGCTTGATTCTCGCATTGTCGGTTGCGGTTTTGACAATCCCAAATTCCCCTCTCGGTTGTAAACTGACTCATAACCTTCCATGAGCCTGCCTTCCCCGCGTGCGAACCTGCCCGAGATCGCTCCTGCCGTGCAGCAGGATATTGCACGGATTACCGCTTCGCCTGAGGTGAGATCCGCCCTGAACTGGCTGCGAACGCAGGAACCGCAGTTCGCGCAATGGCAGATGGAAATGGCGCGCATCGCTGCGCCGCCGTTTGGGGAGTCCGCTCGCGCAGCATGGCTGGCGGAGCGTTTTAAGGAAGTTGGGTTGGACGACGTTCGCATTGACGATGTGGGAAATGTGTTTGGTGTGCATCCGGGATATGGGCAGCGCTATATAGCCCTGAGCGCTCACATCGATACGGTTTTCCCTGGGAATACGCCATTGAATATTCGCCAGCAGGGCAGCCGGCTTTACGGGCCGGGGGTTTCCGACAATGGCGCGGGGGTGACGGCGATGCTCGGGATCGCGGCGCTGTTACACGCAGTCAGAGTGCGTCATGCGCTGCCGTTTGTGTTTATCGGAAACGTGGGAGAAGAGGGTGAGGGTGACTTGCGGGGGATGCGTCATATTTTTTCCACGCCGCGGTGGAAGGATTCGATTGCATACAGCATCGTGCTCGATGGCGCAGGGTCGGACACGATTGTTGCCGAGGCTTTGGGCAGCCGGCGATTTGAAGTGATCGTGCGCGGACCGGGCGGGCATTCGTGGAGCGATTTTGGCGCGCCGAATCCAATCGTGATTCTGGCCAAGGCAATTGAAACCTTCACCGCATCTCCGGTTCCGTCTACACCGAAAACAACTTTCAACATTGGAGTGATTCGGGGGGGCACGTCGGTGAATTCGATTCCAGAATCTGCCAGCATGAAGGTGGATATTCGATCGACTTCGATGGATGAGATGGAGCGCCTGGAGCAGACTCTGCGCATGGCTTTGAACCGCGCCGTGGAAGATGAGACGTTGACGGCGGAGATGAAATCTGCGGCGCAGAGGCGGCCTGGAGTAAGTTGCGAGGTGGTGCCGATTGGGAATCGTCCGGCCGGAGAGTTGTCGACCGGCGCACGGATTTTGCAGGTGATCCGGGCGGTGGATCTGCAGATTAATAACGCAGCTCAAGTCCAGCGGGCATCGACCGACGCGAATATTCCGTTGTCGTTGGGATTGGAAGCGATCGCCATTGGCGGCGGCGGGAGTGGCGGCGGGGCGCACACTTTGCAAGAGTGGTTTGACAGCAACGGACGCGAGCTGGGCTTGAAGAGGATCCTTCTGATCATGCTTGCGCTGGCCGGAGGGGGAGAATGAGCATCGCGTCTGGGGACAAGGACCGTGATCTCAGGAAGATCTCGTTCGCGGCAATGAAGCGGTGCGCTGCCCAAAAACAATTCTGCTACGCGATATGGACCTGCTGCATTCTTTCTCTCTTAAGTTCCGTTTTATCGGTTCATGCTCAAACGGCAGCATCTCCTGGCGCAAAAGCAGATGTCATCTACATCCACGGCAATGTCTACACGGGCGTTTCGGCGAACAACCAGTTCAGCTCCATTGATCGCGAAGAAGCTCTGGCGGTACGCGGGGACCGCGTTCTTGCAGTGGGCAAGAATGCGGAGATCCAAAAATTGAAAGGGCCGCAAACTCAAGTTGTCGATCTTGGCGGGCACTTCGTCATGCCGGGGTTCAACGATGCGCATTTGCATCTTGCCGATGCGGCGTTGCAAAAGCTGAACGTCGATCTGAGAGGCGTGAAGACGCTGGATGAATTTCGCGAGCGTATTCTTGCGAAAGTTGAAACGGCCAGGCCGGGCGAATGGATTCTTGGCGGCGGATGGGATGAGACCCTCTGGCCGGTTAAGACGTTGCCGAGCCGTTGGGATTTGGATGAAGTCTCGAGTGGACATGCGATCTTTCTGGATCGCGTGGATGGACATCTTGCGGTGGCGAATACGCGGGCGTTGCAGCTGGCGAACATAACAATAGCCAGCCACGATCCGCAGGGTGGAAAGATCGATCGTGATGAAAATGGCCAGCCGACAGGGATTTTGCGTGACACGGCGGCGCAGGCGGTAAGGGCGGTGATTCCGGCGCCTACTTTGGAAGAGCGGCGGCATGGAATTGAAGTCGTGCTTTCTGACCTGGCCGAGCATGGCGTGACTTCGGCGCAGGATTATTCGCCGGACTGGAAGAACTTTCAGATCTATGAAGAGATGGAAAAAGACGGGAAGCTGACCGCGCGCATTTCTGAGTGGCTGCCGTTTGACGAGTCGATTGAAGAATTGCAGAAAAAACGGGATTCGCATCCTCAATCGGACTTGATGTTGCATACGGGAATGCTCAAAGCGTTTATGGATGGTTCTCTGGGCGGGCATACGGCGGCGCTGTTGACGCCTTACACGGATGATCCGAATAACTCTGGATTGCCGCGATACGAGCCGGCCAAGCTGAATGAGATGGCGAAGGTACGCGTGCTGGCGGGATTCCAGCTTGGGTTCCACGCAATCGGGGATAAGGGAGTTCAGATGGCGCTCGATGCGTTTGCTGAGGCTGAAAAAGCTGCGCGCGAGCAGAAGATAAAGGCAGCAAATGGAGGCGATGATTATCGTTTGCGCGTGGAACACGCGCAGGTTACGACGCCGGAGCAGATCGCGCGCTTCAAAAAGCTGAAGGTCATCGCTTCGATGCAGCCCAGCCACTTACTGAGCGATATCCGCTGGGCGGAGGATCGCCTTGGCCCAAAGAGGGCCGCGTATTCTTATGCGTGGGCCGCCTTTTTAGATCAAGGCGTGAGTCTAGCTTTTGGTACGGATTATCCGGTTGAGCCGGTGACGCCGTTCCGGGGAGTATATGCGGCGGTGACGCGCAAGAGCGAAGATGGGAAACATGAATACTTTCCCGAGCAGAAGCTGACGATGGATCAGGCGATTGCGGCTTATACGTCCGGATCGGCGTTTGCGGAGTTTGAAGAGAAGGAAAAGGGAAAGCTTGCGGCGGGAATGCTGGCGGATTTTGTGGTCCTGGATCGCGATATTACGGCAGCGTTGCCCGAGCAGATCCTTGCGGCAAGGGTGCTACGGACCGTGGTCGGCGGGAAAACCGTTTACGAGGCCAAGTAACTCCCGCAACGAAACGACAGGTTTGCGCGTCTAACGTCCTTATAGGACAGCGAGATCGTGCGCCGTGATCTTCGGCCCGCCGGTGAAAACGCAGGTTTTCGGGTCACGCCCGGTCAAAGGGTCCGAGAGAAATTCAAACTGGGCATTACCGGCCGCGCAGTATAATGGCAAATTGACAGTTTTCGGAGGAAAGCAGGCTTATGGATTCGCGGTCATTCTGGCTACGCATGAAGGACCATCGGTGGGTTTATACGTTCAGCATCGTGGCCACCCTGGCACTGGGTATCTTGATTGGTACGGTGGTTTCGTTTGGCGTGAAGGGGAAAGAAGGACAAAAATCCTCTGACGCCACGCCACTGACCATTCCTTCGCCGAAGCAGCTTTCGAGCGCATTCTCTCAGATTGCCAAGCAGTTGGGCCCGAGCGTGGTCAACATCAATACGGAATCGACGATTCAGAACCCGCATCGGCGTCGCGGGCAGGCTCCGGACGACGACAACGGCGGCGGGGACAATGGCAACGGGATGGATGACTTTTTCAACCGCTTCTTCGGCGCGCCGGGCGGTGGCGGGCAGAGTCCATTGGGCGGGGATGGATCGATTCGGGAGCGTTCGCTCGGATCTGGAGTAATTGTCGACAGCAAAGGCTATATCCTCACGAACCGACATGTGATCGAGAAAGCAGATCGCATTCGCGTTCGATTGCAGGATGATCCGCCGGGCGTGCAGCATGATGCCAGAGTTATCGGCGAAGATCAGGAAACGGATTTGGCTGTGATCAAGATCGATGTTGACCACAGCGTGCCTGCGGCGAAGCTGGGCAATTCGGACAGCATGCAGGTGGGCGATTGGGTTTTGGCCATTGGCAGCCCGTTTGGGCAAGTGGGCACCGTGACCGCGGGAATTGTTTCGGCCAAGGGCCGCGATATTGTCCCGGGACGGCAGTTCCAGACCTTCATTCAGACAGACGCCGCGATCAATCCGGGCAATTCGGGCGGACCACTCGTCAACATGGATGGGGAAGTGATTGGCATTAACACCGCGATTTTGAGTGAGACGAACGCTTATGCAGGAGTGGGTTTCTCCTTGCCTTCCAGTACGGTGGCGGAGGTTTATAACCAGCTCATCGGACCTGAGCATCGTGTAACCCGCGGGTCGATCGGGATTATGTTTGACGCGGTCGAAAACCCTGCGATCGCGCGCGTGTACGGCCAGGGCAGCGGCGTCACGGTCTCGAGCGTCGTGCCCGGCAGTCCCGCCGATCAGGCTGGGCTAAAGGTGGGCGATACGATTACAACGGTCGATGGACAGAAAGTTTCGAAAGGGTCGGAATTGGTGGCGGACATCGCCAGCCGGAAACCGGGCGCGAAAGTGCAGCTCGGCTTTCTGCGCAACGGCAAGAAGCAGGATGCCAGTGTCACCATTGCAGACCGCTCCAAGCTGTTTGCGGCGCGCCTGAACGACGATGAAAGCGGAAACGACGAGAGCACGCCGAAGCAGAGCAAGTTCGGCATCACGGTGAGAAAGCTTACGCCGGAGATCGCGGACCGTCTCGACATACCTGCCGGGAAAGGCGTGATCGTGCAGGATGTGAAGCCGAATTCGTTCGCCGAAGACATCAATCTGGGACGCGGCGACGTGATCCTCGAAGTGAACAAGCAGCCGGTCAACAGCGAAGATGATTTCACCCGCATTGAATCCGGCCTGAAGAGCGGCCAGGACGTGGTGTTCCTGGTTCGCCCGCGCGGCTCCAGCCGCCAGGATGGGACGATCTTCGTAGCCGGGACACTTCCGTAACCGGCACTTTGGCCGACGGGAACTGGCATTGCACCATCGAATAAGGGATGATGGGGACTGAGGGATTATCGGGTGATCCTGCGAGGACTGCCTTTGGCGAACAATTGTCGTTTAAAAGCCGCTTCGGGATGGACCAGTGTTACTGCGAGGCTGGCGTTGGCTTCGTGTTTTTTTCTGCCGGTAATTGTACTGGGGCAGACCGATACGACGAGTCATCCTTCGACGGTTAAAAAACCGGCGGCATCGACGAAAACGCACGCCACGTCTCACTCTGCAGCTTCGCATTCTTCCTCCACGGCGCATAGCTCGACCTACCGAAAATCGAATTCCGTTGCCAGTTCTCACACCGCTAAAGGAAAACGGTCGAGATCGAAGCGGACTGTGGCGCGCGGTCAGCAGAAAATCGATCCGCAGCGGGCGGAAGAAATACAAGAGGCGCTCATTCGCGAGCACTACATGAAGGGCGAGCCGACGGGAAAGTGGGACCAGACGAGTGAGGACGCCTTGCGGCACTATCAGGCTGACCACGGTTGGCAATCGAAGACTGTGCCGGATTCGCGGGCGCTGATCAATCTTGGGCTGGGGCCGAGCCATGATCATCTGCTCAACCCAGAGAGTGCGATGACGACCGGTCCGGAAGTTTCGCATCCTGCAGCGGTGCAATCCTCTTCCCCGAACCCTTTATCACACGGCGGTGAAGCTGCGCCCTCCAGCACAAGCCCGACTCCGGCCGCGGATCCTGCGCCCAACTCGAGTCAACACGATCCCTCCAGTCAGCAGAAGTAACGTGGTGCGAGTGCGATTGCGCTGGTTAATTGCCAACGCCGCCCGTTGACTTGCGATAGGCGCCGATAACCGGCCGAGGGAAATAGGGAAGCGGTTGGGAGCGGATGATGGCTGCGGGATTGGCTTCTACCAAAGCATCGGCGACCTCTGCGCCACAGATTTCAGCTGCCGCGTCGCGAGCTGTCGAGAGTACAGGCACGCGCTTTTGGGTGTCGTGCGCGTCGGTTGCCAGGACGTGAACGGCATCGTGATCTAACAGCCATTGCGCGGCGCGGCGGACGCGCTCGCCCCAAAACCCGGTCAAGGCCGAGCCGGTCACCTGAATCACGCAGCCTTGCTCGGCCCATTCCACCACACGCTGCAGATTTTCACGCAGGATTGGATTGCGTTCAGGGTGGGTGATGACGGCGGTGATGCCGCGGTCGCCCAGTTGCGTGAAGCAATCATTGATCTGCTGCGGAACACCGTAATTGCTCAGCTCGACCAGCATGTAATGCGAGCCTTCGATTGCGTAACGGGCGGGATTGGCTAGAACATCCTGCAAGTTCTCGTAGGAAAGATGGAAGTCGCAGCCCAGGCTCAGGGTGAGCGACTCGCCGATCAGCGACTGCAGGTGGTCGACCAGGCCTTGCAGATAAGGGCGATCATAGTGATAGCGATCGTTGGCATGAGGCGTTGCGACTTGATGCGTGATGCCGTCGGCGGCCGCGGTGCGGCACATGGCCACTGAAATTTCCCACGACTTGGAACCGTCGTCTACTTCGGGGAGAATGTGCGAATGAATGTCGACCACAAATTGAGCTGAGAAATCAGAGCGTGATGATGCTGAAGTTGATTTAAGCAGATTCGGGAGGAAAGAGGAAGCGGATCGCAGTGGAAGCCTGCGCGCTACCAAATTGTTCGAAGCGCGCCCGACTTACGAATTTGGGCGTCTGCCGTGACTAGTGTGAGCCCTTCCACGAGCGCGGTGGCTCCGATAATACGGTCGGCGGGGTCTTTCGGATAAGTCGCCGGAAAGTAAAGAGCTTGAATCGAGATTCGGCTGTTTATGGGCAGCACGGTAAATCGCCGCTCGACTTCCGCGAGAGCGGACTCCACACTGATGGTGAAGTGTTCACGTTCACGGTGAAATGCCCTTGCCAGTTCGAAGAGGCTTATGCCGGAGATAGCGAGTCCCTCGCCGTTAAGCCGGGCTTCCTCAATTATTGCTCGCGCGTTTTTGGAGAGTCGATCCTGTTCGAAAGCCAGCCAAATAACGACGTGCGTATCTAGCAGGATCAATAGAGATCGCCCCATTCTTCGGGACTAATTATGGGGGAAACAACGCCGCGGGTAATTTTTCCCTTGCCGGCGAGGAAACCAAATATGTCGTCAGTCTGCTTGCCGACTGGGATCAGCTTCGCGACCGGCTTCCCGCGCTTGGTAATGACCACCGTTTGCTTCCTGGCCTGGACCTCGTCCATGACGGCCAAGCAATGAGTTTTGAACGAACCGGCGGCCATTGTTCGTACTTTCATGATTCACCTGATCATGGTCATTATACCATGGTCATAAGCAATCCGGATTGGCGCGGAAGAACCGCAAAGGACGAATGCCAGCGATCGCGGGTGGCCGTGCAGGTGGGTATGTTGCGGAGGAACAGCAACGAGGCAAATTCGTCAAACGGGTAGCCGCCGATGCTCATTTGTCCCTGACCTGACATTCAGGAACAAGCCAGTCATCGGCTTCGCGTTTTAAAACGCGTTCGTGCTCGCCGAAATTTTATTTACCGCCGGAAATATGTCCACGCTGCGATCGCCACCAGCACGATCACGGCGACCCAAAGTGAAGAGTCGCTGAATCCTGTTTTTTTGGCCATGAATATCGATCCCCCCTATTAGTGCTTCGCGCAAAAGATATCGCAGAGGGACGGTTGATGTAAATAGGATTCGCGTTATGAGAAGAGTTCATACCCGAAACGCCCAGACTTTTCCCTGGGTGAGATTACAGGTGGCCGCCGATTTTCTCTGCATGGCCGGTGCCGTCCATCCCTTGCCGCGACTTCCGTCCCTTCTGTAGCATCAATATCAGACATTTATAAGGAGATCTTTATGGCGACCGATACTTTGGCATCACCGGCCATTCTGGGATACAACCCGACCAAAGTGGTTAAGAATTTCATTGACGGCGAGTGGGTCGAGGCCTCGACCGGCGAGACGTTTGAAAATCGCAATCCTGCCGATACGCGCGATGTGGTTGGAATTTTTCAGAAATCGGCGAAGGCGGATGTGGATGCGGCAGTGGACGCGGCGAAGCGGGCTTTTGCAAAATGGCGACTGGTGCCGGCGCCCCGGCGGGCCGAGATGGTGTTTCGCGCGGCGGAGCTTTTGGTTGGACGGAAGGAAGAGTGTGCGCGCGAGATGACGCGCGAGATGGGCAAGGTGCTCAAGGAGACTCGCGGAGACGTCCAGGAAGCGATCGATGCCGCGTATTACAACGCGGGCGAAGGGCGGAGGTTGTTTGGCCCGACTGTGCCTTCGGAGTTGCCGAACAAGTTCGCGATGGCCGTGCGGCAGCCGATTGGCGTGTGCGGGATGATTACGCCGTGGAATTTTCCCATGGCGATTTCTTCGTGGAAGCTGCTGCCGGCCGTGGTCTGCGGAAATACCTGCGTGATCAAGCCCGCGCAGGATACTCCGCTTTCCACCTTCAACCTGGTGCGGGCGTTCACTGACGCGGGCATTCCGAAGGGCGTGGTGAATGTTGTGACCGGATTTGGAGCTGAAGTAGGAACGCCGCTGGCCGAGCATCAGGATGTGCGTGCGATTTCTTTGACCGGTTCGTCGGCGGTGGGGCGAATTGTTGGCGGCATTGCGGCGAAGAGTTTCAAGCACTGCTCTCTGGAATTGGGCGGGAAAAATCCGATGATCGTGCTGGATGACGCCAATCTTGAACTTGCGATCGAGGGCGGGCTGTGGGGCGGGTTCGGGACTACCGGCCAACGTTGCACTGCGACCAGCCGGATTATCGTGCAGAAAGGTGTTTATCGGAAATTTGTGGAAGAGTATGTTTCGCGGGCGAAGAAGTTAAAAGTTGGCAACGGTCTGGACGAGACGGTCGAGATGGGACCGGCGGTGAATGAGAGGCAGTTGCAGACAGATCTCAGCTATGTCGAGATCGGCAAGAATGAAGGCGCGAAGATGCTGTGCGGCGGCAATCGGCTGGAGCATGGCGATTATCAGTATGGGTGGTTCATGGAGCCGACCGTGTTCAGCGAAGTCGATCCTAAGATGCGGATTGCGCAGGAAGAGATTTTTGGGCCGGTGGTGTCGATCATTCCTTGCGACGATCTGGACGATGCGATTGAGATCGCTAACGGAATTGAGTATGGATTGTCTTCTTCGATCTATACCAAGGATGTGAACAAAGCGTTTACCGCGATGCGTGACTTGTATGCGGGCATTACGTACATCAATGCACCGACGATTGGGGCAGAAGTGCATCTGCCTTTCGGCGGCACGAAGGCCACGGGCAATGGGCATCGCGAGGGCGGCATTGGGGCGATCGAGTTTTATACCGAGTGGAAGTCGGTGTACGTGGATTACTCGGATACGCTGCAGAAGGCGCAGATTGACCGGGTGGATTAAACCGATTCCGAGATAGTTCAATCTCCCGGGAGTGGCTCAGTTTCAGCTGAGCCATTTTCGTTTCTGGAGTAGAGACTATCCTCTTCTTGTTCGCTGAGCCCGGTGCGTTGTAAAGTACCAAAGCAATCGGGAGATCATCGATGAAAAACATTTCTGCTGCTGCCCTGGTGTTCTTGTCTGCACTTTTTTTCTTCGACATCGTAGCTCAAGCCCAGTCGTACTCTCTTATGACGGCTCATGTCCCTGATGCGGTTTCCAGCGGAGTTGCTCCTTTAGTGGGTCGTGTCCCTACGACACAACGTTTAAGTTTGGCGATCTCCCTGCCGCTGCGGAATGAGGCTGGTCTCGACGATTTGCTGCAGCGGCTCTATGACCGGCACGATGCTGCTTATCATCGTTATTTGAGCGTGCAGGAGTTTGCGGATCGGTTTGGCGCGTCCGAGGCGGATTACGAGGCGGTGGTGAATTTTGCGCGCGCGAATGGACTGGATGTGATCGATACTCATGCGAATCGCATGGTGGTGGATGTGGAGGGGCCGGCGGCGAATGTTGAGAGCGCTCTGCACGTCAACCTAAATGTTTATCAGCATCCGACGGAGAGCCGGACGTTCTTTGCGCCCGATCGCGAGCCGACGGTCGATCTGGATGTTCCACTGCTGCATATCACCGGGCTGGATAACTTCACACTGCCGAGGGCGAAGAATGTCCACGCCATACGGTCGCGCAGCGAAATCGGCAAGACGACTGGTTCTGGGCCGGGCGGAGATTTTATTGGCAGCGACATGCGCGCGGCGTATTACGGCTCGGGTCCGCTGAATGGCGCCGGTCAGGCGGTGGGATTATTTGAATTTGCGGGATATGAACTCAGCGATGTCATCACTTTTTTCAAGAAGGTGAATGAACCGCTTAAGGTGCCGGTGAAGGGCGTCTCGGTAAATGGCGCGCGGCTGAATTGCCCTCCGAATTCATGCGATGACAGCGAGCAGGCGCTCGACATCGAGATGGCGATCTCGATGGCGCCCGGAATGAAGCAGGTGCTTGTTTATGTGGGAAATCAGGATCCCTCGATCTTCAGCAAAATGGCCTCCGACAATCTTGCCAAGCAACTGAGTTGCTCGTGGGGATGGAAGGACAACGAGAGCGTGCTCGATCCGATTTTCAAGGAATTCATGGCGCAAGGTCAGACTTTGTTTGTGGCCACGGGAGACAATGGATCGGGAACTCCGGGCGACGTAGTGTGGCCGTCGGACGATCCATATCTGACAGCAGTCGGCGGCTCCGATCTGGTGACGAATGGCCCGGGTGGAACGTGGAAATCTGAAACCGGATGGAACGGAACGGCGGGCTCGCCGTCGAAGAACGACATTCCGATTCCCAGCTATCAGCAACTGCCGGGCGTGATCAATGCAGCGAATGGCGGCTCGACTACGTTGCGGAATTATCCGGATGTTTCGGCTGAGGCGAATACGAATCAATACAGTTGCTATGACGGTGGATGCAACGGCGGCAATGGCGGCACGAGTTACGCTGCGCCGCAATGGGCGGGCCTGACGGCGATGGCGAATGAGCAGTCGATCAAGAATGGCGGATCGATGCTGGGATTTCTCAACCCCGCGATTTATGAGATTGGCGTGGGAACGAGCTATGACAGCGATTTCCACGACATCGTGAAGGGGAACAACGGGAAGTACAATGCCGTGACGGGATACGATCTGGTGACGGGATGGGGCAGCCCGATTGGGCCGAGCCTGATCGATGCGTTGACCTCATCTGACGGACAGTGAGCTGAGGTTCGTTGGGCCTGTCGTTAAGAACCGTGAGCGGCTTCTCCGGTTTTGGAATTTGATCTTCAGTACCTAGGTAATCTTGTCTGCTGCCTCAACGTGGCTTACCGTCAACTGGTGGGCACATGTTGTCCGCGAAAAGCTTTGGCACGGAACTGCCTCGTCCAACTGCAAGCCTGTTTAAGACCTTATGTTTCGCTCACTTACAAGACTCGTCACGCTGCTAACGGTCGTTTTCCTCTTTTTGGCATTGTCTCCAGTTTCACCCGCACAGAGAGCTGCAAAGTCGGAACGGAAAGTGGTAGTGTCCGTAAAACCGGACTACTCTGAACTGCTGCGGCACGCACAAATTGGCGGCCTGGTTCGTCTGAAAGCGACTGTCGCTGCCGATGGAAAAGTGACCAACGTCACGGTGGTTGGCGGGAACCCGATCCTCGCGGAGAGCGCATCCGCCGCGGTGATGAGATGGAAGTATGCTCCCGCACCGGATCAAACCGTGGAAGAAGTGTCTATCAGCTTCACACCTCACTGAATTTGAAACCCAGCTAATTTCTCTCCATCCGGCGCGTCTCTGCGTTTAGAATTTCCCTGTGGGCAAACTCATCAGCTGCGGCGCCAATGCTGTGAGGCATTTATGAATCCAGTCGTCGTGAGTCAACCTCCCGCACAGGAAATCACTGCCGCCAAACGGCTGGAGAATGTCCGCTACGCTATCCGCGATCTGGCTTGCGTGGCCGATGAAGTCATCCAGCAGGGGCATAAAGTTTTGCCGCTTAACGTGGGCGATCCGCTCAATTTCGACTTCGAAACTCCGGCGCACATTATTGAAGCTGTTCACAAGGCGATGCGCGATGGCAAGAACGGGTACGCAGCTTCAGCGGGGGTTCCGGAGGCGCTGGATGCGATTCGCGGCGAGGCGGTTCGCAAAGGCATCACGACGGTGCGAGATGTCTTCGTAACTTCGGGCGTGAGCGAGACCGTTGACCTTTGCATTTCCGCGCTGGTGAATCCGGGAGAAAATATTCTTACACCGAGCCCGGATTACCCGCTGTATTCGGCGGTGTTATGCAAACTGGGCATCGGCCTCAACGCTTACGATTTGAATGAGGAGGATGCGTGGCAGCCGGAGCTGGCTGATATCGAGCGCAAGTTGACGCCACGTACGAGGGCGATTGTATTAATTAATCCGAATAATCCCACCGGATCACTTTGCTCGCGAGAGATGTTGCAGAGCATTGCCGACCTGGCGCGACGGCACAATCTGGTTGTTTTCTCTGACGAAATTTACGACAAGCTGATTCTCGAAGATACTCCGCATATTGCTTTTGCTGCGGTTGCGCCGGATGTGCCCTGCATCACTTTCGGCGGGATGTCGAAAAATTATCTGGTGCCGGGATGGCGCATCGGGTGGGGCATCGCTTCGGGCGACGCGGCCGCGATCAGGCCGTATATCGATGGCATTCACCGGCTGTTGCGGGCGCGGTTGTGCGCCAATCATCCCGAGCAGTATGCGATTAAGGCGGCGCTCGAAGGGCCGCAGGATCATCTGGTCGAAGTGAAGCGCAAGCTGCGGTCGCGGCGGAATTTGACGCAGAAATGGTGCGAAACTACGCCGCGCGTGAGTTGCGTTGCGCCGCAGGGGGCGTTTTATGCCTTCCCTCGAATCGACATTCCCGAGAGCGATGAAGTGTTTGTGAAGGAGTTGATTCGGCAGAAGCATGTGATGGTGGTGCATGGGTCGGGCTTTGGGCAGAAGCCGGGCACGCAGCATTTTCGAATCGTGTTTTTGCCGGATGAGAAAACTTTGGAGCGGGCTTATGCCTCGATCGGGGAGTTTATTCGGGAGAGATATTGAAGTCGGATGAGTTGGCCCCTGCCTGCGCGGCGAAGGAACCCGTGATCATGTAAGGAATGCCGCAGGATTCGAGCGCGGCTACAATTCGCCGCAAAACTTCAGGAAAGTTCATGGCAGCCCGGCGGGGAGGGGCTGGGGAAAGAATGCGAGCCGGAGTAGTTCGCGTTTGACCTGCGCTTCGGTCCAGTCGGGATGATCTTTCCGAATGCGAGCGGTTCGCAATTCCGGTGCGAGCATGCTCATCTCGTAGGAAATAAGAATCTTTTGCACGGCCGGCATCGAGCGGTGAATCGTCAACTGAAGGCGTGCCGCGGCCGGGCTTGTATCTGAGAGGCTCACCCGCCGATGGTAGCATGCCGGCTCTCTGGCGGCGCTTAGCGTAGAAGCCAGATTTTACAAACCTCTGACAACCGCGACTGAAGGCGCTTGTAGGATCCCAAAGGTTCGCGGATGCATACATTGTCAGGGGGAGACTTGAAGTCATGAGATGCGGGAATCTTTCACTTTTGGGGCGGCTTTTGGGGAGGGGCGCAGTGTTCGCGATGGCTCTTCTGCTTTCGATCGGGCGTCCGAGCATGGGCGCGGCGCAGGAGGCGAATTTGCCCGTGGGACCGGGAAAAATCCTTGTACATAGCAAGTTTGGCGGGCAAATTTTTGGGTTCGATATCGATCAGAACGGCACAGAAGGCGTGTTGAGCGAGGCGCAGGATATCAGCGGCGGCAAGGTGTTGGCTGCGGTGGAAACGTTCAACCAGAAGACGGGCAAGATTTTGAAAGTTGTTTCCGAGATTCAGAGCAAGGATGACTATCTGACGCTTGGAATCGTTGGGACGAGCGTGGGGTTGGTAGAGCGGGAACACGTGACCGGAATCTATGTCACCAAGCGCATTTATCAAGAACTGAATCCGCTTTCGGGGAACAAGTTTACGGGGATGTGGACGCCGCCGTTGACCGCAGAGCAAATCATTACCGGGATGAGCCGGAACCAGGGCGTGCCCACTACGGCCGTTCTTTATTTCAATAATAACGGCGAAGATTTCGACACATTCGTGTTTACCAGCAACGTTGCTGAAAATACCTTTGAGCCTGCGGTCGATCTTACCGACTCGACGTTTCAGTTTGCGAACGCGCCTGTAGTCGCGTATGACAGCGTGACGAATGAAGCTGTGGTTGCATCGTCGGATAGTGCGGTGGGTGGGCCACCTCCGAAGTTTGCGCTTGTGGATTTGACGACCGGCGTGGTGGATGAGTTCACCGGCATTCCCGGGCCGCCGCCGTTCCGGCAAGGATCGATCAACGGGCTCGCGGTCGATTCCGAAGATGGGGTTGCTTGCACCACAACGGAAGTTGATTTTCGCGTGGAGTTTTACAATCTGAAAACGCAAACCGGATTCGCTGAAGTTCTGCCCAGCGCGACCGGTCAGCTTCAGAGTGGATCGGATGTCGAGTACGATCCGATCAACAAATTGTTTTTCGTGGCGCAGTCAGTGTCGAGTACGGGTTCGGGCAGCAGTATTCAGGTTTACGACATCAAGGGAAATCTGGTGGAGTCGCTGAACGGATTCAATTTCTCGAATGCGTTTAATGTGATTGGCACGCACATCGCCTTAAATCCGAGCACGCGCAGCGGATATGTGGATGGGCCGGATTCGGGAGTGACGGAGATTCAGTCGTTCACGTACTAGCGGGAGGCCGCGGTTGCTGTGGGTGGATCGGCGGCTCTGCCAGGATGCATAGGTCCTTCGCTTCGCTGAGGATGACACGGCGTTTAAGAGACAACCGGGCGGTAATCACTCGCCGCCCGATTTTGTTACCGACGCTCCATCAAACT
>DASXEG010000152.1:0-24657 GCA_036490235.1 Candidatus Sulfotelmatobacter sp. | reverse complement strand
AGAGTTATCGTAGCAGCTTGGCGGCTTTTAACGCTCGGGCGTGGGTACCACGGCCAAACTTCGGTGCCCTTCCTTGTCTAACGCCCTTACAGCAAAGATGACGTTGTCCTTTGAAAGTTGCAGAGTTGCGTGAGTTTCGTTGCCGACGTTCTGGGCGTGTTCCCATTCCGGACTGCTGGTGGCGCGCCACAAAACTTCATATTGTGTTGCCCGGCCACCAGGAGAACCGTCCCAGGTAAGGGTTGAATCGTTTTCCAGATTTTTGGTCTCGATGTGCACATTGGCGGGAGGGGCGGGCGAAGACGCCAATGAGGCTAAAGTGGCCGCGTTCAAGCGGGCCACATTGGCGACATAGTCGAAATCGACGAACTTCGGCAGATCGCCATATTCAATGCCATCTTCGGTGCGAACGTTCTGATGCTGATGGTGAAAATTTTCACGGTATTCGGTGAATCGGACGGCGGTAAATCCCTGCTCGAGAAATGAAAAATGGTCGCCGCCGCGGAGGTAACGATCAAGTCGGAAGATAAGCATGGGCTTGACGCCTGTGTCGTAGCTGCGGCCGACGTCATAGACATAGCGCGCAAGTTGGCGGGAGGCGGAATCATTCTCGCCACCGAGTCCCCGAATGCGGCGAATATCCTGGTCGGACGCGGTGAGCGGCAAGCCAGCGGAGAAGATGCGGACCAACGAAGGATCCTGGCCGGGGCTCTGGTCTCCACCAACAATGTCGTTGTTGAGCGCCGCTTCCACGTCCCAGCCTTGCTGTTTAGCCATCTCGGCAAAGTGGTGGCTGCCGTCCAATCCCTGTTCTTCGCCGGCGACCGTCAGAAAAATAATTGTGGCCGGGAACTTGAGCTTGCTTAAGACTCGCGCGCACTCGAGACTGACGGCGGTGCCGCTTCCGTCGTCGTTCGCGCCGGGAGCGTCTCCTGTGGCATCGAGCACATCGGTACGCCGCGAATCGTAGTGCCCGGTCACGAGCATGATGCGTCCGGCGTTTTGTGGATCAGTGCCTTTTAAAACCGCGTAGACATTCGTAAGGACTGTTGGCTGCGGGACTCGCTCGGCGGGTTGCTGCGTGAACGAATCTGTCTTTACCTCCAGACAACCGCCGCAATCTTTTGAATAGCGTTCGAATTCCGATTTGATCCACTCGCGCGCTGCGCCAATGCCGCGGCCAGATGCGACGGCGGCGGCGTCCTGTGCGGATAAAGTTGATCGCGTGCCGAAGCTTACGAGCTTATCGATATTGGCCTGAATCTGCTTCGCGGAAACCTGTTGCAGGGCAGCAGCAATCTGAGCATCTACCGGCATAGGTCCGGCAGGAGTTGCGTTCTCTGGATTACTTTGATTCTGTGCTGCCGCCACTGTGGCCAGCAGTACGATAGTTGCCAAAAATGAACGTCGCGCGATGGGAAAAGTCATTTAGGCTCCGTGGGATGGAATGTCAAGGTTGGCAGCAGTTTCGGCAAAATTATAAATCTTTTCCCCTACAGGCCCCGCCCCCTTGACCTCTGGCGGGGAAGAATCTAAATATTATCAAGGGTATCTAACCAGCCGACGATATTGGGGAGTGTAGAAATCATGGTTCTTTGTCCTGAATGCGAAACCGATTTGGATGTGGAAGCAGACGAAGTGGATGAAGGTGAAGTCATCTCGTGCCCGGAGTGTGGCACGGACTTCGAAGTTGTCACCACAGAGCCGCTGGAGTTGAAGGCGGTGGAAGAGGGTTATGTAGACGAGGAAGAGGAAGTGGAGACGGAAGAGAGTGATGAGTAGGACCTCACGTCTTTGCAGGTTGAAATGGCGCGCTGCTTTTTCCTTCCTTCTTTTTCTGGTCTTCGCTGTGAGTCCGCAGTGGTCTTCGGCCGGGGCCGATTCCTCGCCTAAAAAATTAAAGCCGACCGATCCTTATGCGCTGATTTTTGGCACGGTGTGGGGTCCGGACGACCATCCTGTGTATGGCGTGAAAGTTCTCATCCGGCGGGCATCCGATAAAAAGCCGAAGTGGGAGCTTTATTCCGATCACCACGGCGAGTTCGCTGTGCGTGTGGCTGCCGAAAAAAATGATTACATCGTCGGCGCCGATCTCAAAGGAGTGAAGACGCACGACGGCCATCCTGTCCATCTCACGGAAGAGGTTCCGGTACACGTGGAGTATGATGAACGCGTAGATATCGGCTTGCATTTGGCGCAGTAGTTTGCCGCAAGCCAGCCTGCGAAAAACACAAAGGATCAATACTCCGCTATGTATCCGAGATCGTCGCTTCCCAGGGTGTCGCTAAAAAGTACTGCTCTGCTGGCCTGTGCTGCGCTGGTTTTAATTTCAGCGATGGGTGCCGCGGCCGATAAGAAAGACAAGCAGCAGGGACGGTTGCTTTCGGGCAAGGTGCTCGATCAGCAGGATAATCCCGTCTCCGGAGCCATTGTTTATCTCAGCAACATGCGCACGCATGCTGTGAAAACTTACATTGTGAGTCAGGATGGAAGCTATCGTTTTCCTGGCCTCACCAATGTGGACTACGAAGTTTACGCGCAGTTCAATAATCGCAAGAGTGATACGCGTTCGGTGAGCCAGTTCGACGACCGGCCGCAGGTTTACATCGATCTTAAGATCGATGCGGGTAAGTAGCCGCTATTTGTTTTTGCTGCCCGCCTTCGGCTTCAAACCCAGAATGACCAGCTCTTTGTACGAGGCCACAAAAACCTTACCGTTGGCGACGACGGGAACGAGATTGGTGTTGCCTCCACCCGCCAGCCATGCGCCGACCGTGCCCTCGTAAAGCTGTTTCATTGTTGTTCCCCCTCCGAGATCTGGGGTGAAAGCATAGAGATTCACGGTTGTTTTTGAGGGTCCGGGACGCGCCAGAGCCCAGATGACGGGATTAGCAGTGCCGTTTGATGAAATGCTTGTGAAAAAACCTGTGCCAGCGCCCGAGAGGGTCGGCGAGACTGTTACCTGGGTCAGAGTCGGCGCCGATGTTCCGGTCACGACTTTCCATACGCGGATGGTGTTGCCGCCGCTGCTGACTACGCGTCCCGCGCCGTCGTTGGGATCGACAAAGTACGAAGGACCGCACCAGCATTTGCCAACCGTATAAGTGCCGAGAACGTTGTTGCCGGTGCTGGAATAGCCGCCAAGATTTTGCTCGTTCATCAGGAACATCGATCCGCTCTTGCCTGCGGCGACAGCCAGAAACGGAAGCGAACCGGGCTGATCGGGCAGGACCATGACTCCGCCGGATCCAAAATCGAGGTCGTTTTGATCGAGGTAAAACACATTCGACGGAGTGAATAAATCGAGGACTGTCGAAAGGTCCTGGGATATTTCAATTACGCTCTCCTGAATGTTGGTCAGGCCGTCGTATGTGTCTTCTCCGGGATCAGAATTGGCGGTGACGAGCAGGATGTTGCCGTCGTCATCTGCGGAGGGCCCGTAGCCGGACATCCAGATCGACGAGAGGAAGTAATTGCCCGAATCGGTGGCTTGAGTATCCATCAGCGTGTTGCCGGGAAGAGGGGTTAAACCTCCGGTCTGCCATCCCAGAATCCAGCCGCGGGAAAGATTCGGGTGCTGGTCGCAGAAGCTTCCGAAAGTTGCGTAGATTGTGCTGTTGGCCATCAACAGCGCCGGACGCTGCCGCTCATATTTTGCGTTGAACGAATACGTCTTGCCGTTGGTGAGCGTGTGTGAACCGGTTACCAGTTGCGGGGGGACGTTGTCGGTCAGATTGCCCAGATTCAAGGCGTGCAGGTAGTAGGCCGGTCCGCTCGACTGCTGGGTGTAGGACATGGCATAAAGCGTATTGCTGGAAAGATCAATTACAGGAGTTGAACTGACGCCAACATCTGCGGTCTTGCCACATCCCAGGGTGTTCACCACCGGCGGCCCGAGATTCACCTGCAAGAGGACGGCGCCGCTGGTCGTATCGATGGCATAGATCGAATTGTTGTCTGTTGCCACGTAGACCGCGGTGTGAATTCCCTGGAAGTTGCCGGCGGTAATGTTCACGTTGGCCACAACCAGAGGTTGTGCGTCCACTTGATCGTCGAGCGTGATGGTATTCAGTATTCCGAAGGAAGACCCGTGAACGGCGGTCGGGGTGAGGGCAGTTTCCTGGGAGTTCCATCCCGTGCGGTAATTGTCATTGTGATAAGTGGTGACCGAAACTTGCGCGGCTGCGAGGACGCTGAATTCCAGAACCACCGCGATGGGGCCGAGTCTGGCTGCGACGAGTACTTTTGAGCGGCGCACGATGCTGCCTTCCCTTGGACAGAGTGGCATGAGTGATGCCTCCTGAGACTTTTGGGGCGTGTGCTACCCGAGGGGAAACAGCACCGGGGCGTATGCCTTACCGCCCCGGGGTTAAAGCGATCTTTAGTTTTGGCCTGAAATAGCAATATGCTGTATCGGGCCTAATTCGACATCGGTTTTACTCCGCGCCACCTTTCGGAGTCAGTCCCATAATCACCAGCTCCTTGTACGAACCAATGAAGACTTTTCCATTGGCCACAACCGGAATGAGATTGGTGTTGGAAGCATTCGCCGGCCAAGTGCCCACAACGCCCTTGTACAGGGTCTGCATTGTGGTTCCGCCGACATCCGGTTGGAAGGCAAAGAGGCTGATGTTGGTTATCGTACCTGAGGGTCTCGACAGCCCCCAGATAATGGGAGTGGCTGTGCCGTTGGAAGAGACACTCGTGAAAAATCCTGTGTCGGCTGCATCCAGATTGACGGAGCTGGATACTTTCGAGAGCGCCGGCGTGGGCGAGGTCAACACCTTCCAAACGATAATGTTGTTGCCGCCGCTACTCACTACGCGGCCCGCGCCGTCCTTGGGATCCACAAAGTAAGTTTCTCCGCACCAGCAAGGCCCGATCGTGTAAGTGCCCAGTACATTATTCGAAGTGGGGTTATAGCCTCCCAAAGCGTCTTCGTCCATGAAAAACATGGTTCCGAGTTTGCCCGCGGCGACCGCCAGGTGAGGAAAGGCGCCGGGTTGATCGGGAAGGACCAGCACTCCGCCAGCGCCGAAGTCCAGGTCATGCTCATCCATGTCGGCCACGTTGTCCGGCGTGAAGATATCGAGCAGTGTCGTCAGGTCGGAAGATACTTTGACTACACTCTCTTGAACATTGGTCACGCCGTCATAAGTGAGGCCGTCTTTATCGGAATTTGCGGTCACCAAAAGAACATTCCCTTCGTCATCGACAGCAGGCCCATAGCCCGACATCCAAATTGACGTGAGAAAGTAATCGTCGGGATCGGTGGCCTGCGTGTCGGTCAGCTCGGTGCCGGCAAGCGGGGTCAGAGTTCCCGTCTGCCAACCCAACAGCCAGCCTCGGGAAACATCCGCGTCGAAATCGCAGAAGCTGCCAAAGCTCGCATACACCGCTCCGTTGGTCAGCAGCAGAGCTGGACGCTGCTGTTGATAGGTAGCCTGGAAACTATATGTGGTTCCGTTTGAGAGCGTATGCGAAGCCGTTACCAGTTTTGGGGCAACTGTATCTTTCAGGGTGCCCAAAGCAAGCGCATGCAGGTAATATGCCGGGCCTGATGACGTGTTTGTATAGACCATCACATACAAGATATTGCTGGTGGGATCGATGACTGGGGTCGATTTGATGCCCACATCAGGGTTGTACTTGCCGCAGTTCAGAGGGCGCACTACCGGAGGTCCGAAATTCGCCTGCAACAGGATGGCGCCGCTCGTAGTATCGATGGCGTAAACCGAATTGTTATCGGTCGCCACGTACACCACGTTGTGAAGGCCCCTGAAGTTCCCCGTCAGAATCTTGACCTTATTCACCACCAGCGGTTGAGCGTCCACTTCGTCATCCACTGCGACCATTTTCTGGATTCCGAATGTCGCTCCATGCACGGCGTTCGGAGTGAGAATGTTCTCGTTGGAGTTCCAGCCGGTACGGTAGTTATCGTAATGGTAGGTGGTGATGTTCGTCTGCGCGAAGGCAGACGCAGCGCTCAGCAAGGCAAAAAAGAATGCACCACGAAGCATTCTGAAGAAAATTCCCTGAGAGATAGATGAAGTCATAGTGCTTGCGTTTGGCCAAAGCATAAGCCGAGGGTCCTCAATGTGATTAGGGTTACGGGTTTCGCACCGGTTTTTCCGGCGGAAGGGGGGAAAAACAGCAGGATGGAGTTTATGTCGTCTACCCCCGTATGTAAAGAAATTTCAAAGGAAAATCTTAAGGGGGAGCCGGAAGTCTCTAAACTATCTACTGTTATGTGCAATTTATGATCACTCTTCGGGACGTCCCGGAAAGCGCAAAAAGTGCAGGTCAGCGATTGGTTTTTTCGGCGATTCTGGCACGCATTTTGTTCTTGCTCGCAGCAGAACCTCTCATGCAACTCTTCATCGCATTCCGGGTTCAATATGATGAGAACACTGCGGGAGGATCCTTTGAAAGAACGCCAGCTGTTGAGTCCATGGTTCGTTAGTACGATTTGTTTTGTTGCGATGGTTGTGTTCGCGGTTTCAGCCTTTGCCCAGCAGGGCGCGATGAGTCCTTATGACAATGAGCAGGACGGGGTGAGCGCCGGCGGCAAGTGGATGGTCTTCCGCTCGGAAGACAAAATGACGGGCGCAAAAAAGGCGCGATTCATGCTGCAGTCGAATAACTACGTCGCGCAAGATCCGAATTACAAACCGCGAGTCCAAGTGGTCTGCACCAACGGTAAGTATGAATATTCCGATTTCGACCTTGGCAGCCGTTTGGGCCGGCCGGATTACCCCGGATTCTGGGGCCAGCCGAAAATGGATGTGATGGTGCGTATCGACGGATATCACGACCACAAGGGCTGGAATTGGGTGCGCGGCCGCTTCCTTTCTATGGACAAGGGAACGGTTCGCGGAATGATGGGCGCTCAAGTCTTTAATATCGAAGTTCGGACGCGCAACGGCCCGCAGATCGCCGAATTTTCGCCCCAGGGGTTGAATCTGGATGAGGTACAACATTCCTGCGATCTGACACCGCATAAGCCGTAAATTGTCGAGTTAGGCTGCAAGGGCTGGGCTGGGAGGCTCGGCCCTTCTGCTTTTTCGGCGTCTTTGCTTTTTCGTACGCCGGCTGCAGCCCTTGCTTCGGTGACCTTCGCCCCTTCCCGATTGGTGCTTGCATTGGCCAAGGCGCGGCTGTTCCACTAAATATGTTGCGCATGGCAAAGTGGAAGAGCGCGCAAGGAAGAAGGCGCATTAGCGTCGTGGGAAGGATTCAGCGACACCAAGGGCTTTCGTCCCGGAGCGAGTCATGATCGAAGCAGCGGTTTTCTTTTTCTTTATCGTCGGCGTTGCCGCCTATGCCGCCATTCTTTATAACGAACTCGTTCGCCTGCGTAACGATAATGACCGCGCCTGGGCGAACATCGACGTCCTGCTCAAGCAGCGGCACGACGAAATTCCCAACCTGGTTGAAAGCGTCAAGGGCTACATGCAACATGAGCAGCAGACGCTGGTCGCGCTCACGCAAGCCCGCGCTGCTTCAATGAATGCGGCCAGCATCGCGCAGAAAGCGCAGGCCGATGCCAAGATGAGCAGCGCTCTCGGTGGGCTGTTTGCCGTGGCCGAAAACTATCCGCAACTCCAAGCCAACGATAATTTCCTCAAGCTGCAATCTCGCATCAGCGAGCTGGAAGAACGCATCGCCGACCGCCGGGAATTTTTCAACGACGACGTCAACACCTACAACACCCGCATCGGGCAAATTCCCGAAGTCTTTGTCGCCAGCTTCATGGATTTGAAGCGGCGCGATCTGTTCAAAGTCGTGGATGAAGACCGGCAGTTGCCGCAGGTGAAGTTTCAGGGGCAGAGTGCGGGAGCGTAGCTTCATCTTCCATCCCACTCGTCTTACACCCTTGTTCGGGTTTCGTAACGGAAACGGTTTTCGTGCTCAATCAACCGCCTGAGCGGCCCTTCTCAGGTCACCATATGCCCGGCTGGCCAATGGGAGTGCGGGGGCGAAGCGCACGCCCCCGTTCCTAATCTCCCGTTCCAGTCAGAGTGATCAGAGCGGGACTGACGGAGCCGCTGGGCAACAGGAAAATAAACGTGGCACTCGTTTTTCCCTTTCGCGTCGGTTTGAAAGTGACCCATGCCTTGCAGCTAGCACCTGGCTCAAGCGGCTGCCCCATGCAATTGTTTGTTGAGGAGAACTCGCTTCCCCCAAATTGGATGCCTACACCCTGAAACGTAATAGTGCTGCCGCCCTTGTTCGTCGCGGTTAGAGTCTGCGTGGCGCTCTTGGTGCCAACTTTTTGGTTGCCGAAATTCAGGCTCGCAGGGGAAACCTTGACAGCCGTCGCGGTTCCACTAAGCTCCACGAACTGAGGCTTGGATGAAGCGCTATCGACGATGGTGATAAGCCCTGTGTAACTTCCCTGGGTCTTTGTTTCGAACGAAGCGCTGAACGAGCAACTCGCCTCCGGCTCCAAAGTGCTGCCGCAGGTGCTCTTCGTTTGGAATTGTTGGCCAGAGAATCTGATGGAACGGATCGACAGAGCCTCGGTTCCGTTGTTTATCAAGTCAACTGTTTGCTCTGGACTTTTTGTATTGATCAATTGCAATGGAAGGCGGTCGATTAAGGCGTCGGCCTGGCGCTTGCTCCCGTCGGCGATGTATGCCCAAATCTCTGCTAGATCGACCAAACCCTTTTGGGCGTATTACAACCGAAGCCATTTATTTCGGAGTGGTTTCGCGAGCTAAAAGACGTTTGCGGCCTTGCCTCTTCACTTCAGCCGCGTTCCATCGGCGCGCCGGTCCGCTTTCCAGGCCCTGGCGAACATCGCCCTGCAGGCTTTCGATTTGGAGAGCGCGCAGCTCGTTGCGCTCCTCCATCAGACGCAACGCTTCGCGAACAACTTCGCTGGCGGAGCTGTAACGGCCCGACTCGACCTTTTGGCGGACTAGTTTCTCGAGTTGTGGAGTAAGGTTGACGTTGAGGGTCATACCGCACCAAATTATTCTGAGGGTATTCGGGATGGCAAGAATTGTCAATCATTGGCAACTTTTCAACCTCTACGAGTAAAGAAATTAAGACGCCCGGTGGTGTCCTAATTTAAAAACCACAAAGGGCGCGAAGGCACACAAAGGCTTGCAGATAATGTTTCCTTCGTGTCCATTTGCGGCCTTCGAGGTTGACTTAGGACACTACCGACGCTCCGGACTTCCCCAGTCCAATGGTAGAATTTCGTGCATCTGTCGAGCCGATCTTATCTCTGCTCTCTGCTCATGGGTACAAATTCGTCAATGTTGGATGGTCGCGGGGAATCGTCTACTAGTGCCGTTCATGCCGTGCGCGACCAGCGTTTGCGCGTGCAACGCGTCGGCCATGTCAAGGCTCTCCCACCAGTCTGGCTGAAACGACTGATAGACAACATAGCGGACCTGCGGCAAAGTTCCCACCCGGTCCAGAATGTAGGAGAGCGGCATGACGGACAATCTCAAATCGTTCGGCAAAGGTACGGGCTGGGCTGCCTCGGATGGCGGCTACGCGTGGTACGCGGGAATCTGACGCGGAACAATCTCCGCGGTGCTTGGCCAATTAGTTGGTCAATCCTCGCGGCACATGGTCCGGCGAACGAAAGTTCGTCCGCTTGAAAACAAAATAAGGAGCATTGGATGAAGCGCGCAATTGTCTTCGCAGTTTCCACTCTGGCAATCGCTTTCTCTTTTCCATGCAACGCACAAAACAACCAGAAACCCGCAACCTTGCGCAGCCTTCTACTTCAGGAACTGCACACCACGCACAATCAGGCGGAGTGGTTCGTCCCCATCGACACCGCCGTGGAGGGGCTCACCGCCGAACAAGCCAGTTGGCAGCCTTCAGGCGGAGGCCATTCCGCGGGGCAGCTTACGTATCATCTGCTGTTCTGGAACCGCCGCAACTTTGAGCGGTTGAAGGGGGAGAAGCTGGAAAACTTCGGCGGCAATAACGACGAAACTTTCGTGAAGTTCGACGACAAGCAGTGGGCCGACACGGTGAAGCAACTCGACCAGGTGATGACGGATCTGGAAAAGCTGGTGGAAGGCGCCGACGACCAACAGCTAGCCAAGTGGGCTCCGACGATTGGGAATATCTGCACGCACAACGCGTACCACATCGGCCAGATTGTGTACGTGCGCAAACTGCAGGGTTCGTGGAATCCGGATAAGGGCGTGAAGTAGATGGGATCATCCAGTGTGCCGCGTCCGAGCCCTGGCTAGGGCGGCGCGTGGCTCCGCCCGACAAGTTCGGGCGGCTGTACCCGGCGCTGATATTGCTTACAATAATTTCGTGCTAACCGAGCGGCTGGAATTCGTGCGTGGGCGCGATACAGAAATCTTCTCCATAGCTCCTGCTGCCCCCGCTGTCTTCCGGCTGTGCAGTATTGACCCTCAAGCCGAGCCCTATGTCAGCAAAACCGCCAACCTGCGCCGCCGTCTCCAGCGCCTGCTTGGTCCAGTGGACGAACGCACGAAAAAGCTAAGTCTTCGCGACCGCGTCGGCTCTATCGAATACGCTCCAACTGGGTCGGACTTCGAGTCCGGATTCGTGCTGTACCGGCTTTTACGGGATACTTTTCCCAAGACATACGCGAAGCGGCTGCGTCTCCGATTTGCTCCGTTTCTGAAGCTGCACCTCGAGAACGAGTACCCGCGAGCTTCGATCACAACCCGCGTCGGAAAGCTCAACGGCCGCGCGCTTTACTACGGGCCGTTTGCTTCGCGGGTTGCGGTGGAGAAATTCATGAACGACTCGCTTGATTTTTTCAAGATGCGGCGCTGCGTGGACGATCTGCATCCCGATCCAAAGTTTCCCGGCTGCATTTATTCGGAGATGAAGATGTGCCTGGCTCCGTGCTTCAAGGGTTGCACGGACGAACAGTACAAGGACGAAGTTGTCCGAGTTGAGTCGTATTTCGATTCGCGCGGCGAAACATTATTGCGGGAATTCGGCGCGGCCCGTGACGCCGCTTCCGCCGGCCTCGCTTTCGAGGACGCCGCTATCCTGCACGCTCGTGTCGAGAAGTTGAAACCGGTTCTCAACCAGCTTCCCGAGATCGTGCGCCGCGTGGATCGCCTTTCTGCGCTGATGGTCCAGCCCAGCCACGTTCCTGAAGCGGTTACTTTTTTCCGAGTGCATGGCGGGCGAATTTCCAGACCCACAACTTTCAGCATCCCGAGCGGCGAGCAGGCAAAATCGCAATCGCTGGAATCGCGGGTTCAGGAGACGCTCGATACAATGCTGCCGACTCCTAGTTCGGCGCTTGAAACCATGGAGCACATTTCGCTCCTCAAGCGCTGGTATTACCGCAGCCGACGGGCTGGGGAAATCTTTTTCGCAGACGATCAAGGAGTCTTCCCGATGCGCCGCATCGTGCGAGGCGTAGGACGGGTGCTTCGCGGCGTGATGCCGGAAGACGACTTACTCGATCAATCGAGAGTCAGGGAAGGGCTTATCCAATTTCAGATGGAACAAAAGATGGACCAAGAGGGACCGATCAATGAAGACCAGCAAAACCAAACCGACGGCAAAGAATCCTGATGCACAGCTCCGCGAACACGTGATTTATCTGCTTAAAGAAGGCGGCGCACACGCCAAGTTTGACGAGGCTGTAAAAGACATGCCGGGAGAACTTCGGGGAGTAAAGCCCGACGGCCTGCCGCACTCGGCCTGGATGCTGCTCGAACACCTCCGATTGGCGCAAGAGGATATTCTCGAGTTCAGCATCGATTCGAAATACAAATCGCGGCAGTGGCCTCAGGATTATTGGCCACAGAACGCCGCTCCGCCGAACGCCAGTGCGTGGGACAAGAGTATTCAGAAATTTCGCAAAGATCTCAAGACCATCGAGGATCTGGTGGCAAATCCGAAAACAGATCTCTTCGCCGGCATTCCCTGGGGTCAAGGGCAGACGGTTCTGCGCGAAGCCTTGCTGGTGGCCGATCACAACGCGTATCACATCGGGCAGTTGGTTGATGTGAGGCGGTTGCTGGGCGCGTGGGAGTCGTGAAGAAAAGTCGGGAACGATGCACGCGTCTTTAGCCGTTTAAGGAAAAATCGAGCCGGTCCTTTTTTGGGAGCCGGCTCGATTGGTTCCGTGGCAACTTTTCAGCTAACTTGCGCGCTAACGCGCCACCGTTATCGTGACCGGGATTTCGTTCTGAATCGATCCCGAAGTTCCGATCAGCTCTATGGTTGTGGTTCCGGTTGGGGCGCGCCTTGTGGCGGTCCAGTCGAGCGTTACTTTTACACTGCCGTTCGCGGGAACGGTGACCGGGTTCGACGAAGCTGTCGCCGATACGTCGGTGGGGAACTCGTTCACACTGAGCGTGACAGACCCATGGAACCCGTTCACGCTGGTGAGAGTTAGAGTTGTCCCGACGGTGCTACCGTCATCGACCGTAAAGGAACTCGGCGACAACGACATGGTGAAATTCGCCGTTCCCGACGAAGTCACGGTGAGCGAGATGGTGGTGCTATGCGAGGTTGAGCCGGAGGTTCCGGTGATGGTTATCGTGGAGGTTCCTGCCGCTGCCGTTGACGAAACCGTCAGGGTAAGGGTTGAGGTCGCACTGCCGTTTGCCGGTGGAGTGACTGGGTTGGTGGAGAACGCTGCGGTCACGCCGCTAGGCAGTCCGCTGGCGCTCAACGTTGTTGCCGAGTTGAAGCCGCCGGTGCTGGTGACTGTGATCGTGCTCGCCCCGCTGCTGCCTTGAGCGATGCTCAAGGAACTGGGCGACGCGCTCACGCTGAAGTTGGGCGATGTAGTTGAATTCACCGTAAGGGCGATGGTCGTGGTGGCGGTCAGGCTGCCGGAGGTTCCGGTGATCGTTACCGTTGCTGTTCCGGTAGTCGCCGTGCTGCTCGCGGTGAGTGTGAGTACACTCGTGCTGGTTGTCGGATTCGTTCCGAACGTTGCGGTTACCCCACTGGGCAGGCCAGAGGCAGCAAGCGTTACGCTACCCGTGAATCCTCCCACATCGGTCACCGTGATCGTGCTCGTCCCGCTGCTGCCCTGAGCGATCGTCAAACTGCTCGGCGACGCCGAAAGGGTAAAGCTCGGCGACGAAGACGAACCGGCCAGGAGATTGATGATTCCGGTCGTGTTCGGACTGCCTAAGCCGGTGCACAGATCGAAACCGGTTGCGGCCGAGAACTTGCCGCAGCTTCCACTGGTGATGTCGTGGAAGTCGGTGCTGTAGCCGGATCCTTCCGCCGCCGGGTAAATGATTGGATTGATGAATCCGATCGTTTTGCCGCTGGATGCAGCCTGTTGATTGGCCAAAGCCAGGTAACCGGCCCACATGGGCGCGGCAAAACTGGTCCCGCCGTAATCGTTTGCCGTGCAGGTGGTTTGGTCTGCGCAAACATAAAAAGTAAAGTTCGCGTTGGCGGAAACGTCCGGGCCATTGCGGAGGGTCTTGGAACAACCGGAGCAGCCGTCAACTGGTGTTTGCCAGGATGGGATAGCAATGCTGTCTGGCGAGTTGCCGCCGCCGCTGTCAGCCCATGCAGTTTCCGAGGCCCAGGGGCCAGCCGCTTTAGAGGTTGTCAGGTCCGTGCCGCCGACCGAGACGATATTGGCATCGTCGGCGGGCCAGGCCTCGTTGGACGAAGACCAAGCGGAGTCATCGCCCGACGCGGCAAAAAAGTTCTGCCCTTGCGACGCCATCTGCTCGAAGTAGGGATCCAGCGTGCTCGGATCGGCTGGTGTCCAGCCCCACGAACAACCGATCTGCTTGGACAACGGGGCGTCGGTAGTGGTAACCATGGCGCTGATGCAGGCCGTGTCACTGATGCTGCCTGAGCCGTTCGCCTTCACGCTGCCGCAAACGTACATGTAGAGCATGGACGAACCTGGAGCCATGCCCATCGCCTGAGTCATGTCGAGCGTCTGCTCGGTATCATCGCAAGCGCTGCTGCCACTATCTACGCAGCTGGTTGCAAACCCGCCGGTGGAGATGAGGGTGGGAGTGTAGGGTTCGGTCTGACTGACGTTTTTGTAATAGGTGGAAAGGTCGGCTAGATCGGTACCCGCAAATTCGAACAGAGCGAGGTTTTGGCCGGTGCCGGTCAGCGCCGTTCCGCCGTAGTAGGCCGCGCGCATGTCGCTACCCAGGAACGAAGACGACGGGCCGGAGCCGGTCGTGGCTTCAGAGATAACTTTGTTCGGATCGATCCCGTGGGCCTTCTGGTAGTCGCTCTTCTTGACGTACAGCGGATGCGGCCTCGAGTCGTTGTCCAAACCAGTGATATGCCAGAGCGGGAAGGGCAGGTTCACTGTGGGCTCGCGATCGATGGCATAGAATTGGCGGTCTTCAGTCGGGTCCTGATAGACACCCATCGAAACGTGGAAGGCCTTCTCGATGTTGGCGACGGAGCCGGTGAGCCACAGGTCTCTGCTGTCGCGGGTTCCTCCCCCGACTTCAAAGCCACTGGCTTTCGCGAAGGCAACCAGGGCATCCCAGTCTTCCTGGGTGGGGCCGAACCTCGCGGTAAATTCCTGTGGTTGAAGGAACTGGTGATAGGCGGGGCTGGAGGAGTCGTTGAGGTCCTGCAGAAAACTCTGCAACCCCGCACGATCGCGAAGCGGCAGAACAATGTCGAAGCGCAGCGTTTGGGTTGCCGGGAGATGCCCGATCAACTGGGCCTTACCGTTCACGACTTCATCGCGAACGTGGCGCGTCATCAAGGTTTGTTGAGCTTGTCCTGGGATTGTGAGCAAGAAGAAGATAGCCGCGCAAACAAACGCGGCCATAGGGGGGATCCTTTTTCTCATTTGATTGTCCTCTTTAGTTTCAGTGTCCTCGAATTCTTTGAACCAACAGACTCCAGGCACACACGTGTCAGAAGTGCGGACCAAGAATCGCGGCATCCTAACTCACTTCGAGTGTTTTGTGTGAAATTTGTGAGTACTGTTACGAAAAACGGATTTTCAATAAACGGGCTCAGGTTTTCCCTGTATTGCAATTAGATGGCAGGTGGCAAAATTTTCGAGCGGGATCGCCCCCAGTTCATGCGGCTGTACCGGCGGGCAGGTCGTGCCCATGTTTGATTCCGCGCTCCGGGCGTTTGCGAAAAACGACTTTTACCCCTTCCCGCCAACGCTCGTCAATGCCCACGAATTGCCATTCGATATCGGGCGAAACATAGCGTAACAACGTATCTGTGGCAGGGTGCACACGCAACGCCGGAGCGACGAGAAAGAGCAGTGGCTTCTCGGCGGAGAGTTCGCGACCGTCGAAATATCCAAAGCGTAAAAATTCGCCGCGTGCATGATGCCATTCCACTCGCGTCCAGTAGTCGATTCCCTGCAATGGCAAGTGAATGTCCTCGTCGGCCTTCAACTCTACGACCGCCAAGCGGTGGCTGCGTGTGGTGGTCAGTACATCGATCACGGCTCGATCCGCCGCCGAGAAAGCCGGAATCTGGGAATAGGGAAACGACGGATCGAGACAGTCATCTATGAGGCTCACGTCCTGGGTGACCATGGACTCGAGCCACCTCTCGGGACGCAGGCGCCATAAGGCGTGATGGCGAGGCCCATAGGGATGCCTTACATCGCGCAAACAGTGCGCCAGATCTGCAAATGCAGATTCGTTACGCTCCTCCAGGATCCGCTCCTCGGAGCCGACTCCAAAAACGATTTCCTCCGAGCTGAGTAATGTTCCTGGAACTACGCCAAGCCGCGCTTTGGCGAACTCGAGTCCGCGCCAGCGGAAGACTACTTCCGCAGCCGAGGGTATGGAAACCTCGCAATTTGGCAGAATCGCTTGAATTCTCGCGATTGCGTCCTTAAAACGCGTTCGCGTTGCCGCCTCATCCGGAGCTTGCACCAGCCGCGTAAGTACGTTGCCACGGTCGGCACAGTCAATCTCGAGCAGCGAGTCCTCCCGTTCGTCAAACTCAAACAGCCGCCACTTGGCGGCATCGCGGTTCAAAACGGCCATGCGTTCCCGCACCAACGCCGAAGTTCCTTTGGGAACGAATAGCTTCAGCCCTTCCACGAGCATATTCAGGGCCTGCGATTGGCGGCACAGGTCAAGCCACAAAATACCGAAGGTGAGTGACGCGTCGATCGATGACTGGGTCTCGTGAGTGTTCACCCCGAGAAAAGCGAAAGCGGAACGACCTCGGCGGATCAGTCCGCGGGCGTAGATGGGTCCAAATGATTTTTCCAGATCGATGCTGCTGGTAAGCCGCACTACTCGAAACTCCGGAAAATGCCGGTCAAGAGCCCGCCTTAATTTCTCCTCATACGCGGCTCGGGTGAGCCTGCGCGCGGTAGGCGAGCGGCGGTCGCGTTCGCGGCAAATTTCCAGCTTCGAAGGATGCGCTTGCCCCATCCTCTGTACCGCGAGCCGCAGGGTTCCGTTTTTCACCTCGGCGTCCAATACGCGGCGCACGATATTGCGCTCGTCAGACCAGAAATGCACCAGGCAGCGGTGGGTCTCGCCTGAAATCGAGTACTTTGACCGCGCCAGGTCGAAGGCAACCGCTCCATTTTCCAGGACCACCGCTCCGGGAGCCTCGCGCAAGTAATCCTCCACTGTGCGTGTCAGAGCTTGCGGGGTGACGCTTTGCATGGACGCCTCCAGCCTGGGATTTTCGATGGGCAATGCACCTGCCGTCTGTGACATGTGACCATGGTTATTGCAGCTTCCTCCGGGTATGGGGGCGAGGTGAAGTTTGCCTGTGGGATAATGAAGGCACCGCAGCTGAGTCCGCTGAATCGCGGCGGCATCTAAATTTTGTGGGTAAAAGCCCTGTGAATAAGAGCTTGGATAAACAGTCTCTGGCTGAGAAATCGCGGTTTTTTTTCGATCATTACGGCGTAACCGAAAACGACCTCGAACACTATCTTGCCGCCGCACTCTCCGCAGGTGGGGATTTCGCCGATCTTTACTTTGAGTATCTGTCCTCCACCTCGCTGATGGTGGATGAGTCGATGGTGAAGTCGGCCTCGCAGGGAATTTCGGCCGGCTGCGGGGTCCGCGTGGTTTCGGGGGAGCGCACCGGTTATGCCTACACCGATGATCTTTCGCCCAAACGCATTTTGCACGCGGCCCGAACGGCGGCATTGATCGCCAGCGCGCCCGCCAAAACTCCGGTTGCCGGATTTCAGAAGGCGGCGGCGCGCAGCTTGTATCCCGTAACTTTACCGTCGGTGGATGCCGAGATTACGGCGAAAGTGGAACTGGTCATGCGGGCTGACAAAGCCGCGCGCGCGTACGATCCGCGCATTCAGGAAGTCCACGCCGGTTACGGGGACGAATTGCGGAATATTCTCGTGGTCGGCTCGGACGGAACGTTTGCCGAGGATTCTCAGCCGATGGCCCGAATGAACGTTTCCTGCATCGCGAAAACCGAAGGCAATTCGGCGCGCGGGGGCGCCGGCGGCGGCGGACGGGTAGCACTCGACTTCTTCTTCGGAGAAAAAAATCCAGAGTACTTCGCGAAAGAAGCTGCCCGGCAGGCGATTCTTCAACTCGACGCGCGAGAAGCTCCGGCTGGAGAGATGGAAGTCGTGCTCGGCCCGGGATGGCCTGGAGTCTTGTTGCACGAAGCCGTCGGCCACGGCCTCGAAGCCGATTTCAATCGCAAGAAGACTTCCGCATTCGCTGGACTTATTGGCAAACGCGTGGCCAGCGAAGGCTGCACGGTGGTCGACAACGGTACCATGCCTTGGCGGCGCGGATCTTTGAACGTGGATGACGAAGGCAACTCGACGCAGGAAACCGTATTGATCGAAAAGGGAATCCTGAAGGGTTATCTGAGCGACAAGCTGTCGGCTCGCCTGATGGGAATGGCCAATACTGGTAACGGACGCCGCGAGAGCTACGAGCACATCCCCATGCCGCGCATGACGAATACCTACATGTTGGCAGGACAGGATAATCCCGAAGATATTATTCGCTCGGTGAAGCACGGCATCTACGCGGTGAACTTCGGCGGCGGCCAAGTCGATATCACCAACGGCAAATTCGTCTTCGGCGCGAGCGAAGCTTACATGATCGAAGACGGACAGATTACCGCGCCTATCAAGGGCGCGACCTTGATCGGCAACGGGCCTGATGTTCTGACGCGGGTCTCGATGGTTGGCAACGATTTAAAGCTCGATGAAGGCGTCGGCACCTGCGGCAAGGATGGGCAGGCCGTGCCTGTGGGCGTGGGCATTCCGACTTTGAAGATTGATCGACTTACTGTCGGAGGGACGGCCCGAAAAGATACTGGCGGGTTTATGCAGTAGTCGAATTCGCTATAACAACCGAGCATGCTGCCCTTGGGCTGCAAGCATCTCCACGGCTTTCTCATCGAACGAAACAAACGTCTCCGCGCCCAACCATCTTCCTTCGTAGGCAATCACGCCGTCGGCAAAGTCGCCGCCGGCGTCGAGCATAGCCAGCCCCGCTTCGGCGGCCTGGCGGTTCGTCTCCACATTCTCTGCTGCCAGAAGAAGGCGGATAGCCTCGGCTATCTTTGGCGCGCGGTAGCCGTAAACGCTGCGCAGCACCCAGACAAACTCGCACAGGCAAGACGCCCCAATCGCCACCATCTCCGCCCGGGCCATGATCCGCGTCGCCGCCTCCGCCTGCTTGGGGTCGTCACGCACGGCAGCTCGGACCAAGACGTTCGTGTCCACCGCAACCTTCATTTCTTTCATTTCTTTCCCATCTTGACCAAGCCTGCCCAACCGTCAGCCGCGGCTTGGTTGATTTCTTCGATGGTGGCCACTTTCTTGGTTTTTCCAGCCAGCACGCCAAAGAAATCTTCAATCTTGCCCGTGCGCCTGGCAGCTTTAATCATGCCTCGGCCGTCGGGAAGCAAATCCAACTCGATCTTCTCTCCGGGCTTGATGCCGAGATGCCGCATCACACTTTTGCGAAAAGTCACCTGTCCTCGCGTAGTTACCGTTAGCGTGCTCATAAATTCTATTGTAAGGTAATATTGCATTACACTCAAGAGCGTTCCCGCTGGCGCACGGTTTCGCTTTTGGCAGGACAGGGCCCGGCAAAACTTGGGATAATAAATTCATGCCTTCGACCGAACTCGAAACTCCGAAGCCGAAACTTGAATCTGACCTCCGCGAAATCGCCGAGGACATCGTTCGCCGCGCCATGAATGGCGGCGCAACCGCTGCCGAATGCGTTATCCGCGAGGGCGATGAATTCTCCGCTCTCGTCCGTCTCGGCCAGGTGGAGACGCTGAAGGAATCCGGCTCGCGCTCGATCGGCGTGCGAGTGTTTCGCGGGCAGCGTGCCGCCAGCACGTATTCGAGCGATTTCTCCCGCGAAAGTCTCGAGCGCATGGTGAAATCTGCGCTGGAGCTTTCAAAGATCACGTCGGAAGATCCATTCGCTGGAATTCCCGATGGTTCTCAACTCGGCCAGCTTTCCGGCAATCTCGATCTTTATCACGAAGATGTCTACTCTCTGCCCGGCAGCGACCGCATCGACTATGCGCGCCGCACCGAGAAGGCCGCGCTCGATTTCGACCCGCGCATAAAGAATTCCGAGGGGGGATCGTTCGATGCCGCGACGGGCCACAAGATTCTTGCCAACTCCCGCGGCTTCGTTGGCGAATATCGAAGATCGTATTGCTCCATAGCGGCGGTTCCAATTGCACAGAGCGACAACGGCGCGATGCAGCGCGATTATTGGTTTTCTGTAGCGCGCAGGTTGAGCAAGCTGGAATCGCCGGAGCAGGTGGGCCGAGTTGCGGCCGAGCGTACCTTGCGGCGCCTGGGCGCGCGTAAAGCGAAGACCTCGCATGTACCGGTGATCTTCGATCCGATGGTGGCGACTTCGATCCTCCAGCATATCTTCGAGGGCGTGAACGGCGATTCGGTCTATCGCGGCGCGTCATTCCTGGCAGGCAAGCTGGGTCAGAAAGTTGCCGGGGACAATGTCACCATTGTTGACGATGGCACCATGCCGGGCGGTTTTGGAACCAGCCCGTTTGATGGTGAGGGTGTTCCCACGAGGCGCACGGTAGTTATCGAAAAGGGCGCCCTGGCTTCTTATCTCCTGAACACGTATTCGGCCAAAAAGCTGAAGCTGGCGACGACCGGCAACGCTTCGCGCGGACTTGCAGGCACTCCCGGCATTGGTCCGGGAAACTATTTCCTTCAGCCTGGATCGAGGAGTCCGAAGCAAGTGATCGCCGATGTAAAAGAAGGCCTCTACGTAACGGAATTCCTCGGCCACGGCGCGAATCTGGTTACCGGCGACTATTCACGTGGAGCTTCAGGCATGTGGATTTCCGGGGGGGAATTGGCTTATCCGGTTGAAGAGATCACCGTGGCTGGGAACCTGAAAGAGATGTTTTTCAACATTTCAGAGATTGCGAACGATCTGGAATTCCGCGGATCGGTCGCTGCCCCGACGCTTCGCATCGACGGGCTCACCGTGGGCGGAGAATAGCATCCGGAATTGACGGCATCATCCCCAGCGGTCCGCGTTTTCACAAGCGGGCGGAGGGATCTGAGGCGGCACAATGCCGAGGAGTTTGAGGTCCTTCGCTCCGGCTGAAAAAAGCCTGTGCTCAGGATGACGCCACCGAAAGTTGCTCATTTCGAATTAGCACTGCCCTCCTTCGACCTCACATTTGCACAAATAACGATCGTTAGTATGATTGGCTGACTCCATTCGCTGGGAGATCCAATGAATCGACGGTCGTTTCTAAAAGCATCAAGCGCAGCCGGATTGGCGGCTGGGCTGCCTTCCGCGGCTTTTGCCGTTCAAGACTCCGAGACAGGAACAGCTTCTCAACCGCAAAGCAAACCGCACGCGCACAATCCTGAGACGCTTTTGTTGAAGGACTATCGCCCAAAGTCCATCTACAAAATTCCTGTGACGGAAGTCGCAAAGGCAAAATTTCCCATCATCGACATGCACTCCCATCCCTACGCAAAAACTCCTGCGCAGGTTGCCGAGTGGGTTAGAACGATGGACGAGGTTGGGGTTGAAAAAACCATCATCCTGGCCATGGCAACCGGCGCGGAATTCGACAAAATCTACAACGATTACTCAAAGCACGGAAACCGTTTCGAGATCTGGTGCGGGCTCGATCTCACCGGGTATGAGCAGCCAGGATTTGGTGCATCCGTGGTCAAAGAGTTGAGACGCTGTGTTCAGACGGGGGCGCGGGGTGTGGGAGAGATTCACGACAAAGGCGAGGGTCTGCATTCCGGCAATTCCAAAGCGCCGGGAATGCATCCCGATGATTCGCGAATGGATCCTGTCTTCGAGGCTTGTGCAGAACTGAAGCTACCCTTTAGCCTGCATGTAGCCGACCCCATCTGGATGTATCAGAGAATGGATGGGACGAACGACGGACTGATGAATGCGTATGAGTGGCGGCTCGACAATAAGCCCAACATTGTCGGCCTCTCCGGCATGGTCGATATCCTGGAGCGCACCGCGAAACGGCATCCGCACACGACTTTTATTGCCTGCCACCTGGCCAATCTCGATTACGATCTAACCCGATTGGGAGAAGTTCTCGACCGCTGCCCTAACCTGCATGCCGACATTTCCGCGCGCTACGCCGAGACGGGGGCAACCCCCAGAGCTGCTGCGCAGTTTTATGCGAAATATTCGGACCGCCTCGTCTACGGCACTGACATGGGATTCGACAGGCCCATGTATCTGGTTACGTTTCGCATTCTGGAAACACTCGACGAACATTTTTATGAAATAGAGCAGTTCGATTACCACTGGTACCTGAACGGCTTCGGATTGCCGGATAACATTCTGAGCCAGGTGTACCACGAGAATGCGGCAAAGGTATTGGCGGCGCGAGGGTGAGATGAAATTCACCAAAGTGCTGTTCCGGATCGCCGGCATTGGGGCGTGGCGATTCTCACACCTCTCTGCTTCATGTTCGACAAACTGATGAGTGAGTACAACTGAACGGTCGAACTCTTAATAGTGCCGTATGCGTTTTTTTTCCCGCCGGCGCTTTTTTAGAGAAGCCATCTCCTCCAGCACTGCAAACTGAATTCTCTTCTCCGCCGGATCAATGCGGTCCGCAATTACTCGAATCTTCTGTCCGAGCCCGTAAGTCTTGCGCGAACGTTGTCCAATGATCTGCCGCGTGTTCTCATGAAAAGTGTAATCGTCGTCAGTTAGCGAGTTCATCGGCACCAAGCCTTCGATAAACAGATCAGTGAGTTCGACGAAGAATCCGTACTTGGTGACGCTCGTGATCAAGCCATTAAAGTCTTCGCCGATGCGGTCTTGCATAAAGCGGACTTTTTTCCACGCCATCAGTTCGCGCTCGGCCTCGTCCGCGCGGCGCTCGGAATAGCTCGATTCTTCGGCAATGTTGTGCAGTTCGTCGATCGAAATTGGCTCCCGCAAGGTTTCGTGCGAGGCGGAAACTCCTGGCCGCCTCTTCGACCATGGCGAAACGGCCTGTGATGAGGAGGGATTTGACGCGGGAGTATTGGGGTGTCCCCGCAGCACATCCCTCAAAATCCGGTGCACAATCAGATCCGGATATCTTCGAATCGGCGATGTGAAGTGCGTATAAGTCGGCGCGGCCAGCGCAAAATGGCCGACGTTTTCCTCTGAGTACCGGGCTTGTTTGAGCGAACGCAGCATCAGGTAACTTAAAATCCGCTCTTCCGGCTTGCCCGCAATTTTCTCGGTTAACTTCTGATACATGCGCGGAGTGATGTGCACATCTTTCGGAATCTCAATGGTGCGCGCCTGCTTGCCCGTACCGCGCGCGGCGCGGCGATCGGTCTTAAACTGCACGCGCTGTATGGGTAGCGCGCCCACGCCCAGCGAATATCCGAATGTCGCAGCGATGACTTCGAAGTCGTAAACCCGTTTGGCGTCGGGCTTTTCGTGAATTCGATATAGAGATGCGATGCCGTGCGATTCCAGATAATGCGCAACACATTCGTTTGCCGAGAGCATGAATTCTTCGATCAACCGGTGGGCGATGTTGCGCTCCGACCGGGCGATGCTCTTCATTAGTCCGAATTCGTCGAATTCGATCACGGGTTCAGGCAAATCGAAATCGATCGATCCGCGGCGCTCGCGCTTGCGGTTGAGAATCATTGCGAGATCGCGCATCAGTTCAAACGTTGGGACAAGAGGTGCATAACGTTGGCGGAGAACCGTATCGCCTTCGAGCACGGCGTTTACATCGGTGTAGGTCATGCGCTCGGCGGAGCGGATTACACCCTCGCGCAGCTCATAGCTGACGATCTCTCCCTGATGATCGATCTGCATGATGCAGGAGAGCACGAGGCGATCAAGATGCGGCCGCAGGCTGCAAATATCCGTCGACAATTCCAAAGGCAGCATGGGAACCGCGCGGTCGGGGAAGTAGACGCTGGTTCCGCGCAACCGCGCTTCCTGGTCGAGCGGAGAATCGGGCGTTACATATTGCGCCACGTCCGCGATATGCACTTGAAGTTCGAAATTGCCATTGGCGAGATGGCTCACCGTGACGGCGTCATCGAAGTCGCGCGCAGTTTCGCCGTCGATCGTAACGATTGGCAGATTGCGAAAGTCGTGCCGGCGCGCGATCTCGTTCGCAGAAATTACATCAGCGACATTCTGCGCTTCTTCAAGGGCTGCGGGAGGGAAGCGATGTGGAAGATGGAACTTCCGAATCGTGATTTCGACGTCGACGCCAAAGTCATCTTCATGACCGAGAATCTCGATGACTCGTCCGCGTGGCCTCTGCGTAGGCGTTGGCCAGTCAGTGATTTCGACATCAACGGCCACCCCTTCAAGGTCGTCCCACTTGGCGCGGCGCGCGACCTCGTCACCAAGCACGCGGTCCACGGACTTTCTCTGTGACCTCTCTGTTCCCTGTGGTTCAAGCTTTTGATTCAACCCAAGGGGGACAGAGGGATCACCGGGAAATTCCATTCCCTGCGGAATCACGATCTCTTGCGTGATCTTGCTGTCGATCGGCTTGACGTAGTTCGCACGATTTCCATAGTGGAAGATGCCGACAACTGTTTGATGTTGCCGCACCACCGAACGAACGATACGTCCTTCGGCGCGCCCATCATGGCGCGTGGCGACGATTTCGACCAACACCTGATCGCCGTGCATCGCGTTCCCAACCGCGGGCGGCGGAATGAAGATATCGCCCGAAATGCGGGACTTCATCGCCGGGCTCAATGAATTCTGATCCGGAATGACGAACCCAAAGCCGTCGCGGTGCATGGTCAGGCGGCCTGCAACCAGATTTTTATCTGCTGTTGATTGCGGCATCGCGAACCGGTCCGAATTGAGCTCGACGAGTTGACCGTCGGCGATTAATTTCTGAAGCCGCGTCGCCAGTTCGCTTCGCGCCTCGCCATGCAGGCCAAGTTCGCGGACTAGCTGCTTGTATCCGGCGGAACGCTTGGGCTGGCGGGCGATGTGTTTGAGGATGGTGGAATCGGAGAGCATTGAGCTTTCTACGGTCAGCTTTCGACGGTCAGCTTTCGACGGTCAGCTTTCGACGGTCAGCTTTCAGCTGTCAGCTGTCAGCTTTCAGCATACCAAGCGTATCTGGCTCAGGGCTGGACATGGGCTTTTGATCGCGCTACCACGTATCGCTGCCGTTTTTCGGTGGCCACGAACCCAATGTCTTACGGATCATTGCGATCTGCCCAACGTGATAGCTGTTGTGCGCTAC
>DASXEG010000150.1:0-11956 GCA_036490235.1 Candidatus Sulfotelmatobacter sp. | reverse complement strand
AGCGTTCAGAATATCGAGGTGCGACCAGAATTCCAGCGGAATCCCGGTGATTTCCAGAATGTCGCCGCGCATTCCGCGGTGAGTTTTTCTGGCCTCATCGACAAACGCGGGCAATCGTTTGAGCGTGTCCACTTTGTCGGTGATATCGGCGCCGGTTACCGTCAGCCCGCCATCAATCGAATGACTGTGGGAATCGATGAACCCGGGGAAGAGACTCCTGCCCGCGAGATCGATGCGCGGAAAGTCGGCCGCGGCTTTCGAAACCTCGGCGAGGTTTCCCACGGCCACGATCTTGCCGTCACGAATGGCGACTGCTTCGGCGTAGGGATTCTCCGGATCGCCAGTAAAGACTTTCGCGTGAAATAAAACCGCTTCGTTCGGAATTTCCTGAGCGTGAAGAAAACCGACAGACAAAACAACAACCAGAAGGCAGCCGGCACCGACGAACGGCGAGCCATGCCGCGAGAGAAGTTTCACATGCTACCCCCGGCCGGCAAGCCAGACCGGCTCAGGGCATAACTATAAGGCAACTCGGTCGGGTCCGTTCCGAATTCCGTTACACCGTTTAAATCGGACGTTCTACAGGAGCAAGGCTCACTTCCCGCTCAGCAACCCAAAAGCTCCCACGCCCGTAGTCGTCCCCACATAGACCTTGCCGTTCGCAATCATCGGAATGATGAACTTGTTCCCCGCACCAAAGTTGTCGCGTCCATTCGGCGCCTGACTGGTGTTGTACAACTCCACCAGCGTGTTTGCGTTGTAAGCATGCAGCACCGCCGGATTCGTATTCTCCGATGCCCAAACAATCGAATTCGTGCCGTTATCCGACGAAATGCTCGGCGTCGTTCCCGGATATCCAAATGTGTTAGTGGTCTTTGCCACCGGAGACTTGGCTAGCTTCGCATTGCTGAACCGGAACTCCATCAGCGGTCCGCCCACCGGCCCGTAGTAAAGCCTTCCACCCGCGAACGCCGGCATCGCCCAGATTCCGCCCGGCAGCGCCCCGGCGACTTCCTGATAAATGGCCTTATTGTTATTCGCGTTGAACTTGCCCATGTTGTTTCGGTTCACGATGTACAAATTCGAATCCTTGCCCGCGCCCACAGCCAAGTCCCACGTGTTGCCGGAAGAATCCTTCATCGCCGGCAGGAGCACGATCCCGCCCGACCCCAGGTCTGTATCGCTGTCGCTTTCCTGAACGCCGTTGTCCATCTCGAAATAATCCGCCGCGGCCAGCCCGCCCTTCGCCGTTAACCGGATGAAGGCATTGCCGTAATCTCCCATGCTTGGAAAGCCGCCCGAAGTCAGGGTCGTGTCGAATACTCCATTCGCATCCAGGAAAAAGATATTTCCGCTGTTGTCCGCGCTCAGCCCCGCGCCCGCGCCCCAAATCGCTCCTTCGTTGCCATTGGGTGTCACATTAATAACAGTCGTCTGCTTCAGCGTCGTCGCGTTGTAACCCATCACCCATCCCGTGTAGGGGCGAATGTCGCAGTGTGAAGCCCAGGTCAGATAAACCGTATTCCCGAGCAATAGCAGCCCAGACCGCTCTTTATATTGCGCGGGATCGAACATGACAAACCCACCCGAACTGTCATCGCCCGTCCCAGGAAATTTCCCCGTAATCGCCACCGGCCCGTGGTACAGCTCATTTCCCGTAGTCGCATCCAGCGCATGAAGCCGCTGATGATAATCTCCGGAAGAATCCTTCGACATCGCCACCGTGTAGATAACGCCATTCGATCCCGCTGGGCGGCTGATTACAGGCGTCGAGGTAATTCCAATCACCGGCTCAACCTGACTACAGCCGCGATCGTCCGAAGGCGTCTCGCCCGAGAGCAGGGTCGAAATCTTCCAAAGCTGGGTTCCGCTATCGGCATCGAAAGCGTAGACCGAATCGTTTTCCGTTACCACAATAAGAAGATTGTGATTCGCTCCTTGAACGGGAACCTGCGATAAATACAGCGGTTCGCCATCGACGAGCCCATCCACCGTCACAGTAAAGAGCTTTCCAAACGTACTCACATTCACATTGCTCAAGTTCAGGATCGTCTCGGCGTTATCGAGGCCGGTGCGCTGGTTATTATTGTGATAAGTGCGGACGTCTTGCGAGAATGCGGCTGGAATTACGGCGGCAACAAGGCACGCCACAAAGAAGGAACGAAGCAGAGAAATCTTGCTATATGTCACGACGAGGCCTCCTGACCCAGAGTACGACCAATTACGACCGACTACGGTTCGATCCAGACGGAAGTAGCGTGAGAAAAGACGAGGGTTAGCGGTGTTAGTTGCACATTCGAAGGAAAACGGAGTAGCGGAAAGTTGTAAGATTTTACCGGTGTCCCTAAACGTGCGCCCACAATGTGCCGATTATGGCACGGACAAACGATCCTTTAACCGCTCATTAGTACACGCAGTGCAAGCGATTGGCCCCGTGGCAGCATGGGAGTGAGTACGCTAGTCGCCGCGAAAATGGAGCGGAGCAACGACGTACGAAAGACACGCGCGTTACCATTAAGATAATGGCCGAATTCGGAAAATTGCTGATCTTCTTCGGCATCCTTCTGGCAGCCGCTGGCCTCCTACTTCTGCTGCTTGGCCGCACTCACATTCCCATCGGCCGCTTGCCTGGGGACTTCCTCTATCACGGGAAGAAGACAATCGTCTATTTTCCACTAGCCACTTCATTGATTCTAAGTGTAGTTCTCTCGATAGCTCTCTATCTTCTCAGCCGCTTCCGCCGCTAACCTTTACCCAGTGAGCCTCGGTGTGCCCCCAGTGTTTATTTCTTTCTCTAACAGGAAACCAAAAGTCCCATCGCACCGTGATCTTCGCCTCCCGATGGCAAATGCTACAATGCGCCGCATGAACTATGCCGTTCTCCTGGTCGCGGCCATGATCGCCGCACAAGCCGGTCCCCCCGAAGTCGAAATCACCGCTGAGCCTCATCACCACTTGACTATGGAAAATAAATCCGTCCGCGTGTTCAACGTGCAGGTCGATCCCAACACCGAAACGCTGACGCATCGGCATCGCCATGATTACATCTCAATCACGCTGGGTCAGGCTGAAATCACTAATAGTGTTCAAGGTAAAGTCCCCGTCGACGTGAAGTTTCAAGACGGTGATACGCGCTTCTCCCCTGCTCCTTTCGCCCACTTTGTCCGCTGCACCAGCAGCCAGCCTTTCCGCAACGTCACCATCGAAATTCTTCAGGATGGTTCTCTTCGCAACACGAAGTCGCCTTGGAATCCCGAGCAGAATGAGGATCGTGCTCTGAACACGTTCGATGGCGGAACGCAGCAGATCTTCTTCGTCAGGGACGCCATTCGCGCTTCCGAGATCGAACTTCAACCGGGCGCAACCGCTCCCAAGCGGTTACACCGTGGTCCTGAGCTATTGGTGGCCTTGAATGATCTCGATTTGCGCAACAGTGAAGCAAAGAATTCGAAATCTGAGCATTTCAAAACCGGCGAGTCCAAATGGTTCGAAAGCCGCGATTCGCGCGTTCTCTCCAACGCTGGAACTTCGCCGGCCAGGTTTGTGACGCTCGAATTCCCGTAGATTTCCGGGCGTCCGCAGTCGCACTCGCACGAACATGCAGCCCGCTCGTATCGCCGAACTCCTGCAACCGTTTTTGCCCCCTTCGTCGGTTCGACGACTGACCGAAGACGACCTGGCCAGTATATCGATATACATCGATATACTCCGCAAATGGAATGCCCGCATTAACCTCACCGCCATTCGTAACGAAGATGAAATCGTCACTCGCCACTTCGGAGAATCTTTGTTTGCAGCCGCTCACCTATTTCCAGAGCGAGAGACTACGCTCAGCAAAAATTCCGCGCCGACATTGGCAGACGTCGGATCCGGATCCGGTTTCCCTGGGGTTCCCATCAAGCTGTGGGCTCCGGAGATATCTCTGACGCTAATTGAGTCCAACCATAAGAAGGCCACATTTCTCCGAGAAGTTACTCGCGCGCTTACATTGACAAATATCGATATACAGGGCACACGCGCCGAAAGTATCGAGACCAAATTCGATTTCGTCACGCTGCGTGCCGTCGAGCAGTTCGAGAACGTCTTGCAAACCGCCGCCAATCTCCTTGCTCCTTCAGCCCGGCTCGCCCTCCTGATCTCGGCTGGCCAAGTGGCTCAGGCGATGTTGACCCCGCATCTGGAATGGCAACCAGCGATCCAAGTTCCTCTTTCAACATCCCGGGTCTTGCTGATCGGCGACGCGGTATACAGAAAGTAATTGTGGGAAATAAATGGCACCAATGCATGGCCTGGGGCTTGCATCGCTTCTCAGAGATGGGCAAAGTGGAGCGCATGTCCAAAATGATGGCTCAGTCGATGACGGTAGACACAAAAACCCAGCTCATTTTGAGACCGCGGCCTAAGCGAGCGCAAGAGCGCTAATGAATCGAGCAAAATGTTCCAATTGGAACAATCGCTGATTTGACGCGAAGTTCCACCCTAAAACTGCACTACTTTTTTAAAGGATGTTCCAACGGGAACGTTTTCGCAGATCGATCGCAATTAATAGCCTCTCTGCGCACCGGCCACCTAGCCACCCCAATCCCATCCCTCGTGTTCCACATGGAACGCTAGGAATCAAATTTTGCACAAGCACGCTCGATCTGCACAGCACTTATCGCTTGAGTCAAAATCGAAATAATTCTATGCTGCCCTTACTCTGGCTTCCTCGACAATTTATGGGACGCGTAATTGCTGTTGCCAATCAAAAAGGTGGCGTAGGGAAAACTACGACCGCTATTAATCTAGCGGCCTCGTTCGCTGCTGCAGAAGTAAATACGCTGCTGATCGACTGCGATCCGCAGTCGAATGCCTCCAGTGGCCTTGGACTTCCTAAAGATCCCGAGCGGGTTTCCACTTACCACTTACTCATGGGCGCGGCTTCGGGTGAAGAGGCGCTATTCACCACAAGTCTGGAACAGCTCTGGATCGTTCCTTCGCACAAGAACCTGATCGGGGCCAATCTGGAGTTGGTCGATGTGGAGCGGCGCGAGTTTCGTCTGAAGGACGCGATCGCTCCTCTGCGCGACCGATTCCACTACATTGTTATCGACTGTCCTCCCGCGCTCGATCTGCTTACCCTGAATGCGCTTGTCGCCTCTGACTCGGTCTTGATTCCTATGCAGGCGGAGTATTTTGCCCTCGAGGGGATCAGCGAATTGCTGGACACGCTGGAACGCATTCGCGCCGGTCTGAATCCCAGCTTGGATGTCGAAGGCGTAGTCCTCACAATGCTCGATGAGCGAACGAACCTTGCCCAGCAGGTGATGGCGGAGCTGAAGAATTTCTTCGGCGACAAGATGTGCGCGGCCACCGTTCCGCGAAACATTCGTCTCGCAGAAGCTCCTAGCCACGGCAAGCCGGCATTAGTCTACGATCCACGCTCGAAAGGCGCGGAAAGTTACATCAGGCTCGCAAAGGAGCTTTTGGGGCGGCACCTGGCGATGCTTGCTGCCGCGGAACCGAAGACAGCCTAAGCTACATAGATATATATCAATATAATATATTGACATACATCGATATATTGACGGAGCCGGATTAAAGACAAAGTTCAAAAGGAAATCGATCAATGGCAAATACGGCGGTGGTCGAAAAAAAAGATGAAAAGCTGGAAAAAAGGAAGGCGTTGGGTCGAGGCCTTGCTTCTCTATTGCCCGGTCCGCGGGTGGTCGCGCCGAATACTGCGACACCCAACTTAACGCCTGGTCCAGTACCTCACATCCCACCCGACCCGCACGCTGACTCTTCAGTTCCTGTGCGGGTTTCGCGGTCTTTGCATCAGGAGTCTCTCGGACAGGTTTCGGGTGAGACCCTTTCCGTCCAATCTGCGGCTTCCGATCAGGTCATAGCCAGTCTTCCCCTAGATTCGATCGACAAAAATCCGTACCAGACGCGCTCAAATTTCCAAGAAGAAGCTCTGCGCGAGTTAGCGGACTCGATCAAAGACAACGGCGTGGTCCAGCCCATCGTAGTGCGCCCAGCAGAACAGCCCGGACGATATCTGCTGGTTCTCGGCGAGCGTCGCCTGCGGGCATCGAAGATGGCGGACAGAGCGACTATCCCCGCAATCGTCCGCCGACTCTCGCCGCAACAGGCTGCGGAGATGACCGTCCTCGAAAACGTCCAGCGTGAGGACCTCAATCCGATCGAGCAGGCGGAAGCATACCGCGTGCTTAGCCAGGAATTTCACCTGACTCAAGTGCAGATTGCGGAGCGTGTGGGAGTTTCGCGCGAATCAGTCGCAAATTACATGCGCCTGTTGCGCCTTCCGGACGAGGTAAAGCAATACGTCTCCCATGGAAGAATCGGCTTCAGCGAAGCCAGGGAATTGCTCTCGCTGGAAAATCCAAAACACATTCTGACAGTTGCCGAAGAACTCCTGCTCGGTCGACTGAAGTGGGACGATCTAAAAGAGCGCGTCGCTCACTTGAACGGCGAAATACCTATACCGGGATCGCAGCAGAAAGAAACTCGAGGCGCCCGCTGGATGGACCCCAACGTACGCGCTGCTCAGATGGATATGGAACGGACTCTCGGAATGCGAGTGCGTATTACCGACCGGAATGGCAAGGGACGGATCGTGATCGAATATGCCAGCGTCGACGACTATGAACGAATAGTAGAGAAGCTCAGAAAAGCTTCGTGATTTGTGAACTGCCGATTCACGGAAATACGGAATTCACCGTAGAGCAACTGAACCGTTTTTGTGAAATTATCGCCGACATGTCTACGACGCCTTTCACCCAAGCGCCCCCCGGCTATCTGGAACTTTGTGCGAGACTGCAAGTCGAGCGGAACCCAGCCAATTTCAATCTCTTGGTCCAAACAATAAATCACCTGCTTCGTGAGTATGAACGATCCAATGGGGACCGTCTTGCGTGCGAGTCCATCGCGCCGTCGGTCGAGACTATTATCGGCGCTGCGAGCTTATAACTTATAAAGCGTTCCATCCATCAATTGCGATTTGAAAGCTTGGGCGTGAACTTGCGTATCACGAACTCCTGCAGCAGATTGGTTGCTGCATTCGAGGCGATGCCGATGGCGGCGTTGGCGAATGTCAACTCTGCGCCGTTGCGATCCATCGAGGGATAGTAAAGGTTCGAAATGCCGCCCGCGGCAAGGCTTCCCAGGATCATGGAGTATCCCGGCTGCCACCGCCCATTGTCTCCTTTGCTGATCACCGACATGCCGATCGCATAGAGAGCGCGTGAGCCCGTGCTTCCTGTTCCCTTGTAGAAATAGCGCGGATCCTGTTTCAGGATGGACGGGAAAATCGCGCCGCCAAGAAATGTTGAAGAGACATTGTCGGCGTAGTTTGCTCCATAGCGCTTGGCATAGCCCTCCGCGCCCTGTCCGTACTCTACGAAGTGATCCTGCGCCTGTTCGACTCCGGCGGAAGCCCCTGCGATGATGAAAGTCATAGGATCAATGACCGATCTCGCAGCCAGCTTGAATTTTTGTTTCGCTGTCAGCGGAGCGGCATTGGGAACATAGCTGACATAGAAATTAGGCACGATGCCCAGGATTCGCTGCTGCTCTTCGACTTTGACCTCTTCTGTTGCGACTTCCTCGCGGCTCAAGCCCACCCGCACTGCGGTAACGGCTTCCGCGACTTCCATGACAACCTGCGGCAGAGTCTGCACCTCGCCCGGGTTCACGCTTCCAGTCACCGTTCGGGGGGCAAACCCGGTAGCCTTAATTGTGAGTTCGAACGCCCCGGGTTCAACGCGAGGGAAGAAGAATTCCCCGTCGGTGTCGGAAAAAGCATCCGTTCCCAGAGGTCGATCTCCGCGCAGGATGCTGACTTGCGCCCCCGTGACTACAGCGCCACTTTGATCCACTACGATTCCATTGATGCTGCCCGGCTGATTAATCGACGCATCGTTGGACACCAGAGACCGTCCGTCTATGGGCGGCTGCTGGCACAGCACCCCACAGTCAAAAAGAGAGACAAAAAGACAAACCCCCGTCAATAAGGCAGGCCACGACCTCAGAAATTGGAATCGGGGGGGCATGGATGTGCTTACTCTACTTGGCTGACCGGCTGGCATCCAAATGACCAAGGTGCTCCAACACCAAGCCGAGGAATGCAAGAATTCCCTACGCGAATTCTCCAGACTCCCGGCAGTTTTCCTGTTGCGGTTAGGGGCTTTGATGCGGCGCAGTTCCGATTTCGGTTCTCCGCCAAATGTTGTTTTTTGTAATTCTCTCCTATTTCCGGGGAACCCAGGTAGTACATTGTGGAATAGAAAGGACGTAATCTCGTCGAATTCAACTCCGGATCGTTCGTTCTCATAACGGAGTGGGAAAAGTCGATGGACAAGACGGGCGAACAACTGGCTTCGGTCGCATTCCAATTGATGAATAGCGACGAATTATTGCATGACGGGCAAAAGCTCCACGTCCAGCGTGTTGGCCGGGGCAGGCTTCGCATGGTCGCTTTTCGATTAAATGGCAGAATGTTCGAGGCGATTGAACAGAATCCCGAAAAGCCGAGCCACTGGGGAAAGCTCGCACGGGAGAAACATCAGGTGGTCCAGTTTCGCGACGTCGAATCACACAAATACGTAGCGGTTTCCGTAGATGGGAAAGTGAGAGAATACGCCGATTGGAGCTGACCGTGCCAAGGAAATAAGTTTCAAAGTTTCAGTGGTTTCAAGGTTTCAAAGTAAATCCTAACATTGCAACCTTGAAACTTTGCCACTTTGCCACTTTACTTTCGCTCACTTTGCGAAGAAATAATCGAATGACTTTACCGCGCTGAACTCGTCGTCCTTGATGTCGAAAACGGTGTACAGCTTGGTGACGTATAGAACGTCGTGCACCTTTTTTGAAAGTGACAGAAGTTTCAGTTCGCCGCCTGCATTCTTCACAGCGGTAAAGCTGCTGACCAGTTCGCCGACTCCGGAAGAATCGATGTAATCGACCTTCTCCAGATTGAGCACAATTTTCTTTTTGTCCGCGGCGATGAGCTGGCGCACGGTGTCACGAAGTTTTCCGGTTTCATCGCCCAGCGTAATACGGCCATGAATATCGACGATGGTGACGTGGCTGACTTCGCGAGTAGTGATGGTCAATCTGTCTCTTTTCTGTTTCTGATTGAAACAACTGGCATCGGCGGAATGGTAGAGTGCGGGGCGTTGTAAGTCAAACCGGGCAAGTCAATCGGGATCGATGACCGCTGCACAACAGTCGCAACTACACTACGCTGGAGTCGCGGATTTCCTGAATTGGAGAAGTAATGATCGGCGTGGGGTATTCGGGATGGCGAAACTCCAGATGCATGCCCCGGCCCACGTATTGCAGCTTCAACATGGACCCTCCCCACGTTGATCCGGCAATTGCCACCTGCACCGGCTGCGGGCAAAACTCGGGATGTCCCGAGAGCAAAGCCTCACTGCCGCCAAGAAGGACGGCAGTGTAGCGATGGTGCAAAGTCTGAATCTCCAATACCGTCGAAGGAGGCAGATCACCCAGAAAAACCCCACCTTCGACTTCCGATTGGACGATGGCCCGGTTAATTTCGTCGGCCAGGTTGGGATGAGGACAGAACATACTCAAAAAGCGTTCTTAGGAGTGTACCCCAAATTCAGGGTAATGCAAGCTGGACCCTCGGTACTTAGGAACATGGCTGCCCGTTGGATGCCGTTTTGGAGCGTTCGGTATGTAAAAACCGGGCAACCTACGGTACGGTCGCAACTGAGCCCTTCGGTCCTACAAACAAAGCACCCCCCGTGGGATACGGACTGACCGCATTGAACCGAATGCTCGATTTTCCCGGCGGGCTGATGCGGGTAGGGTTCGCAGGTGGACGAAAATCGAATACAAATTTCGGATTCACAATGAACAGCCGCATGTGCGCGCGATCCTCGTCCCGCTCAGCAGCTTTGGGACTGCGGAACTTCCGATCATAGGCGACCGCCGAGTAATAAGACTGCGGAAAGATTTGGGAGATAGACCACTTCTTACCGCCATCATTGGTAAACGCCAAATTCGGACCATCCTCATCGGGATGCTTGTAATCTCCGCCGGCGATTACACCGTGCAGCGGGTCGCGGAAGGTGACGGAGTAAATTCCAGCAGAATCATGCCCATGATTGATCGGCGTATCGAACACTTCCCATGTTTTGCCTCGGTCCGCAGAATGAAAGACGCGTGCCACACGTCCCCCGGTGGCAAACCAGATATTCGAATCCGGTGGACGAAGGATCGCCAAGCAGCTGTTGCTGGCGGCGAATGCACCCTCACCCTCGACTGCGGGCGGAAGCTGCGATGGCGGAATCGGATTCCAGGATTTTCCGTCTTCAGTAATGAACAACTGAAATTTCAATTGGCCAGATTCGTCGGGAACCGGATCACCCAGAACGACGCCGTGAGTGCGATCCCACAAAGCAATCGAATCGAAAAATCCTTTGGGATTTTTGTCAGTGAGTTGCAGCTCCCAGTTTCGTCCACCATCAGAAGTGTGATAGATGCGCGACGCCTCACCGGGACCCGAGGACATAAGGAACGCCTCGTCAGCCGAGAACGCAACCACGCCACGGAAATCAAGAGAGGCTTCGTTCGGAACCTGCGCGGCAGTCCATGTGCGGCCAGCATCGGTAGTGCGGACGTAAGTTCCATGGGTTCCAGAAGCCCAAGCGACCTTCGTAGAAACAACACTCACACCGCGAAGATCTTCCGTTGTATTGGAGGACTGCGTTTCGCGGGATATCTGGCCGAAGGCGGCAGTCGCAGCAAGCAGAATGATCAGACAGCGCATTACGAAATTGTCTCAGAAAATCAGGTGAGCGTCGTTCGTCGCCGGCGAAACCATTCATAGGTCCCAAGTGTCGCCATCTTCTTTATCTTGCCGACGACCAAGGACCAACGACCAACGCGAACGAAGCGCCGAATCATTTAACCGTAAAATCCGCAAACGCCGCCGTCTTACCGAAGACGATTCGCAGCGTGCACTTCGAGCCGACATGCGCGAACGCCACTTCCAGCGACTCCTGATCCGGTAACTGGTCAGTTTCGACACTGGCGTGGGCTATATCCTGTTTTTCATCGTAGGGAGCGCCGGGCGTGACGTTTTTGTTGATCGCGAGAGTCCACTTGCCCTTTTCGGGGATTGGATAAACCGAATAAGCGCCCAGCGGAATCGTTGCGCCGTAAAAAGTGAGTGGCGCTTCCGTGAAAAGAGTCATGGCTGTGCCGCCCGGCATGAACGGCTTGCCGTTGGAAATTCTCTCGTTCTTCGTGGTGGTCGCGTTGTAGCGAATGTAGACCTGGCGCCCATCGTCCAGATAGCAGCTGGTAGTCGAAGTGTCTTGGGCATGACATGAACAAACAAGGGACGAAACGGCAATCAGAACAGCCGGGACGACGAAATGAGCGCGAAACATTAGCAAGTCCCTCCGGGGCAGAAGTTTACCGCCGAAATGGGGCGGTGGAAAGGAAATTTCTGCAAACTCTTTAATATCAGGACTTCGGATCGTGCCGACCCGGGTCTATATCCGTGAAAGGGTCCGTTCGTCGTTGGTCTTTTGTGATGTTCTAACTGCCCAAACCCGTTGCTACCGTGACCTTGCCGGTATGGAGCATCGCGTACCGAGCAAGGACGGAGATCAATGGCGAAGTCGGCAAAGTTGAGAATTCTATACGGGGAAGGTGAGACAGAGGTGCAAACAGCTCCCGCTGAAGCACTTGAAAAAGCAGGTCATAACGTGGAAAAAGTGATTGGGCGCAAGGCAGTAGTGGAGGCTCTGAAAAAAGGCCCGTTCCAACTGGTTGTGCTGGGGCCAAGTCTCTCGCGCAATGACCGTCACCATCTGCCGTACATGGTCAAGAAGGCAAACTCAGAAACCGCGGTTCTCGTAATGCACGCCGATGGCAGCCGCCATCCTTACGTCGACGCCTGCACCGATACCGGCTC
>DASXEG010000081.1:0-73236 GCA_036490235.1 Candidatus Sulfotelmatobacter sp. | reverse complement strand
GAGTAATTCATCGAGCAGAATTTCGGGCCGCACATGGAGCAGAAAGCCGCTTCCTTGTAGTAGTCGTCGGGAAGGGTTTCATCGTGCATCGACCGCGCCGTCTCCGGATCCAACGACAAAGCAAATTGTTTTTCCCAATCAAATTTATATCGCGCATAACTCAACGCGTCATCGCGGTCGCGTGCCCCGGGGCGCTGGCGGGCAATGTCGGCGGCGTGGGCAGAAATCTTGTAGGCAATGATGCCGTCTTTCACGTCTTTCTCGTTCGGTAAGCCTAGATGCTCTTTCGGCGTGACGTAGCAGAGCATGGCGGCGCCGTACCATCCGATCATCGCCGCACCGATGGCTGATGTGATGTGATCATAGCCCGGAGCTATGTCGGTTACGAGCGGGCCCAGAGTGTAAAACGGCGCTTCGTGGCACAATTCGACTTCTTTTTCGACCTGCTCCTTGATCTTGTCCATGGAGACGTGGCCGGGGCCTTCGATCATGACCTGCACGTCGTGCTCCCAAGCCTTCTTCGTCAGCTCGCCTAACGTTTTCAGTTCTGCGAATTGGGCTTCGTCGCTGGCATCGGCAACGCAGCCGGGGCGCAGGCCATCGCCGAGGGAAAAGCTGACGTCGTACTTCTTGAAGATTTTGCAGATGTCGTCGAAGTGGTCATACAGAAAATTTTGTTTGTGATTGTAGGCCATCCATTGGGCGAGGATCGCGCCGCCCCGACTGACGATGCCCGTGATTCGCTTCGCCACCATCGGCAAATATTGAATGAGCACACCCGCGTGGATCGTCATGTAATCAACACCCTGCGCAGCCTGCTCTTCGATCACTTCGAGCATCACCGAAGCGTTCAAATCCTCCACCCGCTTGACGCGGGAAATTGCTTCGTAAATCGGCACGGTGCCGATGGGTACCGGCGAGTGTCGCAAAATTGCTTCGCGAATATTGTGAATGTCGCCGCCAGTAGAGAGATCCATCACTGTGTCCGCGCCGTAGTGCACGGCGGTGTGCAGCTTCTTCAGTTCTTCCTTCACTTCCGACGTAACAGCCGAATTCCCAATATTCGCGTTGATCTTGCACAGCGAAGCCACGCCGATAGACATCGGCTCGAGTTCCGGATGATTGATATTCGCGGGAATAATCATGCGGCCGCGCGCTACCTCGTCGCGTACCAATTCCGGAGTGAGCTTTTCGCGATGGGCGACATAACCCATTTCTTCGGTAATGACGCCCTGACGAGCGTAATGCATCTGCGAGAAATTGCCATCGTCATTATTCCGCTTACGAGAGGAGATCCATTCGGAGCGCGGCTTGGGGACGTAACTGTTGTTACCATTGGCGGAATTGCCATTCGAAGTCATGGGAGAGCCGGCTTTCTTTGGAGTTTACAGGTGATGATTATACGCGGACGGCGCGAGTGGATGGTACTGTGCGCGGTGTTCCGTCGTGGAGTTTTGCCGGTAAAAAGCTTAACTCTTGCAGATGCGCACGCTTCCGGCTTAGAATCTCAGCCGTTCTTTAAGGAGAAACTTTTCTATGCGAATGTTGCCTCTCTTAACGCTCCCTCTGCTGTTTGCCAGTGTGAGCGCCTTCGGCCAGGCCAATTCGTCTATGAAGCCAGCACCTGGCTTCAGTCTCGACAACATCGATAAAAGCGTCGACCCCTGCGTGGATTTTTACCAGTATGCTTGTGGAAACTGGCTGAAGCGGTCTGAGATTCCTGCGGATCAGTCGCAGTGGGTCAGCTTTGTAGAACTGCATGAGCGCAATCTTGATGTCGAGCACGGAATCCTGGAAAAGGCGGCTGCCGGTGGGGCGAGCCGCGACGGAGTCGATCAAAGGATCGGCGATCTGTATGGTTCCTGCATGGACGAAAAGGCCGTAGATGCCAAAGGTATCGAACCGGTGAAGCCGGAACTCGACCGCATTGCCGCGGTGAAGGACAAAAAGGCACTCATGGGTGAGATCGCGCACGTGCATCTGGTTGGGCCCAGTCCTCTATTCAGTTTTTATTCCAGACCAGACTTGCACAATGCCGATCAAGTGATTGCTTACATCGATCAGGGTGGACTTTCGCTGCCCGACCGGGATTACTACCTCAAAGACGATGACAAGATGAAAGGGATGCGGCAGCACCTGGTGGAGTACATCACGCAGTCGTTTGTTCTGATTGGAGAAACCCCGCAGCAAGCGGCAGATTCCGCCCAGACGGTGATGCGCATCGAAACGGCGCTGGCGAAGGATTCCATGGATCGAACGGCGCGTCGCGATCCGAAAACCCGTGATCATAAAATGAGCCGGGAAGAGGCCGCCGCGCTTGGACCTGATTTCTACTTGAACGCGTATTTCGCGGCAGTGGGTGCGCCGAATTTTACTCAGATTAACGTGTCCAATCCGGATTTCTTCAAGCAAGTAAACAGCGAACTTGAATCCGAATCGCTGGATTCGCTGAAAACATATGTAAGCTGGCACGTGATCGATGCCGCTGCGCCGTGGCTTTCGCAGCCGTTGGTGGATGCTAATTTCAAATTTCAGCAGACCCTGACCGGGCAAAAGGAGATCCAGGCACGCTGGAAGCGCTGCGTGAATCTCACCGATCGCGAGTTGGGCGAGGCGCTGGGCCAGCGGTATGTCGATGCGACCTTTCCTCCGGAGAGTAGGGCGCGAATGCTGAAGATGGTGGATGCCCTTGAGAAATCGCTGGGGGAGGATATTCAAGGTCTTTCCTGGATGAGCGATGAAACCAAGAAACAGGCGATGGTGAAGCTCGAAGCCATTCGCAACAAGATCGGCTATCCGGACAAATATCGCGACTACAGTTCGGTGGTTATTAAGCCGGATGATTTGCTGGGGAACATCACGCGGGCAAACGAGTTTGAATCGAAACGGGAGATTGCGAAGATCGACAAGCCACTCGATCGAAAGGAGTGGGGCATGACGCCGCCGACAGTGAATGCCTACTACAGCCCGCCATTCAACGAGATTGTATTTCCGGCGGGGATTCTGCAGCCGCCGTTCTTCGATAAGTCGATGGACGATGCCGTGAATTTCGGGGGAATTGGGCTTGTTATCGGGCATGAGCTGACGCATGGATTTGACGACCAGGGGCGGAAGTATGACCCGGAAGGAAATTTGCGGGACTGGTGGACCGCGGAGGATGGGAAGGAATTCGAGAAGCGTGCCAGTTGCGTTGCTAATGAGTACTCAAGTTTTGTGGCAGTTGACGATTTGCACGTAAACGGACGGCTGACGCTCGGCGAAAACACTGCCGATAACGGCGGGGCGAGAATCGCGTTGAGCGCGCTCGAGCACATGATTGCGGAAGACAAAACCGGGAAGGAGGGGCAATCGATCGATGGTTATACACCGGAGCAGCGCTTCTTCTTAGGCTTCGGACGTGTGTGGTGCGAACTGCGGCGTCCGGAAGTAGCGAGAGTGCGTGTGCTTACTGATCCGCATTCTCCGGGCAAGTATAGAGTGGATGGAACGGTGCAGAATATGCCGGAGTTTCAGAAGGCGTTCGGCTGCAAAACCGGGCAGCCGATGGCTCCGGAGAACGCCTGCCATGTCTGGTGAGCATGTCTCGTGAGGGTGTCGGGTGAGAACGATAAGAATGTCTTTCCGCATCGTGAACGTGAGTGGCGCTAGCTGTTGACCTGTAGCGAGATGCTTAGCGGCAGGCCCTCAAAGAGGAATTTGACCTCGAGCCGACCTGTTTCGGTGGGGGAGTGCAAATCATATTCCGTTCCGGTGATTACGGTAGGAACCGAGAGCATGCAGCCATCGTCGAGTCCGGCGACTTTGTTCTTGAAGTTGCCGGCTACCATATTGCACACCTCGCCGAAAGCGTCGCACATCTCCGGCCCGGCCTGGTCGACATCGATACCAAGCATTTTGGAAGCCATCAATGCCGCGGACTTGTGATCACAGCGAATGCTCAATACCCCGCACAACTGCCCGGCAAGGCCAACCATCGCTGTAATATCGGGCTGAGAGTCACTTGCACGGTCGGGGCTGGTCAACTGGCAGCCCAGCATGAGTTCGAAAACTTCCTGGGCGGCGACTTCCAGGAGTGGAATCCATTTTTCATGGACGGTGCCATCCGCCAGCACTTCGCTGGTCGAGCTCATCCTTTCACCGCCAATAGAGGAATCACATGCTCCTTGACCTGATCCGGCGTAAACGGCTTACGGATGTAGCCGCGAGCGCCAGCGGACAGGGCTTGTACGACATGAGCCTCGCTTCCCTCCGTAGTGATCATGACAACCGGTACATCCTTTGCATTCGCCACTGCGGGAAGTTGCTTTACAAACTCTAATCCGTCCATCACCGGCATGTTGATATCGCAGAGAATTAAGTCGACCTGATTCGCACCCAGGACGCTGAGAGCCTCGGCGCCATTTCCTGCGCCAAAGACTGCGGCCAACTCAAGTCCTGCCTGCACCAGGGACCGCTCCACAATTTTCCGCATCACTGAGGAATCGTCAACAATAAGAGCCCGTATGCTGTTCATGGGGTGCTACACGTCCCCTTCCTGTTCTTGGCGGACTTCCGGAGGGAAGCGTACCCACCGAGATTTATATCGGCAGAATGAGGTTGGACTTTAGAAGCTTCTCGTCTTTAAGAACCTGTTGAATCAAAGCTTCTTGCTGTTCGGGCACATCCTTGCGCGCCGCCTGCGAGGAGAGGAAACTTGTTTCATGAAGATGAATACGAAACTATTGCAGAGTTTGCCCAAGGTCTTGCTGCACGAGCATCTCGATGGCGCGCTACGACCGCAAACCGTCATTGAACTGGCGAAAGATATCGAATACGCAGATTTACCGACGGATGGCGCGCAAGCGCTCGCGGAATGGTTTTTTCGCGGTGCGAATCAAGGAAGCCTGAAGGGATATCTTGAAGGGTTTGCGCACACCATTGCCGTGATGCAGACGGAAGAGGCGTTGCAGCGCGTTGCTTACGAGCAGTCGGAAGACCTGAGCCGGGATGGTGTGCTTTACTTCGAGACCCGCTTCGCACCGGTTTTTCATACCCAGAAAGGCCTCACTCATCAGCAAATCGTATCGGCTGTGCTGAAAGGGCTGGAGCGAGGAAGAAAAGATTTTGGAATTTCTTCCGGGTTGATCATTTGTGCCATGCGGAACATGAATACTTCTCTCGAGATGGCCGAACTGGCGGTCGATTTCCGGGCGCGGGGAGTGGTTGGATTCGACCTGGCGGGAGAAGAAGGCGGTTATCCACCGAAAAAACACGTAGACGCTTTTCACTACATTCAGCGAGAGAATTTCAACATCACAATTCACGCAGGCGAAGGATATGGCAAGGAATCGATCTGGCAGGCGATTCAGTATTGCGGCGCCCACCGTATTGGGCACGGAACCCGATTGATCGACGATATTACGGTGGTCGACGGCAAAACAGTAAAGCTGGGTGGCCTCGCGCAGTATGTTCTCGACAAACGAATTCCGCTCGAAATTTGCCTGCTCAGCAACGTTCACACAGGCGCCACGCCCAGCCTCGCCGAACATCCGTTCAAGATTCTCTATAAAGAAAAGTTCCGCGTGACGCTGAACACGGATAATCGTCTGATGAGCAATACGACGATGACGAAGGAGTTTGCAGCGGCCGCCGAGACGTTCGGGCTGTCGCTGGATGATTTTGAGAAGATCACGATCAACGCGATGAAGAGCGCGTTTCTGCCTTACGCGCGCCGACTCGAATATATCTACTCGGCAATTAAGCCGGGTTACGCCAGAATTCGTGAGGCGGCTGGGGCGGCGTAAAGTGAAATGAGAGTCCCCGGATTCACGCAGCGTAGATACAGTTTTTACAAGAAAGGTGTGGAGAGTGAAGACAGCAAAGTTAAGCAGCCGCTACCGCATTGAGAATGGGAAACATTTCCGGTTGAAGGATCATGATCCGGCCGATACTGCAGTCTGGAAATCTGCCGCGGAAACAAAAGAACAATTGCAGAAAGACATCGACCGCATGGAGGAGTTGCAGGCGAAGCTCTACGCGCAGGATCAATGGTCGCTGCTCTTGATTTTCCAGGCGCTCGATGCGGCGGGCAAAGACGGCACGATCAAGCACGTCATGTCGGGAGTGAATCCGGAAGGCTGCCAGGTGTACTCATTCAAAAAGCCTTCGGACGTGGAACTGCAGCACGATTTCTTGTGGCGAACTTCCTGCCAATTGCCGGAGCGCGGGCATATTGGGATTTTTAACCGTTCGTATTACGAAGAGGTGCTAGTGGTGCGGGTTCATCGTGGTGTGCTCGATAACGAAAAAGTGCCGCCGATGTTGATTACGAAGGATGTATGGAAGGAGCGATTCGAGGATATTCGTTGCTTTGAGCGGCACATGGCGCGCAATGGCACCGTGATTCGTAAGTTCTTCCTTCATCTTTCGAAAAAAGAACAGAGGCAGAGGTTCCTGGCGCGGCTGGACGAACCGGAAAAGCACTGGAAGTTTTCCGAGGCAGATGTGCACGAGCGCGAATGCTGGGATGATTATCAGAATGCGTTCGAAGACATGATCCGGCACACGGCAACGAAGCATGCGCCGTGGTATGTAGTTCCGGCGGATCATAAGTGGTTCGCGCATCTGGTGGTCGCGGCTGCTATTGTGGAGACACTGGAGGAACTCGATCTGTCCTACCCGAAAGTGGACGCGGCCAAGCTGAAGGAAATAAGGAGCGCGCGCAAATTGTTGGCGTAATTATTGATCTTGCATCGGTTTTGATCCTTCTCTTGGTTAGCGCGGCAGTACCTTAGGCAAGTTCAATCGTAAAAGCCATCGGCACGGGACGGCGCGGGGCCCCGGTTTCCAAGCCAGTTGCAAATTCCTTCCTATTACTTCCGTGCCATTTTCGTGGCACGGTTGGGCCTTGTGCGACCGATCATGCCCTGATATTTTGCCGCTAGTGATGCTGATCCTCCCCTGAGGTGATGGGAAAGCTTGGGATCTGGGGGTGTTATGAGGCTCATGCATCTTTGCTATGCAGCAGTAGGATTTGCGGTGGCTCGCTGGATCTTCCGGAGGGAGCCGGTGGTGGATCCAGTGGTCCGTTTACGATCTTCTGGCTTGTTGTAAAACTTCACTGTGGTTCGGGCGTGCGCCCCGTTGCGCTACCATTTCGTCAGCGCGCGCCCATTTTTTACATCCATCCCTGCATAACCCGGTCGAAACTCTCCAAACTAAAGGTCTAGCCCCGTAGTGTGCCGGGGTTATCTCGGCTTCGGCCTCTAGCTGTCACTACAATCTTGATAGCGCTCGTGCAAAGGTAACCGGTTAGGTGGTTACCCTCGGCAAGCGGACGCGTCATGCGAAATCTGATATCAAGTCGAGTGATGCTCGCGGTATTTGCGGTTGCGTGCTTTACGGTCGCTTTGCCTTGCGCTCGCGCCCAAGAAGACGGTAACGACATCCCATTGGGAGACGTCGCCAGGAACTTCCGAAAGAAAATTGGCCCTCCTGAGGTTGTGATCGACAACGATAATTTCTCGAAAGTTGTCGACGAGGCGGAGAGCCACCGGGCGGCTGGTACTACCATGACATTCACCCTCGATCCCGGAGCGAAGGGTTTTAAAGTCTCTACTCCTGACGCCAGTTGCACACTTTCATTTACCGCGAAGGCTAGCGCACTTATATCCGATCCGATCATGCTGGATGAGTTGCCGAAGGAGGAAATGGCCAAGCTGGATGGACCGGCTTCTATCGATGGAGATTCTCTTCAGTTATCGATTCACAACGGAAGTGACTGGGACCTGCGCGAGGTCGTGATTGGCTTAACCATCGTTCGAACCTCGGATGCAAATGGCGCGTTTTCTTACTATGGTCCGGCGAGGATTGTGCCGGCGGTTGCAATTCCTCAGACGGGCCAGGATCCTGCACAGAAGCTACAAGATACAACGATCCTCTTGCACGTGAAGGGATCGGCCGCGCCATCGGCGACCGCGATGTTCCGTACGCAATTGAACTTTGCCCTATTTCCCGACCAGGAATGGCATTGGGCGATCATTAGGGCGAAGGGCGTGCCGCCTGCACCACCAACCGGAACAGAGATTGCTCAGCCTGCCAGCGCGCCTCCTGCAACGGGGCAACCAGTTGCCCCGCAGGCCGCGGTACAACCTGCGGCTATGTCATCTTCCGGTATTGTCCAGACGAGTACTCAAACTCAACCTCTCGCACCCTCTTCAGCTCCGAACCCCAACCGCTGATCTCGCCTGAGTTTGCTCCCGACGGAATTCGCGACTGAGTTACGCGCGAGTGCGCATGTTAGACTCAAGATAATTCTCACAGCAAGGACGATCGATGAAATTTGGGGTCATCATCTTTCCCGGTTCCAATTGTGATCACGATGCTTATTGGACGATTCGGCACGTCGCCCAACAGCCCGCGGTTTTTCTGTGGCACGAATCGCATGATCTGGAAAATTGTGACGCCATCATTGTGCCCGGAGGGTTTGCTTACGGCGATTATTTGCGCACGGGAGCCATTGCAAAATTTTCCCCGGTAATGGAGTCTGTGCGACGTTTTGCAAAGACCGGCGGACTCGTGCTGGGAATTTGCAATGGGTTTCAGATTCTGTGCGAGTCGGGACTTCTTCCTGGTGCACTATTGCGCAATGTGGGTTTGAAGTATGTCTGCGAACCGGTGCAGGTGCGGGTAGAAAATGCCGCTACCCCATTCACAAACTCATGCTCGCAAGGGGAAGTTTTGACCATCCCCATCGGCCACATGGAAGGAAATTACTTCTGTGATGAGGAAACGCTGGATGCGTTGCGGCAGGAGAATCGCGTCGTGTTTCGCTACTCTACTCCATCGGGAGAAATTCTGCCTGAAGCGAATCCGAATGGATCTCTCGACAACATTGCCGGCATTTGCAGCGAAGGCGGAAATGTTGTGGGAATGATGCCTCACCCTGAACGCTCCGCTGAACCGGAGTTAGGTTGCACGGACGGCGTGAAGATTTTCAATTCCATGGTCGGAGCAATGGCCGCGAAGTAGTTCTGGTCCAAAATCTGTTTCTAAATTCTGTTTGATAATCGTGCTCTGACCTGTTAGTGTCTCCGCGAAAGCACTTCCCCTATTGAATTCAAAAGTGCGGTTATAACGCTAAGGGAGGAGTGTGTCCGATGACGTCGAAGCAGATTCTCGATTCGTTTTCTGAAAGATTGATCAGCGACGAACGCATTCTAAGTTCTCGCGAACGTGAGTTAGTGATGGCCCTGCTGCAAAACGCAAAAATCGCGGCAGGCGGGAATCGGGAAGTTCAAACTGCAGTACTGGAGGCCGTCCGCCGTTCGGTCGGAGAGACGGTCGCACAACGCGCGTTCGCTCTGCTCGGTAGCAGCATTGTGGAGCAGATCGTGTCGCAGGGAGCGGCGTCAGCTGGTGAAGAGCCGGCAGCGCGATCGTATCCTTGGTCTTCTATGGGCCCACAGCCGCCCACCGCGCCCACACCAACCAAACCGCCAGCGCCAACAGACGACCCGGGACCAGTAACGCCGCCGGGCCCTCAGCCCCCAACCATCGATGTGTCGACGTGGAACTCTGTGGAACGGCAGAGGTTCACAACACGGCGGGACGGAGTTGGCGTCCTGGAAGCGACGGAGATCAAACAGGCACGGTGCGTGGTACTGGATGAGTTTCTGGCGCCACTGGTGTTGGAAAAGTTGATCGGTTACACGTTGCAGCATGAGCGAGAGTTCAAGAATAGTGAAGTCATCGCGCCAACAGGGGAAACGGGCGTGAAGGACTACAGCCACCGGCGGTCGCGGGTGCTGATGGAATTAAAGGAGCTGGAAGACGTGATTTTGGGCCGAATCCGGCAGGTTCTGCCGGTCGTGCTCGGGCAGTTGGAGATGGATGCGTTTCCGATCACGCGGACTGAGGTTCAGATCACAGCCAGCAATGATGGAGATTTTTTCCGAGCTCACTGTGACGACGCGCAGCAACTGATCGCCAACCGCAGGCTCACATTCGTCTACTTCTTCCATCGCGAACCGACGCGGTTCAGTGGTGGAGAATTGCGACTGCACGACTCGCGAGGGGATAACGATTACATGGGAGCGGGAAGCTATGAAACGATCATGCCGCAACAGAACCAGATTGTATTTTTCCCGTGCTCGACCTTGCACGAGATCACTCCGGTGTACTGTGCGTCGCGGCAGTTTGCGGATAGCCGCTTTACGGTAAACGGATGGCTACATCACTAGGCGACACGGCATGGATTGAGTGGATGGCGAAACTGATGGGCGTGGCGTCGCGGCGACGAGACACCGCGACGCTGCCTATGAACAAGTTTCATTGCCTTTTGGAGGAATTGCCACTGCACTTGATTCCGAAGGGCGCTTTGCCTTTGAAATGCGGTAAGGATTCATCGTCCGCTCCGCTTTTTCTAAATCCCAATTGTTCCGTTCTTCCAGCGGGCGAGGTTCCAATGGAGCTTCACGCGCGGAGGGATCTGCTCGAGAATTTTTGTTTGGATTGCACGGTAGCTTGGCTACGCGACCCGAGTACGAATTCCATTCACCCATTCTGGTTGGGGCCGCGACTGGAAGAGGTGGTCTCAGAGTTTAAGGCGACAGCTCGAACTACACGTTCGCTTTCGGATGAGGATGAGCTCCTACTGAGAACGGCTGGCATTCTGACAACGGCCGATCAAGGCGAACAGCGGTCCGGAAAATGGTCGGAGGAAGTGAGCCTTGCCGCACACCTTTTCTGCGAAAAGAATTACGCTCCGCTGCGTAATCTGATCCATCCCTTTAACCTGGCCGCGTTGCGCCGCTACTATCGGCACCTGATTCGAAGAGGGAAGATTCGTCTGGGTGATGAACAGAGCTCCCGCCGATATGTTGCTCATAACGAGCCTGTGGCGCGCTATTTTCATCATCAGATCTCGAATGTCGTCGGCGCAGTCGTTGGTGAGCCGGTCAAGCCTTCTTATGTATATGTGGCCTCTTATTTGGGTGGTGCTGAATTGAAGAAACATATTGACCGGCGACAGTGTGAGTTCACCGTTACCCTTTGTCTTGATTTCTCGCCGGAGCCAGAGAACGGGACTTCATGGCCAATCTGTCTTGAGACCGTCGACGGCAGGGTTACCGTGTATCAGGCGCTTGGCGATGGATTGATGTATGGCGGAACGCGAGTGCCGCACTACCGCAACCTGCTGCGCGATGGGTACACTTCGACTTCAATCTTTTTTCACTACGTTCCGGCGGATTTTTCCGGAAGCCTCGATTAAATGCCTCTGTGTTATTGCAATCCGGAAACCACGTAGAGGACGGAAAAAACCTGATAGTAACTGAAGGCGAAGCGGGTTGCGTTGCGGTTCGTGACCAGCGGGGCGATCAACACCACACCGTCAGTAGTTTGAGGTTGGATATCCTGGACAACTGTCTCACGGCCTGTCGCGATATCGACTTTGGAAAGTCTTTCTGGAATGTGACCCGGACGGTAACCGTAAATTGCGGTTCCATCGTCGGACCACTGCAACGGAGTGAAATCTGGCCCGATTCCGGGTATTGGACGAGGAATATCGATTGAACCAGGAGTCAGGGCAACGATTGTGCCTTTATAGGTGAGCACTTGCTTTCCGTCGGGAGAGACGAATCCTCCAGTAACGCCCTCGGGTGTGAGGGGAACGGGTTTGCCGCCGTCCACGCTTACGAAATAGCAGCGGACCGCGTGACCAGGTTCGTTGGCATTAAAGGTGATTCCTTTACCATCGGGCACAAAATGCGATGAGCCATTCACAATGCGCTCTAACCCTTCTACGGGAATGTTTCGCGGTTGACCGGGTCCAACGGGGTAAAGCATGATGCGCCCGGGTTTACCCGCGATTATTCCGATGGCCCATTTGCCATCAGGGGAAAGCCCTCCAGCGCTACCTTCTCCCAGTTGAATGGGTGGAGTGCCATCAATTTTGCGAATCGCTACCCAGTAGTTTTCCGAGGCGGCTTCGCTGGCGTCTTCGAATAAGACAGACTGCCCATCTCGGGAGATTTCCTTGGCAACGTCCCAGTCGTGCCAGGAAATATCTTCCGCCTTTTCACCTCGCGCTTCTGTGGCCATGGCCAGACGTTCCGAGTCGAGACTGACCAGGACGCGGCCATCGGGAGCGATGTCCTGCAGTGTCAAGCCCGCCGGGATTCGCAGAATCGTACGAACGTGATGTGCGTCATCTACCGCCCGCAGTGAACGGGTGTAGCCATTTTCCGCCGCCGTGAACCAGATTTCTTTGCCATTCGTGCTCCAGGCGAGCCCATCAGCAGAATCCCACTCCTGAGTGAGCGTGCTCGCGTGACCCGAGAGATCTATTCGCGAAACCATACCACGATCATCCCAAAGATCTGGATGGTCGATGAATGCGATAGAGTCACCCTGAGGCGAGAGCCGCATATGGCTGATCCAGCCGTTGCTCTGATACAAAACGTGACCGATGGGGTACTCAATTCGATCCCGATCATCCGCGTGGTGAACGACCGCCAGTTCTCCCTTCGGGTCCCAATCGGCCCAACGGACATCCTCGAGAATCTCGCGGGGGGAGCCTCCAGCAAGCGGAGCGCGAGCCAGTGTGCCTTCCTCCACTACCAAATGCTGCATATGCTTACCGCCGAGAGCTAGCGCCATTTCCCCTGTTTTCGAGATTGCCAGCAGATTTGCGTTCGTGATGTTGCTGGGTTGAGCTAAAAGAGAATCGCCGACGGTTGAGAACAGTTGAAGAGTTCTACCTCCCCACGCGGCTCCATAAACCACCGAGTGGAAGCCCGGAGCGAAACGAGCTGAGTAGAGTGTGCCTTGTTCAAAGGTGACGCGATGGTAAGTAACCAACTCGGGCTTCTGCTGAACCAGTTTGCCTGCCAGTAAAACAGTCACAATGAGAAGCAGACCGGCAATCATCCAAGGCAAAAAGCTGGTGCGTCGCGCCGAGGCGGTTAATCTGCCGCGTCCGGTTGTGAGTTCAGGAAGGGTTTCGAGGGCGAATGCCAAGTCTCTCGCTGATTGAAAGCGGTTCTCTGGTTCCTTCCCCAGGCAATGAAGGACTATCTTCCGGAGCGGCAACGGAATGCGGGCCTGATCCAGATCACCTTCGGGAGGATCTTCGCGAAGGATAGCTGTAATGGTATCGACTTCGGTTTCGCCGCGGAAGGGACGCCGTCGGGTCAGCATCTCGTAGAAGATTCCGCCGAGGCTGAAGATGTCACTGCGATGGTCGACCGGCTTGCCGCGCAGCTGTTCGGGGGACATGTAGGCAATCGTGCCGATAATCGAACCTGTCTTTGTGACAGTCGTCATCTGTTCGACGGTGCGTCCGGTTTCTTCGGACGTCGATTGCAGCTTGGCGACTCCGAAATCGAGAATCTTGATTCGTCCGTCGCTGGTCACGAAAAGGTTTTCGGGCTTGAGATCGCGGTGGATGATGCGGCGCTCATGAGCAGCGATGAGGCCTTGTACTATTTGGTCGGCATAGTCGATCGCGAGACTAGGAGGAAGCGGGCCTTCTTGCAATCGCTGGCGCAGGGTCTTGCCTTCCAGCAGTTCGCAGACAATGTAGGGTGTTCCGGCTTCCATGCCGACGTCATAAATGGCGACGATATTGGGATGATTCAGGGCGGCGGCGGCCCGCGCTTCTAATTCGAAACGGCGGACGTGATCGGGATTATCGCTAGAAGCTGCTCGGATCAGTTTCAGCGCAACATCGCGGCCCAGGCGCTCGTCGCGGGCGCGGAAAACCTCGCCCATGGCTCCCGTTCCGATTTGTTCGAGGACCTTGTAATGTCCTATAACACGGCCATTCATGCTCTAAAAGTCTCGCTGTCATGTTAGGGGCACTATTTACAGTAGTCAACACTGGAATGGGGGATGAACCCCTGCCGGGGTAAAAGGGGAGCTTGCTCTGTTTCGCTAGGCTGTTTATTATCAATAAGTCGGGTGGACGCTTATCGTCGCGTTGGAGTTCCAGTTCGCCTGAAGATTTGCCGAGGCTGCCTGTGATTCCTCTACGGGCGAATCCCGCGCCAATCGAGATTCCTAAACACGAGGTCTAACCATGTCTGGCCATTCAAAATGGGCCACAATCAAGCATAAAAAGGGCGCGCTCGACGCTAAGCGCGGCAAGATTTTTACCCGCCTTATTAAGGAAATCAGTATTGCCGCAAAGAATGGCGGCGGCGATCCTGATTCCAATCCTCGCTTGCGGGGCGCCATTGTTGCCGCCAAAGCTGAGAACATGCCAGCGGATAACATCAAGCGCGCGATTCAGCGCGGTACGGGCGAATTACCTGGCGCCACCTACGAAGAGTTCTCGCTCGAGGGGTACGGGCCGGGCGGCGCTGCGGTTCTTCTCGACATCAACACCGATAACCGCAATCGGACCGTCAGCGAGATTCGTCATGCTTTTGGAAAGAATGGCGGTAATATGGCCGAGGCAGGCGCCGTCTCGTGGATGTTTCACAAGAAGGGCGACATCGTGGTTCCTAAGGCATCCGCGAAAGAAGACGATTTGATGAATATCGTTCTCGAAGCGGGTGGCGAGGATCTCAGCGATGACGGAGAGAACTGGGAAATTCTCACCGAACCCTCCGCCTACGAAGCCGTGCTCGAGGCCGTGAAGAAAGCGGGAATCGAGCCGGCGTCTTCCAGCGTCGCGATGATCCCGCAGAATTACATCAAGCTCGAAGGCCAGGCAGCCAGTACGATGATTCGACTGATGGAAGCGCTTGAGGAGCACGATGACGTGCAGAACGTGCACTCTAACTTCGACATCGATGAGAAATTGCTGGAAGAAGTCGCTGGATAACACGCGTGAAGATTGCTTTTGAAAAGCCGCCGCAGAGGCGGCTTTTTTTCTACCAGTTGTTCGCTGGCACCTCTCTTCTTTGCCGGGCAAAAGTTTTCAACAAATTGGTGGAAAATTCTGTGGAAAAATGCGGTCGTATCTTTGTAAGTAGTTCAACAGGAAATGTTTCAGCATTTTGCACCGGAGCGGGTGCTGGCACTTTTCGGCTATGCGGAAACGAGCTAGGGGTCATGTTTTCACTGGACACACGAGATTGAAAGTGAGACTCGACAAGCTGTTAGTTGAACGCGGGCTGGTTGCTTCTCGAGAGCGGGCGCAAGCGTTGATTCTCGCGGGGAAGGTTCTGGTAAACGAGCAGAAGATTGAGAAAGCTGGAGAACAGGTCGTTGAGGATGTGGTAGTTCGATTACTTGGCGAAGACCTCAAGTACGTCAGCCGCGGCGGCCTGAAAATGGAGCGAGCGCTGGATTACTGGCAGATTGATGTGCGAAACAAAATTTGCCTGGATGTCGGTGCTTCGACCGGTGGCTTTACCGATTGTCTTTTGCAGCATGGGGCTGCCTTCGTGGTTGCTGTGGATACCGGCTATGGGCAGATGGATTTTAAGTTGCGTCAAGATGTTCGCGTGCGGCTTTTGGAAAAGACCAATGCACGTTACCTGGTGAAAGAGAATATCGGCGAGATCGTTGATCTGATCGTCGTTGATGTTTCATTTATTTCCGTAAGTTTAGTGCTGCCTGCGGTTGTGATGGCAGCCCTTCCAGCTTCCATGAACGAGCGCCGGGGCCGGCAGGTGATTGTGCTGGTCAAACCGCAATTCGAAGCCGGAAGGGAGTTTGTGGGCAAAGGTGGGATTGTGCGCGACGAAGCGGTTCAGAGAGAGTCCGCTGAGAAAGTAAAAAGAACTGTGCTGGAACTGGGGTTTACTGACGTGGATGTGATCGACTCACCGATTCTAGGCATGGAAGGGAATAAAGAATTTCTTCTGCGGGCGGTTTTTTGATTGGTGGGTGTGGCCTGTAGCCTCGAATTTTGTACAATCTTAGTTCTCGCTTATCATGCCCAGCTCGGCTGCATCTTCTAAAATAGCGGCGATTATTTCTCGTCCGGCGCGAGCCGAGGTGGCCCGCACCCTTCCCGAACTTCTCAAGTGGCTTCACGCGCACGGCTACCACGTGATCGTCGACCGGGAGACGGCTAAATATTCCAACGGAAAGGAAGAAGAAGTGCCGCGCGCACAGATGTCTGCGCGGGAGCTTGATCTGGTTGTTGTGCTTGGCGGAGATGGTACTTTGCTCTCCGCGGCGCGAGCCACAGCTCCAATCGATGTGCCGTTGCTGGGCGTGAACCTGGGTTCGCTGGGCTTTCTTACCGATGTGCCGCTGGCCTCGCTGTTTCCTATGCTGGAGAAGGTTGCGCAGGGAAATGCGCCCGTCGAGCAACGATCGCTGATGCAGGTTGACCTGCTGCGCGGTGATGAGACTCGGGAAAGCTATCTTGTGTTCAACGATGCGGTGGTGAATAAGACTGCACTGGCGCGTTTGAACAACTACGAGCTTTTCGTGGACGGCGTGTTTGTATCGAGCTATCGTGCCGACGGAATGATCGTGTCGACTCCGACAGGGTCGACTGCGTATTCACTTTCCGCAGGCGGTCCGGTGCTGATGCCGACCGTGAACGCTTTTGTGATCACGCCGGTTTCACCGCATTCGCTAACTCACCGGCCATTGGTGGTGCCAGATTCTGCGGTCATTGAAATTTTGCTGCGAAGCGACGAAGAGGTGGCATATCTCAGCCTTGATGGACAGCCTGGATTGGATTTGCGGGATGGAGATCGCGTACGGTGCCGCCGGTCCAAGCATAGCGTGACCTTGTTTCGTACCGAGCATGATTTCTTTCACGTGTTGCGCAGCAAGTTGAAATGGGGAGAGCGGTAGAGCCTGACCAGACTCGGCTCTTGCACATGCCGTTCTGTGGCCTACAATTCTGCTCGATAAAGATCGCGAACGGTTTCGCGACGCCGAATGAGTTTTACCGACTTTCCGCGCACCAAGAGTTCCGCCGGTCGCGGCCGTGAGTTGTAGTTTGACGCGAGGGCCATTCCATAGGCGCCTGCATCGAGAATTGCCAGTAACTCGCCTTCACATATGGACGCTAGCTGACGGTCACGGGCGAAAAAATCTCCCGATTCGCAAATGGGCCCGACCACATCAACCATTTCTGTTTTCGTTGATCCATCTTTCGGCTGAATAACCGGGACAATTTCATGGTGAGCGCCATACAGCGCCGGCCGAATCAGGTCATTCATCGCGGCATCGACCACGAGGAAACGCTTGCCGTTATTCGATTTCTTGTAGATCACGGAAGTCAGCAATGCGCCAGCAGGCCCGACAATCGAACGGCCGGGTTCGAGTAGTAAATGTATTTTTAACTTGCGCAATGGGCCGATTACCGCGCGGGCGTATTGCCCGAGTCGATCGGCAAACTGTTGGCGGGGTTCTTGATAATCGATTCCCAAACCCCCGCCCACATCAATGTAGTCGATCCTATGTCCGTCTGCTCGCAGTTGCAGAATGAGTTCGGCCACACGCTCCGCCGCCTCCAGGAAAGGGGCGACATCGGTGATTTGTGACCCGATGTGCACGCTGACACCTGCCACCTTCAGATTAGGGACTTTTGCAGCCTTTGCGTAGAGCTCTCGCGCCCGGCGAATTGGAATTCCGAATTTGTGTTTATGCAGTCCGGTTGAAATGTAGGGATGCGTTTCCGCGGCAACGTCCGGGTTGACGCGAAGCGCTACTCGCGCCGTCCGTCGCAGTCTGGTTGCGTACTCTGCCAGTTTTGATATCTCTGATTCGCTTTCCAGATTGAACAGCAGAATTCCGGCCCTTAAAGCAGCTGTCATTTCGTCCGGAGTTTTTCCCACGCCGGAAAAGACCACGTGCCTCGAACCTCGCTTGTCGGCAACGGTGACCCGTTCAAGTTCGCCGCCAGAAACTACATCGAAACCGCATCCCGCGCGGGCAAGAAGTCGCAGGATGCTCAGATTGGAATTTGCCTTGACGGAATAACAGATGGTGTGAGGAACCGCGCGGAAGGCGGAGTTGAAAGCAGAAACCCGCTCCAGAATGGCGCTCGCCGAATAAACGTAGAGTGGAGTTCGGTACCGTTGAGCGAGAGTAGTTAAGGGCACCTGCTCGCAGTGAAGGATACCCGTGGATGTGCCTTTATCGGGGCCTTTCAACTGACGAAAGATGAAGCCGGGCGGACGTTCCATCTGCGTGGTGTCGCTGCGCGGCCTCATTTGCGCTTACTGGCGACTTGGGCATCTTTGACTTTGATTGCGACCACGGTCTGGTCATCGAATGGTTCGACACCTGCCGAGTGTTCGGCGACCGCTTTGAAGATGGAGTCGACAACACAACCCACAGATTTTCCGGCGCATTTTGCGACCAGGGCCTCGACTCGTCCGCGGCCAAACAGATGCCCATCGCGATTGCGGGCATCGAGAATGCCGTCGCTGAAGAAAACGAACATATCGCCTGGCTTCGTTTTGAAGCGCAGTTCGTCGTAATCGGCGTCGTCAAAGAGTCCCAGCGGCAAGCCGGTGGCATCGATCACTTCATTCTTGCCGGCATGCACGAGAATGGGGCGCGGCAAGCCGGAGTTGGCGACCAAAAGCGTACGCCGCTCATCATCCCACACGGCAAAGATGAGCGAGACGAATTGGGCCTCGATTCGCCGCTCGGCCAAAGACAGATTAACCGCGCGCAGCATTTCTGCGGGACCGGGTTCAATGGGGGCGTGCGAACGCAGAATTCCGCTGACGAGTGCGGCGTAAATAGCGGCGGGAGCGCCCTTTCCGCTCACATCGCCGATGACGATTCCGAGGCGCGAAAGTGAGTAAGGAATGAAGTCGTAGAGATCGCCTCCGATGGCGCGAGCCGGGACGAATTTTGCCGCCAGCTCAAGATGCGGCAGCTTTGGGAGCGCCTGTGGAAGCAGGCGCATTTGCAGTTCGCGCGCCAGCGCCAAATCACGCTCCAAACGGCGTTCCTGGCGGGCGATCTGCTCATACAAGCGCGCGTTTTCGATCGCGATCGCAACCTGGGCGGCGAGCGTCATCATGGTGCGTCGATGGTCATCCGTGAAAAAGTTGCGGCGCGTGTGCTCGAGATCGAGCACTCCGATGACTTTGTCTTTGTAAATGAGCGGAACCGCTAGTTCTGAGCGAGTCTCGGGATTGGCTTCAACATAGCGCGCATCTTTGCTGACATCGGGCACCAGAACCGCCTTGCACGTTTCTGCCGCAATTCCAACGATTCCGCGGCCAAGCGGAACTTCGTGTTTGAGATGGATGTTTTCGTTGAAGCGCAAGGAGAAGCGATGCTGCAACTTTTCGCCGGACGAATCGAGCAGGAGAATGCTGAACATCTGATAATCGATCAGCTTGCGCAGCAACTCTGCCACGCGGTTCAGCAATTCATCTACGTTGAGAATCGACGAGAGTTCGCGCGCAATTTCATTGAGCAGTACCAGAATGCGTGCTTGCCGCGTGGTGCGAGTGTAAAGTTGCGCGTTCTCGATGCCGCCTGCGATTCGCGAGGCTACCAGAGTCAGCAACCGGCTGTGTTCGTCGTTGAAGTAGCCGGAATCGCGCGCCTCGATGTCGATAACTCCGATGACCCTATTCTTCACTATCAGCGGAACTGCAAGTTCTGAACGCACGTTGGGAACAGCCGCAATGTAGGTTGAATCCTTGGTGACATCATCGACTCGGATCGCACGCCTTAGTTGTGCCGCCTGCCCGGTGACTCCATCACCAACTTTCACTCGAGCCTTCTCAGCGAATTCTTGGGGATAGCCCACCTGAAAGCGGAATCGCAGTTCCTGCGTCTTCTCGTTTAGCAGAAGAATGGCAAAAATCTCGTAATCAATGACGCTGCGGACAACTTCTGCGACGCGGCGCAGGGTGGTGTCGAGATCGAGGGAAGTCGCCAGGATATCCGATACTTCCAGCAGCAGCGATTCCACCCGCAGATTGTCCAGATTGCTTTGAAAGGAAACCATTCTTTTCTATGATAGCAGTCGCAATTCCAGGGTCGGCGACCGCCAGGCGAAGCATTGGGAATCGTGCTACTCGCGCGGAATCACGCAGACATCAGCCAGATTGCGATAGCGTTCGGCATAGTCGAGCCCGTACCCAACCACGAATTCGTCGGGGATGGTGAAGCCGACGTAATCTCCCTGCAACGGCAGCTTTCGGCGGGAGGGCTTATCGAGCAGGGCAGCGATCTTCAACTTGCGCGGCTGGTGTGCGAGAAAAAGTTTCTTCAAAACCGTCAGGGTCAGGCCGGTGTCAAGAATGTCTTCGACCACGATTACATTCTTGTCCTTCATGGATTGGTCGACGTCTTTGGTTAACCTCACTTCGCCCGTGGAATCCCATCCGCCTTTCAGTTCCTGGGTAGGACTCGGCCGGTTGCCGTAGCTGGAAACACCGACGAAATCGAACGTGGCATCGAGCTTGATTTGGCGCGCCAGGTCCGCGAGAAAAATGGCTGATCCCTTTAAAACGCCGACCAGGATGACAGGCTGTCCTTCGAAATCGCGGGTGATCTCCGCGCCCAATTCTGCGACGCGCTTCGTGATCTGTTCGTGCGAGATCAGCACCTTGAGTTCTGTCATGGCGTTTCATATTAAACTAAAAGTTCTGCCGCAGCCCACGTAGGGTTCTTACCCGAAAGTCTGCACGACAATTTCTCGGAGGAAAATCATCCATGAATCTGAAAGGCATCCAACTTACCTGGCTGGGCCACGCAACGTTCCGCATCGAAACGCCTGGTGGGCACACGATCATTATCGATCCGTGGATCATGAATAATCCGGCTTGCCCGCCATCAGAAAAAAGGGTGAAGAAAGTCGATACGCTACTGGTGACTCACGGACATGGCGATCACATCGGCGACGCCATAGAGATTATCAGGGAACATAATCCGCAGGTAATAGGGATTGCGGAGATCTGCGGATGGCTGGAGAAAAAGGGCGCGCAGAAGACTTCGATGATGAATAAAGGCGGTACGCAGAAGGTGGGCGATATTAAAGTCACCATGGTGCACGCCGATCATTCCTGCGGGATTCAGGATGGCGACCAGTTGATCTATGGCGGCGAGGCGGTCGGTTATGTGATTGAATTCGAGAACGGTGTGAAGATATATCACGCCGGCGATACGAATGTGTTTGGGGACATGGCGATCATCCGCGAGCTTTATGCTCCCGAGATTGTGATGTTGCCGGTAGGCGATCACTTCACCATGGGTCCGCGCGAGGCGGCGTACGCGTGCAATTTGCTTAAACCCAAAACTGTGATTCCCATGCATTTTGGAACTTTTCCGGTGCTTACTGGAAGTCCTGCTGAATTGAAGAAGCTTGTATCTGGTGTGGATGTTTTCGTGATGAAGCCCGGAGTCACTGTGCACGATTGAAATTCGAAACAAAATTTGAGGACAAACAATGGCAACACAAAAAGCAAAGAAACCGGCCAAGCCGAGTTGGCGTCATTTTAATTTCGTTACCGCGGGCGCGGTGGACGATTATCTCTACTCGCTATTGCCGAAGCGCGAGGAAGTTTTAGTAGAGATGGAAGATTATGCGACGAAGCACAACGTTCCAATCGTAGGGCCGGCGGTCGCGCGAGTGCTGCAACAGTTGGCCTTGACGATCAGCGCGCGAACGGTTTTCGAGATGGGTTCAGCCATTGGATACTCAACTATTTGGTGGGCGCAAGCGGTGGGCGAGAACGGGCGCGTGGTGTACACGGACGGCGATTCAAAAAATGCAGAACGCGCACGCGGATATTTCAGTCGCGCAGGCGTTTCGAGCCGCATTTCTGTTCATACCGGTGACGCGCTGGAAGTGCTGAGCGAGCAGAAGCAGCAGTTTGACATTATTTTTAACGATGTGGATAAGGAAGATTATCCGCGCGTTTTGCGAATGGTTTCGCCGCGGCTGCGCGCAGGGGGATTGTTTATAACGGACAACGTTTTGTGGAGCGGCAGAGTTACCCAGAAAAATCCCAAGGATGGTCACACCAAGGCGATACTCGAATTCAATCGTCAGTTGTATAACTCGCCGGAGTTTTATACCACGATTCTGCCGATTCGGGATGGGCTGGCCGTAGCGTGGAAAAAGTGAAGCCTTAGGCGGTACTTAACTCGGCGCTGAAGCGCTGCTTCCAACCACTTTCTTTTGGTTCCGATGTTTGCGTTAGATCGACTTTACCGGAATGGCCAACAAATCGTCCACGAGCCCCACTTCCTTCTGAATGAACGGCTCGGCATGGGACACACCACCGAGCGCGCCATAGAAACGCGCCATTGACTCCACCCGTGCTCGAATTTCATTGTGGGAAGGGAACAGATCCTTGCCCGCTTCCTGATCGCTGTACTGCGATTTGTAAGCGAAGATCGAGGCTACCTTCTGCTCGAATTGGGCGCTTATGTCCACGACGAATGTGGGCCGAATGTCGTAGTAGAGCGTCGCGTAGATGATTTTGAAAGGGCGGTGCGGCGGAAGGGTAAGCCCTAGCTTCTTCAGTCCCGCGAGAAAGCACGCTTCGTAGCCGAGGATCGAACAGGTGTAATGATCGGGATGGCGTCCTTTCCAATAGGGCAAAATCAGCACGCGGGGGCGAGTCTCGCGAATTACCGCAGCGACTTTAAGCCGATTATCCCACGTATTCTCGACGCGTCCGTCGGGGATATCGAGAGCTTTGCGCCAACTGATTCCGAGAATTTTTGCGGCGTCGTCGGCTTCACGGGCACGGTCTTCGGCTGTGCCGCGGGTGCCCATCTCACCCTGAGTGAGATCGAGGACGCCGGTGCGCTGACCGCGCTGGGCGGCTTTCAACAGCGTGCCGCCGCAAGTCTGCTCCACATCGTCACGGTGGGCAGCTATAGCGAGGACGTCGAGGGAACTCGAAACCATTTCAGTCGAGATTCCCCTGTTCGATCACGACATTTTCCCGGACGATCAATCGATGCGCAGCCATTTCTTTGAGCATAGGAAGAACGCGGCTTACGTGCTCGTCGGTGTCGACGAAAAAGATAACGACGGGTAGTTTGCCGCCTGCTTCCACAAGATGTGCGGTTTGGACGTCATGGCGTCCCAGAAACCCGGCTACCGCATGAAATGCAGTTGCCGAATAGACATTTTCCTTGCGCAGGTAGTTAAGTATCTCAACGTGCAGCGGCCGGTGATGCCACTGGTCGGCTTCGTTCAGATAGATAGTGACCTGTACTGCCATTGCGTTCGCCATTCTACACCGCCCGCGCCACTGCCATTCCGGCCAGCGCCGCGCCGAGGCAAAGAAGGTTGTTGGAGAAAAGGTTGGCCAGCATTAATCCCCACTGCCCCTGCTGGAAATACGACATGGTCTCGAAGGCGTAGCTGGAAAAAGTGGTGAACGATCCGCAGAAGCCGACTACCACTAGCAGACGCCAGCGTGGATCGAGGAGCACGCGCTCTGTAGTCCAGATGACGAACCAGCCGACGATGAAGCTGCCGACAATGTTGATGAACAGCGTTCCGTAAGGGAAGACGGGACCGAGTTCTTTGGCGGCTAAACGGCTTAAGAGATAGCGTAGATTGGCGCCGACAATCGCGGCGACAGAGATAGCGAGGAAGTCCTTCACGACGGAGTTTCTCCCACAAATCGACCTTGGATTTTGTAGGAGTTATCAGCCTTGCTTACGGCTGCTGCAGGCGGTTATGGCGAACTCCATCGCCTAGAACCATTTAAACACAGAGGGCACCGAGGCGCACAGGGTAAATCTGAAGGTTGATGCACTCTTCGTTACTTTCGAAACCCTATTTCTTCCGTTCGACCAGATATCGCGCCAACTCTTTCAGGGTCACCGCTCGGTCGCCAAAGCTCTCGAGTTGCTCGAGCGCGGTGCTCACCAGGGAATCGGCTTTACGCACAGATTCTTCCACGCCGAAAAGCGCTGGGTAAGTAGCTTTCTGCGCGGCCGTGTCTTTACCAGCGGTCTTGCCCAGTTGCTCGGAGGTTTGGGTAACGTCGAGGACGTCATCGACGATCTGGAAAGCAAGGCCAATCGATCGGCCGTAGGCGCGTAGCCTCGCCACTTCTTTTTCTTTTGCTCTCGCATAAAGACTGCCACTGACAAGGCTTGCCGTGATGAGCGCCGCAGTTTTTGAGCGATGGATGTATTCCAGCGTTTCAGCGGTCGGCTTGGACTGTTCGGCCTCGAGATCGACCACTTGTCCGCCTATCATGCCATCGACCGTTCCTGTACCGCGAGCGATTTCTTCGATGATCTGAACACGGAATTCCGGAGGGCAGGTTATCCGGGAAAGAACTTCATACGCCTGCGTTTGTAAGGCATCCCCGGCAAGGATCGCGACGGCATCGCCGAAAACTTTGTGGCAGGTGGGACGCCCGCGCCGAAGATCATCGTTGTCAAGAGCGGGGAGATCGTCGTGGATCAACGAGTAAGTGTGCAGCATCTCTAGAGCCGCGCCGAGTTCTTCGATTTTTTCCGGTAACGAACCGGCAATCATGCGTCCGGCCTCCATGCACAGCACAGGACGCAGTCGCTTGCCGCCGGCGAACACGCTATGGCGCATGGCCTTATGAATCGAGACAGGGTGCTGCGTTTCGAGCGGGATCAGGCGGTCGAGGGCGGCATCCGTCAGCGAGCGGCCTTGTTCGAGGGTTTCCTGCAGCTTCATGAAGCAGTGAGTATAGCAAGGCGTTTGTCTTTCAGGCACGTGGGGGAGTTCGGAAAAGTGGACACAAAAGAAGTGAGGACGCATTCCACGTCCTCGCTTGATGTTTAGATAGAGTTATACGGTCGCGCCCTTTGCCATCTCGTCCTTGGCTGCGTTCATGCTATGCAGGACGGACGAAACAACATTCTGGGGGTCATCGGCGCCGCAGACGTCGCTGGCGCCGGCGTTCAGCGCATCCACCCACATCCGCTCATCCGGAACGCGATGCAGGCACACGATCGGCAAAGAAGGAAAATCATTGTGAAGGTTGCGTACGTCGCTCAAACGGGAGTTCTCCATGTCGAGGACAATGACCTCGGGACGGTTGTGGGCGATACGCTCCCGCACTTCATCGCTGGAGCGGGCCACGTGCACGGCATGGAAGTGAGCGGAAAGTTTGCCCGCGAGGGACTGCGCAACTCGCGGATCATTTTCGAGAACTACAACACTGAAGCCCATGAATCCTCCTGACTAAACACCGTCAACAACGGCGGACTAGGGCTGCGGGGAAGGTTCGAAACCTCGACTCCACAGACATTTACGTCAAAAACAAAGAACAGTTACTGATCGAGCCTAGCGGGTCGAGGGTGAGGCCTCCGCCTGCGACTCGAATGGTTCGGCTTGAAGCTTGCCGTTTTTCTTTAGCAGGATCTCAACTTTTCCCTCCGCTTGTTCCAATTCCTTGCGGCAGGCGGAAGAGAGATTCATGCCCTCTTCAAAGAGGGTAAGCGATTTTTCCAGGGGAACGTCCCCTTTTTCCAACTCCTGAACAATTTTTTCGAGGCGTTGGAGACACTCTTCAAACTTCGCCAATGAAATTTGCTCCTGCTCTAATTGTAATGCTCCCAACGGAGCAGAATGTCCAGAATTTTATTGTGAACAGTCAGTAAAAAATACGATGCTCGTACCGGGAAAGGAATTTCAAGCCGGAGCGGCACTCTTAGTACCCAACGCCTCGAGCACATCGACCGCAGAACTATAACGGCCGTTGGGAGCGCTAATCTGTGCACCCTGCACAGTGTTGCGAACTGCGACCAGCATTTCGCGGGCGATGGCCACACCTTCGGCACGGGCGGCTTCGGGGTTTTGCGCGCGGGCCATGCGCTCGAGGATGGAATCGGGTACCGAAACCCGAAGTTCGTTTTTCATGAACTCGGCGTTGCGAACACTCATAAGCGGCCAAATGCCGGCAATCACGGGGATACGGCAATGTTCGATTCGGCGAAGGAAATTCTCGAGCAGGCGGATATCGAAAACCGGCTGCGTGACGGCATATTCGGCCCCGGCCTGAACTTTATATTCGAAGCGGCGGATTTCTTCATCCAGATCTGTGAGACCCGGGTTTGCGCCAACTCCGATCACAAATCCGGTTCCAGTTCCGATGGGGTTTCCACCGAGGTCCAGTCCGCGATTCAGGTTGTGAACAATATTTACCAGGCCGATCGCATCGACGTCGAAGACGGCCGTAGCGTCGGGGTAGTTGCCCATCTTTGGCGGATCGCCTGTAATGCAGATCAGATTCTTGACGCCGACGGCCGCTGCTCCAAGAAGATCGCTTTGGATGCAAAGGACATTGCGGTCACGGCAAGTGTAATGAAGGATCGGCTCGATTCCTGCTTCGCGCTGCATGAGCAGTGAGAGCGCCTGATTGCTCATGCGTGCCGAAGCGCGAGGGCTATCGGGAATATTGATCGCATCTACGCCTACGGACTTGAGAAATCGCGCTCCTTCCATTTCTTTGCCGATATCGATGCCTTTGGGTGGAACAATTTCGACCATGGTTACGAATTCGCCGCGGGCAAGCTTGGCTCCGAGCAGGGATCTCTGTTCAAGCGGCGGTTCGAGAATGTCTGAAGTTACGGCATGAGTTTTAGCGGGCGGAGCGGATGCAGCTCTGCCTCGAGCCTCGCCCACGCGCAAGGCTGATTTCATCGCGCGGATATGTTCTGGCGTAGTTCCGCAGCATCCGCCAACGATGCGAACTCCCGCGGCTACGAACTTGCGCGCATAGCTGGCCATGTACTCCGGCGAGCACAAATAAATGTTTCGTCCTTCCACTGAACGTGGGATTCCGGCGTTCGGCTGGGCGGAAAGCGGCAGGGAGGTTGCTGTACGCACGCGCTCCATCGCTTCCAGCATCGCTACTGGTCCTACGCTGCAGTTGCAGCCAATGACGTCCGCTCCCCACCCCTCAATCCGGGGGACAAAGGTTGCGGGATCGGAACCATCCAGGCAGTTGCCATCTTCGTCAATCGTGACTTGGACAACGAGCGGCAGACCTGCCGCTACTTCCTTTGCAGCCTGCACCGCCTGATGGAGTTCTTCGAGATATCCGAAGGTTTCGAGGATCAAAAGGTCGACTCCCGCTTCAGCGAGGACGGAGATTTGCTCGCGAAATGCCTGGCGAGCCTCTTCGAAAGAGGTTTTTCCCAGAGGCTCAATTCTTGTTCCCAGGGGGCCAACCGATCCTGCTACCCATACATCGAAGCTTTTGGCGGCCTCGCGGGCGAGCCGCGCTCCCATACGATTGATATCTTGAACTTTATCGGCCAGGCTGTGACGGGCAAGCCGGAAGGCGTTTGCGCCAAAAGTATTGGTTTCAATGATTTCGGCGCCAGCCTGCAAGTATTCGTGGTGAAGGGCGCGAACCAGATCCGGCTGCGAAAGGTTGAGTTCGTCATAGCAGCGATTGATGAAGACGCCTTTTGCGTAAAAAAGCGTACCCATCGCGCCGTCGCATAGAACAGGTGACTGTTTAATCCGGCTGAGAATGTTTTCCGGCATACTGAAAGAATACAAGATGGAAGCCGGCGCTGCACCTTTCACGAGGGAGGCGCAGGATTGAGTTCATACGAGCAAATGCGGTTTGGCGCGGGCCCGGCGTGAAGCTCTGTTATAATCCGCTATTTCGCCATTAAAATTCGACTTTTCTTCTAGTTGGGAGCCTTGACGTTTGAAGAAATCCGCTCTTTCGTTCATCATTCTGATCTCGACCGCAAGTTTTTTCCTCGTCTCCTGCAATGGATCGGTGCATGTAAATACACCGCCCAGCAAACTGACAGAGCGCGTTCTGGCTTCGCAAAGCGCCTCCTCGCCGACCGCGATTGGTGGGCTAGTCATCGTGAATGGAGAGTACGACACGCTGGGAAGAGGGGGAATCAGCGCCGGCACATCTCCCGGGCTGATGGCGATTGATCCGGAAAGATCAACCTTGCTTGCTTTTGATTCAGCGACCAATAAGGTCAACGTGGTGAACACGAGCAAGGAGACCGTTACCGGCTCGATTCAGCTTCCGGGGCCCACAATCAGCATGGCCGTGCCCAATCCGAATGTCGGTTACGCCGCCGTCCCGGCCGCTCCGCTCAATGGTTTTCCGAACGGGGGCATCGTAGTGATGAACCTTACGAACCCATCCGTGACAGCGATCATCAGCGTGCCCAACGCGCAGATGGTCGTTTCAAATCCAGACGGAACGGTCTTGCTCGTCTTCAGCAACGATTCCGATTCGGTGACGGTGATTTATCCGCTGGCGTTAAATGTCAGCTCTCCGCTGACACTTACAGTTCCGGGGTTTGACCGGCCAGTGAACGCGGTATTCGGCGGCGACGGCAGCACGGCGTATGTGGAAAATTGTGGCGCGGAGTGCGGTGGGACGCAGGCTGGCGTGCAGGTTATGAATACGGGTGCGACGCCGCCCACGCTGGGCACTTTGGTTCCCGTAGATGGAGCGACGATCGCCTTTTACCACCCCGAGAACCAATTGTTGTGGGTGGTGGGAAACTCTCCGACCAAAAATGCATGCACCGGTGAAACTACCGCGGCCAAGACTTGCGGCAGGTTGGACATTATCGACACCAACGCGATGAAAGTTACCGGCAGTCTCGCAATTACAGACGGCTATCATGACAGGATCGACTTCGGGCTCGGCGGACAGCTTTTTATTGGTTCGTATGCATGCACGAATATCGGCAATGTGAACAACGTGCAGGGAGAAGTACGGGGCTGCCTCTCGATTTATGACGCGGTCAATAACACTGTCGTGATTCCTCCGGATAATGGAGACGTGACCGGGTTACAGGGTTTTACGACTCGCTACGCGGAATATGTTGCCGAAGGCGGGAACCTGCGAGTTTACAGCACCACCTCCGACAGCCTTTTGATCACGGACTATATCCGCACGGGACAGATTGTGATTACCGGCATAATTACGGACGTGAAGGCGATCGACTTCTTCTAGCCGTGAACAAACTGCGATTTCGGATGCGCGCATGCGCATCCCCCAATCTAGCGGCAAACCGGGCAGCCCGCATCAGATTCAACGCAAAATACTAATTCTCTGGCTGAAGCACGAGCACATTTTGCTGGGCCGCTTTCACGGCAGCCGCACTAAATGGCAACTCAAACGTTGTTCCGTCGCACCACGCCTGCCATTGGTCCATGTAATAGGGGCTGAGAAAATTTCCGCCCTGGCCGGTAACAGTGTTGAGCGTCGACCGATCGAGATCTGCGAGGTTGGCGGTGAAACGTTCCGACGGGCCGTGATGGCGGGTCACAGCCTTGACGGTGTAGCCGCTGCCGGATTGTTCTTTGATTCCCGGGCCTGCCCAGTTCCTGATCAGAGGAATTTTTCCGAGGATAGGGTGCTCGATTTCGACTTCATTGACGCGGCCCCAATTCCACTTTGTCAAATCCTGCGCCGCATCGGCGCCACTGACTGCGGCTTCCACCGAGGCAGTTAGAAGTTCATCGTAGTTCGGATACTTTTCTGGAAGCCAGCGCTTGGGTTGGTGCAGCATCACATTCTGCAGCCACACCGTGCGCATCGCCCAAGAATAGCTTTTCCAGCTTAGAGTTTTTTCTTGCTGCTTCGCATCGTTGGGTGCTGGCCCGAGGTGCGGTTCGAGTAAGAGTCGAGTCAGTTCGCGCGCCGAACGTACCGCAAGCGTTGCCGCTGTCGAATTCTCGGTCATGCGACCATCCCAATTGCGCATAAGATCAGCTGCCTGCTTCGCACGGGCGGATGGTTTGGCGGCATGGTCAACGGAATAGACGAATCGCTCGGCGGCAAACAGATCGTTTTCCGAATGAACATCGTTCTGCAAAGCGAGCATGTCTGAGGGCGCGAATTTGCGTCCGGATTCCAGTACGTGATAGATCCGCGTAGTACGCCAGGGTGCTTCCCATTCCACGCTAATCGAATAGGGATAATCGTCCGGCGTGATGCGGCCGTTCGCGGTAGCGATCACTCCCGACGGCGGATTGTAGATGCTGGGCAGCTTGTCGAACGGAATGTAGCTCGTCCACTCGTGGGCGTCATCGGCGCCGCTGACCGGCAGGCTGCCATCACCAGAAGCACGAATTGGAATGCGTCCCGTGGCTTGATAGCCGATGTTGCCGTCAACGTCGGCGTAGACCACATTCTGGCCGGGCGCGTCGAGTTGAGAAAATGCTTTGCGGAAGTCGTTCCAGTTTTGCGCGGTGTCGACATCGAAGAACGGCATGTGAAGGCCATCATAGAGAGTCCATCGCAAAGCGACCTGGCGCGTCTCACCGGGAATGAGCTCCGTCACAATCGGGCCGTGGCGCGTGATCTTTACATCGATTACGACATCGGACTGCCCTTTGACGTGGATGTTTTCTTGACGATGTTCGGGCTGTTGCCATCCTTTCGGTGTTTGATATTCGCCCTGCGCATTGAAATTCTCGATGAATCCGTCGGTGACCGTGGGGCCGATGTTGGTGAATCCCCAGGCGATGCGTTGATTGTGGCCGACGATCACATAAGGAAAGCCAGGGAGAGTCACGCCGGCGACGTCGAACGAGCCGCTCTTGAGATGCGCTTCGTACCACAGATTAGGCATCTGATGCCCGAGATGCATGTCGTTTGAAAGAAGCGGTTTTCCGGTAATCGTATGCGCCCCGGAAACGACCCAGTCATTCGACCCGTTCACTGCCTCTGGAGTTCCGTCGGCCCAAAACTCAATCATGCGACGCTGCTGCGTAATGGCATTATCAGGTCCTGGATCATCTTCATCGTCATCATCCCCATCATTTGGGCTGTTCTGATTCTGCTTTTGCTGATCTTCCAGGTTTTCGCGCATGACCGTAGGCGGACGATCATGCCAGGAATGGTTTACATAAAGATCATTTGTGAGTTCCGGCCCGAGTTTGGCCAGGATTTTTTCGCGGGTGAATGCATCGCGAAAAGTGTAGTAATTAAGATCTTTCACCATCTGGTTGGCGATGACGATAGAATCCTCGGCCTGCCATGGTTTCGGACGATATTTCAGGATGCGAAACTCAATCGGGAGCCTGTCTCGATGGGCTTCGATGAATGCGTTTACGCCGCGGGCGTAGGCATCAAAGTATGAGCAATCACGCGGAGTGGCCATGGCAAGCGATTTTTTCGCAGCGTCGCGCAGGCCGAGGATGCGCTGCTCGCGGTCGACCTTGAGCGTGTCTTCGCCGAGAATTTCCGATAGTTCACCTGCCGCAAAACGGCGCATAATGTCCATTTGCCAGAGCCGGTCCTGCGCGGTTACGTAGCCTTGCGCGGAAAATAAATCCTGAAGATTTGCCGCCTCGATGGTTGGAACTCCGTGATGGTCGCGTGTGACTTTGACTGGCGAGGATAAGCCTGGCACGGAGATGGAGCCGTCAATTTGCGGAAGCGCAGAACGGGCGACGAAATACGCATAAGTGACTACGCCCGCGACCAGCAGCGCAATGACCAGCAGGAACCAAGAGACGATTTTCCAGAACGGGGAGCGCCGAAAAGCGGGAACACCTATAGCGGTGGGAGTACTCATCAAGGTTTCGATTGTAGGGGAACGCTGACGGCCGACACAACGGCTCAAGAAGGCGAAACTGGACAGCGTGGTGCCGCGACTAGGCCGCTGCCAAGGCCCTATTGGAACAATTATTTGGTTGGAGACGCCAAAAGGATGCAGGATGCCGGCGTTTCCGGCATCCTGGCGAGATAAACTTCAATTATTGCAACTGCCTTCTGCGGCTTCACTCGATTTTTTCAGACGCGGAGTTGGATTCCGATTCACGCGGCGTTCTTCAATGATCTCAAGGAAGCGGTAGGCACGTCGGAACGTTCCTGGGTCAAAATCAAACACGCTGAAGTCGACATGAAAAAAGGTCCATCGGGCAAGTTACCTTCAAAAATACGTCTAAGTTGTGGATTAGCTCCCTGTTCCTGTTCCGCAAGTGCAAATACCTTTTCCACTCCCAACTCTCTCAATTGCACCGCATTGGTTCGCGAGACGTGTTTCCTCAGCACTGCTCAGCACCGAAACCTGGGAAGCTGTTTCAGTGGCTGCGAAGGCGGTGTTTTGAATATGCGTGCTCCAGCTTTGAATTTCAGCGCCAGCCACGGTTTTGATGAAATAGGGGTCAGGGCAGGTTCCTCCGGCTGGCTCCGCAGGAACGATTTTGATCACGCCAGTGCTTAGCACTACACCGGTGAGTGGATTCGCTGTTAAATCAGTGTTAACGGAAAGCGTGCGCAGGCCGTCGGGAGTTTCGAGACAGGCGCAGCACTCGGACATCTCTTCGTTGGAATCGAATATGAAAATATCGGCACAGAGATTGGATCCTGAGGCTCCATCGTTATCGAGCCTCAGAGTGCCATCCTGTGCGCCCGCAGTGTGGGCGTTGGCGAAATAATCCACACGGTAAAGCGGTTGAGTTTGAGCTTGTGCCACACCGGCGAAGAGGATTAGCGCCGCAACTGGAATGCACGCTACCGCCAGCTTTTGAACCATTGCTCCTCCTTACGATCTTGCGCAGTCCAAAAGGGGGAGGGCATCGGACTTTAACCGCAAAGGAGAATCTTGTAGGGCGAAGAAGTTAGTGCTTCTCTCGCCTGCCAATTGTTTGAGTTTTCAAAGAGCAGCCGATAGAGACTACGAACCGGTTCCAGTTCCGCAGTTGCAGATGCCTTTGCCGGAACCGACTTTTTGGATCGCGCCGCACTGCTTCGCAAGGTTGCTCTGCTCGTTGGCGCTGAGGTTAGAGACCTGCGAGGCGGTTTCAGTGGTGGTGAAACTGCTGTTCTGAATGTGAGTTGCCCAGCCCTGGATTTCGGCGCCGGCTACCGTCGTGATGTGGCTCGGAACGGGGCAAGCACCAGCAGTGGTAGCTGCGGCGACGATCTTGATTACACCTGTGCTCAAGACGACACCGGTAAGTGGGTTCGAAGTAAGATTCGAGTCAATCGAGAGAGTGCGGAGTCCGTCCGGAGTTTCCAGGCAGGAGCAGCACTCCGACAGTTCTTCGAACGAATCAAAAACATAAATGTCCGCGCACAGATTGGCGCCTGCGGCGGAGCCGTCGTTGTCCAGTCTTAGGGTTGCGTCTGGCGCACCCCCTGTGTTCGCGTTGGAAAAATAATCCACCCGGTATGGACTCTGGCCTTGCGCCATGCCGGCAAATAGAACAACGGCTACAGCGATGCTACAAAATACCGCCAGCGTTCGTGACATCGATACTCCTCTTTGTTCGTTTGCGCTGCCGCCAGGGGAGGATTGCACGCCAGCCGCAAAAGGGGAAAACCCGCCAGGCAAAGATCGAACGATCTTTGCCTGGCGAGTTGTAAAAAACAACGGAAGCTAAACCGACCAGAAATTACTCGCCGGTGCCGGTTCCGCAGTTGCAGATACCCTTGCCGCTGCCGACCTTAACGATGGCGCCGCACTGCCTCGCCAGATTGCTTTCCTCAGCAGAACTGAGGTTCGAAACCTGAGAAGCTGTTTCAGTGATCGCGAAATTGCTGTTCTGGATGTGAGTTGCCCAGCCCTGAATCTCTCCGCCGGTTACGGTGGTGATGTGGGTCGGAACGGGGCAGGCGCCGCCAGTCGGTGCCGCAGCAACGACCTTGATCACGCCCGTCGATAGAACAACGCCGGTCAGCGGATTCGACGTCAGGTTAGTATTCACCGAGAGAGTGCGCAGACCATCTGGTGTTTCCAGGCAGCTGCAGCACTCAGACAGTTCTTCGAATGGGTCGAAAACGAAGATATCGGCGCAGAGGTTGGCACCTGCTGCCGAACCATCATTGTCCAATCTCAACGTACCATCTGGAGCTCCCCCAGTATTAGCGTTCGAGAAGTAATCAACGCGATATGGGCTCGTCTGAGCTTGAGCCAAACCGCCGAAGATCACGAGAGCCATAGCTAAACTACACACTACCGCTAGCGTTCGTGTCATTTGTAAATTCCTCCTTACGATTTTGCGCTGTCCGTAGGGGGAGGCTTCGGACTGTGAAATGGCGCACTAGCACTTTAGCTGCCTCCTATTGTTTTGCAAGTCCCCAGTTTGACTAATCCATTATCGTTAAGTCTTAGGACCCGTTCTCATTAAGGTTCAGGGGGATGGGAAGAGCATGCGGGAGCGCAAAACTTTGGAATATGCGGTGCTTCAAGCGGATTTTGCTAATCGGCGAGAAGGTGAACGCCAAGCAAAGGTCTTTATGACCTCTGCCTGGCGGATTGTTTTTCCACAGCGACGGTGATGCGAGTCAAACTACGATCCGGTACCGGTACCGCAGTTGCAGATACCCTTGCCGCTGCCGACCCGCGCGATCGCGCCGCACTGCTGGGCCAAGGCCGTCTGCTCAGCAGAACTGAGGTTCGAAACCTGTGATGCAGTTTCGGTGATCGCGAAGTTGCTGTTCTGGATGTGTGTTGCCCAGCTCTGAATTTCGCCGTTGCTGGCCAGGGCGATGTGGGTCGGAACAGGGCAAGCACCTCCGGTTGTCTCCGCAGCGACAATCTTGATCACGCCCGTGCTAAGAACCACGCCGGTCAGCGGATTTGAAGTCAGGTTTGTGTTGACCGACAGCGTGCGAAGGCCATCCGGGGTCTCCAAGCAGCTGCAGCATTCTGACAGTTCTTCGTAGGAGTCGAATATGTAGATGTCCGCGCAGAGATTAATATCTCCGCCCGAAGTCACCGAGTTTCCGCCGTTAGGAATTGCGCCGGAACCATCATTATCCAGCCTAAGAGTGGCATCCGGAGCTCCCCCGGTGTTGGCGTTCGAGAAGTAATCAACGCGATATGGGCTGGTTTGAGCCTGTGCCATCCCGGCGAAGATCACGAGCGCCATCGCGAGGGTACACACTACAGCAAGCATCCTTGTCATTATGTACGTCCTCCTTTGAGTTTGCGCTGTCCGCAGGGGGAGCTTCGGACAATAAAATAGCGCGACCGTACTCTATCCGCTCGATGCATATTTACAAGACTCCGATTTGACTAACCCGATGTCGTTAAGCCTTAGGGTCCATTCGAATTAGCTCAGGGATGGGCTGGGGCCGGGGAGGGTGCGGGCACCGGAGGCTTCGAAGGGGGCGGTGGGACTCGAAATTGGTGCAGATCGAGGACGTAACTTTTGGAATCGGGATCATAGAGCAAGCGCCAACTGATTTTGCGGCCAGTCGGTTCGGTCGCTGTGGAAATATAGGCTCGGGCTGTCATCTCCGTGCCCCCTACCGTGGCGCGCTGACGGTCAAGACCCAAGGGATATACCCCCAAGGTGACCGAGACGTGGCCTTTATCTGAAATCTTCTGACAAATCAGATTAACGGTGTCCGCCACTGTCCGGTCTTCCGCCAGAATCGTAATCGGGGTATCGAGCACGACAACTTGCCTGGAAATCTTTCCCTTCTGGTCGTGCGCGGACGTACCGACGATATCGAACTGTTCGGGACTTGGATGACGCAAATCAAACCGCCCAGGGTTATTGGACTGGTTATAAGTATCGACCATGAGCTGTAGCGTTTTTTGTTCGTCCGGGAGCGCGTCTGCAGACGGACCTGAGGGAACCTCGACGGCAAAGGAACCGCCGCTGGGTTCGGGACGGCCATCGCTTGAAGATTTGGCGTCCTTCAAATCGAGTTTGGAGATGTATTGAGGATCCTCGTAATTAATCCGCCATCCGTATTTTTGCTGGAGTGCGTTTACGATTTGATCGAGTGGACGAGGATCATTCGTGGCAATGCGGATCTTGCCTCCCGCTTCGGTGATTACCGGAGGCTTTTGAGAGGCCGTCTGGGCGGAGGCACTATTCCCGCAAATGCCCAGCAAAAACAACACAGGTAGAAGCTCTCGAACCCTGCGCTGCATTGGCCTGTCCATCGTTTTCCTCCGGCGAATTTGTTCGCGCAATCACGCTACGATTCGGTGCCAATGTACCACGGAACATGCGGTGAATTTGAACCCCAACCAATTATGTAGTTCCTTTGGGGCGATGATTCATCGGCGGCGAAAGGGTATAAGACTTAATACGAAAACGAAAGGGAGCGAATTCTCATGCCGCAGCGTGCAGCACATGAGCGGGAGGAAGAGTGGATAGCGAAATATAGGGCATCGTTGCAAGAAGTTTCTCTCGAGAGATCACGATTCGAGGGAATCCGCAAAGTGGCACAAAAGATTCGTGCCGAGATCATCAAATGTGGCGGGAAGATATTCGGCCACGCGAAGAGTCGTCCCCTGACATTAACCACGAGCGTCAAAAAGACAAGCAGAAATCCGTTGCCGGCGCGTATGAAGAACAAAAAGGCGAGCTAATCTTGTCGTCGGCCAAACTGCAAAATTTCGATCATCGCGGGGCTGGAAGATGGCTTGGAAACCGAAGAAAAAAGATGCAAGAAACTGCATTCATTAATCCATTCGGGCTAAACCGTAAGTATTAAGTTTTAAGAAATAATCCAAAAAGTACCTAATTGCCTTGACATCGCAATCTAATGTGCGAAAATACACCCGCTCTCTTCCCACCCTCCGGGAAGCGCGCTAATACAGCTTTCCTACCCCCAAGGAAAGAATTAACCTGTGTGAACTAAACCGAAACAGTCTCCCGGACGCGGGAACTCTGTGGGGCTTTGCCACGACGAAACTAAAGATTGAAATTCCCTGGGCCAAGAATTGTTTTACTGCGGCTTCATAGGTATCTCAGCGGCCGCTTGAAAGGAGAGGCTTAAGTGAATATTGTACCGGCTCGCCCGGGCGTGATCGTCGTTGACTCAGCGCTGAGCGTAGTGGCTTCCAATGCCGAGGCTCTTCAAATTCTCACTTTTCCCGACCGGCCCGATAGCATCCAGCATCTCGACTCCTGGCTTGCTAATAAAGTTCGTATAAGCCTGATCGAGAAAAATTCCCCGGCCCGCATGGTGGGAGAATTCCACTCAGCCCGACGAAGGTATCATTGCCGCTCTTTTCCAGTCGAACTGGCAGGGGCGCGCAAGAATGGAAACCACAAGAACGGACGCTCCGATGGTTTCATGATTGTGATGTTGGAGCGGACGGGAAATGAAACGGTGATGATTGCCGAAATTGCCGAACGTTACGGCCTGACGGCTCGGGAACGGGAAACCGTCGAGTTTCTGTTGGAGGGTTTTACCAGCAAAGAGATTGCTGAGCGAATGAAGATCAGCCCGAATACGGTGAAAGCGTTCATAAGGCTGGTTATGGTAAAGATGGGCGTTTCGACCCGATCGGGAATCATCGGAAAACTGGCAGGTTCAAGGGCTGGTCTCGAAATAAGTTCCCGAACGGTCAGACGCGCGGCTAGTAATAATGGGTTAGTGAACTTGGAGAATTTGTAGCGAACGGGCGTCCCTAGTAGAGTGGGTGTGCGCCATTCCAAGAATATTTGCCCTCCCCAAAAATCTGCTCTTGAAGTCCGTGTCGGTGAATGCGACTCGTACTGTCTACTTGTCAAAATATAATTTTATTGAGAGATGGGGGATCTCATGTCAGTTTCTGCAAGAATCCTGAAGTTTGGACTAGGAGCGGCGTTGATCTGCTTGAGCGTTGCGTGTCTGGCCCAGAATGATAACGGCGTGGTTGCAGTTGTGGGTGGCGTCAAAGTGACAATGTCGGATCTCGAGCGCGAAGAATCCGCGAACCTGCTCGCTGCGCATTACCAGTACTACCAAACCGAGACGAAGGCGCTCAACGACCTGATCGACAAGAAACTGCTCGAGCAGAAAGCCAAGAGCGAGAACTTGACCGTAGATCAATTGATCGAGCGAGACATCAAGTCGAAGGTACAGGATCCCACCGAAGACCAGATGAAGGTCTACTACGAGGGCGTGGAGACTGATCAGCCTTATGAGCAGGTTCGTGGAAAAATTCTCGAGAAAATTCGGCAACTGCGAACTTCGCGAATTCGTGCCGCTTACGTGGCGGACTTGCGTGTGCACTCAACGGTCTCGATCATGCTAGCGCCGCCGGCCGCAGGAAATATTGAGAACGAACTGGCACAGTCTAATTCAGAAAAGCCGCAAGTTACGCTGGTGGAGTTTGCCGATTATGAATGCCCGTACTGCCAGAAGGTCGCCGCTGATGTGAACAAGCTGCGCGCTGACATGGGCGACAAGATTAATTTCCAGTACAAGGATTTTCCGCTGCAGATGCATGCACGCGCCGAGAAAGCCGCAGAGGCGGCGCGTTGCGCGAGCAAGCAGGGCAAGTTCTGGGAATTCCACGACGAGATTTTCAAGAGCAAGGAACTCGACGTGGACCAACTGAAGGCGCAGGCGCTGTCTCTGAAGCTAGATACCGCGGACTTCGATAAGTGCCTGGATTCCGGTGAAGAAACAGCCGCTGTTGAGAAGGACCGTAAAGAAGGACAGAAGCTCGGTATCAGCGGAACGCCAAGCTTCTTTATTAACGGGCACTACCTGAGTGGCGCGCTGGACTATGCGACTTTACGCCAGGTAGTCGACCAGCAACTGACCGCGCAAGTGCACAGTTCTGGCAATGCCGGCGGCAAGTAGTAGGTAGATAGAGTTTGCAAGAGCCCTCCCTAGTGGGCGGAAGTCCTTTTCTCTGTCCGGGCTTTTAGTCTCCAGCCCGGACGAGTGATCGGACTTCCCCCATACGAATTAAGCCAAACAGATTGTTGATTAATCCATTTGTATAGGTTATATGCTTTGTGCTACTAGTTGCCGTCCTGTTTCCCCCAGGCTTGCATTTATGGCCGCGGCAATGAAGAAGTAACTCCCCCAGGAAATCCCCCTTGTAACTTGCAGTTTTCGTCGCAGCTTTGTGGCTGCATAGCTGCGTTTGTGCGCCTATCGCCGCGCACAACCGATGCGAAGCAGATCCAGCGAAGCTGCACCCGGTTCTGGAGGAGGCTCCATGTTGAAACGCACACTTTCGGGCTTGATGCTTCTCGCCCTGACGTCGCTTCCTGCGGCCGCGCAAGCTCCACAGGCCAGACAATTTCTTCAGGGGCTTCAATATTCGACCGGAGCCAACTCGACTCCCCAAGCTTTTGCCATCGCTGATTTCAATAATGATGGCATTCCTGACGTGGCCGTCGCGGATTCTGGCACCAACTCGGTGTCTATCTATCTAGGAAACGGCAGTGGAATATTCACTCCAACGAACTGCAGCACCGGCACCCTGACTTGTCCCGTAGGTACGAATCCGCAAGGTATTGCCGTGGATGATTTCAATCAGGACGGGAAAGAAGACCTCGCGGTAACGAACTTCGCGAGCGGCACGATCACAATTTTATTCGGCAACGGCGATGGAACATTTACGGTTCAAGCGAATTCTCCCGTAACAGGGAGGAGCCCACGTGGTATTGCGGTCGCGGACTTCAACGGGGACAACTATCCGGATCTGGTGGTTACAAACTCGCAAGACGGTACTGTCGGACTTTTCATAAACAACGGCAACGGAGGATTTGGTACGCAAACAATCTACAACACCGGCAACCGTCCATGGGCGGTTGCGGTCGGAGATTTCAACGGTGACCACGTCCCAGATATCGTTGTAGCGAATTACAACAACAACAACGAACTCAGCGTTTATTTAGGCACTGGAAGCCCCACGTGCAAAACCGGCCCGAACTGTTTTGGAGGACAACTTCCCGCCTTCACAGGTACGAACCCGGGCAGTCCGGTTTCCGTTGCCGTGGGAGATTTCAATGGCGATGGCAATCTAGACATTGCGGCCGCTGTCCAAGGTGATAACGACCCCGATAACGTTGCCGTGCTGCTGGGCAAAGGAAACGGCGGATTTCAGGCAGCGCAAACGTATACCACCGCGTCGTTCCCGACCGGAATTGCAGTAGCGGATTTGAATGGCGACGGTAATCCCGACTTGGCGGTAGCTGCGGCTGACGCCAATGTCGTCACGGTATTTTGGGGCATTGGTAATGGGACTTTCGCGGGACAAGTGAACTGCGGAACCGGCGATATCCCTTACGCAGTGGGGATCGCGAATCTCAACCCAAATGCCACAAATAGCCAGAACGACCTCATTGTCGCCAATTCGCAAGGCAATTCTTTTAGCGTAATCATGAATAATGGGAATGAAAGCTTCCAGTCGCGCCTGGATTACGCCGCCGGACCCAGCCCGTATGCGGTGGCGTGGGCCGATTTCAATGGAGATCACATTCCGGATCTGGTGTTGGCCGATAGCACGGGGGCGAGCCAGATTTCAGTTCTTCTAGGCAACGGCGATGGCACATTCGGCCCGCCGAATGTCTTTTCTACGGGAACTGCCACCGATCCAGTGGCGGTTATGGTCGGCGATTTTAATCTGGATGGTATTCCGGATTTGGCAGTCGCCAATTACGCGACCAGCACTGTGAGCATATTCATCGGCAACGGCGACGGTACTTTCCAAACGCACGCCGATTACGCCGTGGGCAATCCGGGCCTGAATTTTCCGGATGCCGAACCTAGCTCCATCGCGATTGGAGATTTCAACGGCGATGGATATCCGGATTTGGCGGTCACGAACTTCAATGAAGACAGCGTGAGCGTTCTGATTAACAACGGAGATAGCAGTGGCACATTTCAGACGGCGGTGAATTACGGCTCGACCGTCGGTGTGGGCGACGGTCCCATCTCCGTGGCGGCGGCGAAGTTGAACGGAGATAAGTTTCTTGACCTGGTTGTGGTTAATGAGACGAGCAACAGCGCGACGATTTTAGAGGGGGACGGATCGGGCGGCTTCTCCGAGAAATCGGTTATTAATCCCCTCGGAGGAGGGAATCCGTTGTTTGTGGTCGTGGGAGATTTCAATGGCGATAAAGTTCCCGATCTTGCGGTCGCCGACTTAACTTCACAGCAAGTGAGCATATTCTTGGGGGCGGGCTCGTGGCAGGGCACCGGCTTCAGCAGTCCACAGTTTTATTCCGTCGGAGCGTATCCGTCAGCGCTCGTCACCCAGGACTTTAACGGCGACGGCAAACTCGATCTGGCTGTGACCAGCACGCCGGTGAGCGGCTCTCCTGGCGACGAAGTGAGTTTGCTCTGGGGCAATGGTGATGGAACATTTCAACAACCCGCGTTCTTCGGCGCAGGATATTTCTCCTACTCTCTGGTTTCGGCTGATTTTAATGGAGATGGAGCCTTCGACCTCGCCGTGGCCAATGGCAAGAGCAACACAGTCAGTATTCTGCTGAACCTGCAAGGCACAAAGATCGATTTCGCGCCTTTGCCGGCGCAGCTCACATTCGGACAATCGGTCACTCTAACCGCCACAGTTGCGGCGAGTGTCTCGAATGTCACCGCGCCTACGGGCAACGTAACGTTCCAGAATAGTGGTACGGTCATCGGAGCCCAAAGTCTAGTGAACGGAGCCGCTTCGGTTTCGACGTCGAGCTTGCCCGCGGGGAGCAACTCGCTCGCGGCCGTGTATTCCGGCGATAGTAATTACCAGGCTCACACCGTGTACTTGTCGCAAACGGTTAGCTCGGCGAGTTCCACCACGTCGCTGAGCTCTTCCTCGAATCCATCAGCACCGAGCCAAACTGCAACTTTTAATGCATTCGTCGTTTCATCAACCACTCAACCTGGCGGAACAGTCACATTCTTCGATGGCTCGACTTCACTCGGAACAGGGACCTTAAATGGGTCGGGCAAGGCGGTATTCTCAACCTCGACTCTGAGTACTGGCCCACACAACATCACCGCTGTTTATGCCGGCAATTCGAATATTACCGGCAGCACTTCGAGTGTGTTACAGCAGATAATTGGAGTAGTTACTGCTGCGAATTTCAGCCTGACCGCAAACTGGTCGACCTCTAACAACATTGCACCAGGTTCAACGGCAACGGCGCAGGTTACGATCAATCCGGTGGGTGGACTGAATCCAGCAACGGTGCAACTCAGTTGCACCGTTTCACCTTCGGCAACACCTTCGGCAACCTGTCAGCTGGGATCGATCACAGTGGCGAATGGTGTGGGCACAGCCACGCTCACATTCAAAACTGCAGGGGCGACCTCTGCGCTGGTGATGCCGAGTGACAATCCCGGCTCGAACATGCTATTCGCGGTCGGGCTCATGATTCCTGCACTTTTGCTTGGAGGAGCTGGACTGACGAAGCCTGGACGTAAGAAGTTCATGAGCTTCTGTCTGTGCCTCGCGCTGGCCGGGTGTGTGGCAAGCATGGCTTGCGGAGGCGGAGGCAAGGGCAGCACAACACCGCTTCCCTCCGGGAACTCCGGCACTCCCGCAGGAGCCTACCAGGTGATGGTGAGTGGCAGCGCAAGTGGAATACAGAACTCCCTCGCGACGCCGCTTTCGGCGACAGTGAAATAAGAACCGCGAAAGTGCGTTCTCCAACAGCGGCTGCGATCTCACCTGGGATCGGAAGGGCTCACATTCGTTGTTGATTTCCCTTTGCACAACAGAAGACAGATCACCAGAACTCCCGCTCCGGTGCCCCCTCCAATCTCAATCCACTTTGTAGGCAAGCCGTGAGCGGGGCTTTCCGGCGCGTTGGCTGCGCCGCAGGCTTGCGATTCGTCTCTGCTGCCTTGCTGGCCTTCGCGAACTACTGACGAGGAAGAAGAATTGTCTGCCGAGGGTTTGTGTTGTGAACCCGATTGCGTGATCTTTACATCATCTTTATGAGCCGCAACTTCGACCTTTCCAGTTACGTCGGCGACATTATATTGCGTCCGGTTGTTTGACAGCGGCTCGACGCGGATGCAGTTCACATGAACGCTCATCGCGGTCGACGTTCCCACCGAAACACTGCCGTGTTCCAGCGTCAAATAGGTGCCCTCGAACTTGACGATCGATTCCGGTTGAATCAGTATGGACGAGCCTTCAACATCGAGGTTAGCCACAAAACCAGGCTTGGTTTCGAGCGAATCGCCAGTGAATATAGTCGTTGAGCCGGCGATTTCATTCCCGTTCACCCAAACCCCTCCTTCGCTGCGCAGAATGGCCGAGCCTGTATCTGCCGCACTGAGCGACAGAGGGAACAGGAAGAGCATCAGCCAGGCAACGGACTTGCGTAGAACAGGCACACTCATACCCCGACTAAATTTCCACACCTACCCAAATCGTAGCGGCGGGGAGTCGCATCGTCTATTAGCTCTCAGGGTGCGTCTTTCACTGGTTTGAAAAGTCTAAGAAGCCCGGTCTGCGCTCGACGCAGGTTCTTCCGGTATGCTGATCAGCTAAGTAGGAACAATCTTAATCTCAGAAATGCAGACAGATTCGACAGAAACCCCCATCATCGCGTTTCGCGACGTCATTTACAAATTTCCGGATGGCCGGGAGTTGTTGCATGGGTTGAACCTGCAGGTGCATCGCGGCGAAACGCTCATTTTGCTCGGCCGCAGCGGTTCGGGAAAAACCACGATGCTGAAGTTGATCAATCGTCTTCTGACTCCGAGCAGCGGAAGTGTGAGCGTTAACGGAGGTGCGGGCAAGACGGTAGATGTAATTCGTCTCCGGCGAAGCATTGGCTACGTGATTCAGAATGTTGGGCTGTTTCCGCATCTCACTGTGGAGCGCAACATCGGCCTTGTGCCGCGACTTGAGCGCTGGCCAGCGGATAAAATCCGTGCGCGCGTCGAAGAGTTGCTGAAACTCGTCGGATTGGACCATGCGATCGCCACACGTTATCCGCACCAGCTTTCCGGCGGCCAGCAACAGCGGGTGGGGGTAGCTCGAGCTCTTGCTGCGGATCCTGCGATTTTGCTGATGGACGAGCCATTTGGTGCTCTCGATGCGATCACCCGCGATGAATTGCAACGCGAGTTTCTGTCTCTTCAGGATCGTCTTCACAAGACGATCGTTTTTGTCACGCACGATCTGCGCGAGGCGATACGCCTTGGTTCGCGCATTGCGTTGATCGAAGCAGGGAAGCTTGTTACGGTGCTTTCGCCACGGGAGTTCCTGCGATCGAAGGAGCCGATCGCGGCCGCATATATTCGTGCCTTTGGCGAAGGGCTGGAAACTTCGGCAAATCGAGGCCCGTCGTGAATATCGGTCATTTCTTTTTGCAGCATCACGAGGAAATTCTGGAGCTCACGCTGGAGCATCTTTGGCTGGTGGGAATTTCCACACTCCTCGCGGTTGTGATTGGCATTCCTCTTGGCATTGTGAGCGCGCATTGGCCGGCGTGGAACAGGCCGGTGCTGGGGTCTGCCAATGTGATCCAGACGATTCCGAGCCTCGCGCTATTTGGATTTCTATTGCCTGTGCCCTGGATCGGCGCGCGTGCCGACCGTCTCGCGATTCTGGCGCTGACGCTGTACGCGTTGCTACCGGTGATCCGAAATACTTTCACGGGGATTCGCGGGGTCGACCCGGCAGTAGTTGAAGCGGGACGAGGCATGGGAATGACTGGCGGCCAACTTCTATTTCAAGTGCAACTGCCGCTAGCGATAAGCGTGATTTTGGCAGGAGTACGCGTTGCGGTAGTGGTCTCTGTGGGGCTTGCCACGATTGCGGCCGCAATCGGAGCCGGCGGCCTGGGCGAATTGATTTTTCGTGGACTTGCGATGGTAAACAATCAGCTGATTCTCGCCGGAGCAGTGCCCGCGGCAGTTTTGGCCCTGATCGCTGATTTTGGTCTGGGCTGGCTGGAAAGGGCTTTGCGGCCTCAATGAAACCAGTCGGCCGTGTCGCCGTGGTTTGCATTGTGTTGTTCGCTTTGTGTGCGTCCGCCTGCGGTCCATCTCATTCCGACAGAATTGTTGTGGGATCGAAGAATTTCACCGAGTCGATGATGCTCGGCGAGATCATCGCTCAAACCATCGAAGCGCGAACGCATCTGAAAGTCGAGCGCCGTTTTTACCTGGCAGGGACCTACATCTGCCAGCAAGCCATGCTGGCCGGGCGAATTGATATCTATCCCGAATACACCGGAACGGCGTTGAGCGCGATTTTAAGAGAGAAAGCGGTGGGTGATCGCGATCAGGTTTATCAGCGGGTCAAGAGCGAATATGAGAGGCGATTTGGCTTGAGACTGGGCCCACCGTTCGGCTTCAATAACACCTTTGCCATGGAGATTCGCGGCGATGATGCACGTCGCCTGGGATTACGGACATTATCGCAAGCGGTGCCCTACGCACCGAAATGGCGCGCCGGCTTTGGTTACGAGTTCATGGAGCGCCCCGATGGATATCCTGGGCTGGCCGCGGCCTATGGAATCCATTTTGCTGATAAGCCTCGCATCATGGATCTGGGTTTGCTGGCTCCCGCATTGAAGAACCATCAGATCGATATCGCTGCGGGGAACGCAACGGATGGACTCATTCCAGTTTTTGATCTTTTCGTTCTCGAAGACGATCGCCATTACTTTCCGCCATACGAAGCGGTGGCAGTTATGAGAGAGCAGACTTTACAGCAGCACCCCGAGGTTGCCCAGGCGATTTCTGCGCTCGGCGGAAAAATCTCGGATGATGAAATGCGGAAGCTAAATTATGCGCTCGACGGCCAGCGGCGCGATGTCGCGGATGTTGCACGTGAGTTCTTGAAGAGTAAGGAATTGGCGCCTTGAACAGTGTCGAGCGACGGTTCCTCAGATTCGTGCAACGAATCTAGCAGTCGCCAGCCCTTGGAAAAACAATCCTTCTTATACTTATATTGCGCAAAACAGACGATTTCACGGAGTCTATTTTTCTGCAGCCCGAAGGCAGCATTGTGTCATCTAACCATGCTTTGAGGGCGAAGACGATTCGCATTGTCCCCCGAAGTCGCTTGGTGAAGGCGTCTGCGTGAACTGGAACCAGCGCTCGGTTATTGGTACTCGGTCAACGATAGGGATAGAATCGTCGGACTGCCTTCGTCCGTCTCATAGTTCGCGCAGGATTCAGTGATTGGAGGCTTCATGCCAGCCAGCCTTGTTGATGTTGCTCTCAGCCCCTTAATTCAGCAGTTAGGGGAAGCCCGAGGGCAAACTGACGCTCTGTTTTCGATTGTAAAAACGGACTCTCTCTACGAGCGGCCGATTGCCGAGCGGCATCGTATCGTTTTCTATATAGGGCACCTTGAGGCCTTCGACTGGAATCTGCTGCATGACCGCGTGTTGGGATTGGAGAGTTTTCGCCCGGACTTTGACCGCTTATTTGCATTTGGAATCGACCCTGTGGATGGCGGATTGCCCAGTGATCAGCCTTCGCAATGGCCATCGATTGCGGATGTGCGGGACTACGTAAGAACCGCGCGTAACGTTCTAGACGATAAACTACAAACCGCACTCGACTCCGATAATACTGGGCGCGACGGATTCTCGCTCGACACTCTGATCCATGTCGCGATTGAGCATCGTCTCATGCATGCCGAAACCCTGGCGTACATGCTGCACCAGATGCAGTTCGATCACAAAATAAAACAAGCCGAATCGTTCCAATCAGACATTACCCCCCCCGATCATCGCAGCATCGATATTCCTGCCGGCAGGGTGACTCTTGGTCTGGCTCGTCAAGGTGGCTCATTCGGTTGGGATAACGAATTTGCGCGGCACACGGTAAATGTCCCTTCCTTCGCGATCGATCGCTACAAAGTTACGAATCGTCAGTTCCTCGATTTCATGGAGGCAGGCGGTTATGAGAATTCGCGCCTCTGGAGCGACGAGGATTGGAAGTGGAAATTAGATCGCGGTATTTGTTGTCCGGCATTTTGGAAGCGCGACGGCAATCGATGGATGTATCGCACCATGTTCGAGAAAATGCCTCTTCCGCCCGAGTGGCCGGTGTATGTGAGCCAGGCGGAAGCGAAAGCGTATGCGAAGTGGGCAGCTAGGTTTTTACCCACCGAGGCTGAATGGCAGAGGGCTGCATACGCGACTGCTGGTGGTGAAGAGCGCTCATATCCATGGGGAAATTCCGTACCGTCGCACGAGTTGGGAAATTTCGATTTCTTCCGATGGAATCCTGTGCCCGTCAACGCATTTCCCGCGGGGCGAAGCGCATTTGGGGTCGACGGGATGGTGGGGAACGGGTGGGAATGGACCTCCACCGCGTTCAACCCTTATCCGGGATTCGAGCCGTTTCCGTTTTATCGCGGCTACTCTGCTGATTTCTTCGACGGAAGACATTTCGTTATGAAGGGCGGGTCGGCGCGCACCGCCGCGTGTATGTTGCGCCCCACGTTCCGCAACTGGTTCCAGCCGCACTATCAATACATGTACACCGGCTTTCGCTGCGTGAGCCGCTAACGGACTGCCAACGGACTAAGGAGCTTCCCAATGCTGGTTCACGCCGTTACCTCGAGACTCGAATACGAATTTGCCTCAGATGTTCGCGCCGGTTTGACGACGCCGGTACAAAAGGAATTGCTCTCGAAATATTTGTACGACGATGTCGGGTCTGCACTATTTGAGGTGATTTGCCGGTTGCCGGAGTACGGCCTTACCCGCGCGGACGAACGCTTGCTGACACGGCACGCGAACGATATCGTCAATCTTTTGCCGGAGTCGATTGCGGTTGCTGAGTTGGGCAGCGGCAGCGGCAAGAAAACGCGGCGCATTCTTGAAGCTCTCGGCCAACGCCAGCGCACGCGCTACTATCCGATCGAAATTTCGCGCACCGCGCTACTAATGTGTGAGCGCGAACTTAGCGATATAGACTCGGTCAGCATCCTGGGATTCGAACGCGAATATCTCGATGGATTGCTGGAAGTGGCTGCGCAACGGCGTCCCGGGCAGCATTTGCTCGTGCTTTTCCTCGGAAGCACGATCGGGAACTTCGATCGAATGGCTGGGCTGAAATTTCTAAATCAGGTCCGGCGCACTTTGCAGCCGGGAGATTTCCTTTTGCTTGGAACCGACCTAGAGAAGTCGAGCGCTCAACTTCTGGCGGCCTACGATGACGAACTGGGAGTGACTGCAGCGTTTAACTTAAATCTCCTCGCCCGAATCAATCGCGAACTCGATGCGGACTTCGATCTGGCATATTTCAGGCATGTCGCTAAACTCAACGAACGCTGCCGCAGTGTCGAAATGCATTTGCAGTCGACCCGGAGGCAAGCCGTGAATATTTCCGGAGCCAATCTGGTGGTGGAATTTCAGAACGGCGAGACGATTTGGACCGAAAGCAGCCACAAATATTCTTCGCAAGAGATTTTTCGAATGGCCCGAAACGCCGGTTTCCGTTGCGAAGTGCAGTGGATTGACGATGAGTGGCCGTTTGCCGAAAACCTGTTGGTCGCGGAATGAACAATATGGCTATGTGAACAGTGCAACTGTCTTTCTTATTTGTGAATAATGTTAAGAATGTTCATAGCGGGAGTAAAACTTTGTAAACCCCGGTTTTTGCGTGTTGCGCAGATGTAAATTAATAATTGGAGAGTATGGGCGCAAACGCAAAACCAGCAAATGCTCGACGTCTCGCAATAGCTATAAGCATTGTAGGAGCGCTGCTTTCCTCGTCGCAGCGTTTGCCGGCGCAGACCCCGCCTTCTACTGCAAGCAATAAGGCCATCGGCACAATCAAGAGCATCACCGGGACCGCGATTGCTCTCACTCCGGACACTGGACCGGAGGTGACCATTGCTGTCCAGCCCGCGACCAAGTTCCTTCGCGTGGCTCCTGGCGAAAAAACTCTGAAGAATGCCACGCCCATTCAGGCTCAGGATCTTCAGGTCGGTGATCGCATCCTGGTGGCAGGTCAGCCTTCGGGAGATAACACCTCGCTGATAGCTTCGACCGTCGTGGTCATGACGAAAACGGATCTGCAGGCCGAACATCAGCGCGAGATGGATGATTGGCAAAAGCGCGGAGTGGATGGCCTGGCAACCGCGGTTGATCCAACCGCCGGAACCGTGACTATTTCGGTTCGCAGCAAGCCCACGGTCGTTCACACCTCGAGTAGTACCGTAGTTCGACGATATCCTCCTGACTCGGTAAAGTTTGATGAGGCAAAGCCCAGCACATTGCAGGAAATCCATGCCGGGGATCAGGTGCGAGCGCGTGGTGACCGCAGCGCCGATGGAGCTCAACTTACTGCCGACGAAGTTGTTTCCGGTTCGTTCCGCAACATTGCTGGAACCGTGAATTCTGTTGACGAAAGTTCCTCCACGATTTCCGTTCATGACTTGTTGTCGAAGAAAAACGTAACGGTGAAGGTAACGCAGGATTCTCAACTCCGCCACTTGCCCCCGGAAATGGCGCAACGGCTGGCGATGCGGCTCAAGCGAACAGGCGGTGTTGCGACAACGGGAGCGGCGCCTGGTGGTGCAGGTAATGCTCCGAGCCGACCTCCGATGGGTGCGCCTGGAGCGATGGAAGGCACAGAAGGCGCCGCGGGCAGGCGCCCTGGTGGCGCGCCAGATCTGCAACAAATGCTGAGCCGCATGCCGGCGGTCGCGCTGACTGACCTGCACAAAGGTGACGCGGTCGTCGCGCTGTCTACTGAAGGTACGGCTGGAGAAGGCACCGCGATTACGTTGCTCACCGGAGTAGAAGCGATTTTGCAGGCCGCACCCAATGCAAGTGGAGCTTCAATCCTCACGCCCTGGAGCTTGAGCGCCCCGTCGGGTGATGCCGGAGGTCCGTAAATCGCCTGGAACGCAAAGACGCGTGTTCGTAGTGACTCCTCGTAGTGAAGAATTCTTATTTCAGAATGGATGATTGGATGAGAGCAGGGAAGTGTATCTGTTTCATTTTTGCCTTTATTTTTCTATGGATGTCGAGCGCGCTGTGCCAGACGGCGGCGCAACCGACTGGAGCACTGCGCGGACAGGTCACAGATCCATCGGGTGCAGCCATTGCCAACGCGGATGTGGTTCTTTCCCCGACCACCGCTTCTTCGGCGCCAATTAAGGGCAAGTCAAACGACCAGGGACAGTACGAATTCAGTCAACTGCCGGCTGGGCAATACACCTTGAATGTCGCGGCCCCGGGATTCACGCTCTATGAAAATGACAATGTCGTAATCGCGAATCAGGCGCTGCGGCTGAACGTTGCTATGGCGATTGAGGTTGAGCAGCAAAAGATTCAGGTTTCCGATACCGCGCCGACGGTCGATGTCAACCCTGAAAACAATGCTGGGGCAATCATTATTACCGGCAAAGAGCTGGAGTCGTTACCCGACGATCCCGACGAATTACTCACCGATCTGCAGGCTTTGGCGGGGCCTTCCGCCGGTCCGAATGGCGGGCAGCTATACATTGACGGATTTACAGCCGGTCAACTTCCTCCGAAAGAATCCATTCGCGAAATTCGCATCAATCAGAATCCCTTTTCCGCAGAATACGATAAGTTGGGCTACGGTCGAATTGAGGTGTTCACAAAGCCGGGCAGCGACAAATTTCACGGACAATTCAATACGGACGATAACGACTCCGCGTTTAACACTCCGAACCCCTTCGGCGGGGCCAATCAACCCAGCTATTATTCGACTCTGTTCAGTGGCAGTCTCAGCGGACCCATCAACAAGAAAGCCTCGTTCTTCTTTGATGCGCAAAGGAGAAACATCAACAACCTGTCGATCATCGATGCGTTAACGCTCGATCCCTCGACACTGGCTGAAACGCCGTTCATTCAGGCGCTGCCCAATCCACGATACCGAACGAATATCTCACCGCGCGTCGATTATCAGTTAGGCAAGAACAACACTCTCACCGTGCATTACCAGTATTACCGGGACACAGAAAACGACGAAGGACCCGGGCAGTTCACGCTGGAATCGCAGGGCTACAATTCCACTTCGATTGAGCACACGTTTCAGATCAGCGACACGCAGCTGATTGGCGCGAAAGTCGTGAACGAAACGCGATTTCAATATCTCCGCGAACTGGATAATCAATTTGCCCTTAACACCGCACCCGCGCTCAATGTGCTGGGATCGTTTAACGGTGGCGGCAACAGCCAGGGCAATATTCTTGACCATCAGGACCACTACGAACTGCAGAACTATACGTCGATTCTGCACGGTAACCATATGGTGAAGTTCGGGGCGCGGCTGCGTGGCATTCGCGATGCCAATAGTTCGACCTCCGGCTTCAACGGAACATTTACTTTTTCATCACTGACCGATTCGCCCGATGAAATCGGTTGCATACCGGTTGTGGGGCAGAGACCGTGCCCGATTTCCTACGAACATGCGGTGGTGAATGCCGGAAATCTTACGACACCTGTCGCGACACAATTGACTTACACCGTAGGAGTGCCTCCTCTTGTGGTGGGCAACTTTGATGCCGGGCTTTACTACCAGGACGATTGGAAGGTCCGACCGACCATTACGCTGAGTTACGGATTGCGGTGGGAGTCACAAACCGGCATTAAGGATCACGACGATTGGGCGCCGCGATTGGGACTTGCGTGGGCAGTTGGCGGAAAGGGTGGACCACCCAAATTTGTAGTGCGTGGCGGTTTTGGGATTTTTTACGACCGCTTTCAGGAAGAGCAGATTCTCGAAGCAGAGCGGTTGAATGGCATTACGCAAAAACAATTTGTGATCAATAATCCTGTTTGCCCGAACTTAACCGATTTTTCGGCCTGTACGGGAATCGTTACGCCGGCGACGCCGACGATTTATCAAATTAATCCGCGCGTGCATGCGCCCTACACGCTGCAAACGGCGGGCAGCCTGGAGCGCCAACTTACTAAATCCTCCACCCTTACCTTGACTTACTTAAATTCGCGCGGGTTCGATCAATTGTTGACGATCAACGCGAACGCGCCGTTTCCGGGAACGCCGTGCAATCCCGTTTGTGCAACCCCGACGGGAGGAAATATTTATCAGTACACTTCGGAAGCTGTGTTTCGGCAAAATCAGCTCATTGTGAATACGAATTGGCGGGCGGGATCCAGAATTCAGTTCTTCGGTTTTTACGTACTGAATTATGCTAACAGCGATACGTCGGGAGTTTCCAGCTTTCCCATGAACTCCTACAACATCAGCGAGGATTATGGCCGCGCCGCTTTCGACTTTCGCAACCGGCTGTTTTTCGGTGGATCTTTCTCTCTACCGTATAACGTTCAGTTAAGCCCCTTCATCATCGCGAGCAGCGGAACCCCATTCAACATCACGACCACAAACGATCTCAATAATGATTCCGTATTTAATGACCGCCCGGGACTAATCTCAAACGCTACTTGCCCCACGATGGTGACGCCGACGCCGCCTTCGACGGTTTACTGCACGCCGCTCGGAACCTTTGACGCTTCACCAACGGCAGGCGAAAGAATTACTCCCATCAATTACGCTCAAGGACCTTCCCACGTGGATGTGAACCTGCGGCTCACGAAAACCTTTGGGTTTGGCCGGAAGCTCGGGACTGGGCCAAATCAAAATCAAGGTGGACCACCGGGTGGCGGGGGACATGGTCACGGCGGCGGTCCACACGGCCCACTTTTTGGCGGAGGCCCGGTACGAATCTCGAGTAGCACGGACCATCGCTACAATCTGACGTTCGGCGTATCGGCACGCAACCTTTTCAACAAAGTGAATCTGGGAGATCCGAGTGGGATTCTGGGATCCCGATTTTTCGACACACCCAACTCGCTTCAGAGTGGCCCGTTCTCAAACAACGCAGCGAACCGCCGCATTGATTTGCTGGCTAGTTTCAGCTTTTGAGTCAGGTGCGGTTCGTGTTGCGATTCTTCAGGTATCCTATGAGTTAAGGTTTTTTATTCCCGCACTACGCAGAATCCAGGGCCGCAAAACCGGTTTGTCTTCCTTCCTTCATACCAGGCGCCAGTTTTTCTATGGTACGGCCGTTGCTGGCGCGACAGCCCTGGCGGGCGACTCGATCCTGATCGAACCGAATCGTCCTAAGCTTGTTCGGCTCGATTTTGCTCTGCGACGATGGCCGGAGCGGATGAACGGCTTCACGATCGCTCTACTCAGCGACTTTCACTACGATCCGATTTTCTCCAGACACCCTTTGTTGGCCGCGATTCCGATGGTTAATAATCTTCGGCCTGATCTGATCGTCCTGACAGGAGATTTCGTCTCGGTTCCTCTGACTGGCGATGAGGCAAGGGGTGCGCTGGCAGCCGAGCCTTGCGCTCAATTCCTCCGGAAGCTGACTGCACCTTTTGGATTATGGGCTGTGCTGGGAAATCACGATGTCAATACCGATCCGAAGTTTGTGACGCGAGCGTTAGAGGGTGTAGGAATTCATATGCTGGTAAACCAGTCCGTCCCCATCGAACTCGATGGCGGCCGTTTTTGGCTGTCGGGTGTGGACGATGTGCTAAGTGGAGCAGCCGATTTGGAAGCGACGCTGCGAAATGTTCCATCGACTGAACCCGCGATCCTGCTGGCGCACGAGCCTGACTTTGCCGATGATGCCGCGCGCTATCCCGTCGACCTGCAACTCTCCGGTCACTCGCATGGCGGGCAAGTCAGGATTCCTTTTCTGGGGCCGGTCTACTTGCCCGAACTGGCGAAGAAATACGTGCTGGGAAGGTACCAGGTCGGCCCGTTGCCGTTGTATACAAATGCCGGAATCGGCACAGTGGACGCAGCGGTTCGCTTTAATTGCCCACCCGAAGTTACATTCATCACTTTGCGTGCGACGACACCCATATGATTAGCCAAGGTATTGAAGTGCAAAGCACTGCACTTTGCTTAATCTTGTACTGCTGAGAATGTATGTTAAGTAATTGAAAATAAGATAGTTGCATATTTATTTGCGCTGGTCTAAGACTTGCCCATTCATGGGCATGTCCGCCGCCCCGCACCGAGCGCTACGAAGCCTCTGTCATAGTTCTTGGTTTTGGTTATTGATACTCGCGATCCCATGTGGTGCGGTTGTCCCGAGTGTTTTCCGTAACTCCACCCAATCGGGCCTGCAGCAGCGCGAAGGAAGAGCTTGGAACCCACCGAGTCGCGCGTCTGAGTTCAACGAAGTGCCACACGTGAGTGCGCGCTCTCGCTGTGAGGATACGCAGCCCCCTGAAGCTCTGGCTACTCCTGATCCTCTGTTGGTTCCGGCGGCCAAGGGGGTGACGGTAAAGGTAAGCTTCATTATCGGTTCCGATGGCCGCGTGCACAGCCCCTTGATTCTCGAGAGCGCCGGATCTACCGAAGACCGCAATGTTCTGCAAACGGTTCGCGGATGGAGATACCGGCCGGCGACGTGCAATGGTGTTCCAACCGAAGCGGAAGGAAAGATTGAGTTTTCCCGCCGTTAGAAATCGCTGCTTGATCTAGAATGAGTGGTTGTAAGCTCGAACGAACCCGGTCGCTTTGTGGAAAAAGACAAAAAACTCGGCAAAATCTCTGGCCCAAGTTCAATGACTGACTCCGAAGAGCCCACAGCCAGCATCGGTCCGTACAATCCCGCGCTGGGCGAGATTTATCAGCAGCTGTATCCAGAAATAAAACGCCCCAAACCGAATCAAGAGGCGATTGCTGCTGCGCTGAAGGCGATGCAGCGCCTGACGATGAGAATGGATTCCGAAGCAGCGGTGGAGGAAACCACGCAAGCTGCCTCTGTCGCATGTCCTTCTTGCGGACATCCTAATCGCGAAGGCAACAAGTTTTGCGGTACGTGCGGGCTCTCCATCGCGGGCGCAAACGCGCAATCGAACGGCTCAGAGCGTAGAAATTCTGGTGCGACCATGTCTCTGGATCTCGAGCGCGAAGAGCGTGTGTCGCAGGTCCCATTCGAAGAACAATTACAAGAATTTCGCCCGCCGGAAAATCTTCCTCCCGGCACTCACCACTACCATCATCACTACCATTACTTTCCTGGCGGTGGGGCGGAAATGAGCGCCGCAGCGCCGAGGGGGGGCTCGGAAGAAAGCGCGCGCGAAGCGGATCGCATGCGAATTGCCGCGGCTGCCAAAGGCGAGCCGATGAGTCGTCATGAAGCTGCGGTTCGGCGTATCACGCAGGAATGGGTGCTTGCCTGCAATACGCGCCAACTCGATGAGTTGCTCGATCTCTACGCACCCGATGCTCTGGTACTTCGTTCGAACATGCCTGTGCTGCGCGGAGCCGCGGCGGTACGCGAATTTTTCCACTCTGCTCTGGAGTCGGGGCTCGGAGAAGTAGCGCTTGAGCCGATCCGAGTGGAAGTCACGGGCGATCTGGCTCACGAGGTGGGCCGCTACAGCGCGCTCGTACCCGGCACCATTGGCAAGCGCCGCGAAGAGCGCGGAAAATATCTATGGGTATTTGGCAGGCAAAACGGCGGAGAATGGAAGCTGATCTCGGAATGCTGGTCTGCTGATCTCACCTTGAGCACGAACGAAAGCGACCTTCCCAAGACGGGTGTGACCACTGGAGCGAAGGGGCAACCGCGCAAGTAAGGCGTACCGGCGCAGGCGCAGAATGCTTTTTTCGAAGCCTGGCAACTAGCGGCGAAGATCGACGGTTCCGGCCGTTACCCCCATCTCTTCCAATTCGCTGCGCAGTTGCTCGGGATTTTGCATCTGAATTGTGTGCATGCCTAGCGCGGCGGCGGGTTCCAGGTTCGCTCCGCGGTCGTCAATAAAGCAGCAGTTTGTGGGTTCGATCTGAGTGATTTCGAGCGCCAGGCGGTAAATGCCGTCCTCCGGTTTTCGCAGACCGACAAAACACGAACTGACGAACAGGCGGAAGATTCCCCGCAATTTGAATTTATCGATACGGTAAAGATTCAACTCGCGCGATTCGTTATTAATTGTGCCCATGAAATATCGCCCACTTTCGGCCAGCGAACGCGCGAAATCCAAAACATCCGCCTTTGGCTTGGAGAGAGAGAACATGTAGTCTCGAAACTCCGCGGGGGTGTAGGGCCGATCACGATAGAACACGGTGTGATTCAGATACTCGTCCAGCGTCAGCTTGCCGCGCTCGAACGAGGAAACTACCAGTTCGTGACGAGCCTGGAACTCTTTTTCCTCTTTTCGCAGATGAAAATGTTCGAGGGCATCCTGGCGCTCATTGTGATCCCAGGCATTCGTGAGCAGCACGCCGCCAACGTCCCAATAAATGGCTCGAATAGCAGACAAGGTTTCCCTCCGCGACGCGCGACGGTTTCATGGGCGCGCCTGCCGTTAGGAAGTGTAGACCAATTCCCATTATCGTTTGTATACGGTCGTGTCTGGATGGTAGTTGCGCCAGTCGAACCAGTAGTCTTTCAAAGCTGGAACGCGGTCGAGACACTTGCCTGACGCAGGGCCGGAAACGGCGCAGCCCTGAAAGTTCCATTGGCTGCTTGTCGTTGCATCAAGCAGCGCCCAGACGCCTTTTGCTTCAGATCCAGCGCCAGCTGAGGTGTTCAAAAAGAATTCCGCATCATGGCCATCGATGCGGCTGATGAAAACCCGAAACGATTTTCCGTCCGGACCAAGAGCCAGGAGCAGAGGGGTTCCGTTGACGCGATCGACAATCGGAGACTGCTTTGCGAAAGTTTCCCACGGATAAGCGCGAGCGCTGCCGTCGATAGTGAGTCCGATGACGACATCGCGCGATTTCAGTTCAGTGCCCGGAAAGCTGATAACAACAGGAAGCTTGGCCACTTCCGGCTCCCAGTTGCTGTCGTACTCCTTCACATAGCGGGGTACCGGAGCAAGAACCTGCCCTTGAGGAAACTCAGAACGCCACTCGCCGAAGGTGAGTTCGTCGCTGAGAACGAGATTGAGGGATGCGCCCTTCAGCGGACCATAGATTGCTTTGCCGGTGATTTGCTGCCACCAGGTGCCGGTCTCGTTATCGCGCATCAGGAAGTTCTGATTGTTGATGCCGGCAAGATAAAAATGTAAAGCCCGGCCATTGATCGTTCGCGTCCACACCAGACCGGTGTGACAGAGTGTTCAATACGTAGCCGCGACGGGCACGCCTCCAACTTCATCATTGAGTACGTGATGGTAAGCCATCTCGCTGATGGGATACGCGCGGGCCTCATCGCCGAAACGGATGGCCATAACCATTTCCTTCGCATCCAGTTTACTTCGCGACTGAGGCAGGAACTGCGCCCGATCGATGGGATGGAACATCCACTCGAAGTAATTCAGCCGTGCCATGACGACGGAGAACGCGACGGGAATTAACGCGAGAACCAGCAAAGCTTTTTGCCAGCGGCGGAGGTTCCGCCAAAGAATGAACGCAAAAACCGCACATGCGCACGCCGCAACGAGGGTTCCTAGCGGAGCGCGCTGACGCAAACCCATCGCCAGCCATAACGCTCGCGGCGCCTGATAGCGGAAGGGGCGAATGACAAATGCCGGGATAAAAAACAACGCGATGCAAATCGCAGCTGAGGCAAGAAAAGCGGCCCAAATCCACCGGGCGCTGTCGCGAGCACTCTTCCGGAGGTTTTTCCCTTCAGCGGGTTTGTGACTGGTAACGGGCGAGATCATGGATTCGAGACAGTGAGAACGATTGAGTCAGCCGAATGTACGCGAAGAGGCTCAACCCCGACAATAGTACAAAAAAATCAAAACCCCGATCCGCGGAGCAGGACCGGGGTTCTGGTTACGGCTCGACCTTAATTAGTGCGAGCGATCTGGTTCTGGCGATAGCTCAGGTTATCCACGTTGCGGAACATGGGTGTTCCGGGCGGCAGATTCTGAGGCAACGAGAACAGCGGATCGAAGACATATTGCCGATTCGGCGGATTGTAGACTAGGTTGCAACATTTGAACGTGCCGGTCGCGTACTGATTCCAATAGAGGCTGACCAGAGATCCCTTGTAGTAGAGCGACGACTGCGTTCCGTTCATTCCATCCCAATCCTCGTCGAAGCGCAGGAAGTTGTGGATGCCGCCATCCATTCCGAAGGAGAATTCGGGATTTTGGGCGGTGTTGTTGAACGCGATTGTCTTGCCGCCGGCAACGGCAACGCGGTAATAGCTAGTCACGGCAACCCGGTTTGGAGTTTGCGCCGGAATGCCCTGGCCGCCCGGGTTGAGGGGATTTACCATGCTGCCGCTATTATTATGCATTGTGGTAGTGCAGCTTGCCGATCCCCCCGGGGTACAGCCCCAATCCTGCCAATAGTTCGAAAGCATGGTCACAGCATCGGCCATGACAGAAGCCGCCGAATGATTTGGTTCCGCGGCCGCTGTGTTCGTCCATGTGGGATCGTAGGTTGCATTATTGAGCGTACAGCCCTGCTGGCCGGCTGCGTTGCAGTTGGAATTGTAATTTCCCAATATGTAGACAGGGTTTTCGGAGGCGACGGTGAAGCCGCCGCATCCAGTAGGATTCGCTGTGCCGGTGCTGGTGGTGTAGGAACAGCCGCTGGCCGGAGGCTGGGTCGGCAAGTTTCCGACAGAGCCATCCACTAGTTTCAAGACGTGGCGCGCGCCAGTAACGCGGTTGGCAACTCCTTCGGACTCCAAAGGAACTCGCTCAGTAGTGCCTCCGGTTTGTGCATACGGTGTAGGCGGACTAGTCACGTCCGTGTCTTTCGTCGTGGCGGGTCCGTAAGCATCGCCAACGCCGACGACACCGTAGTTGTCGAGCGCAAGGTTACCGTTCACATCTTCCGCGGAAACACCGTTGTAATTCACCGGATCAAGCTTCCCATCCGGCTTGAAAGCGCTCCCCGCATTGGCGTAGTTCACCGTATCTTCGTAGCCATACTCGCCCCATTGACTGTAGGGAGAAGCAGCGTTCGCGAATTGCAAGCCGCGCCGATCCGAGAAATACAGGATGTAACCGTTCTGAGTCTGGTAGTCAACGTTCACCCCCGTAGATCCGGTGTTGCCCAGGAGCCATTGCCTCAGGTTCCCCACGTCCAATTCGACAGCATTCATAACGCCGTTAGGAGTGCCTGTGCTTGCTGGGTAGATCTGGCTATCGTTGTTTTCACCTTCCCGCGCGTCATAGAAGTTAATCGGATACCAGTTGTATTGCGACGCACAGAGCGTTGCATAAGTTGGAGGCATGCCGCACTGCGTCGTGTCCCAGTAGGGATTCGCAGCAGTGGTCAAGGGCGCATCCGCTGACCCAGCAACGCCAGGCGTTCCGGTCAGATTGCTGTCTTTCGTGGCCTGGAAGTAAAGAATGGCGTTTCTATGATCGCCTAAAGAATTACATCCGTTGGCAGTGGCCAGGCTGTTGGTGGCCTGGTCATAGGCCGAACCCACCGTATACTGTGCCGCTGCGCAACTAGTGCCGGGTTGCGTGGGAACATTTTCCCCGCGGGCAAAGCCCATGCCGAGCCACTCGGTGGTCACGCCATGCCATTTTTCATCGGCGCTCCATTTCGCTTCAACCAGCAGCCAGCCGCCGACCAGCGGCCATTCCAATCCATCTGTGCCGCCGTTGACGGTGGTGAAACTGGCCGCCGCCGGCGCAGCCATGGTTTGCGGAGGCCATTGTGGAAATGCAGTGGGCGGAAAGGTTTGCGCCTGGGAACCGTAAATAGAGGTGGCGAGGTAGCCCGGAATTGTGAAATTGTTATCGGGCTGCGCAGCGGCGGTAGGAGCAGGAGTATACCCGCCCGTCGTCGAGAACGTGGGGCAGGAACGGGCTGTATTTCCAGTCGTTGCGTTATAGGTGGAGATGACCCCCTTGCTAGCCGTCCCAGCGAGTGTGGTGGTGGCGTTGACGTTGTACGCAGTTCCAACTGTCTTCGTTGGTATGTATGTGGCTCCGGTGCAATAGCTCTCGCCGAACGAGTAATAGCGCTTCGTAGATGGCGGATACGCGGCCCCGACCTGAATCGAATTGGCCTGGATGCCGGGACTGGTGGCATCGGCTGCCTGCGGCAGTTTTGCCAGAGTCGCGGGCAACTCGCTGACCAGCTGCACGTCCTGGGACGGACTGCCGTTCCAGTCGGAAAGATGGAGACCATCTTCAGTATCGCTTAACAGGATGCGAATCTGAGCTTCGTTGCCCAGACGAGAGCTGCCCAACAACGAGCTGACCGCTTCACCTGGAGGAGGCCGGCGGATGATCTGGACGGCGGAAGTCGTGCCTTGCACAAATGGGAGTGTCAAGTCCGACGCGCCGGTGCTGTTCGGTCCATCCGTGGTGCTCGGCGGGGTGCTGTTGCCATCGATGACGTAGCTGTTATAGGTGCCCAGCGAGACGTTCTGCCACGACGCCGTGTTCTGGGCGGAGCCGTGTCCCCCCGTAACGCTCCCGAGGGTCGAACCCAGCGCCGTAGTTGCGATGTCCACGCACGTAGTGCTGGTCGTAGCACTGGCTACGTTCGCCAGCTGGGTGGCACAACCGCCGCTGGTCGTAGGAATCATGACTGTACCGCCGTTGTCATTACCCGAGGTTGGCACTGCGTTGTCCATCTGCTCACGAACGATGTTGCCGAAGGCGCTGATCTTGTCTCCGAAAACCAGGTTGTACCCGTCCGCAACGCCGAGATACAAATCACCGTTCGTGTGCACGCGGCCGGCGAAACCGAGGTTCGGACTGCGGCCAAAGAAGCAATCGCCGTCGCAGAACACACCGAATTGGAATACGGGAATCAGGACGACTTCAGCGGTGCGCGTCATGCTGGCAGTTTCCAGGCCATCACCGCGCTGCGCGGTGACGTTCAAAGTGATGGGCAGGATTTGCGCGTAGAGGCCGGCATCCTGACCAACCGTAATCGGACCCCAGGGCACAGGATTCGGTAGCGCTGGACAGTTATTAGCAGTGCTATAGCCGGGGCTGGGCGCCACGTTGTAATACGGGTACGTGACCGTGGTATCCCAGCTCGGGGGCGTCGATCCCGCTGCACAAATCTCCGTGTTGGTCGGCGATTGAATGCTCTTGAAAGTGTTCGCCAGATTTGAGGTCAGTGCCTCCATTGCGCCTTCCGCAGCCCGATACGTATAGGTTGCGTTGAGGTCGTATCCGCCGGCTCGCTGCTCAGTATTCACCATCATCAGCAGAGCCAATGCGAATCCCGACATCAATAGCATGATCAACAGAGTCGCGATTAGCGTAAATCCCTTTGCACCGCATTTGCCCCTAAACATCGTCGTTCTCCTGGTCGTTCTGGTGATTCCTCTTCCCGTGAAGATTTCTTTCGAATGACTAATTGCTGGGGGTGATCGGATACTGCTGTAAAAAGCTCAGATTGCGAGCCGAGATGCCAGTTTGCAGGTCGAATCCCTGATACCCGGTGATGCCGGGCAATTGGCTGCGAATCGCTAAATGAGCGATGTTGACCTGCGTGATCATGCCCGGAGTGGTGCCCGCGGGGAGTGTCGCTACATTGGCCGAGATGGTTCCATTGTTGTTAACGTCGTAGGTGAACTTGAGATTCACCACATTTTCCGCAACTGGAGCAGGGAGCCTGCCGGTCTGAATCCGCATCAGGCGTGGCGTTACTCCATCCATTGGCGATAAGTCGAGATAATAAGTGACAAACGTCAAGCGCACAGCCGTAGCGCTCAATGCCGTCGGACCAGTGGCGCCGGCGGGCACAAATTGCGTCAGGCTTCCACTGGTTCCGGGCTGATTTATTTTTCCGATGTCAGTGGCTGCAAAATCCACCGTGTAGCAGGCGGCGTTCCCGGTTGTGGGTGAACAGGTGGATATACTCGTAACCACCCCCACGGCGTTTGTGCCGAACAGCACCATGTCGCCGAGTTGCAAGCCAACGTTAGGATCCATCAAGTTCTGGGGATAAGTTATTCCGGTCTCGGTTGTACCGTCGTCCATCTGCGGCAAAATGCAGGTTGCCGGCTGCACGGTGGGCGCTTGAAAAGTTACGATAGTGCCCGTTGGATCAATCGAAGCGGAGTAGCAGTTCAAAGTTAAGGTCGGGTCCGCCGAGTTGACCGTCAGAATATCCGACGGTCCGGTGGCTGCATTTACGGTGATTCCCAGGTTCGGACCGGTGACAATGGAATAGAGAGTTGGCACACCCGAGGGCGACAGCGGATAAGTGACGCTACCTCCATTGACATAGTTGCAGGAAACGGTGCTGCAGGGGTAAACAGATTTACTGCTGCCGGCGCCATTTGGCAATCCAACGCCATTGTTCTGCAAACCCTGCTGTCCCACGGCGCCTGCCCCGGCCATGCTGATATCGTTCTGCATCAGAGTGGCGGCCGCACGCAGGTCCTGCTGCATCTCCGACTTCTCGGAGGTGATCCAACTTGCCTTCAAGGCGCGCGAGAATAGAGTGACCGCTCCGCCCACGACGAGAAGACCGGCGAAGGCCGCGACCATCAGTTCCATCAGCGTGAAACCTGCTATCGAATTTTGCGCGCGTCGCATGATTCCTCTCTAGTAATATTCCGAAACGTATTCCGTCACCACGTAGTTCTTGGGAACGGGATAACCTGGGACGCTATAGGTGATCGTCACCGTTACCTGCACAAGCGTTTGAATCACGGTAGGAGGAGAACCGGCACTCAGCGGAGTGATTGTGATCGTGCGGGTGTAATTTGCGAGCGACAGAATCACGTCATCAGCAGTGCCGACAATACCGTCGGGCCCGGGCTCATTCAGGCATTGAACTCCGCTGTTCGGGCAGGTGGCGCCGGTAGCGGTTTTGCACTGGGATGTATCGCCTGCCACGCCCACGATGCCATAGGTCGGGCCCGCGCAAAGCAACGTTTGCGCGCCGTTGGCAAAAATGCCGCCGTTCGAGACATTTTGTATCTGCGAGAAACTTAACTGCGAAGTATTGCGCGCCGTAAAAATGCTCTCCATCGCGTCAGAGGCCAACTGCCGCGCAATCAAGTCCTGCTGCGAAGACTGGTTGGCGGCGATTGCGAGCCCAAAGACGCTAAGGAGCGCAAGCGATGCGCTGGTGAGCAGCGCGGCGGAGATCATTACTTCCACGAGTGAGAACCCGGACTCGTGTGAGCTGCGTATCCTCAATTTGCGCATTAGTTTTCGACCCATTGCCATTGGGCTCCCTTCTGGGAGAGTCGCCAGCCGCGAATGCGGCCGGTGTAGCCCCACAACGTGAGCGCGCGACAGGAGCTAAGTTTTCCGGGCATACCGAGGTAAACCACTCCGTTATTTACGCCGCCCGCTGGTGGCCCTGCGTTTTGGGCGCTGCCATTGGGATAAAAGTAGACAACACTGCCGCCACCGGTCCCGCTGGGAGATTGATCGAGGTCAAAGAAATTTGCGGCGCTTCCAAAGCCGTCCGGCGTGGTGGGTGGTGTACTTGGAGAAGTCGGTATTCCAGGTTCAATGTGAAACGTGACATCCGAGGGCAAACTCACGCTGAAAAGCTGCACTGGTGCGCCTCCAGTAACTTGCGAGGCTGTGATCGTGCCGCCATTGACGCCGGGGTTCGGCGCGATGAATTGAACCTCGTACACTCGCATGTCAGCCTCTGCTTGATCATGCGCACGGCGCAGCGCCGTCAACGTCATGTTATAAGCGTCAGTGACGTGCTGCTGCTGGATCAAAGGCTGATATGCGAGAGCAAAGACGGCGGTCAGGGTGACCGAGATCCCCAAGACCGTCGTCAGCTCTAACAGCGAAAATCCGCTTTCCCTGCTCGATGCCATAGATTCTTTCGTTAGCTCAGCTTGCCAAAGCCGTGCAGTACCCCCGAAATCCCTTAGCGGCATTTCAGCGACAAAGCTGAATGCGCACAGGAGAGAGTGGGCTGCATTCCAATCCTAGGAAGGGGTTGGAATCGCGTCAAAGCACTACGGTGTCACGACGAAGGATTGGTCTTTTGTAATCGGGCACGTGACTACAGTCACCTGATTGAGTCCAACCGAGTTAGTCAGCGGCTTGAGTTCTGAAGCTCAACGGAGAATGACTCCGGTAACTTGTCGGAGGAACTGGGGTGACCTTACGATGCTCAAAGCTATGACTCTCTCATCGCTCCTGGTTTGCGTGGACGAAGCTTCGGTGGAAGTGTTGGAGCGCGTCCTGGAAGAGCTCGGCATTCAGGTGGAGTCGTGTTCGGACCCTGTCCGCGCCTCGGTTCTTCTGGCGCAGCAGCACTTCGATCTGATCATTCTCGACTGCGAAAAACAAGCGGACGTGACTTCGCTTCTCCACGACACGCGTACGTCACGGCTCAACGATGCCACCCTGGCCGTGGCCGTAGTTGCCGGGCAAGAGAACATCCGGGAGATGTTCTCACTGGGCGTGAACTTCGTCCTATATAAGCCGATGTCATACGAGAGAGCATTGAGCAGCCTTCGCGCGGCGCAGAGCGTTTTGTTCCGTGATAAGCGCAAGAAGGCGAGGACGCAGGTACACGCGCACGCCATCATCGATTACGCCGGAGTAGAACAGGCTCGAGCCACGCTGGTCGATTTGGCGGAAGATGGCATGGCTGTAAATTTTGGGAAAAAACTTCCACCAACTTGCAAAGTTTATTTTCAATTTCAATTACCCGGGCAGATGGCAAGCGTGCGGCTCTCGGGGCAGATTGTCTGGCAGGATTGGAATGGTCGCGCTGGCATTCAGTTTGTCGATGTGCCGCAGTCCTCGCGTCGAGTTTTGCGCGAATGGCTGGAGATGAACCTGCGAAACGCGCCGAAGCTCGAACTTGCGGCGGAGCAGGTCGAAGTTGAGCATTCGCTTCGGCCCAAGGACGAAAACAAACTGGGCAGCGGGGACGCAAAGAAAAAAGCCGCAAAGGGTAGTGCCAAAGCCCGCGAGGCCGAGATTGCGTCCGACCAGCATCTCAACGAACCGGGCAATCGCCGCGGACAGATTCGCTACACATGCCACCTCGGAGCGGAGGTTTATCAGCAGGGAAGTTCGGTCCGCAACTATTGTCATTTGAGCGATCTCAGTCCTGGCGGATGTTACCTGGAGATGCCGCTGGCGTTTCCAGTCGGAGCACCTGTCGAAATAGTAGTGCGCACGGAAGACATAAAGCTTCGATTGACCGGAAACGTGAAGGCTTCGCATCCCGGCTACGGGATGGGAATATCCTTTTGTGTAAACACGCGGGATGAGAAGCACGGTGTGCAGCAATTAATTGATTTCGTGGCAGCCGCCGCGGAGAGCTCCTAAGCCGTTGCCCACGCAAGCAATTTCCTGCCCTTTACAGCCAATTTCCCAAGAATAAAAACGCGGCCGCATTGCGCGCGCTACGCCATTGCTTCTCTGTCCGGCATCCAAAAGGAGCTTACCCATGGATGCCTTGCCCAAATCTGCGAAGCGGATCCGGATCAAGGCCTTGGTTGCTTTGTCCATGGCGTTTGCGGCGGGATGTGTCGACATCATCGGCTACATCAGCTTCGGGCGGGTATTCACTGCACACATGACCGGCACCACAGTTCATCTGGGGGAGCACTTGGTGCACGGGAACTGGTGGAAGGCTTTGGAAATGGCCGCCATGCTTGTCTCGTTCGTTGGGGGCTCGGTGGTCGGCAGAGCGGTGATCGAAGTTGGATCGCGGTGGCGCCTTAGGAGCATTGCCGCCGTACCGCTGATGCTGGAAGCGTTTCTGATTGCGATCGCGATTCCCTCCGGCTGGCATCAGCTTATTGCGTTGGTTCTTCTCGCCAGCGCAATGGGTGTTCAAACCGCCACTTTGACCAGAGTGGGTTCACTAACAATTCACACGACATTTGTCACTGGCATGTTGAACAAGCTCGCACAATTGCTTTCTCATGTGTCCTTTCTTACATACGATGCCTCGCGGCATGTCGAAGGAGCCGTTTCGGCCCGTAGGAAAGTATTGCTCGAGGCGCGATTCATCTTTGGGGTTTGGTTTTTGTACACGCTGGGCGCCGTGATCGGCACCTGGATGAAACTGCGGTGGGGAGTACCGGCTCTGATTTTGCCGGCAGCCCTGATTTCAATGCTGGCGATCCTCGATTTAGTCTCGCCGCTGGCGATTCAAGAGGAACGCGATCAGTCTGAACGTTGAAGCGGGAAGTCGGAGCGAAAGCCCCGGGGTGCCGCGAAGGAGCTTTGCGATCCGGAAAAAGGCTATTTCGCGGTTGCCGTCTCTTCCGCAACCGCTTTCTGAAAATATTCGAGTGAGAGCCTTAGCCCCTGTTCGAGCTGAATCTTGGGTTCCCAGCCAAGCAATGCGCGCGCTTTTGAGATGTCAGGCTGGCGCTGTTTGGGATCATCTTGAGGAAGAGGCTCGTAGGCGATTGTGCTTTTTGAGCCAGTCACTTTCAGGACAAGCTGTGCGCATTCGTGAATTGTGAACTCGTTTGGGTTCCCGATGTTGACGGGCAGATGCTCGTCTGATTTCGAGAGGCGCAGGAAGCCATCGATTTCGTCGCTGACATAGCAGAAGCTGCGGGTTTGATTGCCCTTGCCGTAAACGGTGAGAGGTACGCCGCGCAGGGCCTGCTTCATAAAGTTTGAGATGACGCGGCCGTCATTCAATTGCAGGCGCGGTCCATAGGTATTGAAGATGCGGACGATGCGTGTATCGACTTTGTGATAGCGGTGATAGGCCATCGTCACAGCTTCGGTAAAGCGTTTGGCTTCGTCATAGACCGAGCGCGGCCCAATCGAGTTGACGTTGCCCCAATAGGTTTCTTTCTGGGGATGCTCGAGAGGGTCGCCGTAACACTCGGAGGTAGAAGACACCAGATATTTTGCGTTGTACTTCTTGGCAACGTCGAGCGCATGAAACGTGCCAAGCGATCCGACCTGAAGCGTCTCGATGCCATGCACCGTGTAGTCGACGGGACTGGCAGGGCTGGCGAAGTGAAAAACAAAGTCGACGTGGCCGACGTCGAACTGCTCGCAGATGTCTTTCTTTATAAATTCGAAGCGCGAGTCGCTTCGCAGGTGTTCGATATTCGAAAGGCGGCCGGTGAGAAGATTATCGACGGCGACGACAGTCCAACCTTCACCGAGTAACGCGTCGCACAGATGAGATCCCAGGAAACCGGCGCCACCAGTGACCAGAGCGCGTTTTTGGCTCATGCTTTCTTTACGCCGTTCCCGTTTTTCAGTGCGCCGGTGGGGACGCCATCGGGATGGGAGGCAGCGCGTCCCACGGAATAATAAGTGAAGCCATTGGCTGCCATCACTTCGGGGTCATACAGGTTTCGTCCGTCGATGATGATGGGATACTTCAGGTCGCCATGTAGCCGGTCGAGATCGAGATTGGTGAATTCTTCCCATTCAGTGAGTATCAAAAGGGCGTCTGCACCGGCGGCTGCTTCGTAAGCCGAATTGGCGTATTTAAGGTTCGAGTTCATGACTTCCTGAGTGCGTTCCATGGCTGCCGGATCGTAGGCCGTAATCTTACAGCCTTCCTGCAACAGGGCTTGAACGATCAGGATCGCCGGCGATTCACGAATGTCGTCGGTGCCGCCTTTGAAAGCCAGGCCGAGCACGCCAATACGCTTGCCTCGCAAGGTCCAAAGAGCGCTGCGCACTTTGCGCAGGAAACGGTCACGCTGATCTTCGTTGATGCGCATCACTTCATCGAGCAGACGGAAATCATAGCCGCATTCGCGAGCCACGGAGCGGAACGCCATGACATCTTTCGGGAAGCAGGAACCGCCATAGCCGATTCCCGGATTGAGGAATCGAGGTCCGATGCGGTTATCGGTACCGATGCCGTGGCAGACCTGGTTCACGTTTGCGCCTACAGATTCGCACACAGTCGCAACGGCATTGATGAAAGAAATCTTCATCGCAAGAAATGCATTGGAGGCGTGCTTGATCAACTCCGCGCTCTTCGTGCTGGTAACGATGATTGGAGCCGGAATCGAGGTGCGATCAGGTTGCGGAATTGCGCCAGGCTGTACGTAATAAGTCCCGCTGGTGAGCGGTTCGTAAACCTTGCGCAAAACCTGCGCGGCACGATCTGTGTCGCAGCCGATCACGATTCGATCGGGATAGAGAAAATCGGTAACCGCCGTGCCCTCCCGCAAGAATTCGGGGTTCGAGGCAACATCGAAACAATCGGGGTCGGCTCCATTGCGGAGAATGATCCGACGAACCCATTCACTGGTATAGACCGGAACGGTACTTTTCTCGACAACGATCTTGTACTCGCTGATGGCGCCGCTAATCTCGCGGGCCACCGATTCGACATAAGAAAGATCGGCATCGCCGCGATCCGTCGGTGGAGTGCCCACAGCAATGAAAATCGCGGAACTCGCTCGGACGGCTTCGTGCAGATCGTCTGAAAAATTGAGCCGGTGCCCACGATGGCGGGTCAGCAACTCGGGCAGAAAATTCTCGTGAATCGGCGTTTGGCCGTTCTTGAGGGCCTTCAGTTTACGCGGGTCATTATCGACCAAAATCACATCGTGGCCGAGGTCAGCCAGGCAGGCTCCCGCAACCAAACCGACATAACCAGAACCGACGACGGCAACGTGCATGTTTCAAACTCCTGGAGCTAGAACTTGAAATTCTCTGACATTCGCATTGGAGGGGAGAAGAAACGGTCTTGGGACGCTACTCCGCCCCAAGTATTTGCTGATTCTAACATTGCTGTGCGCTGGGAAAGCACCCAAAAGTTCGGTAGCACGATTGTCCTATGGTGTTCCCTTCCGTTTTGGGAAAGCTCTTTCCAGCCCATGGAGTTAGAAGCAGAGCGGCAGATGTGCCGCCCTGCCCTAAGAAGCCTTAGTCCACGGTTGTTGTCGCGGTCGAGGTGTTGTTTTTTGTATTCGGATCCGACGTCGTCGAGGTTACGGTAGCCGTATCCGTGATCGTGTTTCCGGAACTGGCATTGACATTCACAATAAGTTTAATTTGCAGGGAGTTCCCGTTTCCCATCGTCCCGACTGTGCATGTGACTGTGCCCGTGCCGCCGACAGGAGGCGCCGTACAGGTGCCTGCATTTGGTGTCACGCTCACGAACGTCGTGCCGGCTGGAGTCACATCTGTCACACTGACCGACAATGCGGTATCCGGGCCACTGTTCTTGGCGGCGATACTGTAGGTGAGATTCGCGCCGCTTTTGATGGTGGTTAGGGTTTTTAGTGTTACGGATACATCCGCCGACTGGATGAGCTTGGCGAACCAGGCATCCATAAAGCCGCCATTGCAATTGCCGTCGGTACCGCAAGTCTTCTGCACGGCGTGCGCGGTCATGGGCAGGTTGGTCGAAAGGGTTCCGCCTGTGATGTACACATTGTTCGTGGGGTCAAGCGCAACGCGGTAGGCAAAGTCTTCTCCGTTGCCTCCAAAGTAGGTGGAGTATCCGAACGCGCCTTGCGGAGTGAACTGTGTGACAAAGGCGTCGCTGGAACCACCGCCATACGTAGGCTGCATAGCATCCACCAACGGGAAGTTTGCCGAATCCGTCTGACCAGTTACGTACATGTAGCCGTTGGTATCGACCGCGATGGAAAGGCCCGGATTTTCATCCAGTGAACCGCCAAGGTAGGTTGAGTACTGCAACGCGCTGAGGGTTGTATTGAGCTTGGAAACCGTTACGTCGCCGCAGGCGCCAGTACTCACGACACAACCTGTGGAGTTGCCGCCGTAGGTTTTCTGCGCCGCAGTTGTGGTCACCGGGAAATCGGAAGAAACCGTGCTGCCGGAAACATAAACCGCGGTTGGTTTCACAACGATGCCGGCTGTGTAATCGAAGCTGCTGCCGCCCAGGAATGTCGAGGCAACGATTCCCGTACCCGTTGGATTGAGTTCAGTAACGAAACCATCGTAGGTGCCATTGCAGAGGCCGTCGCTTCCGCAAGTTTTCTTATAAGCCTTCGCCGTCGTCGGATAGTTGGGAGAGCCCGTGATGCCGCTGAGATAGGCATCGTCGTTGACATCGATTGCAATGCCGTATGCGGATTCGCCCAATCCACCCGAACCGCCCAAGTACGTCGAGTAAACCAGAGCCGTGCCCTTGGGATTGACCTCACTGACGAACGAAGTGGAACAGCCTCCAGTGCTGTCAACCGGACATTTAGTTTGATAGGCCCCGGTCGTGACGGGGAAGTCGGTAGATGTTGTGTGGCCGGAGACGAATACGTTGCCGGGAGTGTCAACCGCCAGGCTGAAGGCTTGGTCATCACCGCTACCGCCGAGATACGAAGACCATTCGAGATAGAAGCCCGCGGATTCAACTTCGACGACAACAGCATCGCCAGTTACGCTGCCGCCTTTAAACGTCTTTTGAAACACTGGCCCTCTGACCGGGAAATTCGTCGAAAGGCTGTAGCCCACGAGGAAAATATCGCCGTAAATATCCTGGGTAACTTGTGAAGGCACGTCATCGTTCGAACCGCCGATGAAAGTGGCGAAAATCAGTTCGGTAAGGGCTGGATTATATTTCGCGACGAAAATGTCACGGCAGGGTTGCGTGCCGCAGGTCCCACCACCGTACGGGTACAAAGCGAGTATTTCGGGAAAGTCTGCCGAGCGGGTGCTGCCCACAAGAATCGGCTGGCCGTAACGCACTCCGTAGGTAATGCCGTAGGAGATGTCCTCGTTGCTTCCGCCAAGATAAGTCGAATAGCTGAGTACCGGATCGATTACGAGCTGCTTCGAGTGATCGTAGGCGCCAAGTTCGAATCCTACCCGGCCGTCGGCTTTTAGCGTATAGCGTCCAGCAACAGGCGTCTTTTCATGCGCACTCTGCTGGTAGATCACTGGTTTGTGAAAATTGATCTCGCCACTTTCTGTGCCAGCGACCAGATCGCCGTCGCGATTGATGGTCAATGGAATTCTTTTGCTCGCATCCGCGCCGGCTGCGAAGGTGAGTGCAATCGCAGTGGCATCGGCGCCGGGGCTTACGACGAAGTCATATTCCAACTGCTTCTGCTTGCCGTAATAGAGCAGATCGATTCCTGGATAGATCCCTGCATAGCGAACTTTCTGGTAATTCGGAACATCTTTGTGCCACTGCGAAGGATCGTTGCCGATGAAGTAATTGCTGCGCGCGACTTGTTTCTGAACTCCCTCGGCGCGTGCGTGCTGGTTGGCTCCTACGACGCGCATGGTCAAAACATCTTCCCCGCGATTTGGGCGCTGATTGGGAGCGTCGAAGCGGGTGTTCGCACCCACGTAAGGCAGCGCTGGCGCGGTTGTCACCGACGGCTGCCGGTTTTCGGGCTTCGCTGGAATCGGCAGCGCGAGGACCGCAGAATCGTGAGTCAGAAAAAGCGTGTAGCCGGCCCCGCGCGAGAGGAACTGCACTTGCTTGGCTGTCTGGCCCTGATTGGCCTCGAAACTCATGGGAATTTTCGCCACGGCCTCAGCCATCTGTTTCTTGGTAGCTTCGTCGACAGAGGGCTTTTGCGCCGGGAGCGCAGGGACAGCACTTGTCGCGGTCGAGCTTAGCTGCGAGGAAGGGTGAGTACTGCTGCCAGCGCCGATAAGAAGAGCAAAGGAAAGTGCCAATACTGCAGCTACAGCTGCCAGTGGTTTGAATCCTGCCATGAAAACTACCCCCTCACAGAAAATGAATTACAGAGTCCGCGCGCGGAGCTTCCGCCGTCGGCGACTCTCATTGATTGTTTGCGAAAGTGCTCGGGATAAGGCTTTTGGGGTAGGCCGCGACCGAGTATTGGTCCACAGTCTGACTTAGGTTGCAGGGACTGTCAAGATGCAGGAACTTGCAACTTTTGGAGTGCAGTCGATACTTGCTCATCCCCGTTTTTCCGAATTTTCTGTTGTTGACAAGGCAGGACTTTAGGGAGAAACTCCGCTAAAGCCCCCGTAACTTAACGAGGGATAGTCAACACCATTTCAGCTATGGCTCACCGCCCCATTCAGGGGACCGACTCCGCAAAGCCTAGCGGGCCTCATCGCGCAAAGCCGGCAGATTTTGCGAGCCTATCGGCGATAAATAAAGCGCCCGATAGCCAACCTTTTCCAGTCAACAAAGCCACTGATCTTGCTGAAGTCGCCGCAAAATTTGCGGCGCACGGAGCGGGAAAAATCCCAACCGCGCTTTCGGGTGAACTAGCGCTGGATCTGGTGTTGAACGAAATTGTCGAGCAAGCATGCCTTGCAACCGGCGCATCGAGCGCTGCGATTGCCTTGCGCCGCGGGGATGACATCGTTTGCCGCGCCACGTGTGGAACCAACGCCCCCGAACTGGGTGCGCGCCTCCAAAAAGGTTCGGGTCTATCCGGCGCTTGTGTACATACCGGAAAAATTCAAAGCTGCGATGACGCGTGGAACGACGATATAGCCAACGCGGATCTTTCACGACTGTTGGGAGTGCGCTCTGTGGTGGTCTATCCGGTAGTGGGCAACGAAGAGTTGCTGGGCATTCTCGAAATTCTTTCGCCGTTGCCCTCTGCATTCGTGGCGGCTGATTTGGAAACCCTTGAATCTCTCGCGAACCGTATTGTTGCGAATGCCGAGGCGGCGAAAGAGATTTCTCTCGCTCCGGAGATTCCGCTCCCGGTTCATTCTGAAGGTACGGTAGAAAGCATAAAACCGAGCGATGACGATAATCCAAATGTGCAGATGCCGTTGGCGCAGACGTTAGCGGCGTTGGGCGCCCGCAAATCCTTGCGGGAAGCGGCGGTCGACTATGTGATCCCGCGGCAGCAGCGCAGGCAAATTGATTGGGTCACGGCAGCGTTTTGCGCGATCATTCTAACTATTGCGCTTGTGATGGGTGCGGCGCTCGGCGTCCGCGTGGGATGGATCAATGCAAATGATGGCCGTACTGCCCGTAGCTCGGCGGCTGACACGGCTTCTGTTGTTTCCGGAGCCGTTGCTAAGCCGCTGACTCCAAGCAGTACGGGCAGCCCGTCCGGCAGCACAGCATCAACAGGGACTCAGACCGCTCCAAGCGATTCAAAGCCGCTCGATAATAGGAAGGAAAACTCGCTGACCCAGGGAACTCTATTTGTCTATGAGGATGGCAAAGAAATATTTCGCATGCCGTCAGCTTCCGGCAACAACCCGGCAACAGCGTCGAAGCCTGAACTACTCAGCCGCGTCGAGCCGGAGTATCCCGCGCAGGCGCTGGCGCAGCACATTCAAGGCTCCGTCTTAGTCCACGTTCAAGTTGGGTCGGACGGTAGAGTGCAACAGGTAAAAGTCGCCAGCGGCGATCCGCTACTCGCCGAGGCTGCGGTCGCGGCGGTACGGCAATGGCGGTTCAAGCCGTACATTTCGAACGGACGGCCCACCGAAACCGAAGCCCAGATCACTTTGAGATTTACTCTTCCCACCAACTAAGCCTTCCCAAAGGCGTCGTTTCACGATTGCAAGATCCTGCACAACGGTTTTAATCAAAAAATAATTGTTCAGGGATGCGGCAACCGATGCATGATAGAGTTCGCAAGACGTGGTGCTGCTTCGCGCGATCTGGCCGCAAGACCCCCCCTACCAGTCTTTTCGCGTGGTTTAACCTCGTTCCCTCATGCAACGGAGAAAATTGAAATGCAGTTGTCCGGTCATAGCGCCGCTCGGGAGAGTTTTGTTCGCAACGCAAAGTGGAGTGTAATTCTAGCGGTCGCAATCGCGACCATCATCGGCGCCGCCCAGCCTGAAACAGACACCACATCTTCGGTCAATGTCACGACTTATCACAATGACAATTCACGTACCGGTCAGAATCTGCATGAGACGGTTTTGACCCAGGCGCTGGTGCAGCAGAATACTTTCGGTAAATTGTTTTCGCAGCCTGTCGACGGACAGATCTATGCGCAGCCGCTGGTACTTGGCAATCTCAAGATCAC
>DASXEG010000046.1:0-24405 GCA_036490235.1 Candidatus Sulfotelmatobacter sp. | reverse complement strand
GGCCAGCAGGCGAAGGCGCAACGCGAGCGCTTGTTGCTTCGCACGCACACCTCGCCAGTGCAGATTCGCACCATGGAGAAGATGCGGCCTCCGATTCGCATCGTGATTCCGGGAACCGTGCATCGCAACGATCCTCCGGATGCCAGCCATTCGCCGATGTTTCATCAGATCGAGGGATTGGCAGTGGACACAAACATCACGTTCGGCGATTTGAAGGGAACACTCGATCACGCGATGAAGGAATTTTTTGGCTCGAGCGTGAAGACCAGCTTTCGTCCTTCGTTCTTTCCATTTACCGAGCCGAGCGCGGAGATGTATGTTTCGTGTTTCATTTGCGGCGGCAGCGGCAAACGAGGGAAAGACCCGTGCCGTCCCTGCAAGCAGACTGGATGGATTGAGATTTTGGGATGCGGCATGGTTGATCCAAATGTGTTTGAGTTTGTGAAGGACAACGGGTATGACCCGAAGAAGGTTTCGGGGTTTGCTTTTGGCATGGGCGCGGACCGGATTGCTTTGTTGAAGTATGGCGTGGATGATTTGCAGTTGTTCTTTTCCGGGGATGTGCGGTTCTTGCAGCAGTGGGTGTGACATCATCGGTATCGTGATAATTCCTCGATAGCCCCCCGGGGAACGTGAAAGCGATAGGTATCCTTTGACTGCGCATCGGCTTTCGCCGATGCTCCGCTCAGGGTGACAGAGCATCAATGAAACTTTCTCCATCATGGATTCGGGATTTTGTCGATCTGCCAGTGGATGACCGGCAGTTGGCTGACGATTTGACTGCCGTCGGCATCGCGGTCGAGGGAATCAGCGGGTCTGGCACGGACACCGTTTTCGAGATGGAGATTGGAACGAATCGTCCGGATGCGATGAATCATTATGGAGTAGCGCGCGAGGCGGCGGCGATTTATGACGTGGGATTGAAGCCGCTCTCAGCTTTCAGCTCTCAGCCTTCAGCAAAAGTGGCGGGGGCTGCAGAGCAAGCCTCAGCGGCTAAAGCCCGTCATCACGGCCGCCCCAACACCACGACTGAAGTCGTGCCCTTCCCCATCTCCGTTGAAGAGCCTTTGCTTTGCCCTCGGTTTTCGGCGCGGGTGATACAGGGAACGAAGATCAAAGCTTCGAATCAGAAGATTGCCCACCGCTTGCAGTTGCTCGATCAGCGGCCCATCTCGAACGCCGTCGATGCCACGAATTACGTTCTGTGGGAGATGGGGAAGCCTACGCACGTCTTCGACATGGATTTGCTTGAGGGTGGGCGGCTCATCATTCGTCGGGCGAAAAGCGGCGAGAAGTTAAAGACGCTCGATGGCGTGGAGCGCAAACTCACTTCGGAAGATCTGGTTGTGGCCGACGCTAAGAGGCCGGTTGGTTTGGCGGGCGTCATGGGCGGCTTCGACACGATGATCACCGAGAAGACTCGGAATATTTTGATCGAGTCGGCATGGTGGGATCCGGTTACGGTGCGCAAGACTGCTCGGCGGCATGGGATCCATACGGACGCTTCGCATCGGTTTGAGCGCGGGGCGGATTTCGAGTCTACGATTTTGTCGTGCGATCTGGTGGCGGGGCTCATTTTGGAATCGGGTGGCGGCGAGCTGGTTGGGGATGTGGTCGATGTAGTTTCGAAGAAGATGGACCAGGCGCCGATTGTGCTACAGGTTTCCGAGGTGCGGCGGATTCTTGGCGGCGATCTTACTGGCGGACACATCTTCCATATTTTGAAAAAGCTCGGATTCGTGCTGATTCCCGAAGGCCAGGCCGATGCTGAGTTTCGCGTGTGGATTCCCAGTTGGCGGCTGGACGTGGAGCGCGAGATCGATTTGATTGAAGAGATCGCGCGGCTGCATGGATATGACAAGTTCGAAAATACGTTGCCTGCTTACAGTGGCGCGGTGGTCGAGTTGCCGAACCTGCGGATGGACGCCAAATTGCGTCAGCAAGTTTTGGCTTTGGGATATAACGAGGCGGTTTCGCTGAGTTTTATTTCGCATGAGGACGCCGAGAGATTTTCTTCCGCTTCGGTGCTGGAATTGGAAAACCCTCTTAGCGAAGAAGCCAGCGTGATGCGGACTTCGCTGGCTCCGGGCATGCTGGACATGCTGGCATGGAATTTGAATCGCGATACCGAGGATGTGCGTTTGTTCGAGATGGGTCGCGCTTACGAAATGCGCGATGGGGAGCGTGCGGAGCCGGAACGGATGTGCTTGGGCGCGACTTCGTCTGCGATCGATTCGTCGATTCCTTTTGCGGCCATGCTTGACGTCAGCAAAGATCCGGTACCCTCTGGATCTCAATCGGCTGAAACGTTTCGCGCCTTCAAGGGTGATGTGGAGAGCTTGTTAAGCATTTTCACCTCTGGCGAGTTGAGTTTCGATCGTGAGACACCCGAATATTTTCATCCCGGGCGATCGGCTCGTGCTTTCATTGATGGCGCGCCGGCGGCCTGGTTTGGCCAGATTGCTGAGGGTATCAAGACTGCGCGAAAGTTACGGCAGGATGTTTTTCTCGCCGAGTTCGACTTGGAGCGATTGCACGCGCTTGGATTGCGCAAAGTTGCTTTCGTACCGCAGGCGAAGTATCCGGCGGTAGAACGTGATTTCTCGTTTGTGTTTTCAGATGAAGTGGAATTTGAGGAGATCCGGCGCGGAGTAATTGGGCTGGGATTGCCCGAACTGCGTTCGTTTATGCCCGTCGAGATTTTTCGTGGGGCGTCCATTGGGACGGGGAAATATTCGATTTTATTGCGGGCTCGCTTGCAGTCAGATGCGGGAACGCTGCGCGATGAGCAGATTGCTTTGTGGTCGGGACAGATTGTTGCAACCCTGCAGGGGCTGGGTGGAGTGCAGCGCGCTTAGCGTGCGGTCGCTGTTATTCGTTTTGTCGTTGTCATTAAAAAAACAACGCCTGTCATCCTGAGCGTAGCGAAGGACCTATGAACTCTGCCGCCAGCCTCAAAATGCATAGGTGTTTCGCGACGCTCACGATGACAAGCGTTGTCTTTGTTGTGCCCCGCGTCTCCGTGGTGAAACGTCTTCATTTTTGCTAACCTGCCAGCTATGGCGGATGTGATCGGACCTGTAGTGAATCCCGCAAAACAATTCTTGAGTCACAAGGTTTCCCATTTCACCGAGTCGGTGATTCGGGAGATGACCCGGCAGGCGATGCTTCACGGGGCGGTGAATCTGGCGCAAGGGTTCCCGGACTTTCCTGCGCCGGCGGAGATTAAAGCGGCGGCCCGCGATGCCATTGACGCCGATATCAATCAATACGCCATTACCTGGGGCGCGAAGAGTTTGCGCAATGCGATTGCGCGGCAGATGGGTGTTTGGCAGGGGATTGAGGTCGATCCGGAGAAAAACGTTACGGTTTGTTGCGGGTCGACTGAAGCCATGATTTCGACTCTGCTTGCGGTTTGCAATGCGGGCGATGAAGTTGTGATCTTTGAGCCGTTTTATGAGAATTATGGGCCCGATTCGGCTTTGAGCAGTGCGAAACCGAAGTTCGTGAAGCTGCGGCCGCCGGTGAGTGAGCGCGCGGAGTGGACATTCGATGAACATGAGTTGCGGGCCGCGTTCAACAAAGACACGAAGGCGATCATCGTTAATACGCCGAACAACCCGACTGGCAAGGTCTTCACACAGGCGGAACTGGAGCTGATTCGCGACTTGTGCGTTGAGTTCGATGTGCTGGCCATTACCGACGAGATTTACGAGCACATTCTTTATGACGGCACTTCGCATATTTCCCTGGCTTCGCTCGAGGGAATGCGCGAGCGGACGGTCACCATCAACGGCATGTCGAAGACTTACAGCGTGACGGGATGGCGTGTGGGATGGGCGGTTGCCCCGGAGAAGATTACGAATGCGATCCGCAAGGTGCACGATTTCCTGACGGTAGGCGCGCCGGCTCCGTTGCAGGAAGCTGGAGCAGCGGCTTTGAGTTTGCCCGATGAATATTATGCGAAGCTGGCGGAGGGTTATCGCGTGCGGCGCGATCATTTGATTCCGGCGCTGGAGCGGGCGGGGTTTAAGTGTTTTCGTCCGCGTGGGGCGTATTACGTGATGACCGACATTTCGGCCTTTGGGTTCGAGGATGATGTGGCCTTTACAAAATATTTAGTGAAAGAGATCGGAGTGGCTGCCGTGCCGGGATGTAGTTTTTATCGCGATCCGCGGGATGGGGCGCGGCAGGTGCGGTTCGCCTTTTGCAAGAAGCGGGAGACGCTGGATGCGGCGGCGGAGAAGTTGGCAAGACTGACCAGAGGTTAAGCCCTCCCAAATTCAACCTGCAGAATTTCCTTCCCAAATTTACGGAACGAAGTTATGTTCTTACCAGGCAAGTCACCAAACTTTACTCCGCTCAGCGAATGGCACAGAAGTAACGTTACTTTCGGTTACCTGTGTACATTGAACATCCGCGCCAGAACATTTAGCTTTCTTTTAGCACCTAAGTCTAAGAACCACCTGATTTTCGCCGGCCTGGAGAATTGTTGCGGTGAGCGACAAAATCAAACTGCTTTACTACGCTCTCTGGATCGCCCATCCCTTTCTCCAGGCGGCCATCGCGATCCCTCTTTACCGCAGCGGACGCTACCGCCAGTTCAAATACTTCTTTGCCTATATTGCAGCTCAAATCATCTCGTTTGCCGTCGTTTTCCCCACCTATCGCTACAATCACGCGGCCTGTTTTTATCTCAGTTGGATCAGCACTGCTATTAGCGTGGCCTTGGGATTCGAAGTCATTCATGAAGCTTTTCTCGACGTCTTCCGCCCGTTCCATACCCTGCGCGATCTAGGCACGGTACTCTTCAAGTGGGCCGGACTCGTGATGCTTCTAGTCGCAGGCGTGGTCTCCGTTTCCACTAATTCCTCCGATGTCGCACCCTGGATTCAAGCCATCCTCACCGCTCAACGCTGCGTTCGGATCATTCAGGTGGGAATGGTTCTCTTCCTTCTTTTCTTTGCCCGCTATCTTGGAGTGAGCCGCCGTCAATACAGCTTCGGCGTGGTTTTGGGCTTCGGCTTTTTCTCGATGGTCGAACTCTGCCTGGTGGCATCCTGGGTCGGCGACCATTTGAATAATCTTTCGATCGGCCTCATTAACATGGCCGCTTATAACTGCGCTCTTCTGACCTGGCTCGCATACACCCTGGCTAAACCACGCGCACGCGAGGCTACGGTCTCGCTCCTCCGGCCGCAGCGCTGGGAGCAGAGCCTCACCGATATTCATCATCCCGTAAGCGGTGATTCGCTCATTCCCATGTTCGAAGGCATGGTGGATCGCGCACTCTCCAGAACGCAGGCCGTCCCTCAAATCGCTCCCGTCGAATCCGCTCCCGCAAAGGCGGTCGCCGCCGGAGCGGAAGGCTCGCTCTCCCACACTAATTTCTCCGCGCCTTCAGACCTTCGCAAGTAACTTCAACCAAGTCTTTCCTTGCCCAAGCTGAAAATTCCGGATTTCGTAAATTTCCTCGCGCCGTTTGGATGGGTCTAGGACGGCTCGTCGCAACTCTCTAGCATTACTTGAATAAATAGCGCTTAATTTAAAGAAAATAAATACACAGAGGCAACAGAAGCTGCGTATTCCGATTCCGATACGGGAAGACCTGAGAAGACTTACGGGAAATACCTCAGAAAGGACTTGACTTATGCCTTATAATTTGGCTCCGCGTTGAGCACCCTTTTCTGTGCAGCCCAGCGTGGTTAAGGAGAAAACCCCCATGAAGCAGGCATTCAGGATTTCCATCCTGATGTTTGGATTAGTGGGCACTTATGTAGCGGCCGCCGTTCCGCAGGCTCCCACCCCGGACGGAGGGCCGATTTTCGTGTGCCCACCTCAACAACAACTGCAAGGCAAGTGCGTTGCCCTGCCACCGATGATGAGGTAGTAGTTAACCGATTACTGAGGTGAAACGCAAGTCACCAAAGTAACCGGTGGTAACTTGGGCCGAACCAAGGGCTCGCAATTTTTGGGCTGACGGACTTCATATACAAACCGTCAGCCCTGTTTTTTGCCCGCTTTCCGGATGGATGAATCCTTCCCTGCCCCCGATCGAGCACTCAGCTGCTTCTCCAGCTCCGCCACATCGCTCACAGGCGGGTGGCAAGTGGATCCCGTACACACCACGGCAAACGGACTGTCAGACTTCAATTGCGGCAAATTCGGAACCGTCTCCGCCAGCGCCGGAGGCAGATTCGCCGCTACCGCCTGACTGGCCGTCAACCGCAACACGCTCTTTCCAAATCGAAATTCGGCAATCGCTCGAGCAAATAATTCATCCCCGCGCCCATCCGCCGTCTGTCCGATTACCACCACCTGCTCCTGCGGCTCCAGCAGGTGCGCGACAGCGATGCCATAAGTAGCCACGAAAATTCCGAACTGCCCGACCACCCCGGCAAACGTCTCCAGGGTCTGCTCGGCCTTATCGCGATACGAACTCTCGTCCGTGTAGTGATGCAGTCGCATCAACGCTATCGCCGCCATAGGATTTCCCGCCGGCGTAGGCGAGTCCTGCAGCGGCTTCCGCCGCGTCGAAAGTGCACCCAGGCTCCTGCCATCCTCCGCCGGCTCCGCATCAAAAAACCCTCCCGCGGTCGCGTCAAAACACCTGGCTATCATCGCATCGCCAATCGCCCGCGCGAATTTGAAATAGCTGAGATCAGCGGTAGCCTCATAAGCATCAAGGCAGGCCAAAGTCGTAGCCGCATAATCCTCCAGCATTCCCGCAATCTCCCGATGCTCCGCCCGAGGATCCGAATAAGCCACCACATGCAACAACCGTGTGGAATGCAAAGCCTGTGTGGAGCGGGCACTCCTGCCCTCGTCCTCATGCTCGTGCCCCCTCCAAGCCTCACTCAACACCCGATCCAGCGACCGCAACGCAAACCGTCGTGCATCCTTCAACCCCAACACCTTCGCCGCTTCCAGATAAGCGCTGACACACATGCTGTTCCAGCCCACATAAACCGTCTTGTCCACATAAGGAGTAGGCCGCTGCAACCGAGCCGTATACATCTTCTTCTTTGCCGAATCGAGCAAATCCGAGATCCGCTCCTCACTCATGCCCATCCGCCGCCCTATCTCCTCCACCGTCGCCCGCACAAACAAAACATTCTTAGCCGGATTGTGATGCATCTCTCCGATCTCATTGATGTCGTAATGCAACGCCGCAACCCGCGCTTCCTCTTCCGTCAGGACCGCGCGAGTTTCTTCCAGGGTCCAGGTAAAGTAATCCCCGTCATCGTCCATATTGATGTCCGCGTCCTGCGAAGCATAAAACCCGCCGCGCTCCCGGTCGCTCAACCATTCATCCATCCACCGGACAATGTCCCGCGCCACATCCGCAAAAAACTGAAGCCCCGTCGCCTGATAACCATGCACATAATTCTTCAGCAATTCTGAATTGTCGTAACACATCTTCTCGAAGTGCGGTACCACCCACCGCTCATCCACGGAGTAGCGATGAAACCCGCCAGCAAGCTGATCGTAAACGCCTCCATTCGCCATGCGCTCAAGGGTAGTGACGATGATTTTTCCAAGCCGTTCGCCGTCATCATTTCGAGAAAGCTTTCTCCCATACCTCTCAATCAACAAATCCAACGCCGAAGGATGCGGAAACTTCGGCGCACTTCCAAATCCCCCATTTTGCGGATCGAACATTCTCAAAGCCGAAGTCTCAATCGCATCGATAATTCCGGCCGTAATCTTTCCGTCTTTCCCGGCAAAAGATTCCGCCTGCGCAACCGCACTCTCCACCATCTGCGCCTGTTCCACCACGTCCCCATGCTTTTCCTTGTACGCATTCGCAATGCTGGTCAGAACCCGCTTAAAACTAGGCCGCCCATACCCATCCGTAGGAGGAAAATAAGTTCCCCCATAAAACGGCTTCCCTTCCGGAGTAAGAAACGCCGTAAGCGGCCATCCACCCTGCCCGCTGACCGCGCTGACCGCCGCCTGATACCGGCTATCGATATCCGGCCGCTCATCCCGGTCCACTTTCACCGCGACAAACAATTCATTCACAATCGCCGCCACTTCCGGATCGTCATACGATTCCCGGTCCATTACATGGCACCAGTGGCACCAAACCGCGCCAATATCCAGCAACATCGGCTTGTTCTCCTGCCGCGCCGCGGAAAAAGCCTCCTCGCCCCATTCCTGCCATCGGATGGGCTGGTGCATTGCAGATCGCAAATATGCGGAGGAAGCGCGGGCGAGGGAGTTGAGAGTGGAGGTGGTCATAACTGTAGTTTAGCGCTTCGTGTGCGGGGGCCTTCTAAAGCCCCATCTCAGGAATCGAACGAGAGTGGATTAAGACTGTGTGCCCTGGCGCACACTCTTTCTCGCTCCATGTCGAATATGCAGTACGGCGACCTCATTCCCGACAACGCGATAGATCACGCGATAAGTACTACGCCCCTTGCCGTATAGCAGATGCCTCAGAATTTTATTCTCGGGCGTCGTCGCGCAACGAAAAGGAAATTTCTCCAGGCCCAGAATCTCTTGTTTCAGCCCCAGGTACCGTTTTCGTGCCGCCCCTGAAACGGCGGCATCGATGTAATCATAGAGTCGAGCGAGGTCGCGTTCGGCGCGCGCGGTAAGGCTAAGAGCGTATGCCATGCTCGGTTTCGAATTCGCGGAAGAAATCCCGAGCGGAACGGACTCGCCCCTTCCTAACATCCTCCATTCCCTGGCGAATGCCTTCTTCAGCGTCGGCCCGCGCCGCAACATCCAGCAAACGCTGATAAGCGGCCGCGTCCTGCACCACGGCGACTGCCTTGCCTTTTACCGTCAGTACAACGGGACGCTTGCTCTTTTTTAAGGCCTTGATAAAGTCACCAGAGCGGCGACGAAACGTGGTCAGGGACTGAATGTCTTTGGTGATGTCGAGCATGAGCACCTTTTTAGGTGCTATCAGAATAGCCCCTCTGAGCCCTGAAAGGAACTGGAATCTCTCCACCGCTACTCGAAGGTCGAACTCATCTGCACCCTTCAGTACTGTCGCTGCTCCCCTCACCTCGGCGGTCGATATCCCATCCCCATCGAGATATGCCGCGCCGCATCCTTCAGCGCCTCAACGATCCGCGGCATCGTGTGCGCACTCACCTGCTGTGCCGTCCCGCTTAATCCCAACGCCGCCTCAATCGTCCCCGAGTCGCTAAACACCGGAGCCGCCACGCACCGCGCACCCAGATTATTTTCCTCATCATCCACGGCATACCCTTGTGCACGAACCTTCTCCAGTTCCTTCAGCAGCCGCGGAACCGTAATGATCGTCTTCCGCGTTCTTTTTTCCATGCCGCTCTTTTGCAGAATCTGTTCCAGCCCAGCCTGCGAAATGTAAGCCACCAAAGCCTTCCCCACACTGGTCGCGTGCACACGCATGCGCCGGCCCACCCAGGTGTCCATCCGGATAAAACCACCGGGTTCCACCTTCTCAATGTAGACCGCATCCGCACCATCCAGAATCGCCAGATGGCAGGTTAACCCGGTTTGCTCCATCAGGCGCCGCATGATCGGCAATGCAATTCCTCGAACATCCATGCCGCTCAGAGCCCCGCGGCTCAGGCTCAGAATCTTGAGTCCCACGCGATACTTGCCGCTTTCCCTATCGCGCGTCACATAACTGCGGGCTTCGAGCGTACGCAGAATATAACTGGCAGAGCTTTTTGGAATGTTCAGCTTACGGCTGATTTCCGCGTTGCTTAAACCCTCCGATTCCTGCGCCACCATTTCCAGCATGGCCAGAGCACGGTCTACAGATACAGCGGGGGATTCGGTCGCGGAGGTCATCTGATGCGTATGCTAGCAAACAAGTACTGCGCCAACAAAATGAATGTAGGTTCATCATATTGAACAACAGGCTTGACCGCGAATATTTCCCAGGCTAATCTGCGCCAGGATCGTGAATATGTGTTCACGTAATTGAACACATACGGTTTGAACACACACGGGATTGAACACATATAGAACGGGGAATGACAAGGGAGCATGATGATGACAAAAAGCAACGGCGCGAATAACGGCCATCAACCCATTGCGACCGCGGAAGAACGCACCGCACAACACGCCCTGGCACAGGAATGCCTGGAATACGAATGGGCCCATAACCCACGCTGGAAAGGCGTCGAACGTACTTACAGCGGCGCAGACGTACTCCGCCTCCGCGGCTCAATCCACATCGAGCACACCCTGGCCCGTCTCGGCGCCGAACGTCTCTGGAATTTGCTGCAAACCGACTCCTACGTCAATGCCCTCGGAGCCGTGACCGGCAATCAGGCAGTGCAGCAGGCGCAAGCCGGATTAAAGGCAATCTACGTCAGCGGATGGCAAGTAGCAGCCGACGCCAACGACTCCGGCCAAATGTATCCCGATCAGAGCTTGTATCCGGCCGATAGCGTTCCCAATCTTTGCCGCCGCATCAATAGCGCGTTGCAACGCTCCGACCAGATCCACCACGCCGAAGGCAAAGTCCCTCCCAGCCACACCTGGTTTGCGCCCCTAGTAGCGGACGCCGAAGCCGGTTTCGGCGGCACCCTGAACGCATTCGAACTGATGAAGGGAATGATCGAAGCAGGCGCGGCGTGCGTTCATTTCGAAGATCAACTCTCCTCCGCGAAAAAATGCGGTCACCTCGGCGGAAAGGTCCTGGTTCCCACCGCGGAGGCCATTCAAAAGTTAGTGGCGGCGCGCCTGGCAGCAGACGTGATGGAGGTCCCAACCCTGGTCATGGCCCGCACCGACGCCGACAGCGCTCATCTACTGACCAGCGATATAGACCCGCGCGATCGCATCTTCTGCACTGGCGAACGCACTCCCGAGGGCTTCTTCCGCATTCGCGGCGGCATCGAGTCAGCCATTGCCCGCGGCCTGGCCTATGCTCCCTACGCCGACTTGCTGTGGTGCGAAACTTCCCACCCCGACCTGGACGAAGCTCGCCAGTTCGCCGAAGCCATTCACGCCAAATATCCGCGAAAGATGTTGGCATATAACTGCTCCCCAAGCTTCAACTGGCGCAAAAAACTGAACGAAGAAACCATCGCGCGCTTCCAGCCCGAACTGGCACGCATGGGATACAAGTTCCAGTTCGTAACCCTCGCCGGTTTCCACTCACTCAATCTGAGCATGTTCGAGTTGGCGCGCGCTTATAAAGGCGCCGGGATGGCGGCCTATTCCCGTTTGCAGGAAAAGGAATTCAGCAGCGAAAAACAGTACGGCTATGCCGCGGTAAAGCACCAGACCTTCGTCGGCACGGGATATTTCGATCAGGTGCAGCAGGTCATCAGCGGAGGGCTAGCCTCCACCACCGCGCTAAATGGATCGACCGAAGCCGAGCAATTCGCTGGACCGAAACCTGTAGCGACCGCCACAGAGGCCCTCGCCGCAGCTTGTCACTCAATTCCAGCAACTCCCCAAATCGCTATCCCCTTGCCGACTGGCCCCGATGAAATGCTGTTGCCGTCAGGGGACTAGCGCAGGGTTAAACTCGCGTGGCGCGGGCATCTCGCCCGCGCTTCCAGCCTCAGCGCAAGCCCGTTCCAAGACCGCAACCCAAACCGTCACGAACTCGCGTGCGAACCGCTATTGCAGCTTTGCGTACTCGGCTTTTGCTTGCTTCAGAATGGGGACGTCCGAGTCGGCATCTTTCCAGAGACCAAAAAAACTCTTGATAGGCCGCTTTCGCCCTGGCTGTGTTTCCCGCCATCGCGTAGGCGCGACCGATTTGCAGATGAACCAGCGATCCCGTCACAAAGTTGCCGACAATGCCCCGGTGATCACACCCAATTGCGAGTTTCAATCCACCATTCAGACGGCTCGCAGGCGCACACCCCACGCGTGACGAATAACACTCCCACGATGTCTAGATCACATAAAAGGAGAGCGAGCCGCGGATGACCAATCGCGCCCCCTCCCCGTCTAAACGAACGAAGTCTCAAGAGGAGGAAGAAAAATGGAGAAGTTCTTGCTAACTTCCGCGCTCTGCGCACTGCTGGCAGGCGCTGCAACATTTTCCCACGCGGCAAACGCGCCACCCCCGGACACCCCCGATCAAACCGCCCCCAGCTATGACCTGAAGGGCCAATCATTATTAGATCTCGAAGCTGTCCAGAAAAAGTTTGTGGCTCTCGCGAATGCGATTCCAGAAGATAAGTTCACCTGGCGGCCTTCCGCGGACTCCCGCTCTTTCGCCGAAGTCTTACTACACGTCGCCGGAGAGCGCTACGGAATTCTCTCCCTGATGGGCGCGCCGAAACCGGAAGGATTCGATGGCAAAACTCTAGAAAAATCCACCACCGACAAGGCTCGCATCGTCGACGAACTGAACCGCTCCTGGAACTTCACCGAGACAACCATCAAAGGCATGAACAATGCAGACTTCGCAAAACTGCTTCCCAAGCTCGGTCCACAGGCAAATGAAGGCGACGTCATCTACATCCTGGTCGCAGACGCGCACGAACACCTCGGACAAGCCGTAGCCTACGCGCGCCAAAACGGCATCGTCCCGCCCTGGACCGTGGAAGCGAAGAAGGCCGCAGAAAAGAAAGCCGCAGAAAAGTAAATGTCGGGGAAAACGATGGATGAAACGATGGATGATAAGTAGGAGGGCATCCGTCGCCTGCGCCGGTCGATTTGACCGGCGCAGATTTCTTTATCCTCGTTCGAGTCCAAGGTCGCGACCTCCGCCTCCCGCGCGAAGTTCTACTTCTCTCCGCCGGGCGCGCTGCCGCCCCAAAGCGCATTGTTGCTATACATCCCGCTGCCGCCCCACAGAGCGTTCCCACCCCAAAGAGCGTTCTCCCCGCCGGTCGTGCTGCCGCCCCAAAGCGCATTCGATCCCCAGGGTGCGCTGCCGCCCCACAAAGCATTCGTTCCCGAAACCGTGTTGCTGGCGGCCGCAGCAGACGCCCCGGTGCCCACTTCAAACTGTGAACTTCCCCACACCAGGCTGTTCGTCCAGGTTGAAGATGTATTCCATACTGACGACGGATCATCCACCATCTTCACGTCGCCGGTGCTCACAAACGTCGCCACAGGAGACATTGCCGTTTTCGTCGCAACATCGTTATTGCTAAGCGCCGCTTCCACATCTACATACCCCGCGCCCACTGTGAACACATCATCCTGATCGTTATAAGTGACGCCGCTGGTCGGATCCGTATAGCTGCTATAAGCCGGCAAAGCCTTCCACGCCGTCTTCATCAAACGCGCTTTCAACTGGTCAGGTGTAAGGCTAGGATGAGCCTGCAAAAGATCAGCCACCACGCCACTAACCACTCCCGCAGCCATGCTGGTTCCGCTCAGGGTGAAATAGGTGGTAGAAGATGCGCTGCTGCCTTTGCTCTCGTAGTAACTGTTGGGCACCCGATTCGCCGGATACTCGTTGTACAACGTCGATCCCGGGTCGTTCAGCGACACCAGCAAGTTCCCCGGCGCAACCAGATCCGGTTTCACAATCGCATCCACCGCGGTCGGACCTTTCGAACTATAGCTCGCCATCACGTCATCCACGCGCGTCGGCGTACCGTTCATGTTCATCGCGCCAACCGTAATCACATACGGATCATTTCCCGGAGCCGTGATCGTCCCATATCCCTCGGTCGGCACATACCGCCCATTGTTTCCCGCCGAAACCACCACCACGATCCCGCTCTTCCACGCCGCCTCAACCGCCTGGCACAACGGGTCGAGTTTATAAGTTTCAAAGACCGCGCGCCCCAGCGAAAGGTTCATCACCCGGATGTTGAACAGCAGCTTCAATGCGATAGCTTCATTGATCGCCGCAATCACCGCGCTGTCCGTGCCTTCCCCGTTCTGGTCCAGCACGCGAAGGTTCACAATATTCGCCTTCGGTGCAATGCCTTCGAACGTGCGCGTATACGACGACCCCGTCGAGCTGGCTCCATCGCCCGCAATCAAGCCCGCAACGTGGGTTCCATGTCCATACTGGTCGTTCGGACTCGAGTTTCCGGAAACAAAACTCTGGTTCCATACCACGCGCGACAAACCAAGCAATCCGCCCTTAAGGTCCGGATGACTGTACACGCCGCTATCGATCAAAGCCACGCCAATCCCCGCTCCCGTGTACCCCGACTGCCACGCCGCAAATGCATTAACCGCCGGCGCAGCATTGCTCAATGTCGGCGTAAGCGCTCGGTCCAGACTGATGTACTTCACATTGGTCTGATTCGAAAGCGACAGAATATTCTTCAGCGGCAACTCCGCCACGATTCCATTCACCAGCGGCAGGCTGTTGACGATCTGTCCCAGCAATCCCAGCAAATTCAAATCCAGCAGGCTGGGCGCGCTGTTGTACTGCACGATCACCTGCGCATTCGACGACGTATTCATATTCCGCAGGTCCGGCGACAACTTCGCATTGTTCCCCTGTGCCCAGCAGCACGTAGCGGCAAACACCAGCATCAACATCAGAGCCAAAACTTTTTTCATAGTTCCCCAATACTTGCGCAGCAATCATCCGCGCAGTCGACAAACGTTCATACTCCTCCTTGCAGCCGCATCTCCACTCGGCAACGACCAACCACACGCCAAATCAACAAGATGGAGCTTTCGTGTCACTTCCCCCTGGGACAGAATGTCCCACTGTCCTTCGCCAAGGACACTTTGTCGCGCCCATCGGCCGCCCCGCTGTCCGCCAAACCGAAGGTAACCACAGTAACTGCGACCTCCGGTTTTACGACCGCGAAAGGCGCCTCCTTAGCCGAAAATCGAGTTATCGCTCATGGCCAACCGCCATCCATCCTTTCGCCAGGACTCCGCGCGCGCCTTCATCATCGCCACATTTTTGGCAGCCGCCGCGTGTCTCTTTCTCGCATTCACTCATTGGCGGCCGGATGAAACCATCCGTTTTCTCTGCTATCTTGCTCTCGCTGTCCTGGCATCGCCGCTCAAAGTCAGTCTCCCCGGCGGAACGCTCTCCGTAAATTTTCTTTTTACTCTGCTCGGCATCCTCGAATTGAACCTGCCGGAAACCTTGCTGCTCGGCATCGCCGGTACCCTGGTCCAGTTCTACTGGCGTCCAACCCGCCAGATCAAACCGATTCAACTGATCTTCAATCTTTCTCAAGTGACGGTATGCAGCGCTGCCGCCTATGGCGCATATTGGTTCGTATCGATCCACATTCTTCACGCACCCGGCCCACTAGCCCTGCTCTGCGCCGCACTCACTCACTTCGCATGTAATACGCTCGCGACCTCAACCGTAATCGGCCTCACAGAAAATATCCCAATCTCTAAAGTCTGGTCCGATTCCTACCTCTGGTCCTTTCCTTATTACATGGTCGGAGCTGCCATCGCCGGCCTCATCAGTTTTCTCAACAGCCACATCGGCTATCAGTCGTCCCTTCTGATCCTGCCGCCCATCTATCTCTTGTATCGCTCCTACCGTCTGTATCTCGGTAAGCTCGAAACCGAGAAAAAACACGCCGAGCAAGTCTCCAATCTTCACCTCCGCACCATCGAAGCTCTGGCTCTAGCCATCGGAGCCAAAGATCAGACCACAGGCGAACATCTCCAACGGGTCCGCGTCTACGCCATGGAGCTGGCAAAAGAATTAGGCCTCACCGCAGATGAGACCGAAGCCCTCCGCGCCGCATCCGTCCTTCACGACATCGGCAAGCTCGCCGTTCCCGAGCACATCATCTCCAAGCCCGGCAAACTTACTCCCGAAGAGTTCGAGAAGATGAAGATTCACCCCATCGTCGGCGCAGAGATTCTCGAACAAGTCGAGTTCCCTTATCCCGTAGTCCCCATCGTGCGCGCCCATCACGAAAAGTGGGACGGCAGCGGCTATCCCAGTGGACTCAAGGGTGAGGCCATCCCCATGGGCGCGCGCATCCTCTCCGCCGTCGACTGCCTAGATGCCCTGGCCTCCGATCGCCAGTACCGCAGAGCGCTTCCCCTCGATGAAGCCATGGCCCGCGTAGCCTCAGAATCCGGCACCAGTTTCGATCCCCGCGTAACCGAGATCCTCGGCCGCCGTTACATCGAACTCGAAAAGCTGGCCCATGCACATCCCATCAAAGTCCCGCCAAAATTGTCGCTCGACGTGAAAGTATCCCGCGGCTTGGCCCCGGATGCAGGTTTCGCAGAATCCGAGCGCCCCGCTGAACCCGCGCACGCATCCAATCACGATGTAGCCATTTTGGTCGCGGAAGCACGCAAAGAAGCGCAGACTCTCTGCGATCTAAGCCGGCAGAACAGTTCCCTTCTGGCTCCCGAAGATATTTTTTCGCTAATTTCAGGTCGCGTAAGCCGGCTCATCCCCTACGACTCCATCGTTATTTATCTGTTAAGAAATGAAGTCCTGATTCCCCAGTTCGTCGCCGGCCAAAACCACAAACTATTCGCCTCTCTGAGAATTCCGGTGGGCGAAGGCCTGTCCGGTTGGGTCGCCCAGAATGGAAAACCAATCGTCAACGGCAATCCCGCAGTAGAGCCAGGCTATCTGAACGATCCCGTCAACTACAGCACCCTGCGTTCAGCTCTAGCCATTCCAGTCTCGGGCGCAACCGGAACCATAGCCGTGCTGGCAATCTATTGCTCCAATCCCGACGCATTCACCCGCGAGCAACTCCAGGTTCTCGAAGCCCTAAGCTCCAACCTGGGCCCAGCCATCGAGAGCGCCAATAAAGCCCTCTTAGAGAAAAACAAAGCCACGCGATCCGCCGCCGCACGATAAAGGTTTCCTTACTGTACCTTCGTGCCCTTAGTGGTTAACCGGGGTTCACCTCGCCAAACACAAACGCAGCCAGCCAACATAACGGTCTACTCCCTCGCCAACCGCCTGATGCAGAATGACATCTTAAGAAATAAGAACAGGGTTGCTCGGACGCGAAAACAAACTCCATCACCTGCAACCACGGATGATCGATCCGCGCAGGAATCGTGTATTTGCGCGAGCATCGGCCAAGGAGTCGGATGCGGATTGCACAAGTTGCGCCACTTTCAGAAAGCGTACCCCCGCGCCTCTACGGCGGGACGGAGCGCGTAGTTTCATGGCTCACTGAAAAACTGGTCGAACTCGGCCACAACGTCACGCTTTTTGCCAGCGGAGACTCGGTCACCACCGCGAAATTAATCCCCGTCTGCAAAAAAGCACTACGGCTCGATCCAACCTGCATCGATCCTCTAGCGCATCACGTCTTGATGATCGAAGATGTTCTCAGCCGCGCCGCCGACTTCGACCTCATTCATTTCCACGTAGACTACCTGCACTTTTCCCTGAGCAAACGCTCGTCCATCCCTAGCCTCACGACATTGCATGGACGTCTCGATCTTCCCGACCTGGTCCCTCTGTTCAAAAGATTCCGCGATCAGCCCGTAGTCTCGATATCCGATCGACAGCGAAAACCGCTCCCCTGGCTCAACTGGATCGGAACAGTTCCACACGGCTTACCGGCAGACTCGCTCACCTTGCACAAGTCGGAAGGAAACTATCTAGCATTCCTCGGCCGCATCGCCCCCGAAAAAGGTATAGATCAAGCCATTGAAATTTCCCGCCGCGCCGGGGTTCCGCTAAAAATCGCCGCCAAAGTCGACCGCGCGGATCAGGAGTATTTTTCAACAAAAATAGAACCCCTGCTTGCAAGCCCGCTGATTGACTTCATAGGCGAAATCGGAAATTCGGAAAAGGACGAATTCCTCGGGAACGCCAAGGCTCTCTTATTTCCCATTCAATGGCCCGAACCATTCGGTCTGGTAATGATTGAAGCCATGGCCTGTGGAACTCCCGTCATCGCCTATCCTTTCGGCTCGGTGCCGGAAATCATCCGCGACGGCGTGTCCGGCTATCTTGTGTCAGACATCGACGAAGCAGTTGCGGCCATCGGTCAGCTCACCCATCTCGACCGCCGCGCGGTTCGACAGCACTTCGAACTCAATTTCACCGACGATCGCATGACCAGAAACTACCTGAGCATTTATAAGAAACTCATACACCCAAAACCAACCGCGCTTGCGGTCGAAGAGGGAGTCTTGAATTGGATGGAACTGGAACCGTCAACGCACAGTACTACATAGCAACCACAGCATCCCGAGCCGATGATCGATCCCGGGTTCTCAAGTACGGGAGATTGTTTTTCGTATTCGATCGCCTCGGTGACGTAACCGGAGGCGAAGGCGGCGGCCAGGGCCTGTTCTGCGACGGAACCCGCTATCTTTCAGAATTGTCTCTCACCCTCTGGGACGCCCGCCCGCTCTTGCTCAGCTCGACCGTAGCCGCCAACAATTTTCTTTTCACCGCAGATATCGCCAACCTCGACCTCTTTCAAGGTGACTCGCTCGCCGTGCCTCGCGGCGTTCTGCACGCAGTGCGATCCAGGTTTCTGTGGCGCGACTCATGTTTTGAAAAACTTTTGTTCGTGAATCACGGTCTCGACCAACTCGAAGTTCCCCTGCGCATCGGTTTCGACGCCGATTTCGCCGATCTGTTTGAAGTCCGCGGCGCAGCCCGCGAACGCCGCGGAAAAAGACTGGAGAGCAAAATCCAGCGCAGTTCCGTCGTCCTCGGCTACAAGGGACTCGACCACGTAACTCGCGAGATTACCATCGAGAGCGATGTCAGGCCCGAGCGCTCCTCCGAAACCGGCTTTGAGTTCGCGCTTTCTCTCAAACCAAAAGAGCACTTCACACTCGGCCTTCAGTTCTGCTGCGGCAACACCCCGGCTCATTCATTCATCGCCTATTCCGACGCCGCCTCATCAGCCCAGCTTGAACGAACCGAGCTTTCCGAATCATTTCCACAAATCAGCAGTTCCAACTCCCGCTTCAGCGACTGGATTGCCCGCTCAATTTCTGACCTGGAAATGATGATCGCCGGCAATCCCGAGCACAATTATCCCTACGCCGGCGTTCCCTGGTTCAGCACAGTCTTTGGCCGCGATGGAATTATTACGGCGATGCAAACCTTGTGGCTGAACCCCGACATCGCGAAAGGAGTCTTGGAGTTTCTCTCCAAGTCGCAAGCCGATTCCACCGATCCCGTCGCCGATTCGCAACCGGGAAAAATCTTGCACGAATTGCGCAAAAGCGAGATGGCGGAACTGGGAGAAGTTCCCTTCGGCCGCTACTACGGCAGCATCGATGCCACTCCGCTTTTTGTTATGCTCGCCGGCTGGTATTTCGATCGCACCGGGGATCAGTCTTTTCTGCAGAGCATTTGGCCGAATGTAGAACGGGCTTTGAACTGGATCGATCAATACGGAGACATTGACGGCGACGGCTTCGTCGAATACAGCCGCCAGTCGGCCAACGGGTTGGTGCAGCAAGGCTGGAAGGACTCCAATGATTCCATCTTTCACCACGATGGCAAAATTGCCGACCCTCCCATAGCCCTGTGCGAAGTCCAGGGATACGTGTACGCCGCAAAGCTGGCTGCAGCTCGCATGATGCAAGCCCTGGGCGACGGCGATCACAGCCGGAAACTCGAGCGTGAGGCGGAAGAATTAAAAAGGAACTTCCAGGAAAGATTTTGGTGTGACGATCTGGGCATCTATGCCCTCGCTCTGGACGGCAAGAAAAAGCCGTGCCGAGTCCGCACCTCGAATGCCGGACACTGCCTCTTTTCAGGAATCGCCACGCCCGAGCGCGCGAAACGAGTCGCCGATACTCTGATGACCGACGAGCTTTTTACCGGATGGGGCATTCGCACTCTTGCATATTCTGAAAGCCGCTACAACCCGCTGTCCTACCACAACGGTTCAGTCTGGCCGCACGACAATTCCATCATCGCTAACGGAATGGCGAAAATTGGATGCCGCAAAATGGCCGGACGAATACTTTTCGCACTTCTCGACGTGAGCGCAGAAGTCGAACTTCACCGGTTGCCGGAGTTATTTTGCGGACTGAAGCGCCGCCCCAACGAAGGCCCGACCCTCTACCCCGTAGCCTGTTCCCCCCAGGCCTGGTCCGCAGCCGCCCCATTATTTATCCTGCAAGGCTGTCTTGGAATCTCAGTCCAGGCAGAGCATGGCAGGCTAGTCTTCGACCGCCCTTTCCTGCCCGAAGGTATCTCTCACCTCTACATCCGCAACCTGCGCTGCGGAACCGCGGAAGCAGATCTCGTGCTGGAGCGAAGATCAGACGCAGTCCTGGTCCACGCAGAACGCAAAACCGAAGACCTGGAAATTGTAACCATCGTCGCATCTTGAACAACGACGATCTCCGTGACCGTGCCGCGCCACGCCTAGCCATTTATGGTGATGTCCTAACTTAAAAACCACAAAGAGCACAAAGTCACACAAAGGCCTGCAGAAAAGAGTTTCCTTCGTGCCCTTTGTGCCCTTCGTGGTTAACTTAGGACACTATCCCGCTTACGGCATCCTGCCATGAGAATAGCCGATTCCAATCTCGACTTCGCCTCAGTTCTCCATCTTCAGCTAAAGTATTAGCCGATGAAATTACTTCTCTGCACGATAGTCTTTCTCTTCACGATGAATGCTACCGCCCAAAACCCGGGGGAGTTCGACATCAAAGCGGCTGAGCGGTTCGCAAATCTCGCACTCGCTTGCGTTCACAAAGAGTACCCAAATCACATCAGCCACACGCTCAATAGCGATGCAGATGCCGCCCCACCCCGAAAACTGACGCCAGCGTTTTACGGTTGCTACGACTGGCATTCTTCCGTCCACGGGCATTGGCTCCTAGTTCGTCTGATCCGGACATTCCCCGACGCCCCGTTCGTCCCGTCCGCCCGCGAAGCGCTGCGGCAAAGTCTCACCGCAGAAAACATAGAGCAGGAAGCCGTATATCTTCGCGGAGAAGGCCGCGCCAGCTTTGAGCGCCCGTATGGACTGGCATGGCTCCTGCAACTGGTAGCGGAATTGCGCGAGTGGAACGATCCCCAGAGTAAAGAGATGGCGGCAAATCTGCGTCCGCTTGAGAAAGTTGCACTGGAGCGGCTGAACAACTGGCTGCCAAAACTCTCCAACCCGGTGCGAATCGGCGAGCACGATCAGACTGCCTTCGCACTCGGTCTGATGCTCGATTATGCGCACGGCAACGGCGATAAAGAATTCGCCGGCCTGGTCGTATCAAAAGCCAAGCTGTTCTACCTCAACGACAAGAACTGTCCGCTGGCGTATGAACCTTCGGGCGAGGATTTCCTGTCACCATGCCTGGGCGAAGCGGACCTGATGCGCCGTCTGCTTTCGAGCCAGGAGTTCGCCAGCTGGCTCCAAACCTTCATGCCCCAAATTTCCGAGTCGGGCAACGACAACTGGTTACAGCCCGTTGTGTCCCCTGATCCAAGCGACCCGAAGCTGGCGCACCTCGACGGACTCAATCTAAGCCGAGCCTGGATGCTGGAAGGAATCGCGTCAGTTTTACCGAAGAACGACAAACGTCTGCCGTCGATCATGGCGTCCGCCAAGGCGCACCGGCAGGCCGGCTTGGCGGCAGTGACTGGCGACCATTACGAAGGCGGTCATTGGCTGGGCAGCTTCGCCGTGTATCTGGTCACAAAACGAGGGATTTCAGGCTTGCCAATTAAGGTTGACCGCTCCGCACCTTCTCTTAGATGATTATGACGCATGGACGTTGAACGCATCATCGACGACATCGAGCAGCTGCAGGAAATGTTCGAAGCGCAGGATATTCGACCGCTCACCCCAAGCGACATTTCGGCCGCCAATCGAAGACACGATGAGAACCTCGCGAGTAGCCCGTGGTTCCGCTTGTGGCAGCATTTCGGCGTCTGCTGCCGTTCCGAATCTCCAATGAACCAACCAGGCCAAATCGACACCATAACGTAATCGAGCGCGGAAGCAATCCCACCTAATCTCAGCTGCTTATCTGACGTTTCATTCGCCCCACGCAAGATAAACTCATGCGGCACGCGGACATGAGCATAGCAATGAACATCAAGTTTCCCTGGTGACTAACGAGACAGAAGCGGCGAATGCGAAGATGCCCACGACGGCACTAAAAATGGAAACAATAATGCGCACCTGTAAGCAACAAAGGATGGTGCAAGCAATAAGAATGGCCGTAAGCAATAAAGAATGGCTCCTCAGGTAGGATTCGAACCTACAACCCTCCGGTTAACAGCCGGATGCTCTGCCATTGAGCTACTGAGGAGTGTGGTAGGAAGCGCGCGGAGCGCGCTTCCGATTGATGATTTTCGATCATCGTTATCATACCATCTGTTCGGTGGTGGAGGAACTGTTCTGTCGGAGGATTAGACTGGTTGCGTTGAGTATGGCGTGCGATTGATGAATATCGTTTTACCAGGGAGAGAATATGGCGGGAGGGTGGCGTTTGATTTGGGCGCTTCTTTTTTCTTTGTGTTTTTTTGCTGCTGTGGTTTATGCGGCTAACGATGTCAAGGCATCGAAGCCGGTTGCCGGCGGGCCGCCCAAGGCGGAAAAACGTCCGTTGACTGAGACTATGCACGGCGTGGAGATTACGGATAACTATCGCTGGCTCGAGGATGCTACGTCGCCGGAGACGGGAAAATGGGTTGATGCGGAGATGGCTTACACGCGGTCGATCCTTGATCCTCTGCCTGGGCGCGAGGCGATTCAAAAGCGGCTTACGGAATTGTTGGGCATTGGGAATATTTCGCAGCCGGAGATTGGTGGGAAGTATTACTTCTATACGCGGCGCGAGGGGATGCAGAACCAGCCGGGGCTTTATGTGCGGGAGGGTCTGGAGGGGAAGGATCGCGTGCTGGTCGACGTGAATCAGCTGGCGGCGGATGGGACGATTGCGCTGGATTGGTATCAGCCATCGGAGAACGGAAAGTATCTGGCTTATGGAACTTCGCCTAGCGGATCAGAGATGAGCACTTTGCGCATCATCGAGACTAAGACTGGCAAGTTGCTTCCCGATACGATTGAGCGCACTCGGGCTTGCAGCATTGCCTGGTTGCCGGATGCGTCCGGTTTTTATTACACGCATTATCCGAAGAAGGGCGATGTGCCGGAGGGTCAGGAGATGTACAACCGGCATGTGTTTTTTCATCTGCTGGGAACCGATCCGGAGACGGATGACAAGGTCTTTGGCGAGGGGCGCGATCCGGAGGACTGGCCGAATGTGAGTATCGATAATGACGGGCAGTTGCTGGTGATCACAGTTGACGAGGGTTGGACTAAGAGCGAGTTGTATCTGAAGGACTTGAAAAGAGATTTGCCGCCGGAGCGGATTACTACTGGCAAGAATTTTCTTTACAGCGCTACGGCTTATAACGGGCGGCTTTACATCACTACGAATGAAGATGCGCCGCGGTATCGCGTGTTCATGGCGGAGGCGGGAAATTATGAGCGCGACGATTGGAAGGAGATCATTCCGCAGACGGAGGCGGTGTTGCAGGGCGTGGGAGTTTGGGGCGGAAAGCTGTTTGCGCAGTATGAGCAGAATGCCAGTTCGCAGTTGAAGATTTTCGATATTGACGGAACGCACGTTGCTAACTTGCAACTCCCGGCTTTGGGCACGGTTTATGGGTCGTCCGGAAAATGGGATCGGAATGAGATTTTTTATGGATTCTTTTCGTTCACGGTGCCGCCTTCGGTTTATCGCTACGACTTGAAGACGGGCAAGACTACGGAGTGGGCGAAGGTGGATGCGCCTTCGATCGATCCTTCTTTATATGAGGTGCAGCAGGAGTGGTTTCATTCGAAAGATGGGACGAAGGTTCCGATGTTTGTGGTTTACAAAAAGGGCCTGAAGAAAGACGGCCATAATCCGGCGCTGCTTACTGGTTATGGAGGGTTCAATGTCAGTATGCTGCCTTCGTTCAGCCGCACGGCTTATTTGTGGATGGAGCACGGCGGTGTTTACGCTGTGGCGAATTTGCGCGGCGGGGCGGAGTTTGGCGAGGACTGGCATCGCGCGGGAATGCTCGGGAACAAGCAGAATGTTTTTGACGACATGATTGCGGCGGCGGAGCATTTGATCGCGGAGAAATATACGGATACGAATCATCTGGCGATTCAGGGCGGGTCGAATGGCGGTCTGCTGATGGGGGCGATGATTACGCAGCGTCCGGATTTGTTTCGGGCAGTGATTTGCGCGGTGCCGCTGCTGGATATGTTGCGGTATCAGTATTTTCAGATTGCGAAGCTGTGGATTCCGGAGTATGGGAGTTCGGATAATCCGGAGCAGTTCAAGTGGCTTTACGCGTACTCGCCTTATCAGCATGTGAAGAAGGGCGTGGAGTATCCGGCGATTTTGTTTATGACCGCCGATACCGACACGCGGGTGGATCCGATGCATGCTAAGAAGATGGCGGCTCTCATGCAGGATGAGGCGGCGAATGGGCGTAGTAAGACGCGGCCGATTTTGTTGCGGATTGAGACTAAGGCTGGTCATGGGGCGGGAAAGCCGGTTACTAAGCAGATTGAGGAGTACACGGATGCTTATAGCTTTTTGTTTTGGCAGTTGGGG
>DASXEG010000165.1:0-3231 GCA_036490235.1 Candidatus Sulfotelmatobacter sp. | reverse complement strand
GAAGCAGCTCTCACAATGGATCGAGCGACGCAAGCTCGCGCCCGAGATCGGTAAAGTTCTCCCACTCGAACAAGCCACTGAAGGCTACAAGCTCCTACAGGAAGGCAAGAACTACGGCAAGCTGGTGCTAAAGGTCTAAATTGAGGTTTTGGTTTACCCCGTGTCCCCCTGTGGCCTCTGTGTTTAAAACCTTTTCCAGCACGTGATAGCGTCCATGAGGAACAACAACGCCACTACTGCTTCCCCAAATACCTTAACCGCCCGGTAAACCCCCGCCCAACCCCATCAATGTAAGTCGGCAAGGGATGCGCCGCATCCAGCACCCCATTCGCCGCGACAACATTCGCATGGTTCGTAATGTCATTAAACCCGCCGCGCAGCGCCCAATACCGCCCCAAAAAATGAAACCGCTTTTCCAACTGAATATTCGCCGTGCAGTAAGCGGGGAATCGAAAAGTCCCGGGAGGATAAGCCGGATAAATCCGCCCCTGATCAGTGGTGGCGTAAAAAGGCAGCCCCGTCCGCGCCTCGGCCGAATAAACCAGATCCACCTTGCGCAGAATCGGCAACTTGAAAAATGGCACAATCCCCCAGCCCACAAAACGATTCGGCGTATCCCACGGATAAGGCCCCGGCAGCTGCGGACTCAGCAATGGAGTATCTAAACTGAAATCAAACACCTCGTTCGTATTCGATCGCGATCGCGTATAAGCCCCGTAAATTTCGTAATACTTATGAAAGCGATGCCGAGCGCTGATCTGAAAAGCGTCATAGCGGTCGTCTCTCCGGTTTCCGAGAAAGAAGTTCCCATCAACTGCGCCGTTCAAAGTGTTGTATGCAAATCCGCGTGAACCTCGCTTCTGCAAGAATTCCAGCTTGAGAAAAACTGCGTGCGGCAGCTTCTTCTCCAACCCAATGCTCCAGTTCAAGTAGCGTGGGACAGCAAGCGTGTTGCGGTTGACAAAGAAAGCCGTAGGTACGGGTGCAAGCTTCGGCGGACTCGTGGGTGTTCCGTTCACATCCGTCGGATTTCCGCTCGAATTGAAAAAATAATCGGTTCTCTGTCCGTTGAAGGGCTGATCGAGAATTCCGAGGTTGGTCGCGTCATAGACAATCCCAACCCCAGCCGAAAGCTTCGTATTGCCTTCATCGTCGAAAACATACGTTCCCGCGAGCCGAGGCGAAAATGCGGGCCAGCGCACGAACTGGTCCCAATCAAATCGCAAGCCCGGCTCAATCAGCAGCCGATGGGTAGCCAGCCACCGATCTTCCGCATACGCGCTCGCCTCGGAGTTATAGGTAGTCGAATAATTCCCGCCGGAAAAAATCGAATATCGCGCGCAGGTCGAGGGAAATGCAGGAAGCCCATCCGCTCCGGTACTACAGGGCTGAGCCATTTGGCCAGGTGCAGGCAGATTCGGCAGTAAAAACGAAATTGGTTCCCGCTGAAATTGCGCCGCAAAATTCAGATGATCCACGTCGGCGCCAATCTTGATGTCATGCCGCCCGTGAAATTGATGCGGCGGCAGATTCAGATTCGCGATCCACTGCAACCTCCGCACCAGCGTGTTTTCGTGTAGGTAGTAGTTTCCTGCCGCGCCGTTGGTCGTTTCGATATACGGACCCGTCCCCTGCGGCGTGAACGTCAAATCATATTGCGCCACTCCAAAGCCGCTCTCCAGCAACTCCCCGCTGCGAAAGTAATATTGGTCCTTTATCGAACCGATATATGCAGTCTCAGAGTCGGTCGGCGTAGTAGGCTGCGGCTGCAGCACTGACAACCCGTCATGTTGATCGTGGTAATAGTTCAACAGAAAGCTGGCGGTCACAATGTTCCGCGTGGTGAAGTTCGATTGCAGCTTCGCCAGATTATCCACTCGCCATATCTGATCGTTATCCGCATTCGAGGGCAGTTGCGGAATGATGTTATTGTCATACTCGCCATCCAGCGCATCAATGAACCACGTCTTACCTCTGCGCAAGGGGCCAGAAAACGTGACAATCGGCACCCACTGGCCCAGCGACAATCCCTTCGTAGTTTGGACGGAGGGCGTGAAATCCGTCGCAGTTAGTCGGACGTGATCATCTCCCATCTTTGTGTTCAACGCCAGAACACCACCGGATCCCTTGCCATATTCCGCTGACTCCCGGCTCGGCGTAATCTCGATCGATCGGAACGATTCGATGCTCGTCCGAATCAGCAGCTCGCCATTCGCCGGCTGCGTGACATTGAAGCCGTCGAGCAAAACCAGCGTCTGGTAGGTTTCAGCCCCGTCCACGTGCGCCTGCCCAAAACTGTCCGGAGTAATCCCGGGAATAAAAAAGAGAGCATTTCGGTAGTCATGCGAGCCGGAATACGGAATATTGATCACTTCCACGCCGCTAAGCTCTTCCTTTGTAGAGACCTGGGCTGGGTCAATTTCCGGAGTGGGAGCAGTGACATTCACCGTCTCATGAGCCTCCCGCTGATGGGTGAGCGTCACATCGATATTGGGGATCGCATCCGGCCTCACATTGGATTGGGTGGCGGCATAGTATCCGTCCTTCTCCACGCGAAGTTCGTAAGCTCCAGTTGCTAACGAGGTGAACTCGCATTTGCCGGCAAAATCGGTCTCACAATGAAGGGGCGCCATTGGCGGCGCCGGTTGCAACTGCACGCGTGCCAAACGGACTGCCACTCCGGTCTCGTCGGTCACAGTGATTGTTAATTTTGGTTCTGCAAGGGGGTGACCGGAGAGATCGTGCTGTGGAGCAAGCGGCAAGTTTTGCGCCGGCGACATGCCCGCCAGAAGCGGAAGAACCGACACGAAGAAAAGAATCTTCACACCCGTGCCGCGCCCTCGCATGTATGGAGTATGAAATCATTCGACGTGAAGAGCAAGCATTCAACCCTGTCCAGGACATAATCCAGGTCCATATGAATCAAAACGTTGTACACTGATGCCCGGCTTAAACGACCCTGACTTTCATTTAGCATCGTGCATTTTGTCGGATGCAATCCGTTCAACGAGGTTTCCGCATGTCAAGACTTGTCCGGATTTCCCTGTGCGTAGCTGCAGCCCTCGCATTCGCGGTCTGTGAATTCGCCTCTGCCCAAGCCCCCGTCCCATCCAGTCCCCAAGTCGATCAACGGGTCGATGCAATACTCCACAAAATGACACTCGAGCAAAAGCTCGACTACATCGGCGGTACGGGTTTCGGCGTGCGTGCGATTGCCAGCCTTAACATCCC
>DASXEG010000115.1:0-18399 GCA_036490235.1 Candidatus Sulfotelmatobacter sp. | reverse complement strand
GATCTGGGCAGTTTTTATTACTATCAGCCGGCGGTGCAGAAAGTAAGCATCGTCGATGTGAAGGCGCCGCATGACCTGAAAATTGGCTACATCATGGGTGCGGGCGACGACATTCCGACCGTGCTGCAACAGGTTGGGATGAATGTAACGCTGATTCCGCCGGAGAAGGTTGCGACCGAGGATTTGAGTCAGTTTGGAACGATCGTGCTTGGAATACGCGCATACGATACTCAGAAGGAAGTCGCTGACAATAACAAAAAGCTATTGGACTTTGTGGACTCGGGCGGAACTTTAGTGGTGCAATACAACACCAGCGTGGGAGACTTCAATTCGGGCCACTTCACGCCTTACCCGGCAGAGTTAAGCCGCGCGCGGGTTTCGGTGGAGGAGGCTCCGGTGCAGATTCTTGCTCCCGATGACAGCGTGTTTCATTATCCGAATGAAATCACGCAGAAGGACTTCGACGGTTGGGTGCAAGAGCGCGGACTTTACTTCATGAATAAGTGGGATGAGCACTTCGAGCCGCTGCTGGCCTGCCATGACCCGGGCGAGGATGAGCAGAAGGGCGGATTGCTGCGCGCGCAATACGGCAAAGGAACGTATATCTATGCGGCGTATGCGTTCTTCCGGCAGTTGCCGGCAGGCGTGCCCGGAGCGGTGCGGTTGTATGTGAATTTGTTGAGCGCGGGGCACGAGAATGCCAGGTAAAACGATGCGCGCCGTTCGCATTCACAGTTACGGCGGACCTGAGGTCATGCAGGTGGAAGAATTGCCATTGCCGGTTCCGGGGCCTGAACAGGCTTTGTTGCGCGTGGAAGCGGCGAGCGTCAATTTTCTCGAAGTGCAAATGCGGCGCGGAGAACTGGTTGGGCAGGCCTTCTACCGGGCGCACGGAGCGGCTCCCGACCTCCCCGCGACAGTGGGGAGTCAGGGAGCAGGCGTCGTGGAGCAACTTGGTTCGCAGGTTTCGAACGTTCAGGTCGGGGATCGAGTACTTTTCTTTGGCAGCTCTTACGCTACTCACGCTCTCGCGCCGGCGGGATGGCTGATCCCCATACCGGAAAAAGTCAGCATGGAGCAAGCAGCAGGAGGTCTCAATCAAGGCTTTCTTGCATACGCGTTCACGCACTTCGCGTATCCTGTTCAACCAATGGATTGGTGTTTGATTCAAGCGGCTGCGGGAGGGCTCGGACTGCTCCTTTGTCAGATGGCGAAGATTCGTGGCGGCCGAGTGATCGGAGTAACTTCGACGGCGGAGAAAGCAAAATTTGTAAGAGAGGCAGGCGCGGACGAGGTGATCGTTTCATCCACGACCGATATAGCGCGCGACGCGCGGCAAATCACGGACGGTCGCGGCGTGAGTGTGGTTTACGATGGCGTAGGCAAGGACACGTTTGCAGCGAGCCTCGACAGCCTTGCCCCCGCCGGATATCTGATTATGTATGGCCAGTCGAGCGGATACGTCCCGCCTTTCGATCTGATGACGCTGCAAGAGAAAGGCAGTGTATTTCTCACCCGCACGAACGGGCTACCTTACCGCAAGGAATATCCTGGATATTTGCAGCGCTTCGAAGAGTGGGTCAATAACGGCAACGTTTCCGTACGGATCGATCGCACATTCCCTTTATCTGGCGCGGCCCAGGCTCATGAAGCGCTCGAGCACCGGCGGGTGAGCGGGCGACTACTGCTCCTTCCTCAATCGTAGATAATACCCACCCAAGAATGGCGCCATCCCCTCAAAGCGAGCAGAATTCGCATGGCCTGATTCGTGGCATGGGATTGTGGAGCGCGACCGCTCTCAACATGATCGACATGATCGGCGTGGGACCGTTCATCACCATGCCGCTGGTGTTGGCGGCGATGGGCGGCCCACAGGCGCTGCTCGGTTGGATTGCCGGCGCGCTGCTGGCGGTTTGTGACGGGCTCGGATCGGCGGAGTTGGGGGCGGCGCTGCCGACCTCGGGCGGATCCTATGCCTATCTGCGGGAGATTTACGGACCGCAGAAATGGGGGCGGCTGATTTCATTTTTGTTTATCTGGCAGCTATCCTTCAGCGCTCCACTTTCGATTGCGAGCGGATGCATCGGGCTGGCAGGATATGCTTCCTATTACTGGCCCGGACTTCAGACCGTATATGCCACGCATAACTCGGCTTTGCACTTGCCCTGGATAGGGCCGCTGCAGGTCGATTGGGTTGCAACCCCGGGAACGATCCTTGCAATTGCCGCCTGCTTTTTTACGGTGTTTCTGCTATACCGCCGGATTACCGTGATCGCCCGGTTCTCGAAAATATTATGGTTCGGCGTGATGGGGACGATCGGATGGATCATTTTTGCCGGCCTCACGCACTTCAGCGCAGCACGCGCGTTTGATTTTCCTCCGGGAGCGTTCAGCTTGTCGCCGGCGTTCTTTCTGGGCCTTGGTGGGGCGCTGCTAGTTTCGACCTATGATTACTGGGGTTACTACAACGTTTGTTTTCTGGGTGATGAGATCAAAGATCCGGGCAAGAATATTCCGCGGGCTTTGCTGCTTTCCATCGGCATCGTCGCGTGTCTATATCTATTGATGAATTTGTGCATTTTGGCTGTGGTGCCGTGGCGCGAGCTGCTGCAATCGGGTCAGAACAATAGCGGGTTGTATGTTGTGTCGCTGTTTATGCAGCGTGTCTATGGGGCCTGGGCGGCACGGATCGTAACGGCATTGGTGATCATTACGGCGTTCGCTTCGGTTTTTTCGTTGACGTTGGGATACTCGCGGGTTCCATTTGCCGCGGCGCAGGACGGGAATTATTTTCGGGTTTTCGCCAGGTTGCATCCGGAGCATCGGTTTCCTCATATTTCGCTGTTAGCTTTGGGAATCGTGGCGGCTGCGTTCTGTTTTTTGCAGTTGAAGGATGCCATTGCCGCGTTGGTGGTGATCCGGATAGTCATACAATTCATTGTGCAAGCCGCAGGAGTGATAGTGTTGCGGGTGCGGAGACCGGATTTGCCGCGGCCATTTCGCATGTGGCTTTATCCGCTGCCAGCTCTGGTGGCGATTGCGGGCTTTTTGTTTATTCTGTTCAACCGGCAGAATGCATTGAAAGAAGTGCGGTATGCGGCTGTGATTCTGATCGCGGGTATTCTTATTTATATGGTCCGCGCCTGGCGCGGGCAGGAATGGCCATTTGCAGGAACTGCTTCTTGATTGGATAGAGATTTCTCGAACACAGAGGGAGACGAAGTTTAATGAGAAAACATTTTCCGATACTGATTTTCTGCCTTCTGGCCTTTTCGGCTCTGGGCGCGATTGCACAGCAGAAAGGAATGAAAAAAGAAGAGCATCGGACGGTGACACAGGTCTTGGATCATTCGGTTTCGAGCACGGAGCGCGAGTTTACATCGGCGGCCGAGGCAATGCCGGAAGACAAGTTCGACTATGCGCCGACTGCCGGCGAGTTTAAGGGAGTGCGTACCTTTGGCGAACAGATCAAACACGTAGCGGCGGTCAACTATATTTTTGGCGCGGCCATTTTGTCGGAGAAAGTTCCGGTCGATGTAGGGGACGAGTCCGGTCCCGCTTCTCTGAAAACTAAGGCAGAAATTCTTTCCTATTTGAAAGATTCATTCGTGTATGTGCACAAAGCAATTGCCACTATTAACGACAAGAATCTGGTTGAGCCGCTGAAGAGTCCTTATGGCGAGGGACCGATCACTAGGCTAAGTGTTGCGACGAGCGTTAGCGCGCACGCGTTCGATCATTATGGGCAGATGGTGGAGTATTTGCGGATGAACGGAATCATTCCGCCGGCGAGCAAGTAATCGTAAACGGTTATGCCTCAGCCGCGCGCGCCGCGGGGAGCGATTGAAGTGAGAAGCAGTTCGGCCGGGAGCTTTTGTTTCTGAAGATGCGCGGCAATTGCCCTTTTTGTTTTTTGTGCCTCGCAGGCCGGATCGAGAAAAACGATCACCGAAGGTCCCGCGCCGCTCAGAGCAGTACCCAAAACACCGGGCGTTCCAGTTAGCTGTTGCAGGATTGGCAAAAGCGGACAAAGTGGAGCGCGGTAGGGCTGATGAATTCGGTCTTCGAGCGACGGGGCCAGCAGTTCGGTACGCCCTTGCGTGAAGGCTGCGAGCAAGAACAGCGAGTTCTGGATATTGAGTACCGCATCGGCGCGAGAGTAATTTTCCGGCAGCACGCCGCGTGCTTTTTCTGTGGGCAGGCTCTCCTCGGGAATCGCGAGAAGCAGAGGCCACTTCCCTTTCGGCCGGATGCAGGCCACCTGAGCTTCATTCTCCGATGACATGCGCGCTATGGTGAGGCCGCCCATCCAGCAGGCGGCGGCATTGTCGGGATGGCGCTCGCGATGCGAGGTCTCGCCGATGATGCGCGAATCGCTCCAGCGCATTCGGCCAAAATAATTCGCCAGAGCCACCGCGGCTACTCTCGCAGCTGCGGATGAGCCGCAGCCTTTGCCAATCGGAATCTCGTTCTTGACGCGGAAAGCGAGAGGAATGATCCCGATTCCTTCCTGCTCAAGAATTTCGCAATAGGTGGTGAGAATCAAATTTTCTTGTAATGCCTGGCAGATTTGCGAATCACGGCCCGTGGCGTGGATGGAAAAATCGTTCGCCAGCCGGGCATCGATCGTGAGATGGAGATCCATCGCAAGTGCCGCAGCGTCGAAGGCCGGGCCAAGGTTGGCTGAGGTTGCGGGCAGGGTGAGGCGCAGAGGCAATGAGCGCTGAAGTCTCTTTTTCGTCGTTCTAGGCATTGGGTGGGCGGTTAGGTTTTTCAGATTGTTCTTTTTCAGATTGTTGCAGAGCTTGAAGGACGGCTTTGATCGTGGGGTCGAGCACGACGGGCGGATGCCGCAAGGGCTGAAGGGCCGCACTGCCGGGATCATCGCGGAAGAGGTCGCCCTTGTGAAATTCCATCGTGAAATCCGGATCTTTCAAGAGATTTCCAGTAAGGACGAGGACAACAGATTCATTTCTTTTGACGAACCGCTGCTGGACAAGCTTCTTTAGTCCCGCAAGCGTTACTGCGGAGGCGGGTTCGCAGCCGATGCCTTCAGCGCCGATTTCCGCTTTGGCCTGCGCGATCTCTATCTCGCTGACCTGCTCGCACGTACCGCCAGTTGCCTGAATCACCTTGACGGCCTTTTCCCACGAAACCGGATTACCGATGCGGATCGCGGTCGCACGAGTTTCCGCGTGAACGCTGACCAGGCGCTTGCCTTGCGCTTCACGTAAAGTGCGCACCAGCGCGTTGGCACCTTCGGCCTGAATGACAGAAAGCTTGGGCAGACGCGGAATCAGGCCCAGAGCGAGCGTTTCGAGCAAGCCTTTGCCGATGGCTGAACTGTTGCCGAGGTTGCCGCCGGGCACAATGATATGGTCGGGCGGTTGCCAGTCGAATTGCTCCAGCAATTCAAACGCAAGAGTTTTTTGGCCTTCAATACGAAACGGATTGATGGAGTTCAGCTGATAAATCGGCGCTTCTTTCACCAGTTCCTGCAGCAGGCGAAGACAGCCATCGAAATCGGTGCGAAGCTGGCAGGCCAGAGCCCCGTAATCGAGAGCTTGCGACAGTTTGCTCCAGGAAATTTGTCCTTCGGGGACGAGCACGAGACTGCGCATTCCAGCGCGGGCGGCGTAGGCCGCCATGGAGGCAGACGTGTTGCCGGTGGATGCGCATGCGAACCATCGGCATTCGGCGTGACGCGCGAAGGTGGCGGCAACGGTCATGCCGGTGTCTTTGAATGATCCCGTGGGGTTCATGCCCTGATGCTTGGCATACAGGCGAGCAACTCCAGTGAGGCGCGAGCAGAGTGGAAGTTCGTACAGCGGAGTGTTGCCTTCGCGAAGTGTCACGACCTCTGCATTCGCTTCGGAAAGGGGAAGAAGTTCGCGGAAGCGCCAGACGCCGCTGAGATCGAGATTTGCGTTTGAGACGCGCCGTTCGCGCCAGCGAGACTTCAGAACGGCAGAATCGCCCACTTTCCAGGAATCGGATGTAATTTCGAGCAAATTGCCGCATGCAGAACAGCGGTAATCCTGGGCCGCATCGGAAGAGATGGAGCCGCAGCCGATGCAGCGAAAAACGAATCTGGATTTCGAACCCGCGCCGGGTTGGCCAGAGTTGCGATCTGAAGTGGCGGAGAGCGGCATGGAATCCGGAGTTACTTCTTCCGCAGATATTGGTCGGTGCGGTTGATCCAATCAGCGCGCGGGGGCGTGAAGACGTCGAGATCGACCGTATCTACGAGGGCCTCGGCCTTATGCGGCATGTGAGCTGGAATGCAAAGGACTTCGCCGGAGTGCACGGTGATTTCCTTACCGTCGATCCAGAACTTCAGCGCTCCATCGAGAATATAAGTGAGTTGCTCGTTGTGATGGCTGTGCTCGGGGACGATGTTGCCCTTCTTCAACAGGACGCGGGCCAGCATGATCTGCTGTCCCCATACCATTTGGCGCTGCAGCAATGGAGTCAGGTTCTCGAGGGGAATGCTGGACCACGGAATATACTGCAGTTTTGCCGGCCGCGAAGCACTCGGCGAAACCGTACTCTTGAGTCGCGACGACTTAGGTCGCGACGGCTTGGGCCGCTGACTTTGTTTCGATTTTTTCTTCACGCTGGGCATGGAGTCTTCTCCCGCTTTGACGGAAACTGTTATCCCGAACTTCAGACACCTTGCACGAACCGCACATCGCGCTTCGCTTTGCCTTCCAGAATTTTGTACGCGGCTTGATAGGCGGGACCTTCGTAGGTGGCAATCGCTTTTTCTATGCTCTCAAATTCGATCACGATCGAACGATCCGCCAATCCTGCCTCGTAGGTCTTGGTCGGCATACCGCGCACGAGGAATCGACCGCCGCCAGCCTCGATCGCGACCGTCGCCAGCTTTGCATACTCCGCCAGCGCTGCGGGGTCCGAAACTGAATGATATAGGGTGATCCAGTATCCCTTTGCCATAGCGGTGTCCCTCCAAATCCGCAGCGAGTATTCAGTGCACTCGTCCGCCATAAAGCTTCACGGCAGTATCGTGCAGGTATGCGTGCGCTAGTTCTAACGCTCGCGTCTCGGTGATTTCATTTTCCGAAATCATTTCGGCGAGCGCGGCGGCCAATGCCGTACGCGCTGATTCGGCACCCAGCCAATAGCTCTCTTCTGCGCCCAGCACTTCATTGTAAGGGAAAGCATCCGTCCCGAATGTGATCTTGTCGGGGAAAGTTTCCAACCACATTTTCAAGGTATCTTTGAAAGCCGACGGATATTGCACAAGTTCTCCCAACGAGGAATCGAGATAAACATTCTTCATCGAGGTGAGCCAGATAGCCTCGCGTTCCAGCGGATAGCCGCCATGGAGCATGACGAAGGTTGTGCCGACATAGCGGGGGTCGCGCAGCACGTTTTCAAAATTCATAATATTGCTCTGCGAAAAATTAAAGTAATCGCCGATGAGGGCTGCGGAATGAATGTGCACGGGAAGATGCAGACGGCCACCTTCCGTAATGAGGTAGCGGAAAATGTAGTCCTGAAAGGTGCGGTAATCTTTTTCGCTGGGAATGCCGCCGGTAACATAGCGCAGGTAGAGATCCGCTGCCTGCTCGCGGGTTGGATCGCTGAAAGTTGTCGGGCGGAAATACGCCACTTCAAACTTAATAGCGATGCCGCCCTTGTTTCGATTGTCCTCCAGCACCTGGGTGATGAATTTTAAATAGCCATCGAGATCGGCGGGCAGCTTCGCGACGTTTTCTTGCTGCATCCAGCGATGCAGCATCTTCTCCTGGAGGGGAATGTAAACTTCTTCGTCAGGGTTACGGGCGGACTCGCGTTGGTTGTTGAAAGGCCACATGAAAGAGTCGACGAAGAACACCCAGGGAAAACGCTTGGGATCAAGGTAGTCGGCCATCATGGCGCGATTGGCGGCAGAGCTTTCGGTATTGAGTTTGTCGAGGATCATGTCGAAATACGCCGTGCCGGGATATCGTTTCTTCAGTTCCGCTTTTTTCGCGACCAGCCACTTGGCGTGTTCGGGGGAAAGATCTGTATAGGGATATCCGAAAAGGGCCTTGGCGGCGGCGATGAGTTCGGGATTATCGGCGCGTGTGCGTACGGGTTCGCTGAAGTCAGGAGGCGTGGCCATGGCGTCGACGTCAGGATCGTCGTAGTAGCCCGGGTGGGCATGATGGTCGAAGGCTGGAATTTTCTCGATTTGCGGGAGAAGACGTTGGTAGATTTGCTGAACGTCGGGGCCGGGGAACGGCCGGGCTTGTGCAACACAGAAGGCGGGGAATGCTGATGCAATTACTAAGCTGCCAAGTGCGCGGGTGGCTTTATTCATGGGCGTTTCGGAGATGGCAAAATGTTTTTATTAACCACAAAGGGCACGAAGGTTCACTAAGGATACTTGTTACACACGCTTCATCGTTCCACCAGGGTGGCTTGCCACGCGGTTGAGACTTTCATGATTCGTTCGGTGGCTTCTCTTAGGTTCGCTACCGACGATGCAAACGAGAACCGCACGAAATCCTTGCCAGCGATGCCGAAGGCTGCCCCAGGAATAGCTGCCACCCCGGCATCCTCCAACAGGATGCGACACACCTCTTCGGCAGACGTTCCGGTTCCGCGGATATCGACCCAGGCGTAGAACGCGCCTTCCGGTGCCTGGCAGCGGAAGCCGGGAATCTGATTAAGATCATGAACGAATTGTTGGCGCCGGCGGGCAAACTCGGCGACCATTTTCGGCGTTGTTCCATCAGGGTCTTGAAGAGCCACGACGCCGGCATACTGTGTGAATTCAGCTACACAGGTGTAGCTATTCACCGCCATCATGGCGAGCGCTGCAGTGACTTCCCGCGGCGCGACGGCATATCCAACGCGCCAGCCGGTCATGGCGAAGCTTTTCGAAAAACCGTCGATGATAACCGTGCGCTCTTGCATGCTGGGATAGCGCAACATGGACATATATTCGCCCCCGTAGACGATGCGCGCATAGATTTCGTCGGAGAGAACCCAGAGGTCGTGCTCGACGGCGAGTTGGGCGAGGCCGCGCTGAATTTGGTCGGTGTAGACCGTTCCCGTGGGATTGCCCGGAGAGTTGGTGATCAACATCCGCGTGCGGCGAGTAATCTTCGAGGCGATCTCTTTGAGATCCGGCTGGAATTGATTTCCCGAGGAGAGTACGAATGGCACCGGGACCGCGCCCAGGCCGAGCGTGATGGAGGGATAACCGGGAAAACCGGGGTCGGGAAACAGAACTTCGTCGCCGGGTTCGAGAAGAGCCATCATGGCAAAGAACAAAATAGCTTTGCAGCCCGGGGCGATAACGATGTTGGACGGTGAAACGCTGATGCGCCGCGTGCGTTGCAGGTATGCTGCGAGTTCTTCGCGCAATTCAGGAATACCGACAACCGGGCAGTAGCGGTCCTTCCCTTCCGCAAGCGCTTTGGTTGCTGCTTCGATTACCGATGGGCCGGGATGGAAATCAGGTTCGCCAAGTTCGAGGTGAATGATGGAGCGGCCCTGGGCTTCCAGTTCCTTAGCGTGCGCGTAGACGGAAAGTGCGCCTTCGCCGCTCATGACCGACATTCGGGATGCTATGGAGCGCATTATTTCTCCTAGCTATAAGCCTTTATACATGCCGCCATCGACGAGAATGGTCTGGCCGGTAATATAGGACGCGGCTTCTGAAGCCAGCCAGACAATGGTTTCGGCCACTTCGCGGGGCTCGCCAAGGCGTTTGAGTGGCGCATCGGCGGCCCATCCATCGAAAATATCTTGCTGATTCTTTCCGGATGCAGCGGAGCGTGCTGTTGCCAGTTCTTTCAGGCGATCGGTTGCGGTGAAGCCGGGTCCGACGTTGTTCACGAGAATCCCGTCTTTTCCAAATTCATTCGCGAGGCTTTTGACCAGACCCACAACCGCCGCACGCACTGCATTCGAGAGCACGAGATCGGCGACTGGCTGTTTCGTCGTAATCGACGTGATGGTAACGATGCGTCCCCACCTTTTTTTCTGCATGTGAGGGATGACCTCGCGCGCAAAATAAACCGAGCTTAGAAAATTTAGTTCGATTGCCCGCCGCCATTCTTCGAGGCTCGCAGCTAGGAAACCTTTGGCCGGCGGGCCACCGGCGTTGGTCACGCAGATATCCACGGCTCCGAATCTCTCGGCGACAGCTGCTACAAAATCGCGGACGGCTTTAGCATCTGTGACGTCGAAGGCTTCGGTGAGAACCTCTGCTGTGTGTTGCTGTTTTATCTTGTCAGCGGCCGCTTCCAGCGTCTGCTTGTTGCGGGCGCACATTGCCACGCGGCACCCTTCAGCGGCGAAGGCCTCGGCCGTAGCTCGTCCGATTCCCTGACTGGATGCGGCAACCAAGGCGACTTTATCTTTCAAACCCAGATGCATGAAGTGGGAATTATAAATGGTGCATGGGAAATCAAGCTTTGGGCGATAATCTTGGGATGAGGATCTCATGAAAGTTCCTGAGCAGCACCCCGAAACAACCGCTGTGAGAGGTACGGCTGATCTGGCCAAGAAAAACGGCCCTATGGCTACCCCGATTTTTCAGACATCCACATTTGAAGTGACCGACAACGACGAGCAGCTTCGGGCGACTCACAGCGACCACTTTTATACGCGCTATGGCAATCCGACGAACACTGTGGCTGAGAAGACGATTGCCGGATTGGAAAGGACAGAAGGAGCGTTGACGTTCGCATCGGGCATGGGTGCGGTTACGACCACGCTCATGGCGCTGCTGAAAGGCGGCGACCACGTGGTAGCACAGCGCGATATCTACGGCGGGGTGAACAAATTTTTAACGCAATGGTTGCCGAAGATAGGGATTGAGACGACGCTTGTCGATACGACGGACTATGAGCGGTACGCGCGGGCGATTCGGCCGAATACGAGGCTGCTTTATCTAGAATCACCGACGAACCCCACCTTGCGAGTGATCGATTTCAAGAAAGTTGCCGGACTGGCCAAGCAGTACAAACTGCTCAGCATGATCGATGCTACGTTCGGGACGCCGATTAACCAGCATCCGGCGGAGTATGGGATCGATCTCATTATGCATTCGGGAACGAAATATCTCGGCGGGCATTCGGATTTGATTTGCGGAGTAGTATGCGGGCGGCACGAGTTAATGGAAAGAATTTGGGAGACGCGAACGACGCTCGGGAATTGCATGGATCCCCATGCTTCGTGGATGCTGGTGCGCGGATTGAAGACGCTTTCGATTCGTGTGGCGCGGCAGAATGAAAGCGCACAGCGGGTGGCAGAGTTTCTGGCGGACCATGCGAAGGTGCGGAGCGTGCACTATCCGTTCTTGAAGAGGCATCCGCAGCACGCGCTGGCACGGACACAAATGAGCGGCGGGGGTGGAATGGTTACGTTTGAGGTGGAAGGCACGGGCGAGGACGCGCGTAGAGTGAGTGAGGCGATGCGGCTGTTTACGCTGGCGCCGAGCCTGGGGAGCGTGGAGTCGCTGGTATCGATGCCGGTTTACACCTCGCACGCGATGATTTCCGCGGAAGACCGCGTCAAGATGGGCGTGACGGAGCAGATGATCCGGCTATCAGTGGGACTTGAGAATGCCGAAGATTTGATTGCTGATCTGGAGCGTGCGCTGGAGGTGGTGAAAGCGCGGGAACGGGTGACGGTAGGCTAGAGATTGGAATCAGCGCAAAAAAGATCCCGGCACGTGTGCCGGGATTTTTGTTGCAACCTGCCCTCTAAAAAATAAATTTCAGCCCAAGTTGCAGAATGCGGGGCAGGTGTGACGACGCGGAACGCAAATACGTCGATCCGATGCAATTGGTGGCATCGCCTGCAGAATACGGCGCCGCTGAGCCGTAGCAGGCGATCGTATTCGCATCCTGCCCGTGTCCGGAGTTATCGGCAGCGGAGCCGGCATCGCCGCCCAGCCACGTGTACTCAATGTGGTTGAAGACGTTGAATGCCTCGGCGCGGAATTCAAAGTACTTAGTCTCCGTAATGGCAAAGTGCTTAAGCAGCGCCATATCGAAATTCGTTCGCCACGGATTCCGAAGAATGTTTCTGCCGGCGTCGCCGAAAGTCAGTCCGGTCGGTTGCACAAAAACGTCGGGATTGTAGTACAGCGAACTGAAGCCCGGAATTGGACCAGCCAGCGCGCTGGCGGACGCTCCTTTGCTGGGGTTTCCGATGAGATCGGGGTAGGAACCGCCGCTGGCAAAAACGTTCCCGACACCCGCGTTGTCGCCGCTGGCAGTAAAACCCTCGTTGTAAACGCTGAAGGGCGACCCACTCTGAATGAGCGTAATTCCGGACCACTGCCATCCGCCCAAGATTTTGTGTGATAATCCGTTTCCTTTTTCCAGAAAAGGCAAGTCGTAAACATACGCAATCGTAACGTTCTGCCGTTGATCGAAATTTGAGCTGGCCCGATACGCGTTGAGGTTATAGGAGTTCACGAATCCGGTGTCGCTGTAGTCGGAGGAGTCGTCAATCGAGTGGCTGTAGGTATAGGCTGCATTCAGTTCCAGGCCGCCGATGTTGTGGCGCAAAGAAGCCTCAAGCGCGTTGTAGTTCGAGGAGCCGGTCTGGTCCTTGCGTTGGATATCGCCGATGCCCGCAAATGGACGGAAGAAATTTGCGTTGTTGCCGCAGGCTACCGACAGGTTCACAGCGGGTCCGGACGGGACGCCTCCGGGCGTGCTGGACGGGATATAGCCAATTGGCGTTCCGTACGATGTCACAGCATTGGTAGGCACGCCGTAGGCGTCTGTGTTGTATACCCCGTTATCCAGATTGTCGCATTCATTTGTGATCACCTGGCCCCGGGAGTAGGGGTTCTGGCTGGCAGGCACCGGGAACATCTGGTTGTATTCATAGGAGCGCGTCAGGTGCACGCCCGCGCTGCCTACGTACGAAACGGTCGCTACCGTACTCTTGCCGATATCGTGCTGTATATCGAAATGCCATTGCTGCATGTAAGGCCAAATTGCTTTGTTCGGAAGGGAGACGAACTGAAGCGGCGGAGTGCCGTTGCTCGCAAGCAGGTTTGGTGTCAGCGTTGTGTAGGTGACGGGTATTGCCGTGGTCGAACTTACGCTGGTGATCGGCGTGCTCTTGCTCTCATACTCGAGGGACTCGGTGTTGGACTCGTTTCCGTTGGTATGTTCGAAGAAGATACCGTACCCCCCTCGAATCGCCCATTTTCCGTTTCCTAATGGGTCATAGGCAAAGCCGAGACGAGGCGCGGGATTCCACCACTTATTCTTCAAACAACCGGTCGGAACCCCGGGCGTGACGCCGCAGTCGACCCATCCGTTGTATGGATTCCCGATCACTAATCCTGTAGTGGGGTCCACGCTACTGGCTCCGGAGACAAAGAGAGCGGGGTCGAAATTCCATGCCAGATTATTCTCTTCCCGATAGGTTCCAAAGAAGCTGAATCGCATTCCAAGATTCAAGGTCAGCCGTTTTGAAACGCGCCAATCATCCTGAAAATAGGGCTCGAAAATTCTGTAGGTTTCGTGCATTTTAAGCGCGGCACCCTCCTGAGTGTAGGTGCCGATATCGCCGAGCAGAAGATCGGCGAAGGCATTCCCGGACGACGTCGAAGCGGTATTGCTAAATTGCAAAAGCCCATTGACCCCATACGACGGCTGAGGAATCTCATTTTTGTGGGCATCGACAACGTAGAGGCCGAACTGCAAATTGTGGCTGGCTACGATTTTGGTGAGGTTATCGCGATAGGTGAAGGTCGGATTCGAGTTCAGCGCGCCAGCGGGAACGTAGCCGGCATCCTCGGCAAACCCACCGCCGAACTGCCCGCCGGAAACGCTAATTCCTGGAAGCTTGCCGCCAAATCCATTGTCATAAAGGCCCAGCGCTGGGTAGCTTGCCGGACGCTGCCATGCGCCGGTTAGATTCGTGCCGATGTGGTCGGTAGTATAGCCGGCGACGAACTCGTTCAAAAGGCTTGGCGTCACATTAGCGGTAATTCGGGCAATCATGGCAACGCCCGGATTCGTAAAATTCGTTTGCACGGTCGGGAAACTGGTCCCACTGGTCCAAAGCGGAACCGGATACTGCTGTTGCCAGGAATCGTGAATGTAGTTGTATGAAATGCGGACTTTGTCCGTAAGGTTGTGATCGATGCGGAACAATTCCTGCCGCCAATAGAGTGGAAGAGTTGGAGGTGCGAACCAGGTATCGAGCGCGCTACCCAGTACACCATCCGATCCGTTGGGCTCGGGAATCATCCCCAACAGCGGTTGTGTGATCGCTTTGCCGGCGACAAAAGCAGGGACAACGTTGAGATTCGGCGTATGCCCCGTGCTGTCCAGAAATCCCGGAACGACCGGACAATCCGTATAGCTCCCACCCGGTTCCGGACAAGCCTCTGAAAAATCTCCAGCTCGCTCTTTCATGCTTGGCACCGGAGTGGTCGAAAAGAAACCGGATGCAGGCGTCAGTTCACGCCGCCATTCCTCCGACCAAAAGAAGAAGCTTTTTTGCCGGCTTTTGTTGTAAACGCCGGGGATATAGATCGGACCACCGACGGTAAAGCCAAAATCGTGCTTCTTGTATTCGGGAACGGAAGTAAAGCCGAATTGCGTCGCATTGAAGGCATCGTTACGGAGGAACTCATACAAGTCACCGTGGAGCGAACTGGTTCCGGACTTGGTTTCGACTTCAGTCGTGCCGGAAGCATTGCGCCCGTACTGTGCGCTGTAATTCGAGGTCAACACTTTCGCTTCCGCGATGGCATCGATGCTGGGGTAAACGTTCAGCGTCAGGTTGCTGCCGTTGTCCATGATGTCGCCGCCGTCCACCTCGAAATTGTTGTACTCGGTGCGGCCTCCATTGATGGAAAACGCGACAGTCGACGCGCCAGGTTCGCCTTCATCGGAACCAGACTGGTTGGTAACTCCCGGGGAAAGCGCGACCAACTGAGTAAAGTCGCGCCCGTTGAGTTCGAGCTGAGTCACCTCTTTGCCGGTCACGGTGTTGCCGATTTCAGAGGATTGAGTTTCGACCTGCGCTACATCCGAACCTTGCACGACAACTTCAGTGCTGATGGTGCCCACTTCCAGGGAGACGTTAACGCGCGCTTTGTCGGCGACCCGCAAGATGACCGACTTTACCTCGTACTTCTTAAATCCCTCGGAGCTGACCGTCAGGTCGTAGGAACCGATGGGCAGCGAGGCGAAAAGATAGTCGCCGCTTCCGTTGGTTTTGCCTCTGCGCACAATGCCATGCTCGCTGTTGCGAACCTCGACCTGCGCGCCAGGAATGGCTGCGCCGGTGGAATCGGTGACGGTGCCGGTAATCGAGGCAGTGTCCTGGGCCAGCGCGGTCGTGGCCAAGAGGATGCTAACGAGCAGGGATGCGATTAGCGGCAACGTGCGATGAGATGTCATGAGGAGTTCCTTTTTCATTTGCGCAGGTTCGAAATACAGCATTTGTTGGTTTACTGGCGGCTGGCCCAGTTTTCGGCCCGGTAGAAACGGGGCACAAACCGCTTATTAAAACGTATGAATAGTGCTTTTTTACTAGGTCCGCTGTCAAGAAAAAAACGCAATTTCCGGTGCGCCATATCAGGTCAGCTTGCGAGTTGACTCCCGCACTATCAACTGCGGGGCAAGCTTGCGGTGATAGGCTGCGACTTCTTGCTTCTCGAGCACGGATTTGATTCCGCCGAGCACCACTTCCACCGCGCTCTCTCCCATGGCCTCCATCGGCTGGCGGACGGTGGTGAGAGCTGGGGTGCAAAGCGCCGACGGAGCCACATCGTCGAACCCGATGACGGAGCACTGCTCGGGAACGCGAATTCCATGCTTATTCAGGGCCCGGATCGCGCCGAAGGCGGTCATGTCATCGAAGGCCAGCAACGCCGTGAATGGACGTTTCTGCTTGATCAAATCTTCGGTGAGCCTTTGGCCCATCTGGAAGCTGGAGAGTGGGTCGCGGGAATCGGGCAGGTCGACGATCAGCTTTGGATCAAGTTCGAGATCGGTGGCTCTGGCGAAGTTACGCACGCCGCGCCATCGCGGTGAAGTATCGGACAAGGTTTTTGGGCCGCGGATAATCGCGATTTCTTTATGACCGAGCGCGTGGAGGTGTTCGAGCGCCAGATAGCCGCCGATTTCGTTATCGACGACGAAAGAGCTCATCGAGTCTCCTTTGAGCTCACAGCCGATGAGCGCCGTGGGGATGCTGCTTTTTTCCACATCGGCCAGCACATTGATATCGAGGAACAGCCAATTCGCAAGGACGATGAGTCCCTCGATGCGGCGATCCAGCAGCATTTCGAGGTAGCGCTCGAAACGGCTGCGCTCGTTGTGAACGTCGGTGAGGATGGGCAGGTAGGACGCCTGATAAAGGTTGTTTTCGATGCCGCGCAGGATCATGGTGCAGTAGGGATCGGTCATGTTGAACACCATGACGCCGACCGTGTGGCTGCGTTTGCTGCGCAAGGCGCGCGCGAACTGATTGGGTCGGTAGCCGAGTTTTTCCGCAGCCTTCTCGATGCGCTGCTTGGTAATGGGCGGAATGTAACGAGCGAGCGGCGCGTCATTGAGCACGATGGAAACTGTGGTCGAGGAGAATCCGCTTTCCTTGGCTACATCACGAATCGTGACCATCGCGGTCTGCCTTTATTATGCCGGACGACGCAGTTATTGCTGTGCGCCCTCGCGCTTGAATTTGCCGCCGAGGTTGGCGGACACTACAGCAGAGAGTAATGCCAGTGTCAAGTGCTTCTGTGCGATTTCGCCTCCTCGGACTGCTGTGTTGCGCAGCGGCCTGCTTTGGATTGCAAAACTCTACGCTGGCGGCAACTGCCTCCCTCCAGACGGTTGCCGGCGCCGCTCCTGCCACGGCAATTGACCCGGCGAAAGTTTTCGCGCAGGGGAAAGAAGCGCTGACGCAGAACCATCTTGATGAAGCCGAGCGGGACTTCCGGCGAGTGATCGCAGTTAATCCGCAGGTTGGGGGAGCGTATGCGAATCTGGGCGTGGTTTACATGCGGCATAAACAGTGGGCAACCGCCCTTGACATGCTACGCAAAGCCGAACGGCTAATGCCCGAGGTTGCAGGGGTACGGCTGAATATTGGGCTCGCGTACTACCGCCAGGGACTATTTCTGAAAGCTATTCCTGCATTTGAGTCCGTGGTACGCGACCAACCCGCCGCACAACAGCCTCGTCACTTGCTCGGACTCTGCTATTTCTTCGTGGAGCGTTGGGCGGATGCGGCTAAAACGCTCCAGCCGCTATGGGATCAGGAGTCGACACAACTGAGCTACCTTTATGTGCTCTCGATTTCCGCACACCGCGCGGGAATGAAGGAAGTGGATGATGCGGCCACGGCACAATTGGTGAAGGTTGGCGAGGGGTCGCCTGAATTTCATTTGTTCATGGGCAAGGCGCATCTGAACCTGGAACAGTACGACATGGCGCTGGAAGATTTTCAGGCTGCGGAGAAGGAGGATCCGAAGCTGACATTCCTTCACTTCAATCTTGGCTTGACGTATTTAAAGAAGCAAGACTACGAAAAGGCGCGCGAGGAGTTTCTGAAAGACGTGTCGGTTGAGCCAGACCTCGCGTTCAATTACGACAAACTCGGGGACGTATATAGCTTAATGCAAAACGATGCAGAAGCAGAAAAAAGCTATCGCGAGGCGTTGCGCCGTGACCCGCAACTTATCAATTCCGATCTCGGATTAGCGAAGGTTGACTTGCGCAGCGGAAAATACGAGCAGGGATTGCACGCGATTGATGCGGCGGAAAAAATTGATTCAACTCGCACTGACATTCACTACATAAAGGGTCGACTTCTTTTGAGTATGGGACGGAAGGAGGAAGGAAAGAAGGAACTGGAAACCTCTGTGCGTCTCGATAATGAGCACCGGGCCGAGCGGCAGAAACAGACAGAGACCGGCACCGTACCTTCACCCGAACTTCTTCAAGACGAACAATAGGTATAGCTTTCTTGACTCCCTGCCCTGCCAAATCTTTTCGAACACAGCTGACGGCCTCGGATGATGTGCAAGAACTTGCAAGCTCACCGCAGGTCAGAACCCGCGATTCTACCGGCAACGCTGGTAGAGTTTGATAAACTGACCCGGCTGTCTGTAGCCGCTGTTTGCGGGATTCGCGGCCATCCCAGACTTCGAACTTTGCGAACGGTACTCGCAGACTGCACGCAGATTGAACACGGATGGACTGGCAGTTCGAGCCAGACATGGCTTGGAAAAATCGTCTACCTTGCGAGTCGCTTTGCGCCGAATCGGGTTTTGATGTGGCAACAAGGTGTGGCAACAATATGAGGAGGAGTTTCGTGGCGAAGTCACCCGTGTCAAAATCGTGGATCGGAACTGCTTGCATCGCTTTGGCAGTCGCAGTTGTTGCC
>DASXEG010000101.1:0-32117 GCA_036490235.1 Candidatus Sulfotelmatobacter sp. | reverse complement strand
TTGGATGATCCAATTTCAGGTCGCTCGATGGGGAGCACCATCGAATCTCCTCACCAGTCGCAATGCGTCCAACTTCGGTGGTTTTTCCGTTGCCTCACCGTTGCTCTCGGATTTACTCAGATCGTTCTGGCTCGCAACACTGTCGGCCCGGACGCCCGGTCATACCTGGAGATTGCTCGCGCTATTCTGCGCGGCGATTGGGCGATGGTGATCAACGCCTATTGGAGCGTTTTGTATCCATGGATGTTGGCTCCGATGCTGGCTATTTTGAGGCCGTCGCTGCGCTGGGAGTTTCCCGTAGCTCACCTTCTGGCATTCCCTGTGCTGCTTCTGTGTATTTGGGCGTTTGAATTTTTCTGGAGTTCGTTGTTGCAACTGAGAGAATCGGGCGAGCGGTACGCCGGATATATTGCGCCGATTCCCGCTTGGCAGTTCTGGGTTCTGGGATATTCCTTTCTGATTTGGCTGGTGGTTGGTGACCTGATTACAGCAATCAATCCAGACTTGAGCATGACCACTATTGCGCTTTTCTCAGCGGGACTGGTCAATCGCATTGTGCTCGCGCGCCAGACCAAGGCTGGGCCCTACCTATGGTTCGGCGCCTGCCTGGGATTGGGTTATCTGACAAAAGCCGTTCTCTTCCCGATGGGATTCGTTTTTCTGGGAGTGACAGCGCTCGTATTGTGGCGTTTCTCGCTCTTGCAGGCGCGAAAGCGGCTGTTAGCGGCGGCAGCTTTGATATTTGTTTGTATTTCGCTGCCGGAGATTGCACTGCTTTCAAACGCCAAGCATCGCCTAACGTTTTCTGATGCGGGGAAGCTGAACTTCGCCTGGTATACGTACAATCTACCGCAGCGGAACTGGCAAGGTGAGCCGCGATGGAGCGGGACGCCGGTGCATCCAACACGCAAGATCTTCGAGCATCCGGCGGTTTATGAATTCAACGGGCCCCTGCGGTCTAGCTATCCGCCATGGTATGACCCCTCGTACTGGAATGAGGGCTTGTCGCCAACATTTCAAGCGAAGGTGGTGACCAAGCATGTGCTTGCGCAGACCGCCAAACTGGCGGAGATACTCCGGCACCCGACGGCCTGGATTGTTGGGATTGCGTTGATCTTTCTGATGGCCGATTGGGTGGGGACATGGAAAGGAATTGCGACGGCCCGGTATTTGCTCCTGATCAGTGCGCTCGCTCTTGCTGCCCACTGCGTCACGCTACTGGAAAGCCGATATCTCGGCCCATGGGAGATTTTGCTTTGGGGCGCGCTGCTTGCCGGTATTCGGTTGAGAGCTGGAATGGCGCGCTGGTGCGGCCTCATTGCGGTGCTGGTCTCGCTCGCGCTCATCGGGGCTATGGTTAACCTTGAGCGCGGTGAGGCGACTCACGGATTTCACAACTACGCAGGGGCCGAATATGCAATTGCAGAAGGTTTGCAGAAAACAGGTTTGCCCAAGGGCACGCGTGTCGCCGCCATCGGTTTCGACAATGACGCCTATTGGCCCTATCTTCTCCGCTGGAACGTTGTGGCCGAAATCGAAACCGACGAGACGTGCCGGTTCTGGGGCGAACCAGCTGAGGTCCAACAGCGGGTGATGGAGAAGTTCGCGCAAGCGGGTTCTGAAGTTGTGGTTGTGAACGCCGGAGACGGAATCAGAACCACGTCGCGTGCCATACCGCTCGACCTACCCGGGTGCGCGCGGCCTGGAGTTGGATGGCAACAGGTTCCAGGCAGTTCGGATTACGTTTTCTTTCTGCGGTAAACATGCCCAAGCTCTATATTCCCGCTTCGATTCGCGCTCGCGGGTCGAGGTAGTCGCGCAGAGCATCGCCGATGAAATTAAACGAGAGCACGGCCAGCATGACGGCAGCGGCGGGAAAAAGCACGAGATGCGGCGCATCGAAAAGGTGGGCGCGGCCGTCGTTGAGCATTGTGCCCCAGCTCGCTGTGGGAGGGGGAACACCGAGGCCGAGAAAGCTCATCGTGGCTTCGGCAAGAATAGCGCCCGCCATTCCAATTGCCGCTTGCACGATTACAGGCTGAATAATGTTGGGCAGAATGTGTCGAAGAATAATGCGCAGATCGGTCGCTCCCAGCGCTCGGGCGGCTTCGACGAACTCGCGTTCGCGCGCGGCGAGAACCTGGCCGCGAACCAGGCGCGCATAACCGACCCAGCCTCCGAGAGAAAGCGCCAGCACCAGATTGAAGATACCCGGACCGCGGAACGCGACGAAAGCAATTGCGAGAAGAATTCCGGGGAACGAAAGGAAGGCGTTCATCAGAATTACGTTTACGAATTGATCGATGTGGCCACCGTAATAGCCGGCGATGGAGCCGATGATGAGTCCAAGGGCCAAGGAAATGATTACGACGCTGCTGCCTACCAACATGGAGATGCGCGCACCGAAGATGATGCGGGAGAGAATGTCACGGCCAAGTTCGTCGGTGCCGAACCAGTGGACGGCTGAAGGCGGACTGAGCCTCGTCGGCAGACTGATGAAAGCGGGGTCTTGCGGCGCGATCGAGGGCGCGAAAACAGCGAAGATCACGAATAGAACGACTAGCACGACGCCAATCGCCGCCAACGGATTGCGGCGCGCGTCTCCGATCAAAGATCGTCGCAACGAGATGGCGGCGGCGGACATAACAGGAATCTAGCCGCTGCAAACCTGAGGCTGCACTCGGACTAAGGAAATGTTTTGGACGAGCAAAGGTCGCACCTGAACTCGGCTAGTAGACCATTTTTGATTGATGAGACTTACGTTAACACGAGATTCTTCCGCCCGCAGATGAAAACCGGACCGATTCTTGGAGTGACGGTACTTTCTTGAGCCGGAATTTGCGAGGAGTTCTATGCCACCACTGCGGCCTGGTATTCCTCGTAGGTGCCTTTGAAGTCGGTGATTTTGTGGTCAGATTCAAAGTGCCAGATGCGAGTGGCTACTTCGTCGATGAGATCGTGGTCGTGGGTTACGAGTATAACCGTGCCTTGATAACGCTGCAGCGCGATGTTGAGCGCGTTAATCGATTCGAGGTCGAGGTGGTTTGTGGGTTCGTCCAGCACGAGAAGGTTTGGTTTTTGCAGCATTAGTTTGCAGAAGAGAAGGCGAGCGGCTTCGCCGCCGGAGAGCACGCTGGTGGATTTGGTGGCTTCTTCTTTTTGAAAGAGCATTTGGCCTAGCAGGCCGCGGATTTCTTCGCCTACGGCGGCGGGATTCCATTGATGCAGCCAGTCAAGCGCGGTCATGCCGCCTTCGATGAGGCTGCGATGGTCTTGCGCAAAGTAGCCGATGGCGGCTTCGTGTCCCCAGATGACCTTGCCGGAGTCGATGAAAGGGCCGTCGTAGCCGGTGGTTTGGCGAAGTTCGGCTTCGGGAGTGGTTGGCGAGTTGGCTAGCAGGGCGTTGAGCAGCGTGGTCTTCCCTGCTCCGTTGCGGCCCATGAGCGCGATTTTTTCGCCGCGAGATACGCTGGCGGTGAAGTCGCGGATGACTCTATTTTCGCCGTAAGCTTTGTTGACGTGTTCGATTTCGAGGACGTGTTTGCCGGAGGGACGCTTTTGCTCGAACTTGATGTAGGGGCGCTGGATGTTGGATTTGGCTAGTTCCGTCACTTGCAGGCGTTCGACTTCCTTGCGGCGGGACTGAACCTGACTCGATCGCGTGCCCGCGGCGAACCTTGCGATGAATTCGTTTAACTGGGCGATTTTCTTTTCGCGCTGCGCGTTCTGGGATTCTATCTGCGAGCGGATTTGTGTTTTCGCGAGAACCATATCGTCGTACGAACCGGTGTAGGTGATGATGGTCTGGTAGTCGATATCCGCAATGTGAGTGCAGATGCTGTTGAGGAAATGACGATCGTGAGAGATGACGATGACTATGCCATCGTATGCCGTGAGGAAGTTTTGCAGCCAGTGGATGGAGTCGAGATCAAGGTTGTTCGTCGGTTCGTCGAGCAGCAAGGCCTGCGGGTGGCCGAAAAGAGATTGCGCTAAAAGGACGCGAACTTTCTGTCCGCCTTGCAGTTCGCTCATCTTGCGGTTGTGGAGTTCGTCGGGTATGTCGAGACCTTGCAAAAGAATGGCGGCGTCGCTTTCGGCAGTGTAGCCGTCTTCTTCGCCTACGATGCCTTCGAGCTCGCCGAGCTTCATGCCGTCTTCGTCCGTCATGTCATGTTTCGCGTAGATTGAGTCGCGCTCCTGCATGGCGGCCCAGAGGCGCTTGTTGCCCATGATTACTGTGTCGGCGACGGTGTAGGCGTCGAAGGCGAATTGGTCCTGACTGAGGACTCCGATTTTGCGCGGCCGGACTACTGTGCCTTTTTGCGGGTCGATTTCGCCGCTAAGCAGGTTCATGAAAGTTGTCTTGCCCGAACCATTGGGGCCGGTGAGGCCGTAGCGGCGGCCGGGCGCGAAGGCGGCAGTGACTTCATCGAATAAAGTTTTTGCGCCGTAGCGCATGGAAACGTCAGTGACTGAAAGCATGTGTTCTCTTTTTCCGGGCTTCTTCGGGAAGCTGATGTCGCGACTGCGGGGATTTTGCCGAGCAAGAAGATGATGCGGTTGTTGCTGTGCTTCGGAATCCTTTATGTCCCGTACGTCTGATTTTACAGGGTTGGGGCGAAGTATTCCAACAGCGGAAGTGCCGGGTGTTCTTTTGAAACCACTAAGGCCACGGAGGTACACGAAGGCATCTTCAAGACCTTCGCTGCTACTTCAACGATAAAATGGAAGTCGATGCCTGAACTTCCTGAAGTTGAGACCATTGCGCGTGGGTTGGCAAAGCGTGTTGTCGGGGATTCGATTGAGTCCGTTTGGCTGGGGAATAAACCGGAGCCGCTGAAATCTCCAGCAAAAGAGATTGCTCGGGCTATCGATCGCAGCCGCATTGTGGCAGTGCGGCGCATGGGGAAGCATATTGTTTTTGATTTGGAGAAGGATGGCGGAAAGGATCGGAGATCGCTGGGCAGACTCTCCGGGGATAAGAGCAAGGCGGCCAGGAATAGCCGCGCCACGCAACCTCAAGCTATAGAACCTCACATCACACAGTTCATTGTGCATTTGGGGATGACGGGGCAGTTGCAAGTTTGCGAACCTGGCGCCGAAATTGCCAAGCACACGCATGCGATCGCGAAGCTGGGTTCGGGCCGGGAGTTGCGATTTGTGGATCCACGGCGGTTTGGGCGGCTCAGCGTGTCGTCGAGCTTTGATGTTGGCGGGTTGGAACCGCTGGAGGTTGAGCTGGATCAATTTCTTCCGTTGTTTCGCGGAAGGAAAACTCCGATCAAAAGCGCGCTGCTGAACCAGAAGTTGCTGCGAGGGGTCGGAAATATTTATGCGGATGAGTCGCTCTTCAGGGCAGGGATTCGGCCTCGGCGCCGGGCCTCGGAGATTCGGCACGAGCAGTTTGGGAAGCTACTTGACGCGGTGAAGGAAGTTTTGCAGGAGGCGATTACGGCTGGAGGATCGTCGGTTTCGGATTATGTGAATGCGGATGGCGAGGAGGGGTTTTTTCAGTTGCAGCATCGAGTGTACGGGCGGGAGGGCGAGCCTTGTTTGGTTTGCGGGACTCCGATCAAGCGGGTGGTGATTGCAGGGCGGAGTAGTCATTATTGCCCGAAGTGTCAGAAGTAGTATTACTGCCGGCGAAAGTAGGTTCTCGACTGCGTTTTCTGGCGCTAGTCGCGCCAGAAATAATCGCTCGAAATGACAAAACTTGCAGGGAACATTTCGTTCGAAATGGCAATCCCTGACTCTGATACCCTTACTGCTTCATGCCTGACTTTTCCATTGGCGTTGATCTGGGCGGGACCAATCTGCGCGTTGCCGCGGTGGGCCGTGATGGCAAGCTTCTTGAAAAAGTGAATGTACCGACCAGAACTGAACTGGGGCCGGACCGCACGATCGACGAGATGTGTGGGGCGATTGAGCGGGTCGCGGCGACGCACCGGGAGTCGGGAAATTTTTTTGGCACTGGGATTGGGGTGCTCGGGATTGTCGACCAGGAGACCGGGAAAGTACGCAAGTCGTCGAACTACCCGGGATGGGAAGGTTATCCGGTGCGGGCTGCGATCGAGAGCAGGTTGCGCACCTCCGAGTTACTTGGAAAATACGCGCGAGTCGTGCTCGACAACGACGCGAACATGGCTGCGCTCGGGGAGCAGTGGCTGGGCGCGGCCCGCGGCGTACCAAATGCAGCGGTAATTACGCTGGGCACGGGAATTGGCGGCGGGATTGTGCTCAACGGAAAAATCTGGATGGGCATGAACGGTATGGCAGGCGAGTTTGGGCACGTGACCGTGGAGCCGGATGGCGTTTCGTGCGGCTGCGGGAGTCGAGGGTGCGCGGAACGGTATGCCTCGGCCAGCGCGATTATGCGGATGGCTCGCCAAGCTGTGGCTACGGGGAATGCGCCTGGGCTTGCGCTGGCTGCGGCTTCGGATACGGAGGTTGGCGCGAAGTCGATTTATGAGTTGGCGATGCGAGGGGATTTGCCTGCGGTTGAGATTTTTCGAACGTTCGGTCGGTATTTGGGGATTATGCTCGCCGGCGCGGTTAACGTGCTGAATCTTGATATGTATGTTTTGGCGGGAGGCGTTGTGGGGGCTTGGGACGTGTTTGCGCCTGCGATGTTCGAGGAGATGAGATCACGGTCGCTGGTTTATGCGGCGACTGCGCCGGAGAATCCTTTGCGCGGGGAAAAACAGACAGCGGCGGGAAAGACTGTTGTTACCCGGGCGCTGCTTGGGGGCGATGCCGGGCTTTACGGGGCAGCGCGGGCAGCGGAGATGGGTGAATAGCGTTCTGAATTAACCACCAAGGTGACTGTGAATGGTGGAGATGAGATGCGATGACGCAACATAAGTTCACGACCAAGCTGATTGGTCATGGGGAGATAAACGCCGCAGGTCTCAAACCTCCGTTTGATGTCGTGAAGGTATTTGGGCGCAAGGGGCGCGTGCCGGTGAAAGGAACGATTAACGGATTTGCTTTTCGCAGCTCGCTGATGAATATGGGCGACGGGCACATGATGGCCGTTAACGCGCAGATGCGGGCTGGAGCGAAATGCAAGGCCGGCGACACGGTGGCTGTGGTGATGGAGTTGGATGAAGAGAAGCGGACGGTTGAGGTTCCTCCGTATTTGAAAAAGGTGATTGCGGGCGACGCCAGGGCTAAGGCAGCTTGGGAGAAGCTTTCATTTACGCATCAGAAAGAGTGGGTGCGGGCGGTGGAAGAGGCTAAGAAGCCGGAGACTCGGGAGAAGCGGATTTCGGCGATGATGGAGGATTTGAGAAAGAAGGGGAAATGATATCGGCTGGGATTCGGCGGAAAGTCGTGCCCTTCCCGAGTCGATCAGGACGAAGTTGCTGCCCGCACTCTTTCTGCCGCCCTTAACAGCGCTTGAGTCTGATCTGCCGTCCCAATCGTTACGCGAATGCAGTTGGGCGCGCCCCATGGGCCTAACGGGCGTACGGCTACGCCTGATTCCTGCAAGCGCTGCGCGAAGCCGGCAGCATCTTGTCCCACATTGCAGTAGAGAAAATTCGCCCAAGTGGGGACTACCGTGTAGCCTTGCGCGGTTAGGCCTTGGGTCAGGTCGCGCGACTGGATGGTGTTGTTTTCCACCACGCGCTCGATGTGTTTTTCATCGTCGAGGGCGGCGATGGCGGCGGCCTGGGCTACGGAGGAAACGGAAAAAGTGTTTCTCATGCGGGCACAGTAGCCTAGCAGTTCGGCTGGACCGAGGCCGTAACCTACGCGGAGACCAGCCAGCCCGTGGGCTTTCGAAAATGTTCGCAGCACTACTACGCCTGCGCCGCGATGGACGTAGTCGAGCGAGTTGGAGTAGTTGACGCGGCGGAAGCGGGCGAAGTGCTGGGCGAATTCGTAATAGGCTTCGTCGAGGACGAGGACTACGTGGCCGGGAAGATCGGTGAGGAAGCGCTCGACGGTTGCGGCTTCCAGCATTGTGCCGGTGGGGTTGTTGGGATTGGCCAGGAAAACGAGACGCGTGTCCGGGTTGATGGCGCGGAGGATGGCGTCGAGATCGAAGGTATCGCCTTGCATGGGGGCTTCAAGGAGGCGCGCGCCGGTTGCTTGCACGGACAGAGAGTAGACGACGAAGGACCGCTCGCTGGTTACGGCATTCAGGCCAGGGCCGAGGAGAGTTTGGCAGAGGAGGCTTAGGAGGCCAGTTGAGCCGGCGGTTACGAGGACCTGGTCGGGCGGCAGGCCGTGATAGTCGGCCAGTTTGGTGCGGAGCGGCGTGCAATCATCATCGGGATAGAGGTTGGCGGCGCGGGTGGCATCGCGCATGGCATCGAGGACTTTTAGCGAAGGGCCGAACGGGCTTTCGTTGGAATCGAGTTTGATAAGTTCGGGTTGTGCCTGTACGGGTGCGGCGCTGGGCGGAGTGGCCGAGCCGAGATTGCGGGCGGGTTTGGAGACTAGATCGAAAAAACGGCTCATATTTTGCGGATGGCGCTTGCCGCATCATGCCACGGAAGCCTTAGTGCGCGCTATGGGTTTGTTGGCGGCGGTTCGGAGCCGGTCTACTTCCTGCCGAGTAAGTTCGCGGAATTCGCCGGGGGGAACATCGAGTGATAGCGGGCCGTAGCGGACACGCTTGATTTTTTCCACGTGGTGCCCGACTTTTTCGAACATGCGGCGGATTTCGCGATTGCGGCCTTCGATTAGCGTAACTTCGTACCAGGGATTGTTGGCTTCTTTGACGACGCGAATTTCGGCGGGGGCGGTGCGAACGCGGCGACCGCTGTCGGTGGCGATAGAAACTCCGGCACGGAGTTTTTCGAGCGCTTCGGCGGCGGGAGTTCCGGCGACTTTAACTACGTAGGTTTTTGGAACGCCGGAAGAGGCTTTCATCAGCTTGTTGGCCAGCGCGCCATCGTTGGTGAGGAGTAGCAGGCCTTCGCTGGCGTAATCGAGACGCCCTACGGGATAGACGCGAGTTTTTATTTTGCTGACTAGCTGCATTACGGTGGGGCGGTTTTCGGGATCGCTGACGGTGGTTACGTAGCCTTTGGGTTTGTTCAGCAAAAGATAGATGTGGCGCTCGGCGCCGTGGAGAAGTTTGCCGTTGACCCGAATGTGGTCGACGGTCGGATCGGCTTTGGTGCCGAGTTCCGTGACGACCTGGCCATTTACTTTTACGTGGCCGTTTGAGATTAGTTCTTCGGCTTTGCGGCGGGAGGCGATGCCGGCGGCGGCGATGATTTTTTGCAGGCGTTCGGAAGGCATTTTGCTCACGGGGGCTAAAGCCCAAATTCATTTGGAAGCTGCACTCGGCGCTGAAGCCCGGCCTTCCACAGTATGTCAGCGTCCGAGCATTGTCAGCAAACGTCGGAAGACGGTCAGGCGGTCGATTTCAAGCCGGAGTCTTCTGACATCCCTTCCATTTGCTCAGTAGTCGCAGATTCGTTGCTCGCCGTAGGGTCGCTTTCAAACCTGCTTTCAGAAATATCAGCGGCTGCGGTCTCAGCCGGAATCAATTCTGACTGGAAAGACTCTGCTACGAGCTTTTCGAATTCTTCCATGCTGGGAAGTTCGTGGACATCTTTGAGGCCAAAGCGCATCAGGAAGTCTTTTGTTGTTTTGTATAGGATCGGTCGGCCGATGACTTGCTTGCGGCCGGCTGTGGTAATGAGCCTTCGATCGAGCAATGTCGCGATTACCCCGCCGGAATCGACTCCGCGGATTTCACTGATTTCGGGAACGGTGACTGGCTGTTTGTAGGCGATAACGGCCAGCGTTTCGAGGGCGGGCAGAGAAAGCCTAACTGGCGGCTTGAGACTTTTCGCGAAGCCGCGTACGACTTCATGCTGTTCGGGTTTGGTCGACATACGGTACCCGCCGGCTACCTGCCGAATCTCGATGCCGTGATCGGGGGAGTAATAATCGGCCACGAGTTCTTCGAGAGCGGCCCGGACGCGAGACTTGGCTTCGGTCTCGTTGGTGGAATCTGCGGCGAGAACTGACGGTTTTACGAGTTGATAGAGTTGCTCGACAGTAACTGGAGTTTCTGCCGCGTAGATGATGGCTTCGAGTTGGGCTTTAAGTGACATCAGAGTTTCAGAGTTTCAGAGTTTCAGAGTTTCAGAGTTTCAAAGGTCCTTGAAACCTTGATTTTACCTCCAGTCGTCGCGCACCGTGGATTGCTCGCTCATGATCGCGGCGAAGTGGGTGTGCTTGCGCACCGCAATTTCACCGAATAGTTTTTCCTGGCGAACTTGAATTGCCTGCAAACGCACCATTTCGAGCAGGGCTAGGAACATACAGACCAGCGCCTGCCTTGATGGAACGCGCATTAAAAGTTGTTTGAGACGAACGGGGCGTGATTCGAATTCGAGACGCTTGCGCAGATAGTCGATCATCTGGCCGACCGTGACGGTTTCTTCGTCTACGTTGAGCATTGGGCGCGTGCGCAGGCGCTCGACAATTTGCTGGAAAGTTTTCACGAGATCGATTACGTCGGCGGCTATTTCGGGCTCGGTACCTTCGGCGTCCATGAATTCTTTCAGGGACGGGTTGGTCAGCACTGCGTCTTCGATCTGCTGTTTCTGAAGGAGCATTTGCGCTGCTGACTTGAATTTTTCATGCTCGAGGAGGCGGTTGACCAGTTCTGTTCGCGGATCTTCGAGTTCTTCGGACTTGGCGAGCGGATCGCGAGGCAGCAGCATTTTCGACTTGATGTGAATCAGCACGGCGGCCATGTAGATGAAATCAGCGGCGACGTTCACATCGAGCTCGCGCATTTTTTCTACGTGAGTCAAATATTGTCCGGTGATCTTGGCGATGGGAATGTCGTAGATGTCGATGTCTTGCTTGCGAATCAGGTCGAGTAGAAGATCGAGGGGGCCTTCGTAGACATCGGCGACGGAGATCGCGAAAGGAGAATCGCTCTCTTCTTTTTTTGCAGACGGTCTCGGTGGCGTTTGCGGTCGAGTTTGAAGTACGAAGGGGATGGCTGGCGCCGTGATCTCGTCGGCTCGGACGACATTTTCTTTTGCGCTAGCCATGGTTCACCGTTTGTGGTTCGTATGCCATCGACATCCCCATCGCGGCGCGCACATCGTTCATGGTTTCGGCCGCAGCTTTGCGGGCGCGCTCCGTTCCCGCTTCAAGGATATCCCAAGCCAGGCGCGGATTCTCCTCGAATTTTTGGCGGCGTTGCTGCATCGGATTCAGCAGTTGCACGAGGCCGTCGGCGGCCCAGCTTTTGCACTCGATGCAGCCGATGCCGGCGGAGCGGCAGCCTTCGTTTACTTTTGCCATGGTTTCTTTGCTGCTGAAAATCTTGTGAAGGTCGCCGACGGGGCAGACATCGGGATTGCCGGGGTCGGTGCGGCGGACGCGGGCCGGATCCGTCACCATGGTTTTGAGTTTTTGACGAACTACCGGCTCGGGATCGGTGAGCATGATGGTGTTGCCGTACGACTTTGACATTTTGCGGCCATCGGTGCCGGGGAGCTTGGGAGCTTTCGTCAGAAGCGATTGCGGTTCGGGGAACACATCGCCGCGGTGACCGTAGAATCCGTTGAAGCGACGGGCTACTTCGCGGGTGAGTTCGATGTGCGCAACTTGATCTTCGCCAACGGGGACGACTTGCGCTTTGTACACGAGGATGTCTGCCGCCTGGAGTACGGGATAGCCGAGAAAGCCGTAGGTGCCTAGGTCTTTGTCTTTGATGTTTTCGCGCTGCTCTTTGTAAGTGGGGACGCGTTCGAGCCAGCCTAGCGGCGTGATCATGGAGAGAAGTAAATGTAACTCGGCGTGGGCTGGAACATGCGACTGGATGAAGATTACGGATTTTTCCGGATCGAGGCCGGCGGCTAGCCAATCGAGGGCGACGTCGATTGTGTTTTCTTTTACTCGCGAGGTATCGGCGTAGTCGGTGGTGAGGGCGTGCCAATCGACTATGGTGAAAAAACACTCGTATTCATTTTGCATGCGGACCCAGTTGTCGAGCGCGCCAACATAGTTGCCGAGGTGGAGTTTGCCGGTGGGGCGCATGCCGCTTAGCACGCGCTTGCGTGGTGAAGGTGTCATTGGATCGATTTGTCGATGGGAGTATTAGAACATAAAGCGGTTTGGAAATTCGTTTAACCGCAAAGGGCACGAAGGGACACGAAGGAAATCGCGCGTTTGGAATGGGCAGCGTTCAGTCGCCTGGTTAATTTATAATTCGCGCTCGCATGTCGCAACTGGCGCGCAAGCTTCGCCTCACGGACTACTTCACGCTGGCGTGGGGGACGATGGTCGGCGTGGGGTGGCTCGTCGTCATGGATGACTGGCTGCTGCGCGGCGGTGCGCTGGGGGCCCTGTTGGGATTTGCCGTGGGCGGGGCATTGCTGTTTCCAATCGGTTGGGTTTATGGGCAGTTGGTGGCTGCAATGCCGGATGCTGCTGGGGAGATTGCTTATACGGCAGCGGCGTTCTCGCGTCCGGTGAGCTTTTCGACAGGATGGATGATGATGCTGGCTTACTTCATTGTTTGTCCCTGGGAGGCTGTGGCGATTGGGCGGATTGCGGGATACATTTTGCCTTCGCTCGATTCGATGGAACTTTATCGTATTGCGGGGCGGCCGGTTTATCTTCCGCATCTGGCGATTGGTTTGGCGCTAACCGCGTTGTTGACGGTGCTGAATTATCGCGGCATCCGGCTGAGCGCGACGTTTCAGAACTGGACGGCCTTTACGACGATAGGATTGTTTGTAATTTTCGTCGTGCTGGGAATGATGAAGGGATCGTCGCGAAATTTTCCGCCGCTGTTCACTCATTCTCCGGCTTTTTCCTTTTTGCTGGTATTGCAGATTGTTCCCTATTTCATGACAGGTTTTGAGTCGGTGAGCAAGGCGGCGGAGGAGTCGACAGCGGGATTTGAGGAGCGACGTTTTCTTACTGCGATCTGGATGGCGATTCTGGTCGGGATCCTTTTTTACACGGTGGTGATTGCGGCAGTGGCGTTTGTGGCTCCGTGGGCGCAACTTACGAATCAGAAGTTCATGACGGCTGTGGCCTTTCAGCAGGCGGTTGGGTCGCGGTGGATTGTGGATGTGATTCTGGCGGCAGCGCTGCTTTCTCTGGTGAAATGCTTCAATGGAAATTTTGTTGCGGCGAGCCGGTTGGTGTTTGCGCTGGGGCGGCGCGGGATGATTCAAACGCGGGCGGGGCACGTGCATCCTGCGCATCAAACACCTTCGGTGGCAGTGGTGTGCGTTGGCCTGGCTACGGGTGCGTGTATGCTGCTGGGCGATGCGATTCTGGTTCCGATTACGGAAGTTGGTTCGGTAGCATGCGCGATCGGATGGGCGGCGACTTGCGCGGCTTACATTTGGATGGGACGAGTTGGCACTCTGGCGGAGCGGCTGAAGATTTCGGCGGTTGAGTATGCGATTGGCGCTTTCGGTTTGGTGGTGGCGATTGCAATGGTGCTGATGAAGATCGTTCCGGCGGTGCCGGGGCATTTTACGGTTTATGAATGGCTGGCGCTGGGCGGGTGGGTTGTGCTTGGTGCGGCGGCGCACAGACGTGGGCGGGCGGAGGAGAGTCAGGGCGCACGTAATACCCGTACCCTTTCATGAAGAGGTATAGGGATTCGTAAGAAGAGGGAGAGCAATGAAAATCTGCAGAGCGAGTTTCGTGTTTTTGCTAACGCTGTTATTAACGGCAGCTTGGGTGGCAGCTCAATCGCCGGCGGCGTTCGATGTGGTGATTATCAATGGCCACATTATCGATGGGACCGGTTCGCCGTGGTATTCGGGCGACGTTGGGATTCGAGATGGGAAGATTGCGGCGATCGGAAATTTATCCGCTGCGCCGCGCACGCAGACGATTGATGCGGCCGGCAAAGTCGTGTCGCCGGGATTTATCGACATGCTGGGGCAATCGGAGATGACGATTCTTGTCGACCCGCGCCTGCCTTCGAAAATTTACCAGGGCATTACGACTGAGATTACGGGCGAGGGCGATTCGATTGCGCCGCTGAATGATGCGATTATTCAGGCGGATCGCGACGGATATGAACATTACAAGATCACGCCCGACTGGCGGACGTTCCGGCAGTATTTTGCGCGCCTGGAAAAGCAAGGGATGGGAATCAACCTGGCCAGTTATGTGGGCGCGACGCAAGTTCGACGGATGGTGCTGGGCGATGACAATAAACAACCGACGCCTCCGCAGCTTGAGCAGATGGTGGCGCTGGTGCGGGACGCAATGAAAGATGGAGCAGTTGGAGTCTCGACTTCGCTGGAATATGCTCCTGCGCCTTACGCAAAGACTGATGAATTGATCGCCCTCGCGGCGGAGGGCGGCAAGTTTGGCGGCATCTATGCAACGCACATGCGCGACGAGAGCAACTCGGTGCTGGAGGCGATTGATGAGGCGCTGCGCATTGGGCGGGAGGCGCATGTGCCGGTGGAAATCTGGCACATCAAAGTTGCGGGGAAAAAGAATTGGGGACGGATGCCGGAAGTTGTGGCGAAGATCGATGCTGCACGGGCTGCAGGTGCGGACGTGACGGCGGATACATATGCCTACACGGCATGGTTCAACGATCTTTCGGCGTTCATTCCACCGTGGGCGCACGATGGCGGCACTGCGAAGTTGGTTGAGCGGCTGAAGGATCCGGCGACCCGCGATCGAATCCGGAAAGATATGTTGACGCCTTCGAACGATTGGGACAACGAGTGGCAGGAGGTTCCGGGGCCGGAGGCGATCATGATTGGGGTGGTGCAGAACCCGAAAGCGCTGCCACTTCAGGGCAAGCGGATTTCGGAGATTGCGAAAGAGTGGAATAAAGATCCGATGGATACGCTTTTCGATGTGCTGATTGAAGACCCTAGCACCGGCGTCGCGGTGTTTGGAATGTCGCAGCCGGATGTGACGCTGGCGCTTGAGCAGCCGTGGGTTTCGATTGACAACGATTCGTCGGGGACTTCGCCGGAGGGGATTCTAGGGCAGGAGCATCCGCATCCGCGGGCTTATGGAACTTTTCCGCGGATCCTACGGAAGTATGTGCGCGAAGATAAAGTTTTGAGCTTGCCGGATGCGATTCGAAAAATGACGGCATTGCCTGCGCAACGGTTGCGACTGACGGATCGCGGCGTACTTAAGGCTGGGATGTGGGCGGATGTAGTCGTGTTTGATCCGGCGACGATTCGGGACCTGGCTACGTTCGATAATCCGAATCAGCTTTCGCAAGGAATGGAGTATGTGCTGGTGAATGGAGTGCCCGTGATTGACGGTGGAAAAATGACAGGAAAGTTGCCGGGGAAGGTTTTGCGCGGGGAGGGGTATGTGCCGTAGTTAGCGTTTCAGGCGCGCTTGAGTTTCGAGTGGAGGAGTTTGCGTGACCAGTGGTTCGGCTAATGTTCCAGTGATGCGATAGGTGACTGGATGGGCTGACGGGAGTTTGGAAGCACCGCTGAGCTTAAGATCGAGAACTTGGCCGAAGGTAGCGGAGCCGGTGACTTCGTAGAGATTTGTGGGCGAAACGATCTGGCTGTTTTGAATTTCGATTTTGCCCTGGCGCAGATGACCTGAGCCTTGCCATTGCGAAATCTCGAGCGGACCAGGATCGCTTGGCAGAGCGATGTGGGAAAAAATAGCGTCTTCCACTTTGAAATGTAATTCGCCTTCCGCTGCCTGCCAGAACGTGGCTGAATTTTTTCCGTTGGCGGAAAGTTGATACGTAGCGGTGGCGGTTCCGGAAGTCGCCTTTTCGGAGGCTGTGTCATGCACGGCTGCAGTGGCTTGCTGCAAGGAGACGCTGGTCAGACTGCCAAAACCTTTGTAGAGCGGCGTTGGTCCGGTGAAGTCCGCTTGCCAATCGCCGCGATGCTTCCCACCCAGCACATCGAAGCGGAGGTCGGAGATATTGAGTTTGCTGCGAATGAGATCGACAGCCGCCGACACGTGGTTCACCGGAACATGATGAATGAGAAGACGAGAGATAGTGACTGTGCCTGATGCCCGCATATTGCGTAGCAACCCAGGAGCCTGAGGGCTGGATGGGGAGAGAACCTGATACCAGCGGCGTTCGACGGGATGCGAGCCCAGCCATCCAAACAGGGCGCTTAACACTAATTCGTCTGAGTTCAAGTTGAATTGAATGGCGCAGGCATCGGGTGTGCCGCATCCGCGAGGTAACGTGAAAGATCCGGTCCAGTGGGCGTCAGCGGCATGAGCGTTCAGTTTGTCGAGTCGCGCCTCGGTGGACGAGAGCTTCAACTCTGCGGAGGTAATTTCTAGTGGGCCGTGGAATCCACGGACGGTTGCGAGGACGTTGCGCAATTGAACTGTACCGGTAACGCCGGGAACGGAAAACGTAGAACCGGCCGTAGATTGGGCGGCGTTCCACGAGCCTGCTATTTCCAAATCCAACTGTGCAACGCCGTTGGCGTTGGCCTTGAGCGCAGGGATCCCGAAAAGGCTGGCCACGCGCAGAGTCTGGGCCACTTCACCTTCGCCACGCAACGACAGATCATAGCCCGAACGAGACAACCAACCATGCGCCTGCGCGGCTGCGGGGCGGCCCAGCGCAACGGGAAATGGACCGTAATCAATGCGGATTTCGCTGGAGGCAGGCTGCGAGTTCGAATTGCGTGCAGGATCCCTGGAGGGCTTATCGGGGCGCGCCTCTGAACTGAGGACAAACGGGACCTTCCCGGGAGCGAACTCTACCTTATTGCTCGGAGACTGAAGATGAAACTCCAGAAATTCGCCCGAGCCCTGGAATTCCGGAGGGGACGAGCCATCTTCGCGCAAAGAAAAACTTCCGCGAACCGTGCCCTGGGCAACCAAATCTGCCGGAAGATCCTTTTTCGCCCGACGGATCAATTGCGCGACGGAATTTGCTGGAACACTCTCGAGATCCAGAGTGAGGTTCAAAAGACGAGAACCAGGCGGTCCAGCGTCGCCCTTCACAGTCACGAGGCCGCCTCCGACAGGACCGGTACAGAAGATTTCGCGCAATGCGCCGGCGGCGGCACTGTATTTGCCGTCGCAGTGAGCGGCCATGCTTAAGGCATCGCCGCTCAGAATGTCATAGCGATGGAAACCCTGAATCGAAGCATCGGTGGAAATCTGCAATGCAGAAGGTGTCCCGCTCAGCGAAACATCAATGCGGGAGTCGCCGCGCCAGCCTTTGTCCACCCCTGAGACGAGCTTCGTCAGTTGGCCGAGTTGCACTTTGTCCCACGCCGCGGTGAACTGCAAGGGCGTTTCGAGAAGGCTCGCAGCGCGCTGCCAAGTGCCGCTGACGCGGAGAAGTCCGGTGTCGCTCAAACTCATGTCAGTGCGAAGGGGCTGGGCCTTGAGCCGGACGCCCCAGGTGTTTTCCGATTCCTGCCAGAGAGCAAAATCGGCGTCGAGCAGCGCGTACGGTTTCTTCTCCGCGCCGGATTTGAAGTTAATGCGTCCGGAACTGGCTTCGATGTAAGGGAAACCGGGACGCGGCTCGGATTTGGATTTTGCTGTCGGCGCGAGCGGGGTGCGGCGCGCGCGTTCGAGCAGAGCTGCAAGATTCCAGCGGCCGTCTTCTTTGCGTCGGACGAGGTTGAGGCTCGGCTCGGTGAGTTCCAGGCGTGAAATGTCCAAGCGACCGCGGAGGAGCGACGTGAGGCGCACGAGCGCAGCGACCTCGGGCGCGCGCAACATGGGCTCGGCGCCGAATGCGGGATCTTCATAGACCACGAGGTTGTCGAGATCGAAGCCCGGACGCGGAAGAAAGCGAAGATGGACCGCGCCGATTTCCACCGGCCGATCGACCGCGCGGCTAATGGAAGTTGCAATGCGAGATTTGAGATGAGAGACGCCGGGGCGCACAAGAAAGAGAGCCAGCAGAATTAAGACTGCTGCAGCTGCAAACCGTTGCCTGGAAGAGAGCGCCTTCACTTTACTATACGCATGGTTCGTCGCCAGCGCGTCTCGTCGAAAAAGTGGATGATGACGTGAGCGAGGAATCCGACGCGGTCGCCGAAATCGGTTTTGCGATATTGGTCGCTGGGAGTTTCAAAAGACCAATAAATGAACATGGGACGGCCGATGATATTTTCCTGCGGAATGAAGCCCCAGTATCGGCTGTCAAGACTGACGTCGCGATTGTCGCCCATGCCAAAATAATGGCCGGGCGGAACGACGAGGTCGTCGCCCTGAATATGCATGGGGAGTTCAGGCTCCCAGCAGGGGTAGACGTTATAGCTTTCCGACGGCGGCACGGCGGGAAAATTGTCGCGGTAGGGATTGGGAAACGCGGCGGCATCCTGCGAATGAATTACGTACGGCTCGTTCAAGGCCTCGCCATTGCGGTAGACCACGCCGTTGCGAAGATGAATGTGATCACCGGGAATGCCCATCACGCGCTTGACCACAAACAATCCGGGCTCGCATGGGGCGAGGAACACGATGATATCGCCGCGATGAATCTCTCGGTAAGGAATAAGAGGGCCGACCCAGGAAGTTTTCGGCGCGAACCGAATGCGGTTGACGAATACGTGGTCGCCGATAAGAAGCGTGTTCTCCATAGAACTGGAGGGGATTTCGAAGGCCTGCACAACGAAGGTAATAATGAACAGACCGGTTACGAGGACGGCAGCGAGGGAGGCTAGAAACTCGACGGTTGTTTCGCGGGGTTTTTCCGGAATTTGTCTGGTATCTTTGATATCTTTTTTCGGCACGCTGATCGATCCGCTCCTCATCTTTGTTGATGCTTGGATGAACCACGAAGGGCACGAAGGAGACTTTGTCCATCTGCTGCGCCCAAGGATCTATCTTAGCTGCGCTCGGGCTAATTCACCAACCGGAGGGTGCGTTTCCAACGAGTCATCTGGAAAATGTGAGTCAGGGCATAGGCAAAGTGGGCAAATTTGCCGCCAACAGAAGCGGGAGTAACCGGGTCTGATTCGCGTACCGACCAGTAGATCAACAAAGGGCGGCCGATGATATTTGCGCGAGGGACGAAGCCCCAATAGCGGCTATCGTAGCTGTCGTCCCGATTGTCGCCCATCACGAAATAATTTCCCTGCGGAACGATGAGCTGGCCGTCCTCAACCAATTTGCGCATCTCGACCCACCAATCAGGAGTTTCTCCGGCTGCGATATCGAAGCGAGGAAAGCTGTCACGAAAAAGATTGTTGGCAGGTTGCGTGAAGAGAGCGTACGGCTCCTTCAGCGGAAGTCCGTTGACGAAGACCTGCTTATCGATCATGCGGACGCGGTCGCCCGGCACGCCAATAACGCGTTTGACGAAATGCTGGGCGGGATTGACCGGATAGTGAAAAACAATAATGTCGCCGCGGTGAATCCTGGTGTAGGGCATGGCGCGATCGGCAATTCCGCCGCCGCCATAGATTAGTTTGTTGACGAGAAGATAGTCGCCGACAAGAAGCGTGTTCTCCATGGACGGCGATGGAATCTGGAAGGCCTGGACGATGAAGGTGATGACGAAAACGGCGATTACAATCGTGCCGAACAGAGATTGCAGGGAACCGGTGATGCCGAATCCGGGGGCCCAGCGCGCCGATTGTGGCATCGGCGAGGTCATACCTGCAGGCTGCTGGTTGAGAGAATTCATTGGTTCCACTTCCGCCACGTTAATCATGACTGCCTATCGGCGGAACGCACTCCGCGCACCGGCCTGGCCTCCGTTGGATGCGGGCTTGACGCCAAGTGGGAAAGCAATTGCCGGGCGGCGTCTTGTTCCGCTGTTTTCTTGGTAGAGCCGGCCGCGCGCCCCACAAACTCGGCCTCACCCTTTTTCGCATTTAGACGCACTTCTACAGTAAATGTCTTTCTGTGTTCGGGACCAGATTCATCCACCAGAACGTAGGTGGGCTGGGGCAAACCGAGTCCCTGAAGCCTCTCCTGGAGCGCGGATTTGAAATCGCTCATGGGCAGCGCTCCACCTTCGCGCTCCATTGCTTCGAGTTCGGGACTGAGAATTTTGCGAAGTATGAATTGGCGGGCCGGTTCCATTCCGCCGTCGAGGTAAATTGCCGCGAGGACGGCTTCGAGTGCGTCGACAAGCAGGGCAGTTTTGCTGCGGCCGCCGCTTTTTTCTTCTCCGCGGCCGAGGCGCAGGTAATGACCCAACTCGAGTTGCTGTGCCACCTGAATCAGATGGCGTTCGCTAACGATGTGTGCACGCAACTTGGAAAGCTCACCTTCGCGAAAATGCGGAAAGCGATGGAAGAGTTCTTCGCTGGTAACAAGGGCGAGAACGGCGTCACCCAAAAATTCAAGCTGTTCGTTGTCGTGGACCTTATATTTGCTCTCCCCTGCCTGCTGCGCCTCAGCCTCCCGCGCCTGGGAACTGTGGGTGACGGCCTGCTCGATGACTTCACGGCGCCGGAAGTGATAGTCGAGCGCCGTTTCGAGCGCGGAGATTTCCCTTTCTTTCATGATTGCGCAAATAGAAAAACTTCAGCTTGCCACGAGCGGATGTGGGGACGTAAAACTCTCGCCCTTACTTTATTCCCCCAATTAACTGCACCAGCCGGTCTTTTTCCTTGCGGGCGGCATCTCCGGCGTTCGTACCTTCTTTCGTCAAATCCACAGCCTGATTGGCGTATTTCAGAGCGTCCGGATACTTGTTTTGCATATCCAGGGCAACTGACAGGCGGAAGATGGCGATCGGGTCGGGCTGCTGCGGGTAAGCGTCAATCGATTTTTTGAGCTGATCTTCCGCTGTCGGCCACTGTTTGGCGTTGAACGAGAGCGTGCCGAGAATCGCGTAGGCCTCCGATTTCAGAAAGCCTTTGTAAGCGGCGAGTTGCTCGGGAGAAACGTTGGTTGTCGGCAGGTCGGTATCGACGGTTGCCAGGGCACGCTCGGCATCTTTCTTCGCCTCATCGAGGCGTTGTTCTTTATCCACGTCGGTGTCACGGGTTCGCTCGGCCAGAACCTGTGCGACGCCGAGGAGGGCCTCGGGGTCATCCGGATCGTAGGTGAGGACTTTCTGCGACATTGCGAGCATTTTGTCGGCGTTGTTAACCTGTTGGTAACCATGCATCGCCGACTTGTAGAGCAAGGGTCGCAGCTCGCTATCAGGAAATTTTGTGGCGAAGTCGTCGGCGGCTTTTTCTTGCGCGGCCGCGTCAGTCAATGCGGCGGCGGTTTTATAGGCTTCAAATTCCGCCTGTGTCTTGGCTTGCGGCGGACGCTTGCCCGCTGGCGCGGCGGACGCTTGCCCGGCCGGTGCAGTCTGGGCAGCCGGCTTGTCTTGAGCAAAACCGCAAACTGAAATCGCCAGCACTGAAATGATGATTGCTGCTCGCTTCATGCTTTCTCCTCGGAACATTGAGTGATTGAGTAATTGCGTGCTAGCAATTCAAAAGCACAATAGCCAGTTTTCCAATCGCGAAATCGCACAATTACTGAATCGCCAATCCTTCTTGATTGTACCCGTAAAAATTCCGTTTGCTATTGCGCCTGCGGTTTCGCCGGAGGTTCATAGGCTTGCTGCAGCCCTCGCTCAGCGGCGGCTTTGATTTCCGGCTGGCTGCCGCTCGCGGTCAGGGCGGCGCGGTATTCCTGCAAGGCGGCTTCGCGGTCTTCCTTCATATCCAAAATGCGGCCGAGATAGACGTGCGACCAGCCGATAACCTTGGGGTCTTTCGAAGCCTCGATGGCTTTCTGGAAATTATCTTCTGCGCCGTCGCGATTTTTGTCGTAGACGGCTACCTGCGCGAGGATGAACAGGGCGCGGCCCTGATCGCCTATCTTCTTATCGATTGCCTGCTGGGCGAGTTCCTGGGCGCCTTTGGCGTCGCCGGCGGCGAGACGAGCTTCGGCGGCGAATAACATGCGGCGCTCTTCCGGACGCGAGAGCCGCACTAGTTCGGGCGCAGTCTTGCTGGCGAATTGAACGTCGGCGGCAGCTCTTTCTTCCTTCTTTACGTCGATGCCTTCGATCATGCCGCCGTAGGCTTCGCGAATGCCTGCGGGATCTTTCTCGAAGTTCAATACGGCGTCGTAGAAATAGTGGGTGAGGATGTAGCCCTGCTTGACCGCATCATCTACCGCTTGAGTGCGGAGGACCTCGTCGGCAGGCGTCTTGCCGCCGCTGGTGCGGATTTCGATGGCGCGGATCAGGCACTCGGTTACGAGCAGGGAGATGTCGGTCTTGAAACTCTCTTCGAGCGGGGCGCGTTTTACCGATTGCAGCAGAGGCTCGAGCCGCATGACGGCTGTGTAATGGCGGCTCGCCATGGGGTCGAGTTCGTAGTGCAGGAACGTGTGACGAATCTGATCCATCTTGAGCTGGTTTTTCAGCGGGACCCCCGACGATGGCGGAAGCGGGAAGACGACGACGTAATAATCCGAGCCGTAGTTGCGGGCATCGGTTTCGTTGGGCGAGCCCATGAAGTCGAGATAGATGGTGAAGCGGCGGCCGAGATATTGCGAAGATTGCAGCTTGAGATAAATCTGCGTGTCGAAAACCATCTTCGAAAGCTGCTCGTGGTAGCGGTTCATGGCTGCGGTGTAGTCGGCGCGATGGCGCTCCCAGATATTGTGCAGGCCGACTTTGTCGTAGAACTTTTCCATCAGCTCGCCGTAGAGTGTGATGGCGTCGGCATCGGGCGGGAGATCTTCTTCTTTGGTGCGCGGACGGAAGTGGGGCGGCCCGTCGACGTAGAGCGCGAGTGAAATGTAAGGCGAGAGGCTGCGGTTAGTGTTCCGGTCGGGCGTGTGGGTCTGGTAGAACTCGCAGAGGTTGGCGCGGGCAGCTTCGGCTTCTTCGGAACTGCTGAGGACGCGCTGCATTTCGGCGCGCACGTTCAGGCGCGTGGGATCGGAGATGGCAAGATCCATGTCGTAGCCGCAGGTGTTGAGCGCAGCCAGCATGGAGAATATGGTCTCGTTGCTGTCGAGGGCGATGGGAGTGGGATGATCCTGGGCAAAGCAGAAAGACGCGCCCAGCCCTAGCAAGCCTGTCAGGATTGAAGTTCGGAAACGAAAAATCAGGAAAAACCTCCAGCGGACACGATCGGCGCGGGTTGGAACAGAAATAAGTTTAAGGAGTGGAGGGTGGGCGGGTCAAACGGGGAGCTGCGTAGGACGCTACCCTCTGTGCGCCGTCGAGGCAATCTCCCGGCACCGTCATAGGAAGAATTCCCTGACGCCGCACAAGCGAAACAAGCAGTGCTGGGGTCCTTCGACTGCGTTGGCATTCGCTTCGCGAATGCCAACTTCGCTCAGGATGACATATCTCTTGTTGAAGAGACTTTCTCGTTGCGTCGTTTCCGGAACTAATGCTGATCTTTCATTCCTGCGGGTAGACCAAAAACTGCTCCAGCTTGCCGTCGGGGTACTCATAGGTTGTTAGGGTGAGTGTGCGGGTGGGATAGACGATGCGGAAGACGCGAAAGGTCATGCCGCCGCGCAGGGCTTCTTTGATCTGGTGGAAGGTGAGCGGTTCGCCGAGCGGGCTGAGGCTGCTTTTGAAATCGGCGAGGGTCTGGGCGTCGAAATAAGAGTCAAGATTCGGCGCGAGCTTGCTGCGGTCGAGTTCGCCTTTTTGCAGGCCGCGGTACATAGAGAGCGCTTCTTCTTCTGGCGCGGTCCGTTTCTGGCCGGCGATGGTTGAGGCGGCTAGCTTGGCGATTTCGCCAGCGCCGCCTGCCATGTGGTTGGTGAAGACCGCGACGGCTATGCCGTCATCAATCAGCACTTCGTTGTCCGAGACGAAGCCTGTGACTTCGCCGCTGTGCGAAATATCTTTGTGGCCATCGAGCTCATCAACTTCCACGCCAAGGCCGTACTTTGTTCCCTTGCTGTCCTTGAGTTTGATCTCGGTGAACATCTCTTTGTAGCTTTCGGGTTTGAGCACGCTGCGTGACATCAGGCTTTCATCCCACAAGGCGAGATCGTGCGCGGTCATGGCCAACTCCCCGGCGGCGAAGACCCAGCCGCGACCCTCTTTCGGCGCCAGGCGCAGCGGGCCGAGCGCATAACGGATGTATGGCGTGGCATCGGCTTTCGTGAGTTTCGCCTCATCGGAGTTCCAAACACTTCGCATCCCTAGCGGATGAAAAATGTGTTCTCCGAGAAAATCCATCAGCTTCTGTCCGGAGACTTTTTCTACTATGAGTCCGGCGATTACATAATTCGTATTCGAATACTGCCATTGCGTGCCCGGAGCGAAGTCGAGCGGCTTTTTCGCCCAGCGGTCGATGATTTCCTGCGCGGTGGTTGGCTGCTCCATTGGCTTCATCAGGTAGTCCTCGGGCCAGTAATCCTGATACCCGCTGGTGTGGCTGAGAATCTGGCGGATGGTGACTTCGTCGCCCCGCGTGAGGCCCGGGACGTATTTGCCGACGGGATCATCCAGCTTGAGCTTTCCTTGTTCCTGCAAAAGCAGAATTGCTGCGGCGGTGAACTGCTTCGAGATCGATCCGACGGAGTAGCGCATGTCCGGCGTCGCGGGTTTGTCGGGATCGATGTGGGCGCGGCCGTAGGCGTGTGTATATACGAGCTTGCCGCCCTGGACTACGGCTATGCTTGCTGAGGGTACGCCGTGCTGTTCCATTACGCCGGTTGCGATCGCATCGACGCGGGTTTTCATCGCGGGATCGAGCGTATCCACCGCTTGCGCGCGCGCAAGCACCCAGCCGAAGCACAACCCAAGTGTGAGCCCAAGAATCGTTCGAGAGTTAAACATGGACATCAATATATCTCAGGCCCGAACATTGGTGGCTCCCCGGACAAATGCACGTCCGGGATTTCCTGTATGGCTTGTGGATGTAAGATCGGTCCGGTGATTCTCTGACTATGAACCCGAAACCTGCTTTGGCTTTTGCACTCGCTTCCTGCGTTTTTCTTACCACAACTCTCCACTCGCAAAGCGCTCCGTACGGAACCGCGGCAAGAGAAAAGGCTGAGGCCCTGCTGAAACAGATGACGCTGGATGAAAAAGTCGGGCAGCTTACGCAGGCCGCTGGAGTTGCGTTGGCTGGCCTTATTTCAGACGCGCCGGATGAGTTGATCGCGCAGGGGAAGGTTGGATCGATTCTCTGGCTGACCGATGTAAAGGAGATCAACCGGCAGCAGCATATTGCGGTGGAAAAATCGCGGCTGCATATTCCGATCCTGTTTGGCTTTGATGTGATTCATGGTTATCGCACGGTGTTTCCGGTACCGCTCGGCATGGCATCGTCGTGGGATCCAGAGGTAGAGGAGCAGGCACAGCGATGGGCCGCGGAAGATGCGCGAACCGCGGGCATTCGGTGGACATTTGCGCCGATGGTCGATATTGCGCGCGATGCGCGATGGGGACGCATGGTGGAGGGGGCTGGAGAAGATCCGTATCTGGGCGCGGCGATGGCGCGGGCGCAGGTGCGGGGATTTCAGGGCACATCGCTGGGAAGGGATTCGGTGCTGGCTTGCGCGAAGCACTTTGCGGGATATGGTGCGGCGGAGGGTGGGCGGGATTACGACGCGTCGTATATTCCCGAGGAGTTATTTCGCAATGTTTATCTGCGACCTTTTTATGCGGCGGAGCGGCAGGGCGTGGGCAGTTTCATGTCAGCTTACATGGATTTGAATGATGTTCCGGCGAGCGGGAATCGTTGGCTGCTTACGGACATTTTGCGCGGGGATTGGGGCTTTCAGGGGTTCGTGGTTTCGGACGCGATTGCGGTAGGGAACTTGGTGAAGCACGGGTATGCGAAAGATCCCGCGGATGCTGCGTACAAGGCGTTCAACGCAGGTCTGAATATGGATATGGCCAGCCTGACCTACTCGAAGAATCTCGCGCAGCTTGTGCGCGACGGCAAAGTCAGCGAGAAGCAGTTGAATGATGCGGTGCTGCCGATTCTCGCGATCAAATATCAGTTGGAACTCTTTGACCAGCCTTACGTCGATGAATCGAAGGTGGAAGCGATGTTGGCGCGGCCGGAGGGTTTGGCGCTGGAGCGCAAACTGGCTGCGCGGTCGATGGTGCTGCTGAAAAATGAAAATGGCACGCTGCCGCTGAAAAGTTCGTTGAAAAATGTTGCGGTGATCGGGCCGCTGGGCGATTCCGGGCGCGACATTGAGGGCGGTTGGACGGTGGAGGGCACGTTTGGCGTGGGGAGCAAAAGCCACCCGGTGACTGTGCTGGCAGGGATTAAAGACAAGTTAGGATCTGGCGCGCAGGTTACGTATGTTGCGGGGCCAATGCCGCAGCGGGAGTTTCCTTCGTTTTTCGATGATTTTCTCGGCATTAAGCAAATGCCTCCACCTACTCCCGGGGAGATTCGTGACTCGCTGGAGAAAGTGAAAGCGGCTGCGGCAAATGCAGACGTTGTGATTGCTGTGCTCGGAGAGAGATTTGGGATGAGTGGCGAATATGCTTCGCGGGCCTCGCTCGATCTTCCCGGCATTCAGGAGCAGATGCTCGAAACTGCCGCGGCTTCCGGCAAGCCGATTGTGCTGGTGCTGGAAAATGGACGGCCGCTCGATATTCGCTGGGCAGCTGAACATGTGCCGGCGATTCTGGAAGCGTGGTATCCGGGGACGGAGGGCGGAAATGCCGTGGCGGATGTTCTGTTTGGCGATGTGAATCCGGGTGGGAAGCTGCCGGTGAGCTGGCCGCGCAGCGCGGGACAGGAACCACTTTATTACAATCACAACCTCACGCATGATCCCGAGGACGCGCCAAATTTCAAGTCGCGATACTGGGATGTCAGTTCGAAACCGTTGTATGCGTTTGGTTATGGCTTGAGTTATACGAAATTCGACTTCACGAATTTGCGCCTGAGTAAAACGAGCTTCGGGACGGATGAAGCCGCGGAAGTTTCTGTCGATGTGAAGAATACGGGATCGGTTGCGGGTGATGCAGTAGCGCAGATTTACATTCATCAGAGGTGGGGTTCGGCTTCTCGACCGGTGCGGCAGTTGGAGGGATTCAAGCGCGTTGCGCTACAACCAGGAGAGACGAAGACGCTGAAATTTTCTCTTGGAAAAGAGGAATTGGAGTTTTGGAGTCCGCAGACGAAGCGGTGGGTGGTTGAGCCGGCGGAGTTTGATGTTTGGGCGGGCGAGGATTCGACCGCGAAGCTGCATAGCGAGTTCAGCGTGACGCGTTAGCCGGGAGCAGTCGCGTTTGACGCGGTCAGCGGCTTTATTTTCGCGACGTTGGTTCGATTTTCCTTTTCTCTATTAGGGCTGTGGATGGCGAAGGTAACGAATCAGATAGTACTCATTGATCGGACGATCGTCCTGCAGGGCCGGCGCGTTTTTATCCAGAGCAAGCAGCCATTGCAAATTGAGTTCACGCTGCAACAGGGCGGAAAACTGTTCTTGTGGAGTGTAGAGCGGGCCCCACTCTACCAGATCGGCGGCGGCTGCCGGCGGCATGCGGTTTGCCAGTTCGGCGGGGGATCTCGATGGAATGGGCTGCATGCTGGCCAGGTAATGGACGCCGTAATTTTCAAGCGATAGAAACGCGCGAACGTACGGAAACGATTGCATAAGAGCGCGCGTGATCGCGGTCCCAGTCTGCCGATCTCCTCCCGGATACCATTGCGCCAGAATTCCGTCCGGGCGCAGACGCTTCTTAGCGGCGGCATAGAATTCGCGGGAATAGAGCAGACTGCTGCCTGCGGCGGGGATGGGCGGCGGCGGATCGATCACGATTACGTCGTACTGATCGCTGGTGCGCTCGAGAAAACGGCGGCCATCGTCGATCACGATATGCGAGCGCGGAGAAGCAACCAACTGCGGGGCGTCGGGATGAAAGTACGAGAAAAATTCTGGAACGCTGGGCACCAGATCCACCGCGGTGGAATCGATTCCCCAGGAGAGCATGGAGCGATGGGTGGTGCCCATGCCGAAGCAGATGACCAAAGCTTTCTGAGGCGGATGGTCGAGAAACGCGAGCGGCAGTGCGGCCATGACCTTTGTGAGAGGTGTGAGTACGGTCATATTCACACCGTTCACGTAAAGCTTCCGCTTCATTCCCTGCCCTGCGGCGACCACGGTTGCGGTGCTGTCGCGTTTTACGTGTGCGTCCGGAATCTCCTGAATGTAACTGTGAGTCCTGAGAATCAGGGCCGCGGAGGCGCACAGGATTGCTGCGCATGATGCGAGACTTGCAAAGCGCTTTGGGGAACCGCTGCTGCCAAACAACAGAGACCAGACTCCGACCGCAAGCCAGGGTAAAGCGAGGATGACGAGCGCGTAACGCTCGTCGACATAGGGCAGAAGTGCGAAGCCAGCGATCAGCGGGCCGAGGATGCAGCCCACTACGTTCACTGCATAGCCAACGCCGGCGCGAGCGGGGTCGCCTTCGGAAAAACGATCGACAAGCCTGGGCGTGATGAATCCTAAAAGACCGCTGAAGGCGACTATACCGAACGGTATGCGCTTCCATGAGTGGATGTGGGCGCGCGGATCAGCGGTGAGAAGCGCTATTAGCGCCGCGAGCCATACGAGTAACCAAAGCACGGGAGCATCCTGATCGTGGCGGCGGCTCCAATAGCGATAGAGTGCCGACCCGAGGAAGGTTGCAAGCAGGTAGATGCCGAGAATCTGCGCAAAAGAGTAGACGAATGTTCCGATGTAAAAGGTGTAGAGGCGCGTCCACACCAGTTCGATGCCCATGCTGGTGAGACCGGTTGCGAAGAGCAGCCACAATGTGCCGTTGCCTATGAGTTCTTGCCAATTCGCGTGGAATGCTGCGGCTTGATCCGTCTGGTGATGATCTTCTTCGAAGGCTTTGTGTTTATTGTCGGAGGCGTTTTGATGGCTGGTTTTCGATTGCCTATCGGCTAGCCAAAATGCGGCGGCGCAGATGGAAAGATTCAGAAACGTTCCGACACGCAAGGTGGAAGTGAATCCCCAAACTTCGATGAGGGCCAAAGGAATTACTGTGCCGATGACGGCGCCGAGCACGTTCGCGACGTAGAGATAACTGAAGGAGCGCTTCGATTCAGAGCGGCGCTCACTGCGAATGGCGAACATGCCGAATGGAATCGTGGCTCCCATCAGGGCGCACCATGGAATCAGCGTGCACGCGACCCAGACACCAGCTGCCAGATAATATCCAGATGAAGATAAGGATGAACTGCTGCCGAGGTGCTCGAGTACATAACGGCCCCCCAGTAGTTCCAGCGGTACGATGACGCCTGAACAGCCGATCAGCAGTTCGGTCACTGCATAGAGGTGCAGCGGCCGAGAGGACACGCGGCGGGCATATTTTTGCAGAAGCGCTCCGGATGCCCACGAACCGATTCCCAATCCCGCCATAAAGCTGGAGAGGACGATCGATACCATGGCCGTGGTCACACCGAACTGGGCCATGGCGAGACGAAGCCAGATCAGTTCGTAGAGGATGCTGCAGAATCCCGAGACGAAGAAAAATGCGAAGTACCAGCCCAGCCCTTTGGTTGCGGGGACGTTTGTCGCGCGAGTGGAAGGCTGCGGCGACGGGATCTCAAGGGCTGGAGTTGCCTTTGTGCTCATTATGAAAGGTTGGCCGCCCGGGAAGATCAAGCCGCTGAGAGATGCTAAGCTGCCCGGGTCAACCTTTCAAGTCTCGCAGAGTGTTCAATCGCACTGGCGGAAATATGTGGTGATTCCGATGACGAAAGTCATTCGCCGGAAAACGGCTTATCAAAATTATTCGGAGCCTGAGCGCGCCACGCAAGCGATCAGAAACTGAAACGGCCTCCGATTGTTGGAGCACAGTTATTGTTGTAGTCATAGGGAACTCCGGGTTTGTGAGGAATGGCGATGCCGAGACCGCCGGTCACGTACGAATACGCAAGTCCAACAAAACCGTCGAAACGCTTGGTGAAGTGGCGGTCCGCATAGAGCGACCCTTCGTTGAGGGTGCCCGCGCAGGAACTGCGGAAACCGACTGAGGGCGAGGACGAGCAGGCTGGCGGACTGCGGAAATCGTTCTGGCGCTGTTGATACCAGGCGAAAGTGAAGTCGGTTTTGGTGCGGTAGGTGTACTTCGCGCCCATCCACCAGATATTGACCAGCTTCTGGGAATCAAGATTGTTGTCTTCGACCCCGCTCATGAAATAGCCGCCCTCGTCTGATGCGCCGACGCCCAAGGGATTCTTCGGATTGTTCTGCCAGATGTATTCGTAGCCGACAAAAAACTTGAACGGATTCGGCGTGTATTTGGCGGCGAAGATAATTCCGTTGTTGTCGGTCACGATGCCATAGACGGTGTTGTTCGGGTCGATCAGATTCAGTCCGTTGATGGGGTTTGTATTGATGCTGTCGGTGGTTGACTGAAATGACTGGCCAGAAGCCTGACTCTGAGGCCCCAGCAAGGGGTTCAATACGCTGATCGCCTGGTTGTAATGTTGACCGATGAGGTCGGCGGAGAACTTGCCGTAGTTTCCGCCGAGGTCGAATCCATAAGCATTGTTATGCGCCTGTTCCGGCACACAAGTAGCGGCAGTCCAAGTTGAAGCGGCTGAGTAGCAGCCGGCAGAGCCATCGGCGAACTTATACATCGCGCCGAAATGGACAGGACCGTAGGTGAGGCGATACTTTAGAGCGTCGTCCCAACGGGCGTCCTCCGTGTCGCCGCCGCCAGCCATCGTGCCGTTATACCCGATATAGGAGAACGCATAGGCACCGCCCGCGGGATCATAAAGTAGCATGGCATCGGTACCAAGAGGGCGCTGGCGGCCGAAGGTCAGCTCGCCGAAATGTTCGGACGATATGCCGCCATAGAACTGGTCGTTGAAGGGTTGGCCCGCGCGCGGGCCGTCGATGACGAAAGAGTAGCTGGCTCTGGGAAGTCCGCTGTTCATAATGTCCGTAGCCGACGCGTTGGCCAGCAGTCCGGACTGCGGATTGATGCCAGTGGAACCATTAAAAACAACGTACCAGCCATGCCGAAACTCTTCCTTGCCCCGAATGCCCAGACCGGTCTGCGACAGGTTGTTCGGCGCCACCAGGAATCGATGTTGATAGCCGTTTCGATTCACCAGAGATTCGCCTTCGTAGTTATAGCCATTTTCCGGTAAGCCGTGACTCACCCAACCGAGGCCGACGTCATACGCACCGTACAGCGTGATGCCATGCCAGGTCAGCGTGCAATCGGTAGTGGCAAACTCGTGCCCGCTTGTGCAGGGATCGGGCGTCTTCTCCTGGGCAAAGACGAAAGATGACGAGAGCAAGAAAACCACCACTGCGATAAATAGGTAAGCCTTGCGCATTCGAACCTCGAAAAACCAATCTTTTGGAATGAAGTCGCGAGTGTATACGAGATACGAATCTGGTGTCCAGAGCCATACGCTTTAGTATGATTGCCAAGGATTCCACGGGCTATACTTGCGCGAGTGCGATTGAGTTGACCCTGCACCTTGTTGTCGCTACGATTGCCTCCCGATGCGGAAGAGCGGCAAATCCGAAGGGAAGATTGGGGAACTGCTCAAGCTGCGCGATGCCGCGCTGCAATTGGGCGTCAGCTTCCCTACCATCAAGCAATGGATTTACAAAAAGAAGATCCGCAGCGTGCAGACTGCGGGCGGGCATCACCGTATCCCGCAGGGAGAGATCGACCGGCTGCTGTTCCGCAAGCGCGGACGCACCGAGGACGAGCGCAAGCACGCGGTGCGGCGCGTGAGCGGACGGAATCAACTCGTGGGGCGAATCGATGCGGTGCGCATCAGTGGACTGATGGCAGAGGTTGCCATTTCTATTGGAGGGCAGACAATCACCTCGATCATCACGGCACGGTCGGCGCGTGAGATGCAACTCAGGCCCGGACAAACCGCGGCGGCTCTTATCAAGGCCACGGAAGTGATGATTTTGCGAGTGTGAGATGAAGCGATGTGTGATCTTGCTTGCTGTGCTGTTCACCTGCGTCCTCCTGCAACCGCGGCAGGCGATCTGCCAACAACTGGCGGTTCAGAGCGCAAGTGGCAAGCAGACCGTCCTTAGCAAAGCTGATATCGAGGGGCTGCCACGTGTAAAGTTGACCGCCAACGCACATGGGGAGGCCGCAACATTTGAAGGTCCGTTGTTACGGTCCGTGTTGGAAAAGGGCGGAATTGCCCTCGGGGAGACTTTGCGTGGCAAGGCAATGGCGTCCTGCCTGCTGGTGGAGGCCGCCGATGGCTATAGGGTAGTCATTGCCTTGCCGGAACTGG
>DASXEG010000065.1:0-52892 GCA_036490235.1 Candidatus Sulfotelmatobacter sp. | reverse complement strand
TCTTCGGCGAGGCAGGCATCTAGAATCGCATCGGAAATCTGATCGGCGATTTTATCGGGATGGCCTTCGGTTACGGATTCAGAAGTAAACAGGTGAAGATTTTTTTGTGCCAAGAATTTTCTCCTTCGGATTTTCCCTCTGGCGAGTTCGCGCCTGCAGGCGCCGCAACTACTACAAGTGCAGTTTCAATGAAGATTGTTAAAGGCTATCAGAGGCAGTGCGCGCGCGCAATTAGTTTAGGCTTAGCCGCCGGCGAATGAATTGGATAGAAGATTCCTTAGGTTGGACGGGAAGAATTGGAAGGTGATTGGTGTCGGGACAGTACGGCGAAAATGAAATTCCTTTTAGTTCGGATGAAGCGAGAAGCGGGTCGAGCCTGGGGGAAAGAGTTTAGCGGAAGCGGCGGATGAACAAGGTGTGGCGCTCCGAGCGGTAATGTCCGACGACGTAAATGGTAGCTTTACCTTTGGTCGAGAAAATGACCTGGCGGATTCGAAGGATAGCCGAGCCCTTGGGCAAGGCGAGCATCTCGGCGAGTTGAGCGTCGGCGGCGGTGGCATCGATTTCTTCGTCGGCGTAGGCCAGTTCGACTCCGTAATCGTGCTGCAAAAATCCAAATAAAGAGCTTCGACCGAGCGGGGCATTGACGAGATCAGCGTATTCCGAGGCGGGCAAGTAGCAAACTTCGAGGGCAAAGGGTTCTTCCTCTGTGAGCCGGAGGCGGACGATCTTCACCATGCGGCTGGTGGAAGGCAGACCCAGGCGCGCAGCGACCTCATGTTCGTCGTCAACAATTTTTGCCGCGAGGACGCGCGAGCGCGGGGCGAGGCCCCGGCTGGACATGTGCTCGGTGTAACTCATTAATTTGTTGAAGTGGATTTTGGGCGAAGCCACGAAAGTTCCGGCTCCGCGCCTGCGTTCGACGACCCCTTCTCTTTCCAATCCGGCGAGGGCGTGACGCGCGGTCATCAGGCTGACTTTGTGAGTTTTTGCCAGCTCGCGTTCGGAAGCAACCGCGTCGCCGGGATTCAGTTCGGCTGCTTCAATCCGCTTGCGGACAGCGTTTTGAATTTTCTTGTAGGCGGGTGTTCCGTTGCGGTGATTTCCAGCCATGTTGGGCTTCCCAGGTTATCGCCCGGCAAACACACTGACAATTTCTCCCCCGAAAAGGCAGTGCTTTGGGCGATCGCAACTACGATGCTGTCATGTGCTATATAGCTTAACGAAGGCGCTGCTGTAAAGACAAAACCGAATAAGGAGCAAAAATATTTGGTTCCGGGCTACTCCATTGCTATAGAGCAGGTGCGGCCAATGCGGGAAGTGAGGGATCGTGCGAAGCCAGAAAACTGCGGTTCGGATCCGAGGGGAAACATTGTATCGACCGCAGCAAGCTGCCGGAATGGGTCGCCGGAGCCGAGGGTCCCATACTTTGTCCGGGCTTCGACAAATTAAGGTTCAGAAAGAAGTGATATAGAGCATCGTCTGAGCGCAAGGAAGAGATTTCCACAGGCTGGAGCATTTTTTTCTTGACCACGACACTCGGTGTGCTATATAGCATAGTGCGATTGTATTAGGCGGTTGTTTCCGAACGCCACTGTTATGCGCTCTGAGGAGGTCGTGCGATGAAAAACCTAACCTGCGGTTTCGCGGTGCTGCTTGCCATTTGCCTTGCGGTAGGCGCGGCAACGCCAATGATGGCTCAGGAGGTGACGGGAGCGATCGTGGGCACGGTCACGGACCCGAGCGGCGCTCCGATTAAAGGCGCAAACGTGCAAGCAACCGACACGGATCGCGGCACATTATGGAACGCTCAGACCAACGATAGCGGTTCGTACAATCTTCTCCGCTTGCCGATCGGAACGTATGGGGTAAGAGTGACGGCGCCGGGATTCGACACTGCGCAGTTCCCGCCGTTTCAGCTCGTGCTGAATCAAACTGCCCGCATCAACGCCAAACTGAAGGTAGGAGCGGTAAGCGAGACGGTGGAAGTTACTGGTGCGGCGCCGGTATTGCAGACGGAGAACGCCGCGGTTGGGACGGTTATCGATTCAAACACGGTTACGAACCTTGCGCTCGAGACGCGCAACTACGTGCAGTTGACGCTGCTTTCTCCGGGCACCGTATCGGTGGACCCGAAGAGTATGAATCTGGGATCGAATACCGCGGAAGAGGGGGGACGCCCGTACATCAACGGGAATCGCGAGCAATCGAATAACTTCCTGCTCGATGGCGTCGACAACAATCAGGCTTCCGACAACCTTCTGGGATTTACGCCATCTCCAGACGCCATCGGCGAATTCAACCTTATTACGCAGAATGCGTCGGCCGAGTTTGGCAACTATAACGGCGGCATCGTGAACGCCGTGATTAAGTCCGGAACGAACAGTTACCATGGCGATGTTTTTGAGTTCTTCCGAAACGATTTCTTTAACGCCAATCAATGGGAGAATGGCCTGACGATCGGGACACCGGCGGGAGTGTTGCCAACGCCGCAGCTTCGCTGGAATATGTTCGGCGGAACCTTCGGTGGTCCCATCATCAAAAACAAGTTGTTCTTCTTTGCCGATTATCAAGGAGGAAGGCTCGACCACCCGGCGTCATCCAGCATCATCACCGTTTTGACCGCGGATGAGATCGGCGGCAACTTTAGCGCCCTGGGGGTTCCGATCTATAACCCTTGCTCCCCCGGCACCGGAGGAACATCCTCCACCCCATGCTCTATTTTGCCCCCCGCATCCCGTCCTCAGTTTACCGGCGGCATTATCCCGGCCTCCTCGCTCGATCCGGCTTTTACGAAACTGGTGACGAACTCGCTATATCCGACGGCAGTCCTCACTTTGCCAAGCGGTTTAGGGGGTGCGATCAATACAGAGGCTACCCAATACAACTCCGACCAGGGAGACATTAAAGTTGACTATCTCCTATCGCAGCGAGATCACATTTTCGGCCGCTTCTCAAAGGGTAACCAGTTCGACCCGACCACCAATTCGGTAGCTCTTCTTGGCAATATCGTGAATGAGGCCTACCTGTTGAACGGAGCGGCTGACTGGACCCACACTTTTTCTTCGAACCTAATCAATGACGCGCGTTTCGGCAAGAATTATGTGAAGTTGCCGCATGGCCTGACCACGTTCAGCGCGGCGGTGGGTGCGCTGGGAAATTCCCTCGGCATTGCCGGCGGCAACCCTGCGGGTATCAGTGGCCTTCCTGAGTTCGGGTTTTCCGGAGGATCGATCACCAACATCAATACCGGATCGCTTGAGAACCTGGGCGCTGCGGACGTGGTGGAGAAGTTCTCATCCACGGTCAGCCAGTTCGACGACGTTCTCCTCTACACCCATGGACGTCACGTTATTAAGACCGGCTTCCAGACGAACCGTTACAATATCAACGTCTTTTACAGCGGCAACGGCGGGGAGCTCGGAGCAGAACTTTTTGGCCTTGGGCCGGGCGGCAATTACTCGGGCAACGGCACGAATGGCGATCCCTCTGTGGACTGGGCCTTAGGTCTTCCTGAAGATGTGGGACGCGGAACGAGCACCGGCGGATGGCATCAACGCGATTGGTTGTTCGCGGGCTTTGTGCAGGATGATTGGCGCATTACAGATACGTTGACGCTGAATCTTGGTCTGCGCTACGAAGCGCGCACGCCCTGGATCGAACTCAACAATCGTCAGGTCGGGGTCAATGCTCAAACCGGTGCATTGGAGTTCATCGGCAACACGGCAGTTCCAACCGGAGTAGTGGGCAGCAACGGATTCAGCCGCGGGCTCTACAACTCCACCTACGGACTTCCCGACTTTCAGCCCCGCGTTGGATTTGCGTGGAGCCCCGCCTTGTGGGAAGGAAAGACTGTAATTCGCGGCGCATTCACGATCTCATCCTATCTGGAAGGAACGGGCACAAACCTCCGCCTAACTCAAAATCCACCATTTACCCCAGCGCAGGTTGAGGCAAACAATGTCGCGACGGGGACGGCATACAACACGGAGTCAGCCTTCAGCTTCGCGGCGCCGCCTACAGGCGATCCCTTCATCGGCGCAACCATGCTGACGTGGGGATCTACTGTGCAACCATCAGTGGCGGATCAGTGGAATCTATCGATCCAGCAGCAAATCGCCAGCAATACGACCTTTCAGTTGGGCTATGTCGGCCAGCGCACGACGCACTTAATGGTGCCTGAGTGGCTCTCCCAGGGTAACTTGCAGGCGAACGGATCGGTGACCTATCCACTCATCGGAGGGCAAAACCCTGCCGGTACGGTGATCAATGGCGTCACAAGCAGCGGGGTAACCTACGGTCCCAACGGATTCGGCAACGTGAAAGACACTGCCTCCGTTGGAAACATGAATTACAACGCGCTCCAGGCGGTGTTGCAAAAGCGATTGAGCCACGGGCTCGACGCGCAGGTGTCCTACAGCTTTGAAAAGTGCATGACCAACGACGACGGGTATTACGGTACGTGGGGATCAACCACTCAAGCAGGTCCCTCCGGCAACTACTGGCAGGATCTTTACCATCCGAACGGCGACTACGCGCGCTGCTACTGGGACTCCACCCATGTTCTCAGCGCCTATGCGGTTTATGATTTGCCCTTTGGGCGCGGCCGCCAGTTCGGTCACAATATGAATTCCGCGGTGAACGCCGTAGCTGGCAACTGGTCCATCAACCCTATCGTGTCCTGGCACAGCGGTTTCCCGCTGTCTCTGTATGGAGCAGGAGACTCGGGAACGGGAAGTCCGGAAAATCGTCCCGATTGCATCGGGCCGGTTACCTATCCAAAAACTGTAAGCGTTGATGGCATCCAGTGGTTCGGCCAAGGCTCATTCGCTAATGCCGCAAACGGGACCTTCGGAAACTGTCCGGCGCAAGGACCTGTGATTGGTCCGGGCTACGCGGATGCGGACATCAGCGCGCAGAAGAACTTCCCCATTACCGAAAGTATGAAAGTTCAGTTCCGGGCCGATTTCCTGAACGCGCTTAACCACCCCAACTTTGCAGTGCCCAACGATAGCTGTTGTACAGGGACATTTGGAATAAGCAGTCACACGCAGGATGCGCGCGAAATGCAGTTTGCATTGAAATTCTACTTTTGACAGGCATCCAAACGGCTCGGCAGACGCCACTTCAGGCGTCTGCCGTTTTTCGTTTATGATCGCAAGTGTATGTCTAGGCCTTTCATTTTGGGCTGTTTGACTTTTGCTGTCGCAATTGTTTCTTCTGCCTGGCCACAATCCGGCAAGCCGGCCGCCGATTCATCGGAGTTTGCACGTCGCGCCGTGGCTCTTGCTGAGTCGGGCCACTGCTCCGAAGCGCTCGTTTCGCTCCGAAAGAGCTCCGCTCAGACTCGTGAGCGTGCTCTGGAACTTAAGATTTTGCTGGCTGGTGTTCGCTGCTCCATGGCTCTGCACCAGACCGACGCTGGCCTCGAGTTTCTCCGTAGATTGGCTCGCGACTTTCCTGATGATCCGGATGCACTTTACGTTTCCATCCACGCTTTCTCGGATTTATCCACGTTTCTTTCGCAGGAACTTGCCCGCGAGGATCCATCTTCGTATCAGGCACACGAATTATTAGCGGAGTCATTTGAGAGCGGCGGTAATTGGGACAATGCTGAGAAGGAATATCGGGCGATTCTCAAAGAGAATCCGAATCTGCCCGGGATTCATTTTCGGCTGGGGCGGGCTCTGCTTTCCAAGCCGAATCCGGGCGTGGATGTTGTGGCCGAGGCGAAGAGCGAATTCGAGCAGGAGTTGAAGATCGATCCCAAGAACGCGGGTGCGGAGTATGTTCTCGGAGAACTGGCGCGACAGGGCCAAGATTGGGAGCAGGCGGTCGAGCATTTTTCGCGAGCGTCGAAGTTGGATCCACAATTTGGGGAAGCGTTCTTTGGCCTGGGCGCTTCGCTGGTGGCAGAGAAGCAGTTCGAACAGGCGATTGCTCCGCTGGAGGTGGCGGTGAAGCTCGAGCCGGGCAATCCTGATGCGCACTATAGCCTGGGGATGGCTTACACGCGGGCTGGGCGCAAACTGGACGGGGAAAAAGAATTCGCGATCCATAAGCAAATTATGAGCACAGGTGGCGACAAGGATTCGTCGCCGTCCTCTCAGAACAAATAGATGATGATTTCGCGCGTCCGCAAAATGTTTTCGATCGACTGGCTTCAAGAGGATTGCATTGTCTAGCGGCTTTCTACGGAGCGTTAGCCGACGCAACTTTCTTCGTCAGATTTCAAGTACGCTTGCGCTGTCGCCACTCTGTCGTTCCGGCTTCGCTTTTTCAAATTCGGCCCTTCCAGGTTCGGCTCTTCCAGGTTCGCTCTATCCTTTCGAAGAGGTTCCTGCGAAGGTCAGTGGGATTTCGTGGAGGCACACTGCTGGACATTCTCCAGAAAAATATCTGCCGGAAACTACTGGAGCTGGCTGCGCGTTCCTGGATCACGACAATGACGGCTGGATGGATATTTATTTGGTGAACAGCGGGAAGTGCGATTTTTATGATCCTGCTCCTCCCCTGCGCAACGCGCTTTATCGCAATAATCGCGATGGAACTTTTACTGACGTAACGGAAAAAGCGGGCGTGGCCGCAGGCGGTTATGGGCAGGGCGTTGCCGTGGGAGATTATGATGCGGACGGATTTCCTGATCTGTACGTCACGCAGTACGGCCGAAGCATTCTTTATCACAATAATGGTGATGGAACTTTTACGGATGTAACCGAAAAGGCTGGAGTCGCCGCGCCGGGGTGGGGTTCCAGCGCGGTGTGGTTTGATTACGATAACGATGGCCGGCTGGATTTATTCGTTTGCCAATTCGTGGAATTCAGCAAAGCTAAAAGCAAGGACTGCCATGCCGGCGAAGATGCGCAGCGCGGCTACTGCATTCCTCATCTCTACCATCCAACGCCGAGTTGGCTTTTTCACAACAATGGCGACGGAACGTTTACGGACGTTAGCAAGGCGAGTGGGATCGCCGCGTCGCTCGGAAAGGCTTGGGGCGTTGTCGCGACCGATATTAATAATGATGGGCTGATGGACTTGTTCGTGGCCAATGACACGGTGGCGAATTTTCTGTTCGTCAATCGCGGCAAAGGACGTTTCGAAGAAATCGCCACTCCGGCAGGCGTGGCGTACAGCGCGGAGGGTCGTCCGCGATCGGGCATGGGGCTCGACTCCGCCGATTTCGACAACGATGGCTGGATGGATTTGTTCGTGGCGAATATCGATCATGAAGTCTATTCGCTTTATCGCAACAATCATGATGAGACGTTTGACGATCTGGCGTTGACCTCCGGAATCGGCGGACCTACCCGCTTGATGAGCGGATGGGGGCTGAAGTTCTTCGATTACGACAACGACGGCGAACTCGATCTATTTCTGGCCAACGGCAATCCGGATGATCTCATTGAAGGCCTCACGCATCATCAGGTGGGATACCGTGAGCCTCTGCTTCTTTTTCATAACACCGGCAAATCCGGCAAGCGCTTCCAAAATGTGAGTGCGGAGAGCGGTCCGATTTTTGCCAGGAACTGTTCCGCGCGCGGGCTTGCGATTGGAGATTTTGACAACGATGGCGGAGTCGATGTGCTGATCAGCGTGAATGACGATGCGCCGCTACTGTTGCGAAATCAGGTTGGCTCGCGAAATCACTGGCTGGGCATAAAGCTGGTGGGACGAAAGTCGAACATTGATGCGATTGGGGCGCGGGTTACTTACCAGGCGGGCGATTTGAAGCGCAGCCGGATGAAGGTTGGAGGCGGCAGTTTCCTTTCGGCTCATGATCCGCGGATGGTATTGGGGATTGGACAGCGCCCGAAATTGGATTGGATTGAAGTTGCGTGGCCGCAACCGAGCGGCCTGAAGCAGCATTTCACAGGTCTTCCGGTTGATCGTTACATCACCATCACCGAGGGCGAGAGTGGCTGGAAGTAAGCTCTGACGAAAGGATTGAAGCATGAGATGGAATGGCACGCTGTGGCTGTCCGTGTTCTGTTTGATTGCGATTTGCGCGATTTCCGGGAAGTCTATTGAGGCACAAGCGACGCCAGTTTCGGCGCCTCAAACGCCATCGTCGCAGACTTCAACCACTCCGGCTTCGACATTTTCGCCTTCGACGCCACCAGCTTCGATATCCATCGACATGATCGTGCAATACGATGTGCCGATGAAGACGCGCGATGGCGTGACTTTGTATGCCGATATTTACCGGCCAAGATCGACCGAGAAGTTTCCCGTGATCCTCATGCGTACTCCGTACGATAAGAGCGTCGACTGGGCGGTTGCTCCGACACCGCGAATGGTGGCGCGGGGATACGTCGTCATCATTCAGGATGTTCGTGGCCGCTATACATCGGAAGGCGAGTGGTATCCGTTCAGGCACGAGCAGGCTGATGGTTACGATGCAGTGGAATGGGCGGCTGCGCTTCCTTATTCCGATGGAAAAGTTGGCATGATGGGCGCGTCGTATGTAGGCGCAACCCAAATGCTGGCGGCGATTGCTCAGCCTCCGCATCTCGGGGCGATTGCGCCGAATATGACTGCCAGCAACTATCACGATGGCTGGACTTATCAGTCGGGGGCGTTGGAGCAGTGGTTCGATCAGAACTGGACTTCGCAGCTCGCGCAGAATACGCTGGCGCGTTTCATCGATCAGAATACGAATGCGGTCTTCGGAGTGCGGACCCAGCCGCTCACGAATTACCCGGTTTTCAATTTCGGCCAGCTGCCGGCTGACGAAAAACTGACGCAATTGATCGCGCCCTATTATCTCGATTGGCTGGCACATCCCGATTACGACAGCTATTGGAAGCAGTGGTCGATCGAAGAACATTTTTCGAAGATCGCTGTGCCCATGTTGCAGGTGGGTGCCTGGTATGACATTTTTAATGCGGGCACGTTGCGCAATTACATGGGCGCAAAAAAGTACGGCGCGACGGAAGCAGCCCGCACCCAACAGCATTTGTTGATCGAGATTGGCGGGCATTCCGGCTTTGGCCGCCGCATTGGCGATGTGGATTTTGGCCCGCACGCGGTCGAAAACGTGTATACGGACGTCATCCTCGATTGGTATGACTTTCTTTTTAAGGGAATCAAGAACGAATTTGCGACCGATAAACCCGTAAAGCTTTTTACCATGGGCGTGAATGAATATCGTCAGGAAGACGATTGGCCGCCGCCGCAAGCCCGGCCGACGAAATATTTTTTACACTCCAACGGCAAAGCGAATTCGCTGCGCGGCGATGGGTCGCTTTCTACTTCCGCGCCAAAATCCGAGCCGCAGGATAGTTATGTTTACAATCCCGCGAATCCCGCGCCGACCATCGGCGGTCCACTTTGTTGCGACGAAACGCACATGGAGCCCGGGCCGCGCGATCAACGGCCGGTGGAGAATCGGGACGATGTTCTGGTTTATTCTATTGGGCCATTCACTCAGGATTTTGAAACGACCGGGCCCGTTACTGCCGATCTGTTCGTGAAATCGTCGGCGGTCGATACGGATTTTACGGCGAAGCTGGTTGACGTGGACCCTGATGGTTTCGCGCGGGACCTGACGGAGGGAATTCTTCGCATGCGCTACCGCTCGTCTCAGGAACATTCGGAGCTTATGAATCCGGGGCAGATTTACGAGATCACGCTCGATCTCTGGGCTACGAGCAATGTTTTTCTGCGCGGGCATACGCTTCGGCTTGAGATTTCCAGCAGCAACTTCCCGCGGTTCGATCGCAATATGAATACCGGGGAAGAAGCGCGATTTGCGCGAAGCGGTGTTTCAGCTACGAACGCGGTTCTTCATGACGCACAGCATCCTTCTTTGCTGATACTTCCGGTTGTTCCCGAGAAATGATTCGGCGGCCGGCTGTTTGGGCTAACCACTAAGGGCACTAAGGAACACTAAGGAAAACTTTCCGACGAGCCCCTAGAACTCGAACCTTAGTCCAAACTGAAAGGCGCGTGGTAGAAATCCGGCGGCACTGGATGTGATCGAGCCGAAGGCGCTGTCGCCGAATGCCGCGTCTGGCTGGGCAAAGCGGGGATGGTTGAAGGCGTTGAATATCTCAGCCCGCAAGTCGATCTTCATGCCTTCTTTGGGCACGAATGACTTGTAAATGTTCATGTCGAAATTGTGAATGCCATTCACGCGTAAGCCGGGATAATATCGCGGCGCGTTGCCAGGGGTCTGATCGCCAGGATCGGCGAGACAGCCGGGATTAATGAATGAAAACGGTGGCGCATTGCCGTTATCTTCGGCATTGCTGTTCGTCACCCAGTTCTTGGCAACCTCATCCATGCTGAGTCTGGTTCTAAGGTGAGAGCAGATAATGCTGGGGCGCTGCGTGCCGTTGGCGAGCTGCGGGCTGCTTAAGCCGAGCGCGATGGGTTGACCCGATTGTTGGGTAATCATGGTGGCAAGAGACCATCCACCGACCACGGCATCCAGTCCGCGATTCATATTGCTGCCCAGCCAGTTGTTGCGACCGAACGGCAGATCGACAACGACCGCAGCCGCCAGTCTCTGCGGGGCATCATTGGCACTGATGCTGTGCTCCAGGTTCAGGCGATCGAGTTGTTGCGGCATTGCGTTTGACAGCGACCCCACCCAGTTGTTGCGGCCCGCGGAAGAATCGTCGGTGAACTTGGAAACTGAATAGTTGCCCTCGAAGCTGATGTGGTGAGTTGTGCGCTTCTCGAAGCGAACCTGCATCGCGTTATACCAGGAGGATGCTTCCTCGATCATCAAACCTTCAAAATCGCCGGTAAATTGCGGATACGGATTGAGCAGGTTTCCGAGTCCAATCTGTGGAGCGCTATACTCCGAATTCGGCTCGTTGAAACACGGCGACGATGGGGTGGGCGTGCAGGGCGTGCTGAACATCGGAAGAAACGGATTGTTGACCGGGTTCGAGAGAAAGTTCGTAACGCAACTATCGGCCTGACATTGGGAATCGGTAGGCGTGACCGCGGCCGTAATCTTAGCCAATAGCGACGATGAGATGAAGTCGCGATTGTTGGTTCCAGACCAGGGAAGATGAATGCTGCGGTTGGCCGAGTAGTCAACTCCGAGAACGATTTGGCTCGGCAGTTCGCGCTGGATGCCGAGGTTCCACATATAAAGGTCGGCATCGCGGGCAGAAGTAGTACCGAGATCGTTGTTGTTGCCATAGCCCCACTCGGCGAGCGCACCGTATTGCTGTCCTTGCGGAGGAGTAAATCCGGATGGGAAAGGATTTTCCAGCGTGGCGTACTGTGTCGCGAAATTGTCGTTGGTGAAAATGATAGGCGCGGTCTTGCCGAATGCAGTTCCGGGATATTGGAAGTTCGTCGCCGGACTCATGCCAAAATAAATTCCAGCGCCGCCGCGCACGACCGTCTTCTGATCGAAAGCGTACGCAAACCCGAGCCGCGGCCCGACGTCTCCCCTGTAAACCGGGACATGGCGCATGTTCGAGCCGCCGGCAAATATCGTCGTGCCAATCAGTGGTTCTGAAGCTGGGAAACTCACGCCGACCGATCCCAGGGCTGACTGCGCGGCGCTGGTATCAAGCGTGACGCCCGTGGGCGTGGTGAAATCGCTGAACTGGATGCGGTTGTCGCGTTCGGTGTACGGTGTGCTCCACTCGTAGCGAATGCCGAGATTCAATGTGAGCTTGGAGTTCACCTTCCAGTCATCTTGAAAATAGAAACCAGTTTCAATCGACTTGTTGGCGACCGCAGGCAAAACTTGCAGCGACGAGTTGATATTGGGAACGGGATTGACGTTGTCGCCGTAACCAAACAGCGTGCTGGCGAGAGGATTCCCGGTCGGATTTCCGTTTGCATCCGTGTCGCTATTCGGCGTCGGCGAAGTCACATAGTCGGTAAAGTTCAGGGTTCCGGTGGGATCGTTGGGCTGGTAGAAATTGTTGAAGAAAAGGCGCTGTTCGCCGCCAAACGTGATCAGATGTGATCCGTGCGAAATCACCAGTTGCGACGAATAGGTGTAGAGCGTGTGTGCGAAGGTTGTGTCGACGCAGCACTGATCGTAGAGATCGGTCCAGGGAGTCGTTTGGCCGCCTGAGGACATGTAAATGGCCGGCATGCGATCCAATCCGTTTGCCTGTTGGAATATTGGCGAGAGTTGAACGCCGGCAGGGAGGGTGGAATTGAAACTTGAAATGGTCGGGATGCCGGAAGTTTCGGCTTCGTGGACGCGGTCGAGCGAGAAATGAGCAGTCCAGACGATGCGCGAATTTACCGTGTGAGAATATTCGATCGAGGCATTTTGGGCGCGCTGCGGAGTTCCTGCAATGCCATCTCCGGCCCCATTGCCGTCGAAGCTGTCGCCAAAGATCATCGGAACGGAAAAGTTCGAAGTCTCGCGGCTGTAGCGGGCGCTGAGGTGATTGCTGTCATTGAACTGGTGATCGATTTTAATGTCGAACTGGTAATCGGGTTGGTGAATGATGCCACTAAAAAGGTAATTGTTGATTAGTCCCGACTGATTTGGCTGCGGGTAAAGATTCAGGATGGCCTGGCCAATGGGATCAATTTCACCCGCGGGAATTATGTTGCCCGGAACCTGCAGCCGGCCGGGACGCGTTGGATCGTAGATGCAGCCACCATTGCAAGCACCTTGCGCAGTGTACTGCGCCGTTGCCGAGAAATCTCCCTTCCGTTCAGCCGCAGTTGGGACCGTGGCGAGACCGTTGAACGCACTGTTGGAACGAACCTTCTCAAAATCGCCGAAGAAAAAAGTTTTGTTTTTCTTGATCGGCCCGCCAATGGAAAATCCGCCCTGATCGCGCGCGCTGTCGGGCTTGGGATTCGGAGCAGGATTGAAGAAATCGCGAGCGTCTAATCCGGAACGCTGGAGAAAATACCAGCCGCTGCCGTGAAAATTATTGGTGCCGCTTTTCATTACCATGTTCACGACAGTGCCACCGTTATTGCCGAATTCCGCCGAGAAGCTGTTGTTTTGAACTTTGAATTCCTGCACGCCTTCGACCAGCGGCTCGTAGTAAACGTTGCTGTTGCCGCCCTCGCCCTGTTCCGGCGCGCTGAGTGGCGAGCCGTCGAGGCGAACTTCCGCCGTGGCGTTCCTCTGCCCATTCGAGACAAAGTTCGTCCCCGACGGGTAGTTATCCTCCGTGCCCGAACCGGCAGCCTCGGTTACGCCGCCTGCCAGAAAGGCGAGGCCGAAGAAATCACGATTCACTAGCGGTAGCTCTTTTACGTACTGGCTTGTGATATCCGTGCCGAGCGTCGCATTGCCAGTATCGAGAAGCGGAGCGGTTGTGCTGACCTCAACCGTGGCCGATACCCCGGCTAATTGCAGTTTGAAGTTCAGCGAGGATTCCTGGTCGACTTCGAGAACGACGCCGGTACTATCGGCGGCGCGAAATCCGGCAGCTTCGGCCTTGACGTCGTAGGTTGATGGGCGCAGACCCGTGAAGAAATAGGAACCCTTGTCATCGGTCCGCGCGATGCTCGAAATGTTGGTGCCTCTGTCGCGAATGGTGACCTTGGCATTCGGGAGAACTGCGCCGCTTGCGTCAGTGACTACGCCACGCAGTTGTGCCCGGTAGTTGCCTTGCGCGCTCGAGAGAATTGCGAGGCACGCGACGGTGAAGAACGTCAGAAGGGTAAAGCCAAGCCGCCGATTCAAGCGCATCAGGGACCCCGAGTTTTAGCTTTGAAATGCTTTTCTATCGACTTTTTTTGTTGCTTGCGAATTCTTACGAATGATTACGAATTGACTCTTTTTACTTACTTATAGGGTTGGTTGTCAAGAAGAAACGGGAGGCGGGGATTCGACACCGCCGGGTATCGGCGCTGGTTTCTGAGCCCTCTATCCTGCAAAAACTGTCAGTGGCTCTCCAGCCAGAAAACAGCACCTTTTGTGATGGCGGGAAGGGTAAAGACAACACTTTCACCATTCGGCGTCCCGGTCAGCTTTTCAATGCTACCGAGAAACGGCAGGAAATATGCAGCGGAACCGTCTTCAGCGGGGACGGTGATGGTGGCGATCTGCGGATTCTGAACCGGATTTTTTCCTCCGATCAATCCGTCAAAATTGGCAAGAAAGACATGGGTTTTGCCATCTACAGTGGCGATCGAGGTGGCGATGTGCGGGGATGCCGAAATCTCGATGCCTGTGCTTTTCGGCAGACTGTCCAGGAAAGGCTGCTCGAGGCTCGGAGTTGTATGGTCGAAGTCTTTCTCTAAGGCTGTGACATAGGTTTCGCCGGGGGAATCCGGAAATCGAACGATGTTGGACTCCTGGCTCGCGGCCAGTGGATCATTTCCGGTGATGATGAGTTTTTTCCCGTGCGCGACATACTGGTGAAGCCATGTTTGTTCGTCGGCGGTCAGAATGCGGACATCCGGCAGAATGAGAGAGTCGCCGTGAAAATCGGCTAAGGTTCGCGGCGTGACGATCTGAAATTCCCGGTGCGCCTGCATCAGCAGGATAAGAATTCCCCGGTAGGCGCGAATAAAGTCTTTCGCGAAATAATTCCGTGTTTCAGGTGAGAAATAAACGCCGACAGGATGGATCGGGGTTCGTGGCAGATAGAAGGTTTTTTCGTTTTGCTGGATCCACGAGAAAATTTCCTTGCGTGCAGCGGGATCGTTCGACCCCGCCATAGAATGGCCGGGCGCGTCCCAGAAATTAGCGCCGTCCATCACTTGCGACATGGCAAGGTTTTTCATGGCCTGGCTTTTGTCGACGGCTTTTTCTCCATCCCACGAATAATTCAGGATCCAGGTTGCCTTGCCCTGGGCAAACGCGCGAAACGTGTGCATGCCAACCTGGTAGTCGAACCACTGCAGCGGCGTGCGCCCCGCGGACATGTGATCGCCGTCGCCGAATTCGTATTCGTGCGCAATGGCATCGACCACGGGGTAAAGACTGTAGACGTCGGCTCCCACGCGAACGGCCTCCGACTCGATGCCGGGATAAATTTCAGGGATGGTCTTGATCTGCGGATTTACCGATTTTGCGTTTTCATCGATTTCATGCATGAAGTCGGTAAAGGTTTGAATACGAAAATCGACCCACTTGCGAAAATTCGGGTCGGAAAAATCTCCGAGTTTCAAATCGCGCTTCGCATCGAGTCCGGTTTGCTTCTTGAATGCTGCGACAGTGTAATCGTCGAAGCTGGCCCAGGAATCTTCCCAACCCTCGAAGTGAGTCATCCAGTAGGGAATGTCGACGTAGATTCCGTCGATTCCGGTTGCGGCGATCTGCCGCACGTGCTGCATGTAGATTTTGCGCCATGCGGGCGCGTACGGGCTCACCCAGACGTCTTCATCGCCCTGCCTGATCCAGAATGCCTTTCCGCCGCCGAAAATTGCGGGCTCTCCGGTGATTTTGCGCTGCAGCCAGTCAGGATGTTCTTTCGCCAGCGTGTGCGGCGTCCTGGCGGCGTTTGCCGTGATGCATTCGGTCCCGGCGATGTAAACGAACGCGTAGTTCTTGGCGGCGTGCGCTTTTACGGCGACCGCATGGATCGCTTGCAACTTTGCCGTGGGATTGACGAAGCTCTCGTAGCGGCCTTCGATGTCGTTATCGACTTCAATCCCGAAGACATCGGCTGCTGTTGCGTCGGCGACAATTTTGTCCGCGTTGTCGGATCTCAAACCGTAGGCTCCGATACGAACGTAGTTGGTCCAATTTTGATCGACGGCGGTTGGGAAAGCGATAGCGGCGACGCCCGCGAGTAAGAGTGCGAAAAAGCAGACTGTGATTTTGCGCATTGGAATAGACCTTTTCAACTCAAGGATTTGCCTGCATTCGGGTCATGGCCTGAAGGCAGAATGGGTGTCATGAGTGAGTTCGCTGGATTCACCACCAGCCAAAAAGCAGCGCCAACAAAACATAGTGCAGCGGCAACCAGAAACGATGCGTTCCAACCATAACGGACGGCGATCCACGGGGTAAGCGCCGCGGTAAGTGCCGCTCCAATCTGATTGCCGGTATTCATGAAGCCAGAAACCGATCCGGCTGAAGGTCCGGCAAGATCGGCGGTGAGCGACCAGAAAGAACTTTGCGAAAGGTATAAAGCTCCAGCGCCTCCTGCGAGCACGATGCTTGCAACGCGAGCGCTTGTGACCTGCGATCCCAGCGCGATAAAGATGCCAGCCAACGCGATACCGAATGCGGCAAGAACGCAACGTCCGAGGCGCGGTCCTTTCCACCGGGTCAGGCGATCATTGAGGACTCCGCCGATGAGACATGCGGCCAGCATCGCGAGAAAGGGAAGCATCGAATAGAGAGCGCTGGTTTTCAGGTCGAGCCCGCGAACTTTTGCAAGGTAACGGTAAAACCAGCTGAAAAAAATCCAGGCGACGTAGCCGTAACAAAAATAGGCTGCCGTTATGGCCCAAATTTCTTTGCTCCGCAGAATCCGATTCCAGGGCACCAGATTGCGCGGTTGCGGCGGCGATTGGACCAGTGCCTGCGCTTTGAGTTCTGGTTGGACCTGCGGTTGGATCAGCCCGGATTCGATCTCTTTCAATTCTGCCGGACTTACGCGTGGATGTTGCGCTGGTGTATCGCGCGCGGCGACAAACCAAATGGCGGCGGCGGCGAAACCGACAAGCGAGCACATCAGGAATGATGCGCGCCAGCCGTGATGAATCATGATGTACGTAATGAACGGAGGAGTGAGGCCCGCACCCGCCCCGACGCCGGCGAAAATCCATCCATTCGCTGTCCCCCGTTCATCCACCGGAATCCAGCGTGCAATGAATTGATTCGCAGAAGGGTAGATGACGGATTCTCCAGCCCCGAGGAAAAATCGGATCATCACGAAGAGCAACAACGCAGCTTCGATATCTGCCGGAACGAGCGCGGTCAATCCCGTAAAGATTCCCCACCAGATCACGCCGAAAGTCAGAACCCGGCGCGAACCGAAACGATCAGCCAGTCTTCCCGCAACGACTTGAAAAATCGCGTAGCCCACGAGCATTGCACTGAAGATTTTTCCCAGCTGCACGTCGCTCAGATGGTAGGAGTCGGCGATGGCGCCACCGGCAATGGAAATGTTCACTCGATCCAGATAGGAAACGGCGCTGAGGACGAATAGCCAAAGCACAAGAAGCCAGCGGATGTGGGTCGTTTTGGCTGGCGTCATTTTGTGAACCCTCCAGTGCTCAAAGCCGGACTACTCAAGGACGAGGCAAAGTGGTTGCCGGCTGGGCGATTGCCGGAGAATAGATCTTGTGATATTTTCGCGCTCGCGATCCAAGCGACTTTCAATTCTGAATATTTTTCGGGAGCGTTATGAAGAAATCGTTTCTTGCGCGATTGATTGGTTCCTTGTTGTTGATCACGGCGGCCTACGCCGCAGCGCAACTCGATCTTTTTTCGAAAGAACAACGGATCGAGTTCACCTCCGGATGGCACGGCGATCGTTTCTCCGACGGCCGGCCGAACGTTTCCGACGCGGTGCTGGCGAGATTGAAGAACGTGACCGCCGATGAGGCATGGGACGTGCTGCAGGACGCCGGATTTAAGAATCAGTTCGATGGTGGATGGAAGGTTATCAATCCTGGAGAGCGGTTGACAGGCCGCGTAGTGACCGCGGTTTTTATGCCGCGGCGTCCGGATGTGGATGCGGTGATTCGCGCGCGCGGGAAAAGCGAAAATCGAATTGGCGACGAGAATTCGTGGATCATCGATATTTTGCAACCGGGAGACGTTCTTGTCGTCGACCTGTTTGGCAAGATTCGTTACGGAACGATCATCGGGGACAATCTCGCAACCGCGATCTACGCGAAAAGTCACAACGGATTGATTGTGAATGGAGCGGTTCGCGACGTTACCGGCATCCAGGAAATTCATGGATTTCAGGTGTATACGCGCGGAGTCGATCCCTCGGCGCTCGAGAACGTGATGCTGATGGGAATCAATGTGCCAATTCGCATTGGCGATGCGACGGTAATGCCGGGAGACATCGCGATCGGCGATCCCGAGGGCGTAACGTTTGTTCCACCACAACTCGCGGAGAAAGTGGCCGACGATACGGAGATGGATCATCTGGTCGACGAATGGGGCCACATGATGCTGCGTGAGGGGAAGTACACTCCGGGGCAAATCGACAACCAATGGACGAAAGAGATGATCGAGCAATTCAATGCATGGCTGGAAAAAAAGGGCTCGAAGCTCCGAATGCCGGATTAAGGAGCGGGGTTTCTCCCTGGGATTGTCGTGGCGAATTATCGGTCGAGTCAGATTCAAGTTCGTTCGAATTCAGTTGGCTTCGTTTGCGCCCTAAGCCCGGTCTTATGCGGCATGCTCGCGCAATACTTTTGAAATCTGCGCGGCTACGATTCGGTCTTCCCCGGGCTGCAGCATGAACGAGTTCATAGAGAGTCCTGGCTTGCCTTCACCGTTGCTAATTGCAATCGACGGCTTGGAGCTTCGCAGCAGCTTTGCCGCCTGCGCGGGCGTAAGTGAAATGCGAGACTCGTCCCATGTAATGCGCATGTGCGGCACATGATTGGCAATGTCCGGGACAAAGAACGATGTGCTGACGCCGGGAACTCTGCTCACTTCGGCCGAAACCAGTTCCAGCCGGTCCTGCCACTCTCTTGCCAAAGCATCATGATCTTCGGCCAAAAAGAGTTCGAGTGCCTTGACCATGCCCAGAATTTCTTCCTTGCCAACTTTCTGGCTGCGGCCGATCGTATCTTCATTCGGGCTGTTGTTGAGCAGCGCGTTGGCGACCATTTCTTTGCGACCAATCAACAGGCCGGCGCACTGAGGGCCGCGAATCGCCTTGCCACCGCTGAAAGTGACGAGATCGTAACCCATATTGGCGTAATCCCAAAGGTGGGAAACCGGCGGCGTGTCGGCTGCGGCATCGTTCATGCAGGGAAGTTTATATTGCCTGGCCAACTTCACCCATTCGTCGACCTTGATCTGACCATCGCTATTCGCGTAATTGGTGAAGTGCATCATGGCGGTGCGGTCATTGACCGCGGCGCGCAAGTCATCGGTAGTTTCGATCTCGATTAACTTCACACCAGTTGAGCGCAACTGATGATCGAAGGGATTGCGATGGGATTTCTGGATGATCACTTCCGACTTCATTCCTGTCAGGTCGGGCAATTGACGAATTAAGTTTTCGTCGCTGCCGGTAAGGATTCCGGCAAGCCCCGATTGAATTGCGGCTGCTGCGCCTGAGGTCACGAGCGCGCTGTAGGCGTCCGGCAGCTTGAGCATTTCCGCGATACGATTGCCCGCCGCAACTTCGAGCTCCGAAATACTGACGAAATGGCGGGCGGCCATCGTCATCACGGCCTCGAGTTCCGGATGAGGCAGGGAACCGCCGAGTGTCGTCATCGTGCCTTCACAGTTGATGACGGTGGTGACGCCGAGTTCTTCGTAAGGATTGCCTGTGGCTCCGAAGCCGGTGACCTTCGCGCCCGCCGGCGCGCGATTCCTCGCTGTCGAATGAATCGAAGAAAACAGCTTCCCTGGCGCCAGCATCGCGCCTGAGATCATTGCCATCCTTCCGAGAAAACCACGCCGATTTGAACTTGCAGTGGATTGCATAGGTCTCCTTCCTGCCTTCAGTTGTGGCTTCTCATTTGTGCGCCACGGCGGCAATGCAATTAATCTCCACCAGGGAGTTGCCGGGGAGCGCGGCAACAGCGACGGTAGTACGCGCGGGACCGCCGTGAGGGAAGTACGTTGCAAAGACTTTGTGCATGCCATCCCAGTGGTCGATGTTGGTCAGGAAAACGTTGGCCTGAAGAACGGTGTCCATGGTGCCGCCGCCAATCTCAACATGTTTCTTGATTTTGTCCATCACGTTCGTGGTATGAGATTCGATGGTCCATTCTTTTTGATCGCGAGTATCGTGTGCGCCCTGGCCTGCGACGTAAATGACGCCATTGTGAATTACAACGGGCATGATCGCGTCTTTGTCACTGCCCGGCTTGCCCTCGCTGTCCAATTTGCGGATGTCATTGTTGGCCGTGCCTGAAGTTTGCGCCGCCGCGCTCCGAGGCAGAACCGCGGCTGAAAATCCGAATACCGAGAGCACAGAAGCGAAGCGTGAAGCAAACACCCTGCGAGTGATCGTCAAATTCATAATTGCTCCTTTTCGTCTGCAAACTTTTCTAACCGCTTCGCGCGATCATGGCAATGCAAAGGTGAAAATGTCGCTGCCGGCGGCAATCGCGACATACTGCGTTCCATTGGCGGCATAGCTCATGGGCGATGCGCTGATTTCCTGGCCGGTGCTGAAATGCCACAGCGGCTTGCCGGTCTGCGCGTCAATGGCCTCGAGCGAACCGGCATCGTCGCCAAAGAAAACCAGACCACTCGCGGTTGTCATAGTGCCGCTCGACGAGCGCGCGCTTCCGGTCTGCGGGTATTTCCACGCGACGGAATCTTTATCCAGATTGAATGCGACGAGTACTTTTTGCGAAGTTTCGCCGGGAATCCGTTTGACTCCTGTGGAGTAAAAGCCCTGGCCTTCATGAAAGCTTTCGGGCTTAAAGAAATAGGTCTCGCATTCTTCGAGCGCCATGAAGTAAACCGAATGCGTGGTTTCGTTGTACGAAGGCGCGAACCAATTCGTTGCCCCCGCGTAGCCAGGGCAGACGCGGGTTCCTTCCGCAGAGGGTTGAACGCCGGTTCGAATCGGCTTGCCTTCTGTATTGATTCCAGTTGCCCAATTCAGTTTTTCGACGAACGGGGTTGCGGAAAGAAATTTTCCGGTGATGCGATCGAGGAGATAGATGTAACCGTTGCGATTGGCCTGCACGATGAGTTTTTGTGCTGTGCCGCGGTAAACCGCGTCGATCAGCATTGGGGTTTCGACCGCGTCGTAGTCGAATAGATCGTGCGGCGTGAATTGAAAATACCACTTCAATTTTCCGGTATCAGGATCGATCGCCAGCAGGCAATCGGTATAGAGATCATTTCCCGGCCGAACGTCGCCTTCGAAGTCCGGGGCGGGATTGCTTGTGCCCCAATAAATTGTGTTGAGTTCCGGGTCGTAGGTGCCCGGCATCCAGGTAGTGCCGCCGCCGTGCAGGTAAAGTTTTCCGGGCCAGCTTTGGGATCCGAATTCACCGGGCGCAGGGATCGTCCAGAAACGCCATGCAAGTTTGCCAGTGAGCGCGTCGAAAGCGGCGACGAAACCGCGAACTCCGTCATCGCCGCCGGAGGTTCCGACCAGAACTTTATCTTTCACGACCAGAGGCGCGCTGGTTGCGCCGTAATTCTTGTTCCAGTCTGCGTAAGCGATGTTCCAGATCAGGTTGCCCGATCGCGCATCCAGGCAGAGAAGATGGGCGTTGTCGGTTTCCATGTAGACCCGGTCATGCCAGATGGCTACACCGCGATTGATGTGGCCCGAAGCATCGTCGATCAGTCCTTCGGAAATCGGCCAGGGATGACGCCACACTACCCGGCCGGTGCCGGCATCGAGGGCGATGGCGTCGTTGGCCGCGGTTACAAACAAAATGCCGTTCACAACCAACGGCGTGACTTCAAGGTGGCTCGTGTTGCCGGCATGAAACACCCACTGTGCCTGTAGATTTACCACGTTCTCTCGATTGATCTGCGCGAGTTGGCTATACCGTCTGCCGGAATCATCGCCGTTGTAGGAGGTCCAGTTGGCGGCAGGAGGTCGAACCAGGAGATCCGCTTCTTGTACGTCGATTTTGGAGGTGAGCGGCGCTGGCGCCGAGTCGTCGGCGAGCGTGAACGGCACTGTGATTGCGGCCAGCACGAAGACCATCGAGGGCCAAAAGAATCTGAGCCGGAACGAGCGCGGAGTGGATCTTGCGTGCAAAACGCCGGGTTCGGCATTCGTCTTAAAGGTGCTTCGCAACCACGACCTCCGCATGGCTTTTCCGCAACGGAAAACGATCGCCGTGCCGGTCGCCGTTTTTGCGGTTGCCGTTTTTGCGACCATCGTTGTTGCGATCGAGGTTTTTCCCATCGACGTTCTTCCGATAGCCCAGCTCTTGCGAAATCTGCAGACCTGCTTCTTGAATCAGCGACGAGAGCTGGCGCAGGCGCGAGACCGGCATACGCACGATCGGAGCAGTGAGGCTCAAGCTGGCATTCACGAAACCATCATGATCCCAGATTGGCGCGGCAACGCAACGAATATGAAGTTCGTGCTCTTCGAGGTCGCACCCGTACCCGTTCTTGCGGATCCGTTGCAACTCGGCTTCTAATTCCTGCAGGCTTCCAATTGTGTTGGGAGTGAAGCGCTTCAACTCAAGCTGAGGCAAAAGCGTTTTTCGCTGATCTTCCGGCATGTAGGCGAGAATGACCTTGCCTACGGCAGTGCAGTAAAGCGGAACGGCGGCTCCGATCCGGGAGAAGATACGCAATTGTTCAGTCGAATCCAATTTTTCCACGTAAACGACGGAGGAACCATAACGCACGGTGAGATGAACGGTCTCGCGGGTTTGCTTATTCAGTTCGTGGAGATAGGGCAGGCTGACGCGCCGGATGTCGAGCTGCTCCAGAGCCGCCTGACCGATAGCAAAGCAAGCGGTTCCCAGGTGATAGACGTTGCCGCTGCAGTTCAGGAAGCCGGTCGATTCCAGATTGGCGAGGAAACGATGCACCGTGCTGACGGGTAGACGGGAGCGCTCGGCGACCTGCTTCGCGGTAAATCCGTTGGGCGCCCGGCTGAACAGTTGCAGCAGCTGCAATCCGCGTTGCAGCGCGGTGATGCGGTAAGTTCGTTTGGGAGCAGTCAGCATAAAACCCAAACAGCGTCCGTGTTCGCACGAAAAACGAGAGCGCGGAAAATGAAAGTGAAAATTATCTGTTGAAAATGACTTTTATGCAATAACTTTCGCGCTAGATCCTGCCAAATTTCTTTACTGCCTGAACGATCGACTTCATTTGTTCGATCACGGCGTACATCGAGTGCTCTTTGAAATCCATTTGCTGAGCGAGAGCCAGGACCTTTTCGGCCTGTGCACGGGGAACGATGACAACGCCGTCACTATCGGCGGTCACAATATCTCCGGCATTGACGGTGACGCCATCACAAGTAACGGGAATCTGTGTTCCCGCGAAGCGATAGTGATGCACTGAGGTTGACGGCACGATCCCGGTTGCGTAAACGGGGAACTGAATTTTGCGCAGATAGGCTACGTCGCGTACTCCTCCATCGATGACAGCGCCGGAATAGCCGCGAGCGAGCATCGCCGTTCCCATCAATCCTCCCATTCCAGCGATGTCGCCGCCATCCTCGAGCACCATCACATATACAGAATCCGTGGAACCGTCATCGATGGCCTGCAACATGCCGGTCAGCGCCGAAGGATCGTTATTGCCTTCGTCTTTCTTAAGCAGAGCCGTCCGGGCAAATCCGGCAAATTTTGTCGTGAAGATCGGTTGCATGTGATGGCTCATGTACATGCGCTTGCCCGTTAGTTGCTCGATCGCATCGGAAACAGATGCCACTTCGACACGGCGGAAATCGGCAATCAGGTTCGCATCGGAATTCGGGGCGCTCGCTTGGGCGTGCGATTGCAACCATGCGGGATACAAAATCGACAATAAAATCGCTGTTGATGCGGCTATGGTCTGCATCGGATGTTTCTTCAGAAAATCGCGGAACTTGTTCACTTGGCCTCCTCGGATGTATATATGTGCGCGGACTCTAACACCGTTTGCGGCTGGGTGGAAGAGCGAATCTTTTGATGAGGAAAATAAAATGAAATTCGCAATCAGAGCGGCAAGAACGCTGAACTGTATCTTTGTCGCGATCGTCGTTGTCATTGTCATTGCGACAAGCACGCAATACGCCGAGGCCCAGGAACACAAAGCAGTAAATCTGGGAACTGCAACAGGACTTCCATTCAGCGATGGAATCATTGCGGGCAATACGCTCTACATTGCGGGGCAGCAAGGTACTGACTCATCGGGCAAGCTGGTGAGCGGGGGCATCGGTCCAGAAACTGCAGCGACGCTCGGTGCTATCGAGAAGGTCGTGAAGGCGGCGGGTTTTGAGATGAAGGACATTGTCAGTGTGACCGTATACCTCGCCGACATTCATGAGTTTCCGGAGATGAACAAGGTATACAAGGGCGTGATGCCCGATCCAAAGCCGGCGCGCGCAACGATTCAGGCCGCAGCACTGGTGAACAACGCGCGCATTGAGATATCGGCCATTGCGGTGAAACAGAAATAGCGCTGAAGCGGGGCGACCAGCTACGGTTGGCTGAGTTTCGCGTAGTGCGATGTAACTTCGCTGCTATTCGAAAATTGGTTGACACTGGCAGTGTGGTTACGGTACACCCTGAGACCTACGGTAATTTCACGAAACGATTCGATAATTTCACTGTATGAAACTGCAGGGTCGAGTCGCCGCAATGAACACAATCTTGGGAGAAGCTATGCGCCATCGACTTGGTTTTGTGGTCGCATTCGTAATTTCGACGTCACTGCTGGTTTGGGCGAGCATCACAGGCAGCATTTCCGGCGTCGTAACTGACAAGTCGGGAGCGGTGGTCGCGGGGGCATCCGTGACTGCCACCGACACGCTGACAGGAGTGAAGACGACACAGAAGACCGATGCGAAAGGCTTTTACAACCTTCCGACTCTGGCAGTAGGCACTTACAATCTCGAAATAACGCAGACCGGCTTCAAGACCTTCCGACAGACCGGGGTGGTGATCGACGCCAATTCGGCGCTGCGAGTCGATGCCAGTCTGGCCGTCGGTTCGATCAACGAGAAGGTTGAGGTAAGTACGGACGCTGCTCAAGTGGAAACCCAGAGCACTCAGATGGGCGAAGTAATCGAGGGGGAGAGGATAACCTCTGTGCCCCTGAATGGGCGCTCTTTTATCGATTTGTTGGCCTTGCAGCCCGGCGTTTCCCCTTATCAGGGAGATGATGCGGATGTCGGAACCGGGGGCGTGGGCATGGATGAAGGAACGGTATCCGGCGATCAAAACAACGGAACCCAGTCCGTAAACGGGGGCCGTCTCGGTTCGAACGGGTTCATGGTGAATGGAGCGGATGCGCAAGAAGGAGTGCACAACGGCGCGGCTATTATTCCGAATCTCGACTCGATCTCCGAGTTTCGCATCATCACCAACAATTTCAACGCCGAATATGGAAACTTCAGCGGCGGCCAAATCAATGTCGTCACCAAATCTGGAACGAATAAATTTCACGGAGCCCTGTTCGACTTTCTTCGCAACACCGACTTCGATGCCGCGAACTATTTCGCCGGGGGAGCACGGGGAGATTTCAAGCAGAATCAGTTTGGGGGAACGATCGGCGGACCGATAAAAAAGGACAAAGTTTTCTTCTTCGGCGACTATCAAGGCAACAGACAGATTCTCGGTCAGACACAGTCCTTTGCTGTGCCTACCACGCAAGACCGTCTGGGGAATCTGGCTGACGAAGCTGGGGCGCTCGCCAATACGGTGACCGGAACTGCCTGGGCCGGGATACTTGCGCAGGAGCTGAACTATCCCGTACAGAACGGAGAACCGTACTATTTTCCAGGCTGCACGAGCAGCGACGAAAATACCGGTTGCGTATTCCCGAACGCGGTCATTCCCACCTCTGCCTGGTCTCCCGTGGCGAAGGCCACCCTGCAATACATCCCGACACCCAATGCAAATTTACCGTCGGGCGCAAATTATGAAGCTTCGTCCTATAACCAGCACCTACGGGATGACAAATTCGGAATTCGCCTGGACACAAATACGCACTTTGGAACTTTGTTTGGATATTACTTTTTCGATCAATTCAATGTAGTCACTCCCTACGCGCAGGGCATCAGTTTCCCCGGCTTCGATAGCGGCGTTCAGGGGCGCGCCGAGATGATAAATCTTGGCCTGACGACAACGATCAACAACTCGACGGTGAATGATATCCGGTTGGTGTATCTCAGAGACCGTTATTTCGGAGGAATTCCGATTGGTGGCACGGGTGTCCCACTGACCTCTTTGGGCTTTGCGGCTCCTGCAGGCGCAGGCGCCAACTTCAACGGAGGCATAGCACCCATCACTTCATCGCTGGAAGGCGTCCCATCTTTTGCGTTCAATAACTACGAGTTCGGACTTCCTCAGGATGCCCTGCGTCAGTTCAACAACACCTACCAGATTATCGACAACTTCACCAAAATTGTGGGAACTCACACGCTCCAGTTCGGTATAGATTTCCATTACGATCAGATCAATGAGAGAAACTTTGATGATGCCAACGGGGCATATGTCTTTGATGGTTCTGAGACCGGTTTGGATTTCGCCGACTACCTGATTGGCGCTCCGGTTAATTTCACCCAAGCCAGCCAGCAGCTTCTGGACTCACGCGATAAATATTTCGGAGCTTATGCCCAGGATAGCTGGCGCGCAACGCCGACGCTGACCATCAATTACGGCCTGCGCTATGAGATCATGACGCCCTGGTACGACACTCAGAATAAACTGGAGACGGTCGTCGCCGGCGAACAGTCACAAACGTTTCCGACTGCGCCGACAGGATTGGTAGTGCCGGGAGATCCAGGAGTGCCCCGAACCCTGGCGCCCATTCGGTACAACAACTTTGCTCCCAGAATTGGTCTTGCGTATTCGCCGAATAATACAGACGGCTTGCTGGGAAAGATTTTTGGCGGGCCGGGTAAGAGCAGTATTCGCATCGGCTACGGTATCTTCTATAGCGCCATCGAGGACGCAACTGGCTTCGTGGAAGTCGGGGATGCGCCGTACGGCTTGTATTACTCCTCTCCGGAGCCCACCCTCCTGTCAACTCCATTTATCGATCGCGCTACCGGAAAGAATGAAGGACAGAAGTTTCCCTTCACCTTCCCTCCCGCGAACGCATCGCCCAAGAATCCGGATACCTCGTTTAACTGGGTACAAGCCACGCCCATATCCGGGTCTGACTATCTGGATCCTCACGACAGAATTCCGCAGGTCCAGCAGTTTGAGTTTTCGCTGCAGAGACAGCTGGGACCGTCCACGGTATTGAGCGCCAGCTATGTGGGATCGGTAGGCAGGCATCTCTTGACGTTTGAAGAATCGAATCCCGCGAATGCAGCGCTCTGCAATAATTTCTTGAGCAACCCCAACAATCTGGCTCTGATTAATGGTCAGCCTCAAACCCCCTGCGGACCATTCGGGGAAGACAACAGTTACATCCTGGCACCGGGAGTCAGCGCCCCGCCCAACACACCCACTGCCGTTACCGCTAACGGAGTGACGACGGTCAACGGTACGCGTCCCACGTTTGGGATTAACTTCGGCAGCAATCCCTACATGGCCACTGTAGTTAGCTCGAGTTTCAACTCTCTGCAGGTAAGCCTGAAGCACGACGAAAAGTATGCCAGCTTCCTGGTCGCCTACACCTATGAAAAATCGATAGACAACGGCTCCACTTCGTTCGATGCGACCAACCCTTTCGATCCCAGACAAAGTCGCGCCCTGTCCATATTCGATGTCCCGCAGGACTTAACTGCAAGCTATACCGTCCAGTTGCCGTTTGAGAAGTTTACTGGCGGTTCCGTCAACAGACTCACCGCAGGGTGGGCTCTGTCGGGTATCGTGACGTTCGCTGCAGGTGAGCCCGTCCAGCTAAGTGAATCCGATGACAACTCGCTGACGGGAACGTTCGATGACGCAATCGATGAGCCAAGTTATAACCCCGGTAACGGTCCATTATTCATCAATAAGAATCCGCGCAATTCGGCAGGGCAACCGTATTTCAATCCCAACTACTTCACCTTTGAACCTGTAGGGCAGGTTGGGAACGCCATGCGCCGGTACTTTAGCGGTCCCGGGATCAACAATTTTGACATGGCCTTGCTGAAGGATACGCGGATCACGGAAGATATGCGGGTGCAGTTTCGTGCAGAAGCCTTCAATATCTTCAATCACGCCCAGTTCATGAACCCATCGGGCAATGTTGACAACACAGGCGCCGGCGGTTTCGGGTTTGTGACCGGGGCTCGAGATCCCCGCATCATGCAGCTCGCTTTGAAGTTTTTGTTCTAAGCTTTCTTGATGCGCTCACCAGGCCGATTGTCGATCGTGGCGGCGGCGCCACTCGTGATACTTTTAGCGGCGGTTAGCGTGGCCGCTGCGCAGGCTGCCAAGAGTTCTCCTAATCGAAGCGGCGATGTTGCCGCCCGCGGCAAGCAACTATTTTCTTCTTCTTGCGCGCAGTGCCATGGCCTGGATGGCAAGGGCAGCGAGCGGGCTCCGAATATCGCGGATAGAGAAAATATTCAGCGCCTGACCGACTCGCAGATTTCCCACATTATTGAAAATGGTGTTCCCGGTACCGGGATGCCGGCATTCCATACTTTCAATAGCACACAGGTTCGAGCTGTGGTCGGCTATCTACGGGTGCTTCAAGGAAAAAATCAAGCGGTAGCTCTGCCGGGGAATCCACAAAGAGGGAAGGATATTTTCTTTGGCAAGGCGGGATGTTCCGAGTGCCACATGGCTGGAGGCGAGGGTGGATTTATTGCTTCCGATCTTTCTCACTATGCGCGCAGCCACACGGTCGAACAAATGCGTGAGGCGATCGTTCATCCTTCGGCGGGGAAGCAGGTGCGGTCGGTGACTGTAACCCTGCGCAGCGGCGAAAAATATGTGGGCCGGGTGCGGAATGAAGATAATTTTTCCCTTCAGTTGCAGACGCTGGATGGCGCGTTTCACTTTCTCGACCGGTCGAACATCGAGAAGATCGAGCCGGATTCGCAACCTCTCATGCCCTCGGACTACACGACCAGACTTGAGAAAAGGGAGTTGGATGACGTGGTTAGTTTCCTCATGACACTAGGATCTGGCGGACCGGATAGCCCGAAAGAGTCGGAAGAGTGGGAGCAGTAGGCAGGCAAAGATTGATTTTCGTGTTGCGGGTATTTATCGCTCGCTCGTTCTCGAGGCAGGAATCTTCATGAATAAGAATGCAAAATTAGTCTCCGGATTTGTGGTTGTTATGTGTTTGTTGGCCGTTGGGCTTCCGTCGTCGCTCATGGCACAGCAAAAAATGCGGCAGTTTCAGCTTGAGGCTGAGTCGCCGCAATTCTGGAATCTTTTTGATCATGATGCGCAATTAAAGACAGTCGGCACGGGCTTTGGATTTACCGAGGGTCCTGTGTGGGATGAGTCCGGATTTCTCTATGTAAGCGATGAGACGATCAACAAAATATACAAGCTCTATCCGGATGGAAAAAAAGAGGAACTGATCGCGCTGGGCGATCCGGACGGAAACACCTACGACCGGAAACATCGTCTGATCGATTGCGCCAGCGTTCTGCGGGCTGTGATCGAGGTCACGCCAGATGGAAAGTACAAAATTCTCGCCGATCATTATCAAGGCAAAAAACTGAATACTCCAAATGACGTGGTTGTGGGCCCGGATGGAGCGCTTTATTTCACCGATCCTACGATGGATTTTGTGCCCGGCGCAAAGCAGGAGATTCCGTTTCAAGGGGTCTACCGGCTGGATGACAAAGGAAATTTGAAGTTGCTGACGAAAGATTTGACGCAGCCGAACGGGCTGGCGTTTTCTCCGGACGGCAAACGCTTCTATGTTGATGACAGCGAGCAGAGAAATATTCGTGTGTACGATGTCGAGCACGACGGAAGCACCAGCAACGGACGCATCTTTGGTGAAGAGCCGGGTGGGAAAGACGATGGGGTTCCTGACGGAATGAAGGTAGATAAAAACGGCAACTTATACGTCGTGGGTCCCAAGGGAATTTGGGTGTGGGATGCGAAAGGAAATCATCTGGGAACCATCGTGACGCCGGAGCAGCCGGCGAATCTGGCCTGGGGCGGCAAGGATTACGGCACGCTTTACATTACGGCGACGACTTCGGTTTATCGAATCGAAACCAAAGCGCACGGATTCGTGCCATACCTCCAACCGTGATCGCGCAACGGTGCAACACGAGCTGCAATATAAAAAGATCGACTCAATGCGGGAGAGCGAAGGTGAACACGTCGCTTCCCGCAGCAATGGCCACGTATTGTGTTCCCTCGACTTCATAGGTCATCGGAGAAGCGCGCATTCGCTGGCCGGTGTTGAAGTGCCATCGAGAACGGCCGCTGACGGCGTCAACCGCTTCGAACGACCCAGCATCATCGCCGAAGAAAACCAGACCACCGGCAGTGGTTAGAATTCCGCCCCACGAGTCGCCGGTGCCAGTTTGCGGATACCGCCAAGCCACTCTTCCATCCGGCACGGAGAGCGCCAACAGAATTTTCTGCGCATGCTCATCGGGAGGAAGCTTTGTGCCCGTGTCGTAATATGTTTGTCCTTTGACGAACGCTTTTGGTTTCGCGAAGAAGATGTTGCAACTTTCCAGCGCCATCACGTAGAAGAGTTTAATTTCGGGGTCGTAGGAGGGCGAAAACCAATTCGTCGCTCCGTCGATGCCCGGGCAAACTAATGCGCCTTCAGCCGAAGGTATTTTTCCTGAAAGTTTTGGACGTCCCGATTCGTCGATTCCGCTCGCCCAATTTAATTTCTCGACAAATGGCGCGGCATGAAGGAACTGTCCGTCCGTGCGATCGAGTGCGTAGAAGAATCCATTTCTGTCTGCTTGCAATAACAGGTGGCGAGTGACGCCGCTTTCTTCAAGATCCGCCAGCACTGGGGTTTCAGTGGCGTCGTAATCAAACAGATCGTGAGGAGTGAACTGGAAATGCCAATTTAACTTTCCCGTATCCGGGTCGAGGGCGAGCACGCAGTCTGTATAGAGATCGTCGCCGGGACGGGTATCTCCGAAAAAATCCGGGGCGGGATTGCTGGTTGTCCAGAAGAGCGTATTTGTCGAGGGATCGTATGTGCCAGGCATCCAGGCCGTGCCGCCGCCGTGGAGATAGGCGTCGCCGGGCCAACTGGATGATCCAGATTCTCCAGGTCCGGGGATGGTCCAGAATTTCCACTTGAGATTTCCAGTGGCTGCATCGTAGGCGGCCACAAATCCGCGAACGCCGGAATCGCCGCCGGAAGTGCCGACGATCACTTCGTCTTTTATGATCAGCGGAGCGCTGGTTGCGCCGTAGTGTTTCGATTTGTCCGCATACTCAACGTCCCAACGCAAGCCACCAGAACGGGCATCGAGGCACAGCAAGTGGGCATCGTCGGTTTCGGAGTAAACAAAATGGCGCCATACGGCTACTCCGCGGCTCTTATGAGCGGCGGCATCGTCGAGCAGGCCGGAACTTACGGGCCGCGAATAGTGCCAGACGGCGCGGCCGGTGCGCGCATCCACTGCGAAGACTTCGTTCGACGATGTCAGGTACATCATTCCGTTCATTACGACGGGAGTCGCCTCGAGGCTCTGGGAATTTCCGGGATGAAAGACCCATGCGAGCTGCAGCTTCTCAACGGTCGAAGTGTTGATTGCGTGCAAGCTGCTGTAGCGGCGTCCGGTGTAGTCGCCGTTGTAAGAAGGCCAGTTTGCACCGGGTGGCTGGATGAGGAGATCGTTCCCGCTGACGTCGAGTTTGTTTAACCTGGACTTGCCTGCATCAGACGGATCGATCGAAGACGGAATTTGTTGTGCCTTCGCTAGCAGTGCTCCCCCGGTGAGGGCCGAGAACAGAGTGAGTAACAGGAGCGCGGAGCGTAACGTCATGTCAGCGATTGCCGGCTCCGCTCACCGCGACTTCGCCGAGAGAGCCGTAGTCGGTGCCTTTATCTTCCACATGCAACGAGACTCGCGCGGTCCTGGGAGGAGCTGTTGTTTCGTTGTCGAGGACGAGCGGTTTCGTTGGATCGACCTGCGATACGGTTGAGGTTCCCAGACTGGCCCCGTGATCATCGTAAAAATGCGCGACCAGCATTCCGGGCCATAGCACGCCGAATTCGCCAGACAACTTCAGTTTGCCATCCGCCAGCATAGAGCACTGCAAAGGATGAATCACGATTCCAGAATCCTTCACTCCGTGAAATTCGGCGCCCGCGCGCGTGGGAAACCACTCCGTCTCGAAGGCGCAAGTCTGGCCGGGACGCAAGCGGCATAACGGGCTGTTGAGTTCGGCTTCGAGATAGGTAGGGCTTGCATCCGGATCGGCGCTCAACGCGGGCTCGCCATTCTTGTCCAGATGCATCTCTGGTCCGTTCGTCCAAAATATTACCGAGGCTTTTCCCGGATAGGGTTTGTTCTCCTGATATTGGAAACGTTCGACCATCGCATATTCGCTGGCTTCGTCGACCACTGCTAACCAGCCCTCGATCGAGTCGAGCCAGAGTTCAGCAGCCATGTGGGCGTAATGCAAGGAGAACAAACCATCGTCTCTCACCGCGACAGACGGATTCTCCGCGGGGCCGAAGCGAACGTGATACTGATTGAGATAGCTGCTGGCTGAATTTGCAGGAGTGAACGCCCAAAAGTTGTGGTTATAGTTTGCGGGGGTAGACGAAGAGAAGTTCGAAGTATCGTACTGCGATACGGATTGCATAGACCATTCGATCGGATGCCCGGAGATGTTTTTCATCGTGGCGTGAAAGCGAATGCGTGGAGAATCGGTTCCGATGCCGATGGTGCGTTGATACTGTATGCCGGTTTGCCGGTCGGCGGGGCCAGTCAGTTCGATTTCGCACTGATCTCCTTCCGAAACCTTTCGAAAGGAAAATGGGCCGTCATCGAGCACATCGGAGTCTCCAACCCAGTGCTTTTCATCGTCGTTTCCTTCGGGAAGAGGCCACAGTTTGTCGCCGCCATAGTTGTACCAATGGCCTGCCGTGGGAGGAAAATACTTGCCTGCGAGTTCACGATTGACGAATAAAAACGGATGTCCGTTGAAAGTGACTTGCATCAGGCGTCCGCCGTTTTGCGGAACTACGATCAACTGCACCCATTGATTCGACATCTGCTGTGCGTGCCAGCCCTTGTATTCCACAGCTTCCACACGGCATTGGCCGGCTTGCGCTGCGACAGTTTGGCCGTTCTGAGCGAGGCCGAGGACGGACGTAACGATAAGAAGCAAAAAGATCACGGCGAAATTGCGGATTCGGTCCGGGGAACGGAAGTGGATGGTCATGGAGTTTTCTGGAGATATCGCAGATGAGGGTAACATGCCCCGGTGGATTTCAGAGGGTGAAAACAGAGACGAATTCTCGACAGGAAAACGAAACAATAATCAATCAAACGAAACTTTTCGATTTGCGCGAGAGTGGTCCTGTGATATACCGATCTGTGATACACGCGGCCGGCAAAGCTGTTTACCAACACTTCGCGGCAACAACGTTGAAGATCCTTCCGCTACTGGTCCTTTCATCTGCGATGTTCGCCCAGGAGTGGAAGGTCGATCCCAGCTGGCTGCACCGCTATGTCCCGGCTCTCGCGCCCGTAATTGATCCCGCTGGTGCGGCTTGTCATCGGCAATCGATTTTTGGCGAAGGCGATGCTGGAGGTCGGCCACTGGTCAGCGTGAGCCGTTTCGAGGAAGTCACGATCGAAGCTCACGGGAATTGTCCCAACGCAAATTACGATCGCGAAGAAGAAATCTACTACGTTCTCTTTGGCAACGGCGCGCTGCGCTATGGCGGGAAAACTTACTCGATGCGCGCGAATGACTTTACCTATTTGCCGCCTCGCGTTCAGCATTCGATGGCGAATGATTCGGGTCAGCCTTTGCGCTTTCTCGTGATGGGATTCCGGATTCCCGCTTCCATTGCCATCGGGGAAGCTCCGCCTCAACCGAGAATTGTGAATCTTGATGATGTAAAAGAAGAGACGGTGGAGGGCCATCCCACTTCAGTCCTTTACAAATTGCTTCTCGGCCCAAAGACTGGCAAACGCGACGCGATTGATGACGCCTACGTAGTCACCAGCTTATTCTGGATGAACTTTGCGCCAAGTGGAACAAACTTTCCGCACCATCATGAAACTGCCGAGGAGATTTATCTGATGCTCGATGGTGAAGGAGAAATGGTTGCGGGTGGTGGAATGGACGGGCTCGAAGGCCGCCACGCGGCCAAGGCCGGCGATGCGTATTATTTCCGCCAGAATTGCACGGTGGGTTTCTACAATCAGAATAAAGGCGACGCGAAGGCGCACATTTTGGCAGTGCGGTCGAAGGTTCCACTGCCGAAGGATGCAGACTAGCTTTTCGGAGTAACTGATAACGCGATTTTTGCGAAAGCGTTGCGGAAGACTGGGCCTTAGCGGATCGTTCCCATTGAAGCTGCATTAATAATGAAGCTGCATTAATCAAGGAGAGAAGTTCATGCATAATTCCAGCCGTCGGTCGTTCGTTAAGTTGTTTGCGGCTGCGCCGCTGCTCAGCCAGATTGCGGTTCGAGAGCTTTATGCGCAAGCGGCAACCGCCGTTGGCAAGGATCCGCGACAAAATATTTACACTCGCCTGGGAGTTAAGACGGTGATCAATTGCCGCGGTACGTGGACCTACCTGAGCGGGTCGTTGGAGTTTCCAGAAGTTCGCCAGGCTGAACTGGAAGCCGCGCAGCACTTCGTCAACATGTTCGATCTGCAGCGCGGCGTGGGACGGCGGCTCGCCGAGTTGACCGGTGCGGAGTCCGGCATCGTTACGTCAGGAGCAGCGGGGGCAATGGCTGCGGCAACGGCGGCATGCATCGCCGGCAATAACGATAAATATATCTGGCAGCTTCCTGACACCACTGGTCTGAAGAATGAAGTGGTGATGGTGGGCGGGCGCAGCGCCTTCGACAGCGCGATTCGGCTCGTGGGCGCGAAGCTGGTTCTGGTCTATTCGCCCGAAGAGCTTGGCAATGCTCTCAACGAAAACACGGCGATGATTTATACCACCGATCTTGGCGACAAATTGCAGAAGGAGTTGGCGATTGCGAAGGACCGTAAGGTTCCGATGTTGCTGGACGATGCGGCGGGAATTCCGCCCGCCGATAATGCCAAGCTCTATGCCAGGATGGGCATCGATCTCTACACTTTTTCCGGCGGCAAGGGTCTAAGCGGGCCACAGTGCAGCGGCCTGCTGTTGGGCCGCAAAGATCTGATCGAAGCGGCACTGATGAACTGCAATCCGCGCGAAGGCGCGGTGTGCCGGCCCATGAAAGTTGGGAAGGAAGAAATCATCGGATGTCTCACAGCGCTCGAAACCTGGCTGAAACTGGATGAGAAAAAACTTTATGCCGAATGGAACGCCCGCATCGCTCGCATCCGGAAACTTGTCGATACCGTGCCGGACGTGAAGACGGACGTATATGTTCCCGACGATGGCAATCGCTATCCGACGCTTCGCATCTCCTGGGACACTCAGGCCTGGGGCTTCAGTGTTTCCGATTGCGTGAGCGAGTTGCGCTCCAGCAATCCTGTGATCGAAGTGCTTGGAAACGACAATCCGAGTTTGGTCACGGCGGTTCGCGAGGGTAACCCAAATCGCAAGGAACGCAAAGAACCTGACCGCATTGAACTGGTTTCGATGACGATCAAACCGGGCGAGGAAATTATTGTCGGGCAAAGACTGCGAGCAGTGCTCGGCGCTGCGCGGAAGAAATCGGCGGCTTAAGCGAACTGCTCCAGCGACCGGAGTCGCGAAAGAAAGACTTACGATGAAAATCCAAGCATCGCATTTTGCATCGTTGTTGCGCCGCGCAGATTTGTTATCTGTTCTGTTCCTCTTTCTTTCTGTTTTTGTTTTGGCAGCACAGGGTCAGGTTCGAGCCGTAGCCCCTGCGACAAACTCTGGCACTGCCAATCGTTATTACTCGCCCGGCGTCGATGCGGGTGGGTACGTCTACATCTCAGGGCAGGGCCCAGTTCGTCCAGACGGTGAGACGCCTGCGAAGTTTGACGACCAGGTGCGCCAGGCGCTGAACAATGTTAAGACCGTCGTAGAGTCGTCAGGGTTGACGATGCAGCACGTGGTGTACACGCAAGTCTATTTGCAGGACGTCGGCAAGTATGCGGATGTGAACCGGATCTTCGCGGAATATTTTCCGAAAGATCCGCCGGCGCGCGCGGTGCTCGGAGTCGCGCGAGTTCCGGAGCCGCCGATTGAGATTACGGCTGTTGCGGTGCGCGAACTCGCAGGCCGTCGTGCGGTTTATCCGGCGGATTACGATCATGGCAATTCGTCTGCGCCTGGAATGTTGACGCGCGACCGGCTTTTTATATCGGGTATGGAAGGGCGCGATCCTGCGACGGGAAAAATTCCGTCCGATGCTGCGGCACAGGTCGATCTGGCTCTCGATCGTTTTCAGGCAGTCGTCAAAGCGGCTGGGCTCGAGCTTGCCAATGTCGTGTTCGTGAATCCTTACCTGACTGCGGACATTCCGGGGCACGTGATGAACCAGCGTTATGCGCGGCGCTTCGAGTTTGGAAATACACCGGCGAGGGCGACGATCGACGTCACAAGTCTGCCGGACGGCGCAAATATTGAATACACCGGCGTTGCGGTTGTGGACCTCAAACAGCGGAGAGCCATCCGCCCGAAAAATATGCCGCCGAGCCCAACCGCCAGTCCCTGCGTTTTTGCCGGCGATACTCTTTATTGCTCGGCGAAAGATGGGTTTATTCCCGGCCCGCATGGCGGCATTTACGCCACGACGACGCAACACCAGTTGCGGCAGAGCATGAGAAATCTTCTCGACAACCTTGAAGAAGCCGACATGAAATTCGATGAGGTTGTGTCGACGAACGTGTATTTGGATGATTTAAGCGATCTGAGTGCTTTTGATCAGGTTTACGCGGAGTATTTTGGACCACTACCGCCTGCGCGCGCCGTCATTCAGCAAGTCGCGCCTACCGAACGCAAAGCGGATAAAGAAGATCAGTTTCCTGGGCTCGAGCAGGTCTCGCTGATTGCTGTGCGCACAAAGCGTTGATACCAGCCGCTATTCCGTTGTTCTCAATTGACTCGCCTGCGCCTTCTCCGTAGCATTATTTCCATCCCGATACTCCTCCGACGCGATGATTGACCAGACCATCTCTCACTACCGGATTGTCGAGAAAATCGGCGGTGGCGGCATGGGTGTCGTCTTCAAGGCCCACGATATCAAGCTCGGCCGCTTTGTCGCGCTCAAGTTCCTGCCTGATGATGTCGCGAAAGACGGGCAAGCGCTAGCCCGCTTTCAACAGGAAGCGAAGGCCGCGTCCGCGCTGAATCACCCCAATATCTGCACCATCCACGAGATCGACGAGCAGGACGGCAAGGCGTTCATCGTCATGGAGTATCTCGACGGCGTGACTCTCAAGCATCGTATTGGTAACCGTCCGATGGAAACGCACGTGATTCTCTCTCTGGCCATCGAGATCGCCGACGCGTTGGATGCAGCCCACAGCGAAGGGATCATCCACCGCGATATCAAGCCTGCGAATATATTCGTTACCAAGCGAGGACACGCCAAGGTTCTCGACTTCGGTCTGGCGAAGGTTATCCGAGCCGAGACGAGCGGTCATGATGCCGAAACTCTCGCCTCCGATGCACAGCACCTCACTAGTCCAGGGGCCATGCTAGGCACCATGGCCTACATGTCGCCCGAGCAAGTGCGCGCTCAGGAACTTGACGTCCGCACCGACCTGTTCTCGTTCGGCGCCGTTCTGTACGAAATGGCGAGCGGCAGGATTCCCTTTGATGGATCGAGTTCAGGAGAGATTTGCGGAGCGATCCTGCACCAAGAGCCTTCGTCCCAAGCAAGTCAACAGATTTCTCCAACACTGCAGCCCGTCATCCGCAAAGCGCTGGAGAAAGATCGCAATCTCCGGTACCAGAACGCCGCCGATATGCGAACCGACTTGCAGCGGCTTAAGCGGGATACCGAGACGGGGCGGGTTTCAGCAAGTTCGGTTTCTGCTGGGACCGACGCTCCTGCGCGTTCGTGGCGAGCCGTACGTTGGGAAGGAAAAAGTATAGGCTCGATCGCAGTTGCTGCCATTTCGATTGCCCTAATTGCAGGCGGCGTTTATTACCGCGCGCGCCGCCCAAAGGCCCTCACCGATAAAGATACGGTGGTTGTCGCCGACTTCATCAATAGTACCGGCGATGCCGTTTTCGATGGCACATTGCGGCAGGGGCTGGCGGCGCAACTGGAGCAGTCGCCTTTTCTCAGTCTTGTTTCGGACGAGCGCATCTCGCAGACGCTCACCCTGATGAACCAGCCGAAAAAGGCGCGGCTCACGCCAGAGATTGCGCGTGACGTTTGCCAGCGCACGGCCAGCGCGGCCACCATTGAAGGTTCCATCTCCAGTTTAGGCAGCCAGTATGTTCTCGGCCTGAAGGCAGTGAACTGCCGCACCGGCGACCTGCTCTCCCAAGAACAAGCGACGGCCAACGGCAAGGAAAAGGTACTCGAAGCTCTCGGGGCCGCTTCGGCAAAATTGCGCGCAAGATTGGGAGAGTCCCTAAGCTCGGTGCAGAAGTACGACACGCCGCCAGACAGCGTCACGACCTCATCACTGGAGGCGCTGCAAGCCTATGCCTTGGGCAACCAAACCGCTGACGTGGCGAACGACTACGCCGCTGCTATCCCCCTTTTTCAAAGGGCCATTTCGCTGGATCCAAATTTTGCGATGGCTTATTTGCGGCTAGCCCAGGCTTATCAGCCCTTGAGTGAACTTGCCCTCTGTGTCGAGAATACTCGCAAAGCTTACGAGTTACGGGAAAGGACCAGCGAGGGCGAACGGCTTGCCATCTCCGCATTCTACGAACTCGTCGTCACTGCGAACCTTGAGGCCGCTCGCACCTCGTACCAGGCATGGGAACAAAGCTATCCCCGTGACGAAGAACCGCCAACCTATTTGTGGCTTGTATATGGCTTGACCGGAGATTACAAGAAGGCTCATGCCGCAGCGCTCCAGGCGTGGAAGATCGACTCGGGCAGCGGCAATAACTCCGCAAATCTTGCCTACAGCTATCAGTGGATCAACCAACTTGATCAGGCGAAGGCCACAGTACAAGACTCGCGTGCTCATCATGTCGACTCGCCCTGGTTTCCTCTGCTGCTTTACACCGTCGATTTTCTTCAACACGACGCCGCCGGGATGGAACAGCAAGTCGGCGACGCCATAGGAAAACCAGGAGTCGAGGATCAAATACTGTTCCTCGAATCTGAAACCGCCGCGTATAACGGGGATTTCGCCAAGAGCCGCGAACTAACACGCCGCGCCGCCGACGCTGCTGAGAGAACGGATGAAAAAGAAACCGCGGCGGAATATCTGGGGCACTCGGCGGTCCGCGACGCACTGGTGGGCAATATGGACGCGGCGAAGCAGGATGCAAAAGCTGCGATATCGCGATCAGATAGCAGGGAGGGTGATGCGTTCTCGGCGATTGCGTTGGCGCTGGCAGGCGATCCCGCACAGGCGGTACAGCTAGCCAACCATCTCCGGAAAAAGTTTCCCGCGGATACGATTGTGCAATATGACTACCTGCCAATGATTCGCGCGGCGGCGGCGCTCCACACGGGTGAGGCACAACAAGCGGTCGAGGCGCTTGCAGAAGGTGAGCCTTACGAGTTGGGGCTAACGAACTATTCCTTCACTTTTGGCTTGTACCCCGCTTACTTACGAGGCGAAGCTTATTTGGCCGCACACCAGGGCGCAGCCGCACAGGTCGAGTTTCAAAAAATTGTGGACCATTATGGTGCGGTCGGAAACCAGATAATCGGCGCTCTCGCTCATCTCGGTCTTGCTCGCTCCTACTCGCTGCAAGCTGACATTCCGAAAGCTCGTGCCGCTTACGGCGATTTCTTCGGCCTGTGGAAGAATGCCGATCCCGATGTCCCTCTTCTGAAGGAAACGAAGGCGGAATTGGCGAAGCTCAAGTAGCCGCGCGTATGGGCGTCCAGGTCGACAAGACCGGAAGCATTGATGGAAGCGGCTAGCGCTTGGGTGCTTCCGAGGCTGGCCGCGTTTTCCCTCAGGCATGCTGTCCAGCAGAGGCAGCTTTCGTCATCACGACATCAAGTCGAGATCTTTTCTTAAGAGTGAAAAAGAAGGTTGCGCCTTTTCCCACTTCACCTTTCGCCCAAATCTCCCCACCGTGCTTCTGGATGATGCGTTGCACGGTGGAAAGCCCCACGCCGGTGCCTTCAAAGTCTTCGGCGCGGTGAAGGCGTTGGAAGACTCCTAACAACTTGTTGGCATACTTTTCGTCGAACCCCGCACCGTTGTCGCGAACAAAAATCACGGGGACGCCCTGTTCGTGGAGTCGTCTCCGATTTGTTGGCCGGCGATTTCCAGTGCACCAGCACCAGTGCCAGGTCTGGACTGACACCTGGTTGAGGCGCGGCGGGAAGTCGCAGATTGCTGCCGCGCAGGATAATAAGGTCGATTGCAAGTAGGCGTCTGACTCTTCGAGAGAATCATTCCTTCAGGCGGGTCACCATTCGCTTGAAAACAACTATTCCGCTGGGAACATATCACAGGTTCGCGTAGGAACCTGCACCGGTGGACCTCTTCGAAATCAGCCGTCGAACGGCATGGCCTTTCCACATCCAAAGCCCGGAAAGCAGCAATACGGGAAGAGAGAAATATCTCACGCTGTGGGCGTAGTTGTGAGTATCCGAAGGCGAATCGTAAATGTAGCCGAGAATCGGAATGCCGCAGATGATGTGAATCCAGCGAAAAATCGAACGTGCGATGGATTGGTTCATGATATTGCTCCTTGCTTGATCATCTTTCAGAAGGTTTTGGTGACCAGTTAGGCGCTTCGGCGCTGAACTGTTTGGCGTACTCGCCGACCAATCGCTGCCAACCGGCGAATTTCATGGCGTTGACGCCGGCGATGGCCCCAATCGGCTCTCCTGCGAGGAGCCGATTGAGGACATCGAGGCTGATGTGCCAACCCGCTGCGCCCCACGAGATGAAGCGGCGATCGATGCTGTGCCACAGCGTCAGCCGGGTGCCGCCGCTATGGGCTTCAAGTTCCCAGCGGATGTCACCGTACTCGAGCAGTTTGGGAGTCTCGACTCGTGTCACTTTTATGTCCTGCGGCGTGGGATTTCCCACCCAGGTCAGCTTCACCGCGGCTCCGACCGTGTCGAGGTTCCCATCGACCACGAACGGAGCCCACTCGCGCAAGTGCAAGGGATCGGTTAGCGCTCGCCAGACTTTTTCCGGCGAGTGGCGAAGTTCGCGGACAAGAATGAGCGTCCACTTGTCTTTACTGTTTTGCGCGGCGTCTTTGTTGACCTGCGCTCCGTAGGCCGGACCTGGGACGTACTGCTCGAGATCGCTCACGTTCTCCTCCTTGCTTGGTTCTGCCTGGCTTGGCTCTGCCTGGCTGATTTCCCTTAGGCGATTCCGCCTAGCTTGGCCAGCGTGCCAGTTGCGTGATCTGGATGAGGTTGCCGCAGGTGTCGTTCAGCCTGGCAATGGTCGAGCCGGGGACGTCTGTCGGCGGCATGGTGAACTCCGCGCCGCTCTTCTTCATCCGTTCGTAGTCGCTCTTGACGTTGTCGGTAAAGAACATCATCGCGGGCTGGTCCTGTTCAAACATGGCTTGCTGATAGGCTTTTGCCGCGGGATTGTTGTTCAGCGCAAGCTGCAACTCCGTGCCATCCGGTTCCTCGGGCGAGGCTACGGTCAGCCAGCGATAGGGGCCGTTGCTGAAGTCTGACTTTTTGGTAAAGCCCAGTACATCGGTATAAAAATTCAGGGCTTTGGCCTGGTCGTCCACGTAGATGCTGGTCACTTTGATTTTCATGTCTTTTCTCCTTTATTACTGCGTCGTTTATTACTACGTTGTTTTTCGCGGCTTGGGCCGCGGTGGTTTGGTTCCCGGCTTCTTTTTTGATTGTGCTGGTTGAGGATGCTCCATGCGATCGAGATAGCGTTCGAGAGCATCCACGTGCGCGGACCAGAACCTTCGGAACTGCGCCAGCCAGGTATCGATTTCTTGCAGCGGTTTCGGGTTCAACCGGTAGAGGCGGCGTTGTGCGTCCACGGTGGAGTCCACGAAACCGGCTTCGCGCAATACTCGCAGGTGTTTCGACACGGATGGCTGCGGCATGCGAAGCTGGCGCTCGATCTCTCCCACCGACTGCTCTGAAATAGTGAGAAGACTCAAGATTGCCCGGCGGTTCGGCTCGGCGATGATCTCGAAGACGGATTCCATGTCTTTTATATACCGCAAGTGGCATATACGTGTCAAGGCATATGAAAGAAAAAAACGTCGGGGTCGAGCCAAGTATCTGATAATGCGCATTTGCAATCTAATTCAACGACACGTGCATACTATTCACTATGCCGCTGGTACAGATAATTCAGAAAGCTTCTCTGGCGCGCCATTTACACGCCAAACCTTATGCCGCGCTGGTTCTTTCCGGAGGGTACGAAGAAGCGGGGGATAACGGAAGCTTCAAGGTGATTGCAGGCGACGTTGTGTTCCACGATCTTTTCGAAGGTCACCTGAATCGTTTCTTTGCACAGGGAGCGACGGTGCTGAATCTTCCTCTAGCTTTTGAGAACTGCTATTCGGGGCTGGCATGCGTGGATGATGCTGACGTGATAGTACGGATGGCAGAGAGGAGTGGACGGGCGGCCTCAGAGCTTCTTCTTTCAGTTATGAAGAGATGGACCCCGCCGGTTTCGGACTGGCCTGCGCAGTTGGCAACGAACCTGATCCAGTACCCTTCGGGGAAGATTTCGGAATGGGGAGAAGAAAACGGTCTTGCGGCATGGACGATATCACGGGGATTTGCTCAGGTTTTTGGAGTGTCGCCGGAAGCTTTTCGAGCGCGAGCTCGTGCCCGAAGGGCATTGCGATCGATCCGGGAGACGTCGACAGCTTTGGCGACGATTGCGGCTGAATTGGGCTTTGCAGATCAGGCTCACATGACTCGAAGCGTCAAGCAGCTGACTGGTTCCACTCCGAGTGCGTGGCGGTCACGTGCAAATGGATTCAAGACGGCGAGGTGCGGTAACGCCTAGAAATAACGGATGCGCCTGATCGCCGGTCTTACCTGTACTCTTCTCGTTATTATTACGGCTACGCTGCCGCCCGCTCATGCGGAGACTTCTTCGAATCACACCCGCACTGATTGGCAGATTGAGCCTTCACTGAAGTACGACACGCTCTGTTTACTGAACGCGCTGAGCGGCGATCCTTATTATCTGCACTATTACCAGGCTGAGTACGATCACTTTCATCCGTTGTTCACGCCGGAGGAGCAGGCAGCGTTCGTTCAGCTAAAGCATGTGATCAAGGATGAAGGACATGAAATCATTTCTGCGAAGCTGGCGCTTTATTACTCCGCTGTCAATGACGAGACGCTGCCTGAAATGATTCGCACCGCGCACGACAGTTCTCAGATGGAAGCGGCGCTGAGAACTACGTCATATTGGAATGCAGATTCGTGGCACAACTACGAGTTGGCACGGCCGGCTTTGGAAACGGCTCTACGGGCTTTGGATCGCATCGGTTTTCCAGCCTATTGGACCGCGAACACCAAGCCGAGGATCGAGAAGCGCATCACGGAACTTTCCGTGGACCTGCCGAAGTACAACATTGTTCCGGTCATCGAAAGTTATCTCGGTTTCCCGCTGTCATCGAACACCATTAAGGTTTACCTGCTGGCTTATTCCGAACCTCACGGAATCCGAATCACCGGCCTGCGGTTTCTGACTCATGTTTCGTATCCATTCCGCATTGTGCTCCACAATGCGATTCACGAATCGATGCATCCGCCGTATCATCTGGACGACCCCAACGTCCGCAGGGCCGTTGATCTGCTGGCAAAAGACCCGACAGTAATGGATAAGGTCGAGCACCATGATCCATCGTTCGGATACAACACAGCGGAGGGATACATTGAAGAGGATTCTGTGCAAGCGCTGGAAGAGATTGTCAGCGAGAAGTTCGGTGTTGGTCACAACTCTTGCAAATATTGGCGTGAGCAGGATGAGGGAATGCATGTTCTCGCTGCTGCGCTATACGTCGGTTACAAGCGTGCGGAATCTGAAATACCAGCGCCGTATTCGCGTTGGTTTACCAGTGCGGTAGAAAGCGGGGAGCTGCGTGGAGCCAATCTCAAGAAAACGATTAACTCGTTCTTTTCCAGCCCAGCTTGCGACCAACCATGAGCGCCTGAATTCTCGCGGTAATCACTCCATCTGCAGCAAAGCGGCCATGGTCTGCACGCCTTCCCACAGATTCTGCAGGCGCAGGTTTTCGTTCGCAGCATGCTGATTGTCGTCATAGTTCGCGATCGGAACGGTAATCGTGTGGGTTTGTGCGGCGCGCTCCATTGCGCCCAAGGGAACGCTGCCACCCATGGTGGGCAACAGCACGACATCTCCACGAGCACTCTCCACGGCGTGAATTACCTCCTGCGCTATCGGCAAATCCATCCTGGTGCGCACCGCGTTGTAGCCCGCTTCGTCGCGCCTTACCAGTGCGACTTTGGGATGCTGGGTAAGAATCTCGCGCGTGGGCTCGCTCTCCACAACGAAGTAGCCGCGTGATTTCATGTAATCAATCACTCGCTGCTGTTGCTCGCGCCAGTCGATCCCTACGACGAGTCGAAGATCCAGGTCGGCAGTTGCTGTGGGTGGGATTACATTGGTTGCGCGAGCGCCGATTTGGCCGGAAGCAAATCCGTTGATGTTTAACGACGGATCGTTGATGAGTTCGAGAAGATGCTTGCCGTTGCCATCGACATGTCCGAGCCAGAAAGAGTTCATCAGCATCTGATCGTTGACTGGAGCTCGCGCCAGCGCAGCTTTCTCGACGGTGGAGAGCGGCGCGATTCCTTCGTAGAAATGTGGGATCAGTACGTGTCCGTTTTCGTCTTTCATTCCTGCGAGCAATTGAGCCAGCATCATCGCGGGGTTCGGAGCCCAGTTCCCGTAGTGGCCGCTGTGCAATCCATGATGCGGGCCGAATACAGTGAGCTCGAGGTGTGCATCGCCGCGCGCACCAAAGACAACGGTTTGTCTGCCGCTTTGATCTACCGGGCCGTCGCAAATCAACCAAACGTCTCCGCCGATTAGTTCCCGGTTGGCGTCAAGAATCTGCTCCAGGTGAGGCGATCCCGCCTCTTCTTCGCCTTCCCACACGAAACGAATATTCGCGCGTAAGGGAATCTTGGCTTCGTGCAAAGCATCGAGCGCAGTCAGTTGGGCAAAGATCGCTGCCTTATCGTCGCCGGCCGACCTGGCATAGATGCGTTTCTCGCCATCCACCTCGCGAATTACGGGTATGAACGGGGCGCTGTCCCACTCCGAGGGCGTCACTGGCTGGCCGTCGTAATGGGCGTAGAAGACGATCGTGTGCTTCGCACCCTGGACAAGAACCTGGCCGTAAACCACGGCAGGCGCGTCCGGTATCGACAGTAGGCGAGAATCGACGCCACGCTTCCGCAGCATCTCAACTAATACGTCGGCATTCGCCTTGAGACCTGCGGGATCAGCCGCAATATTCGGGATGGACAGGAGTTCGCTGAATGCCTGGGTCAGATCGGCGCTGTGCTGGGCGGTGTAGCGGCGGGCAGCTTCTGGCGGGGTTTGCGCCAAAAGAGTGCCGACAAGACACACGAGAACGAAACCACGAGCGGAGAATCTTAATAGCATCGCACCCAATATACATCTGCTGGTTTGCTAGCATTCGGGTCGCAAGCGCGACGTGCAGCGACCGTGATTTTGGCGTATCATCCGCCTGCCATGAAGAAATGGATTACGGCGATATTACTCATTGCGGCCGCGGCAGTCGCGCAGCAAACCCACAGTCAGTACGAACCCGCGAACGCGCCGGGCGCCGGCCAGAAGCTTCTCGCACAATTTGCGGGCGACTGGGACGTGGTGAAAACATTTTTTCCGATGAACGGAAAACCGATCGTGACCAAAGGCACGTGCAAGCAGTACATGGTCCAGGACGGAAAGTTCCTGCAGTCGGACTTTACCTTCTTCAATAGTGATGGAACCCAGAGCACCGGCACAGGCATTTCTGGTTTCGATTCCAAGACGAACCGCTTCACCACGTGTGGTACGACTCGCGGCAGACGACGATGTCGATTCGCCAGAGCGACGGCACGTTCGACGGCAAGAACATCGTGCTCTGGGCCACGCCCCTCGATCCCGATCACCCGGGGCACAAAACTGTCGCTCGCGCGCACCTGGAGGAAAATGGCCGCGTTCTTCTTCATCGTCATTACCTGATTAATGACAAAGGAGAAGAGCGCATGATGATCGAACTGAGGCTCACGCGGAAATAGTTCTCTCCGGATACCTTGGCAAAATCCATGCCGTCAGTCGATATCCGTGCGGCCTCGCTACTTTGTTGCCATCGCCAAATTCTTTCGCAGTCGTTCCAATTCGTTTCTATCGAGAGTCCCATCATGATCCGTGTCTGCCTTCTCGAACTGGGCATCCATATAGACCATGAACTCCTGCTTGGAGACCGTCCCGTCCTGGTCTGTGTCCAGGGAGGACAACGATAGCTTTGGTGCAGGCTTGCTTGAACTTTTTTGGCCTGAAGCAGTCGTGATGCCCATCGTCAACGCTATCGCCAAAATGGCGACAAACGTTCCGGCAAACATTGAATTCGTTTTCATAATGCTCCTCTCGGTTTAGTCTCCCATACTTCCGCCAGGAAAATGGTCCCCGGGGTCTTGTCAACCTATATTCCGTTTCACGATCCCTGTGCAAGATGTTTCACAAGACTTCTGGTGTCTGCCTTTCGTGAGAAAAAAACACTGAACAAAAAGCCCGGAAAAGGAATTTTGAATTAAGGGGAAAAAACTGCCGTTACCTCGCGGGGAAGTCCACCTATTGCAACCTTGATACAGAACTTGGGGAGCCATTCCGATTGGTCGACACTTTAAAAACAAAAACCACTCTGATCACTTTTGTTGCCGTACTTCTATCGACTCTTTCCGCGTTCGCGCAAAGTTTCACCGGGGAACTGCGTTTGACCGTTACGGATCCTTCTGGGGCGGGCGTGAAGAGCACGGTTGCGCTGGTGAGCGAGGCCAACCAATTTAGCTATACATTCACCACCGACGACCAGGGAAACCTGGATGCCAAGCGGCTGCCTTACGGGATCTATCAAGTGCAGATCGAAGCGCCGGCTTTTGCTCGAGTTTCCGAGCCGGTGGAAATACGATCCGCGCTGCCCTTGGACCGTACGATTCGGCTGAGGTTGCCTACGGTATCCGAATCGGCGAAGGTCACTGCGTCCGCCACGTTGATCGACCCCTACCGGGCCGGTTCGGTCAATGAGATGGGTCAGGAGACAATTCAAGACCGGCCGACCGCGCTCCCCGGCCGCGCCATGCAGGACCTGGTGAACTCAGAACCAGGCTGGCTGTATGAAGGCAATGCGGTTCTTCATCCTCGTGGGTCGGAGTATCAAACGCAATTCGTCGTTGATGGCATACCGCTAACCGACAATCGTTCGCCAAGTTTTGGCCCGGAGCCTGCCGGAGCCGATGACGTCGAATCCCTCACGATCTATACGGCGGGCATTCCTGCGGAATTCGGCAGGAAGATGGGAGGGGTGGTTGAGATTAATACTCTCAAGAATACAGATCCGGGATTCCACGGCCAGCTTGATCTTTTCGGCGGCTCCTACGATACCGCCGGAATCGATACGCAAGACCAATACACATGGGGTAAGAACACGTTCGGCCTCAGCGCCTCCGGCGCGGGAACGGGTCATTATCTCAACCCCGTGGTCCCTGAGAATTACACCAACAACGGCACCACCGCCAATTTTTCGGTGAGCTATGAGCGGGAGCTTTCGCAGAAAGACCGGCTCACCCTGATCGTCCGCCACGAACTCGCGCGTTATCAAGTCCCCAACGAACTGGTGCAGCAGAACGGAGCATACCTTCCGAACCAGGATAACGACATTGGATGTCCTCCCGTTCCTCCGGCAGACGAGCCGAGCGACTGCGTATTTGTCCCCGGAGGGCAACTGCAGACTGGCGACAACTTTGAAACCATGGGGACTGTGTCGTACCAGCACATTTTTTCTGCCGACACCGCAGCGGCGCTGCGGGGCATGTCGCGCGACAACTCGCTCGATTTTTATTCGAATCCTGCTTCCTGGCCGGTATACGCCACGCAGCACAACGACCTCAAAGAGATCTATTTTAACGGCAGCGTCTCCACACATCGTGGACGGCAGGAATGGAAAGCCGGCATCGAAGCCGACAACATATTTCTGCATGAAAACACCAGCTACGCGATACCTGACTGTGCAAATCCTAACGATCAGCGATGTCCGATCAATCTCGGGATATTGGATTCCGGAGCTCTAAGCTTTGCGTTTGTCGGAAGCCGCCCGGATCTAGAGCAATCGGCCTATGTTGAGGATGCGATCCGGCTTGGGAACTGGTCAGTGGATGCGGGACTGCGTTGGGATCACTATCAATTGCTGTTGAACCAGAATGCCGTAAGCCCGCGGCTGGCGGTTTCGCGCTATTTCCCCTCCAGCGGTCTGAATGTGCACTTCTCCTATGACCGAATTTTCCAGACGCCATCGTTTGAGAACATACTGCTAGCCAGTTCTCCTGCCGCTGAGGCGATCGATAACAGCGTTGCCGCACTGCAGTTGCCGGTTCAGCCCTCTCGGGGAAACTATTTTGAATGGGGAGCCACAAAAGCATTTTTCGGGAAACTGCGCGTCGATGGAAACGTATTCCGGCGTCAAGTGAGCAATTATGCTGACGACTCCCAAATTCTGAGTACCGGCATCAGTTTCCCTATCGCATTTGATCACGCGATTCTCTACGGCGCGGAGGCCAAGCTTGAGCTTCTGCAATGGAAGCGATTCTCGGGCTTCGCCAGCTACTCGTACATCGTCGGCAACGTCTGGAATCCTGTAACGGGCGGCTTATTTCTCGGCGATGACGCAACCGGTGCGACCAGCGAATTGAGTGGGCACTTTCCAGACTCACAAGACCAGCGGAACACCCTGCGGGCTCGTCTTCGCTATCAGGTTGTCCCGCGCGTGTGGTTTGCGCTGGGCGCAGAATACAACAGCGGGCTACCCTTCGAAGCGGATTTAACTCCGCAGCAGTATGCAACGGAATATGGCCAGGTAGTAATTAACCATCTCAATTTCAATCTTGGCCGCATCAATCCGTACTTCACGCAGGATGCTTCGCTGGGCCTCGATCTGTACCAGCACGAAAAACGCTCGATACGTTTTCAGGGCGATGTCGCGAACCTGGGCAACACGCTCGAAGTAATTGACTTCGGGGGACTGTTTTCCGGCAACGCGCTCGGCCCGGCGCGCCAATACACCTTCCGCCTTGTAACGTCATTCTAAAAAGCAAAATCCGTCGATTCCATTCGCATCAGAATCGTGTGTAACTCTCCTTGCGCCATCGGAGCGCCTCAAGGTCAATCTTGATCAATCGAATAGCGACTGATCGCAATCGATGGATTTCAACTGCCACGGCCGTTGATCTGTCGCCAGCCCTTGTCCAATCGCTGCAGCCCTGATAAACATCGAAGAGGTTGAGCGTGAGAAGATTCATGGGACTACAGGAATTGCAGCGACCAAATTCAAGTTTTGGTATCTAAGGTAAGTTGAGTGGTGCGCCCCGACGTCTGCAGTTATTCTCTACCTGAAGGTTCAACTGTGATCGAGAATGCCTAAACCAATTTTGTTTAGCGTGGATGACGATTCCGATGTTCTGCGGGCGATTGAGCGCGATTTGCGTTCGCAGTACGGCGCCGAATACCGGGTGATCGGAAGCGATTCGCCCGAAGGCGCGCTCGGTATTTTGAAGCAACTAAAAGTGAGGAACGATAGCGTGGCGCTGCTGCTCGCCGACCAGCGCATGCCTCGCATGGACGGCGTGGAGTTTTTGCAGCAGGCGACGGGGATCTTTCCTAGTGCAAAGCGTGCGCTGCTCACCGCATACGCGGATACCAATGCCGCAATCAGCGCGATCAATCACGCCAGTATTAATTATTTTTTCTTGAAGCCGTGGGACCCTCCCACAGAGCATTTATATCCGCAGCTCGACGATTTGCTCGATGACTGGCAGGCTTCGTTCCGCCCGCCGTTCCAAGGGATCAGAGTCCTGGGCACTCGCTGGTCGCCGCGATCCTACGAGTTGCGGGATTTCATGGCACGCAATCACGTTCCTTATCAGTGGATCGATGTCGAGTCTTCGGCCAACGATCCCGAGACCAAGCGGCTGCTGGAAGCTTTGGGTCCCGAGGGGACTAGTCTTCCGGTAGTGCTTTTTCCCGACGGAACGAAACTTCTGGAAGGCGTACCCGCCGACGTGGCGCAAAAGGTTGGGCTGCGGACTCGCGCTCAAACCAGTTTCTATGACCTGGCTATTGTGGGAGGAGGTCCGGCGGGGTTGGCCGCCGCGGTCTACGGCGCATCGGAGGGTTTACATACGGTAATGATTGAAAGGGAGGCGCCGGGTGGTCAGGCTGGCATGAGCTCGCGCATCGAAAATTATCTGGGATTTCCCACTGGGCTGAGTGGCGGCGACCTGGCACGCCGCGCCGTAGTGCAAGCCCAACGTTTCGGAGTGGAGATTCTGTCTCCGCAGGAAGCGGTTGCCGCAAGAATTGAAGGCCCTTACCGGATTCTCAAGCTGGCAGATGGAAGTGAGCTTTCCTGTCACGCCTTGATGATCGCGACGGGCGTGCAGTGGAAGCGGCTGGACGCGCCGGGCGTAGACCGGCTGCAAGGGGCTGGGATTTACTATGGCGGCGGCGCAACCGAGGCGTTGTCGTGCAAGGGCGAGATCGTCTACGTGGTAGGCGGCGCGAACTCAGCGGGACAGGCGGCGATGAACTTCGCGAAATTCGCCGAGCGCGTTGTCATTCTGGTTCGCGGCGAATCGCTTTCCGCCACCATGTCACAGTACCTGATCGACCAGATTCAAGAGACGCCAAACATTCAGATTTGGACGCGCGCCAGCGTCGCCGAGGCGCATGGCGACACACGGCTGGAAGAGATCTCCGTGCTCTGTTCCGATACCAACAAGATGGAGCGCGTTCCGGCGAGTTCGATGTTCATTTTCATTGGAGCCTTGCCGAGAACGGATTGGCTGGCGGACATCGTCGAGCGCGACGAACGCGGCTTCCTGTTGACCGGACCTGACCTTATACGCGATGGTCAGCGCCCAAAGGGCTGGACTCTTGACCGGGATCCGTTCTTGCTGGAAACCAATGTTCCCGGTATTTTTTCCGTAGGCGACGTGCGTCACGGTTCCATCAAGCGGGTCGCATCCGGAGTCGGCGAAGGGTCGGTGGCAGTGCAATTCATCCATCAATATTTGAGCAAAGTTTAAATGATCGATAAAACTGAATTACGCCGCGTCACCGAGTTCGCCGATTTGCCGGACGATCAACTGGATTGGTTTGTCAGTCAGGCGCAAGAGTTGCGCCTCAAGGTCGGCGAAGTCTACGCCCGGCAAGGCCAGCCGGCCGATGCCATGTTTGTAGTTCTTGAAGGGCATCTGCAGGTTAAGGGTGAACTCAATGGCGAAGCCGTAGTCTTCGATCTGGAGCCGGGTGATGTCACGGGAGTGCTGCCCTTCTCGAGGATGAAGCAGTTTACTGTGGGCGGGCGAGCTATAACGGAGAGCCGCGTCTTGCGGTTTCCCGCCTCGCTATTTCCGGATCTTATCCAGAAAATGCCGGAGCTGACCCAGCGGCTTGTGGGATTGATGGCCGACCGGATTCGAGAAACCACCCGGCGCGAGCAGCAACGGGATCGGTTGGCGTCTCTCGGAAAGTTGTCCGCTGGTCTGGCGCACGAACTCAATAATCCGGCTTCCGCCGCTAAACGCGCCTCCAGCCAACTGCGGGAGATGCTCAAGAAAATCAAAAGCGCGAGCCTCGAGCTGGGAAGGCGCGATCTTACTCCGGCGCAGAAAGCCGAGATCGAAAAGCTGGAAGCATTGTTTACGCAGAAAGATGTTGTTCCACCCGATGCTCTGACCGTCAGCGACCTCGAGGACCAGATCGATTCTCTGTTGCGCAGCCACGGGCAAAACGATCTCTGGCAACTGTCCGCTGACCTGGCGCGACGGAATATTAAGCCGGAAATTCTGGAATCGTTGTTTGCGAGTCTGGATGCAGACACGGCCCGAGCTGCACTGGTGCGGATCGCAGCATCCGTGGAGATAGCTTTGCTGGTGCACGAGATCGAGAGCAGTACTTCGCGAATATCCGATCTGGTGTGCGCGATCAAGGAATACACCTACATGGACCAGGCCAGGGTACAGTCCGTCGATATTGTAAAGAGCCTGGAGACCACACTAACGATCCTGAATCACAAGTTGAAACAGGGCGTGGCCGTGCACCGCGATTATGAGCAAGTTCCTCTTCTCGTAGATTCGTTTGGCAGTGAACTAAACCAGGTCTGGACGAACATTATCGACAATGCGATCGATGCGATGCACGGAAAAGGCGAGCTACGCGTCCGCACTTACCGCGAGGATGGTTGCGTGGTGGTTGAGATTGCAGACAACGGTCCGGGGATTGCTCCCGATGTGCAGGCTCATATTTTTGAACCTTTTTTCACAACCAAAGGAGTGGGAGAAGGTACCGGGCTTGGCCTGGACACCGTCCAGCGAATTGTGAAAAAGCACAGGGGCAATGTTCAGCTGAATTCCAAACCCGGCGACACGCGCTTTCAAGTGTGGCTGCCATTGGCGGACGCAACGCGTCAGGAGTGAGATGGATGTTTGAGAGTATTCTCTGCGAAGTCAACGAATACGATGCGAACGTTCTTGAGCCGCTGATCGGCCTCGCAGTCGAAATTGCCCGCGAAGGCCGGGAGGGAAAACGGGTTGGCACTCTCTTCACGCTGGGAGATGAGGCCGCTGTTCTCGCCAAGTCCCGACCGCTGATTTTAGACCCGCTGTTGGGGCATCCTGAGTCTTCCCGCCACATCACCAATCTGAATCTCCGCGGAACCATTAAGGAATTGGCGCAACTGGATGGTGGTTTTGTGGTGAGTCGCGACGGAATTTTTCTTTCGGCATGCCGCTACCTTGACGCGGTCGCGGCTCAAGT
>DASXEG010000026.1:0-7101 GCA_036490235.1 Candidatus Sulfotelmatobacter sp. | reverse complement strand
ATGTTCATGCAGCTAATTCCGCTTTTCTCAATCCCGGGGCAAGCGCATACAACGCAATCAGAGCCAGCGGATAAGCACAAGCGGCGATCGCGAATAGGCTCGCGTAGCTGTGTGTGAGTTGCAAAACATGGCCGGCAAAGAAAGCAAACAGTGCGCCGCCAATCGCGCCGATCATGCCCCCCGTTCCTACAATCGACCCTACCACGCTTTGCGGAAACATGTCGGAAGGGGTGGTGAACAAGTTCGCAGACCAGCCTTGATGTGCGCCCGAGGCCAGGCTGATGAGGGCAATCGCCGTCCAAAGCGACTTCACACTTCCGGCCCAACAGATCGGCATAACCAGAATTGCGCATAGGAGCATCGCCGATAGCCGCGAGTTTACATGCGACAATCCGATCTTGCGGAAACCTGCCGGCAACCAGCCCCCTCCAATGCTGCCGACAGCCGAGAAGTTGTAAACGACAATGAGCGGCAGCCCCAGATGCGATAAATCGAGGTTGAATTTGGCGCTGAAATAGGATGGCAGCCAGAACATGTAGAAGTACCAGATGGGATCGGTGAGAAATTTCGCGACGGTGTACGCCCAAGTTTGGCGAAAGGTCAGAAGTTCTCGCAACGGGATAGACGAACCTGTATCGGCCGTGATCTTGCTATCGTGAGTTTCCTTTCCTCGGCGCTTAGACGGCAGCTCTGGGTTGAAGCAGCGAAACCACCAAAGAATCCAGAGCGCGCTAAAACCTCCGGTGCATAAAAACGCTGCGTGCCAGCCATAACGCAATGTGATCCATGGGACGATAAGCGGCGCAAGAATCGCTCCGATGTTCGCACCTGAGTTGAAGATTCCCGTCGCCAGCGAGCGCTCTTTCTCCGGGAACCATTCGGCAACCGTTTTGATTGCAGCCGGGAAATTGCCGGACTCTCCGAGGCCCAAAAAGAATCGCGCGAATCCGAATTCGACGGCTGTGCTGGCGAGCGCATGGCTCATGGCAGAAAGACTCCACTCCGCCATGATCAGCATGTAGCCGATGCGTGTTCCCAGCTTATCGATCAGCCGTCCCGCGCCCAGCAGGCCGATCGCGTAGGCAATCTGAAACGCGTCGACCACGTAGGCGTAATTCACCTCGCTCAGTCCGATGCTGTGCTCGAGCGTAGGCTTGAGGATCGCGATCACCTGGCGGTCCATGTAATTGATCGACGTCGCCAGGAATAACATCGCGCACACCGTCCATCGCATTCCCGGACGATCTTCGGGAAAGCCGCCGGTTTGCACGGGGATGCCGTGATTTCCCGTTTTCTGCACTTATTTCTCTACAGTCGGTACGCCTTCTTCACCAGGTTGTAAGTCAGGTCGCGCGCTATTTCCAACGCTTCGTCTTCGTCAAGCCGATGCTCAGCCACCAGTCTCGCGAGGAAGCTGCAATCCATTCGACGCGCCATGTCATGCCGCGCGGGAATCCCGAGAAACGCCCGCGTGTCGTCGTTGAACCCGACGCTGTTATAGAAGCCCGCGGTTTCCGTCACCTGTTCGCGATAGCGCATTATTCCTTCCGGGCTGTCATGAAACCACCATGGCGGGCCGAGGCGCAAACAAGGATAATGCCCGGCAAGCGGAGCCAGTTCCCTGCTGTAAGTCGACTCATCAAGCGTAAAAAGAATGATCGTAAGATCGCGCTCATTGCCGAATCGATCAAGCAGCGGCCGGAGTGCGTCTACGTAGTTCGTCGGCGTGGGAATATCTGCGCCCATGTCACGCCCGTAGCGCTCGAACAGTTGGCGATTATGATTTCGCGAACTGCCGGGATGAATCTGCATTACGAGGCCATCTTCCAGGCTCATCTGCGCCATCTCCGTCAGCATTTGGGCGCGAAAGAGATCGTTTTCGTGCATGTCGGATTTAACCGACGACGACTCGATTGAAAAGATCGGACACCTCGATCGCGGAGAGATCGGCGGTCCAGGCAGTCGGGTGTCCATGATCCGTCGCTGTACAACCAAGTTGACGAAAGCGACTTCGCGCGGATCGAAGCGCGTTTAGATAGCCCTGCCAATTCAACGTGTCTTCATCAGTCTGCTCGGCCAGCTTCTTCAAATTCGCGGAAAATCCCGGATAATCAGGATCGACCACGGGGTCAGGCCGGAAAGTTGGAACGATTCGCGCTTTCCATCCTGATTCGCGGATGGCTTTGTGGCTGGCGAGGGAATCGACCGGCGAATCCGTGGTCGCGAGAACTTCCAAATGGAAGCGATCGTAAAGCGCACGAGGCAGGAATTCCGGCATGTGAAGTTTTTCTGTGATGCTGTCGAAGTAAAAATCCGCATTCTCTCCCGATAGCCGGTCCTGCATACCGAAAAGTTCCTGGAATGAATAGTCCAGCCACATCTGCGTCGGCGTTCCGCGGAACAGATAATAATGACGGGCAAAAATTCGCCAGATTTCTCGCGGGTTCTTCGGTTTCGTCTCTCCGATTTCCAGATCCTCCAGGGGAACTCCCTGGCTGTACAACATCCGGAAAATATAGTGATCGGGCTGCACAAAGATCTGGGCGGCATCCGGAAAAGGTTGATTCGAAGCAAACCACGCCGCGTCAGTATGTCCATGAGGACTGACGATGGGCAGCGTCCGAATCTTTTCATACAGGTCTCGTGCAATCCTTCGTGTAGCCGCTTCCGCAGGAAAGAGACGGTCAGAATGAATCAGCATGGCTTCGATCTCTTCGGCTTACACACTGCAGCCTTTCTATTCCGTCATGGCCTGAGCTGCACGATACTCGCGAGTAGCGCGGAGGGGCCGGCGCGGAACTGCATGCCTCTGCTGCCCGGGCGAACAGCGTCCACGAGACTGCATTAGTTGCGCAATTTTTTGCGTATACCGTGCCCTTTGATTCTCATGAAAACCGCGAAAATAAAGGACATTCGCCAGTTTTCGTAACAGCAAATTGGTGTAGAACGGCATCCTACCTGCATGCGTTAGGTTAAGCAAGAACTCCTAGGAGGCTGTATGCGCACCTTTTCGCTCGCGACCCTAACACTACTTCTGTCGCTCTTTATGGCTACACAGATCGTTTCTGCTCAGGAACCTGCACGCGGGTTCGCTGGCTATTGTCCGTACGGATGCGGACCGTATGTGCCGCTGATCACAACTCCCAGCGTATCTTTTCAAACCATCTCGCCAAATCCGGTCGGGGCACGGAATGCAACGGCCGGACTGGTTGCCGGCGCGACCGATTCGACTCTTTCTGAAGAATCGGGCAACACGAGCTCGGTCTATACCATGCCGGTTTGGTACTCGGGTGGAGGAATGCCGCTGGTAGCGCCCGCAGTGAACTCTCCAGTTGGCACGATGAGACCGGGACGCTTCGAGGCGATGCACCGCGAGCCAGAGATGCATGAGCGGAAAGCCGAGCCTCAGGCTTGGACGTATATTGCTGCCGTCGCTCCCTCCGAAGGTGTGCACTCGCTGGAGGCTGCCAGCGCGGCGACCGGCGTGAAGCCTGCGAAGCACAGCTACACGAACGAAGACGTGCAGAAAGAAAACGATAAAAACGGCTACGTTCACTATGACGGCAAGACGGAGAAGATTCAGTAGCCGTAGCGCGGTCTAGTCCTACTCCGCTCCCACTTCTCGCAAAAGAGCGAGAAGTGGGGATCCGAGTCCCACTACTTCGAGTCGCCATTCTCCGCCAGACCGCGATCCTTCAACATGGGCGCGATACTCGGATCGGCTCCCCGCCATGCTTTATACATTTTCGGCAAGTCTTCTGTGTTCCCTCGCGACAACACCATCTGACGAAAGCGATCGCCGTTGGCACGGGTGAGGCCACCGTGATCCTCGAACCACTGATAGGCATCGTCGTCGAGCATCTCGCTCCATAAATAGGCATAGTAACCGGCGGCGTAGCCATTGCCCCAGATGTGGAGGAAATAACTGGAGCGGTAACGCGGTGGCACGTAGCTGATGAGAAGATGCGTTTTCTGCAGGGCCTCGGTTTCGAACGTATCCGCATTTTGTAGTGGGGCGCTGGCCGGAAGCGTGTGCCACTGCATATCGAGTTCAGCGGCGGCAAGAATCTCGGTTAGCGCATATCCCTGATTGAAGGTTTTTGCCTTTTTGATTTTGGCAGCAAGATCGGCCGGCATGGGTTCGCCCGTCTTGTAATGCTTGGCGTAATGATTGAAGACCGCCGGATAGCTCGCCCAGTGCTCGTTGAACTGCGAGGGAAATTCGACAAAATCGCGCGGGACGGACGGACCCGAGAGCGTGGGATATTTCGTATTGGCGAAGATACCGTGCAGGCCGTGGCCGAACTCGTGGAACATGGTGGTGACATCGTCGAAGCTCAAGAGCGCGGGTTCGCCTGGGGCGGGCTTGGCAAAGTTCGCCACGTTGTAAATCACGGGGAGCGTGCCCAGCAGCTTGGACTCATTCACAAACTCGTCCATCCATGCGCCGCCGTTTTTGTTGTCGCGCTTGAAATAGTCGCAATAGAAGAGCGCCACCGGCTTCCCGTCTGAATCGGAAACTTCAAAGACGCGCACGTCCGGGTTGTAAACAGGGATATCCTTGCGCTCCTTGAAAGTGATTCCGTAGAGCTGGTTAGCAGCGTAGAAGACGCCGTTCAGAAGAACGTTATCGAGTTCAAAATAGGGCTTAATTTCGGCTTCGTTCAGATCGTATTTCGCTTTGCGGACTTGTTCGGAATAGAAGTTCCAGTCCCAGGGTTCGAGCTTGAAACCACCGTTTTGTGAGTCGATCAGCTTCTGAATATCGCCGGCTTCGCGGGCCGCGCGGGAGGTTGCGCCGGGCACGAGCGCGTCCATGAACTTGATCGCGGCTTCGGGAGTCTTGGCCATCTGATCTTCGAGCACCCAGGCGGCGTAGGTAGGATAGCCAAGAAGTTTGGCCTTCTGCGCGCGAATCTGCGCGAGACGAACGATGGTGCTGCGGGTATCGTTGGCGTCGTTGTGTTCGGCGCGGTTCAAGGAATTTTCGAAAATCGCCTGGCGGGTCGCTCGCTGAGTCACCTCCGCGAGATCGGGTTGCTGCGTGGTATTTTGCAACGGGATTACATAACCTTCCACTTTGCGGTCTTTCGCGGCTTCGGCTGCACCGGCGATTTGCGCATCGGTCAGCCCGGCGAGCGCGGATTTGTCCTGCGTTATATATGCGCCGGCTTTGGCAGCCGCTAATAATTTGTTGGTGAAGGCGTTGGAGAGCGTTGAGTCTTCTTCGTTTAGCTTCTCGACCGCGGCTTTATCAGCGTCGCTGAGGTTCGCGCCCGAATGAACAAACCTCTTGTAGTCGATTTCCAGCAGTCGCCGGGATTCTGCGTCCAGACGCAACGAATCTCGGTCCTTGTAAAGCTTTGAGACGCGCTGGAAAAGTTTGGCGTTAAGAAAGACGTCGTCAAACAGAGCAGCGACGCGCGGAGCTTCATAATCCTGCACCTTCTGCAAATCCGGATCGAGGTTTGCGCCCGTCACTCCATTGAAGACCAGCCACACGCGGGTGAACAATTCGCCCGATTTCTCCATGGCGACAATTGTGTTCTCAAAAGTTGGCGGGGTCGGATTATCGGCAATGGCCTGAGTTTCCTTGCGCACTTCCGCCATGCCCGCGTCGATGGCGGGCTGGTAGTCGCTGTCTTTTATCTTGTCAAAAGGTGGCGCCTGGAAGGGCAGCGTGCTGGCTGCGTAAAAGGGATTGCTGGGGCCGAAATTGGTATCGGCCGTTTGAGCAGCCAGAGCACCAGCGCTCAATAATGTGGCGGCGAAGAGCAATGATACTAAGTACGCGGAGTTCTTACGAAAGTGTTGCGAGGCTCGGCTCATTCAGATGGGTTTCCCGTGATGTTGGAATTGCGTGCAAGCAAACGCTCTATGTTACAGGAATGCAAGAGGCCGCGCTCTGCGTCATCATAAGCCGAGCCTAAAAAAATCAACGCCGGGCCAGCCCGCTTTCCAGTAGCCGTTACCTTCGTTGAGCGGATGGCACGAACGAGCCATTTACCGATTTCCGGCTTCCGTTTAGTCTCCTGATTGAGCAGCACTTGGGGGAGGGCTGATCGACATAGCGTCCCACGACTCTAACGAGTCTGGGGCGTTTTGTTTTGCGCGCGATTCTTCCCTTACTACCCTGCGAACTACCTCTTGAATTAAAAGTGATGTCACCCCGAACGACGCGACAGCGGCGTGAGGGACCTTACGACACTCTCAAACCTTCGTGCTGCGGGCAGGATCTCCGAACTGCACGCAGCCGATAATATCCTTTCCGCGCCAATGCCCATAGAGGCGCTTAGTCCGGTCCCCATTCGACGTGTTCCCTCCGATCGCTTGCTGAGGCAGGCTCTCCGAGCGCTGCCGCGCTTCCTCGGGATGACATAAGGGCGCGGGGTTCTTGACGCCCGCGGGGGCGGCACATACTCTACCCGCAAGGGGAACGCAAAAATGAAAATCAACAGTAAAATCGCCGCCGCCGTTCTGGCTGGATTCGCGATCGGCATTATTGGCACAGTCGCGATCCGAGCGCAACAGACCAAGACGGCGCCGGGTTACGTGGTCGCCGAAGTGGAAGTGCATGACCTCGATGCCATGAAGCAATATGGAGCGAAGGTGCCCGATACGCTTGCCCCCTTCGACCACCACTACGTGGTTCTCAGCAACAAGATTCAGGCGCTGGAGGGCGACCCGCCCAAGGGCGGAATCGTGATTATCGCATTTGACAGCGTGGAGAAGGCGCGGGAATGGTATGACTCGCCTGCCTACGCGGCGGTCCGGCCTATTCGGCAAGGGGCAGCGAAGAGTCGGATATTTATTGTCGAGGGTCTACCGCCGGAGTGATGATTCGTCTCATTGATGGTGCCGTGGGATCCCACTTCTCGCAAAGGAAGCGAGAAGCGGGGACCCGGCTTTGCTCATCAAGTCTCTATTTCTTCTCAAAGTGGTTCCCGAAGTAATAGACCCTGTGATGGGATCCTTTCAACTCGGCCGCATTAAGCGTCAACTCCGCATTATCGAGGCGGCGAACATCAGCATCCGGGACCTTTTCCCGCTCACTTACCCATCCGTCGGCAGAATCCAGACCGGAGACGTCGGTCGTCAAAC
>DASXEG010000061.1:0-11618 GCA_036490235.1 Candidatus Sulfotelmatobacter sp. | reverse complement strand
GAGTCCATCAAAACCGCGCCCGCAGCATCAATTCACCACACTGTCATCCTGAGCGGAGCTGGCGTCCGCGAAGCGAACGCCAGCGCAGTCGAAGGACCCCATGCACGCTGTCGCCATATAAGACCTGTCAAGGCGTTCTCACGATGCAGTCCCTCCAGGCAGAACTCACCCACTGGGAGGACTTTGGGAGCGCGGATGTTGTTCCCCGCAGAGTCCATCAAAACCCTGCGCGCACGGCATCGCCAACCTGCCTGTCATCCTGACCGAAGCCGCCCCACAGGGCGCGGCGCAGTCGAAGGACCCTATGCACGCCGGCAGCGCATAAGGTTTGTCAAGGCGTCCAGCGCTCAGCAGGCCCAGAATGAAGGGGCCCGAAATATATTATCTTGCAGCTATTATATACACCACCGTGATATCTGCACTTGTCTTCCACAGCCCACACCCGCGATGATCACCGAGTCCGGCAGTCCACAAAGACCAGCCGGCTCAATCAAAATCCTTTGTTTCCAGGATTTTGATATTTAACTTCTTCGGCAAGAAGATTTTGCGGCGGGACCACCCACTAACCCTAATGTTTTCAAGATCAGGGTGGGAGGGGGCACCTCAATCATCTCCGAAGACGAGAGGATTTCCAACAAATGGCTTTGCAACATGTTCCCCGATGTCAACACGTAAAAGTCAACGGCGTGCAGTGCGGTTCTCCGGCGCTGCGGCGCAAAGCGCATTGCTACTTTCACACACGGGCTGAGTACGAGCGCAACCTGGCGATCGAAAGCAAGGATGGCAAGCGCACATTCGGGTTTCCGCTGCTGGAAGATGCGAACTCAATTCAGGTGGCGCTCATGAAGGTGATCCAGATGCTCGGCGAAGGCGCGCTGCAGGAGAAGAAAGCGGGCGTGATGATTTACGCGCTGCAAACCGCCAGCAATAACCTGCGCCACTTAAAGTTAGAGCCGGAGAAGCTGACGGATGTGGTGATTGATGAAGATACGGTCGACTTGACGCAAATCTCCGGCCCGCAGTGGGCGTCGAGGGATTTTCCAGATGCTTCGCCGGCGGATGTTCAAAGCGACATGGAGGAGTTGGTGGAAGAGGACTCGATGCAAGACGAGTTGGAAGACGCGCAAGCCAGTGAACATGGCTTTCGGGATGAAGACTTGGCCCAAAATGCAAATCCACAGATTCCGCCAGTCACGGCGAGTGCGAGGACGGTTCCGTCGAGAGCCGCGCTCGCGAATGCTCGACGTGTGATGAGGGCGAGCAAGCCTCCCGCGCCAATCGTCGATCCCGAAGTTCTGGAGGGGGCCCGGAGGCGGGAGCAGAAGCGTAAGCTGACTCGAGATCTTGAGGGCGATGATTCCTTGGCAGCAACCCTGCTGAGGCGCATGGGGCTGCCGGTCGAGCTTGATGAGGACCATACGGAAAGCGAATTGCGGCGAACCTAGGGCCGGAGGCGAATTCGGACGAAGACTGGCTGCAAGGTTTTCGGAACTTTCAAGGCCGTCGGTCGAGGCCCGGAATTGGCAATGTTTCTGAGGCGCGATCAGTCCTGATGGGGAGAACAGTTGAAGTAGAGGCGAAGGGAAGCCGAATTCTATGTTCCCGCCGCCGGTTGAGCTTGGGGAAGAGGACGAAAGAGAAAATGAAGTGACGGGGCGAATGCAGGTAATAGTGGGGACTCGGTGCTTAGCGCCCTGCCGCCGCATGATCGCTCATGCGCCGCTTGTTATACCGCAGCGCGACGTTCATGAAGACGTTACCAAGAGAGGTTTCGAAGCAGATTTCCAGCGCTTCCACATCTTCGCTGGTTTTGTCGCCTTCGGGCGAAGTGACGAGAACAGGAGGATGCACGCGGAAGTGAAAGCCCTGATCGTTCAGGGCGGAGACGGCGTTGCCTACAACCTGGTTGGCTAATTCGAAGATGGTTTCCTTGATCAGGCCGTCGGACTCGGGAAGGTCGGCGCCGGCGTAATGGCTGGCGACGCGCACGGCGGTTTGCGGCTCGAGATCGAGAATGATGCGTCCCTCGATATCGCCGCTGAGCCCCACCATGCCGGCTACGCCCTTGCGGCGATAGCCCTGCTCGTCCATGGCGAGGTTCTCCACCTTCGTGGTCCCCGATAGACCTTGCGACAACACGGCGTCGGCCGCATTGATGAAAGGCTGGATCAGTTCCATCTTCATTGCGATCAGGCCCCCGCGCCGGCCGTGTTGGCGACAGCGCCGTCTTCTCCCATTACGTACTTGATGACTTCGTAGAGAACTTCCGGCTTTACCGGCTTCTGCACGAAGTGCCGCGCCCCGCGCTGCAGAGCGGCGACGATGTTTTCCTGATAGCCGACGGATGAGACCATGACGATGCGAGCATCGGGATGAGCCTGCACGATTTTCTCGGCAGCTTCGATGCCCTCCATCTGCGGCATGGTGATATCCATGAGCACGATATCGGGATGCGTGCGGTCGAACTCGCTGATGGCAGTAAGACCGTCGCCGGCTTCGCCGGCTACCTGGCCGCCGAACGTTTCAATCATTCGCGCGAGGTTTTTGCGCGCGAAGACAGAATCGTCCACGATCAAGTAGCGGACGGCTTGCCCGTCTTTGCTTCGTTTTACTGGTGCGAACTGCTCCATAACAACCTCCCCTTACCAATTTCAACACGATGGTTACACGCCAACCAGATGACTGAAGTCACCGGGTTTTCGTGTTCCCCAAATTCTAAAATCCCGCACGAAAGGCCTTATTGTCAGGTCCTTCGGAATGCTCCCGGTGTCCGCAAAGCGCCTGCAATGTGGAAGAAAGCAAATCTAAAGCCACGACGCGCGTGGCGTAGCCGCGCTCGATTGCGGCTTTGGGCATGCCGAATACGACGCAGGATTCCTCATTCTGCGCTATCGTCACGCCTCCGGCTTTCTTCACCGCTCCAAGTCCTTCGGCCCCATCGTCTCCCATGCCAGTCATTAATACGCCAATGCCATTACGGCCGAATTCGTGAGCCAAGCTTTGGAACAGCACATTGACGCTGGGCCGATGGCCGTTGACCGGGCCCTCGTCAGTGAGCACGGCAACATCGCCCATGGGAAGGCGTTTGACCGTCATATGCCGGCTGCCAGGAGCGACTAACACGCGGCCAGCCTGAAGGACATCGCCTGACTGGGCTTCTTTGACTCGCAGCGCGCAAAGATCGTCGAGTCGGCGCGCGAACATGTCGGTGAAACCCTCGGGCATGTGTTGCACGATCACGATCGTTCCGGGAAAATCGCCGGGAAGCTGTGAAAGCAAATATTCGAGAGCTTGAGGGCCGCCAGTGGAAATGCCGATGCCGATGGTGCGATTGGGAGCGTGCGTGAGTTTGGACTGAGCAATTTTCGGTGGACGGACTGGCGCCCCCATCAGCCCGGGACGAACGGCTTTACATTCGGCCGCCACTTTAATTTTGCTGATCAGCTCGCGGGCTGCGTCGGCCATGTGCGTAGTGGCGTCGTGCGGCTTCGCGACAAAATCGAACGCACCGAGCGCCAGGGCTTTCAGCGTGATGGATGCGCCTTCGGTGGAGTGCGAACTGACGACGATCACGGGCAACGGATGACGCCGCATGATTTCCTTCAACGTGTCGATGCCGTTCATGCCCGGCATTTCGAGATCGAGCGTGACTACGTTGGGCTGAAGTTCGTCGATCTTCTTCAGGGCGAAGCTTCCATCCATGGCCGTGCCGACGACTTCGATGGAGTTGTCGGTGGCCAGCATTTGCGGGATGAGTTTCCGCATAAGAGCGGAGTCGTCGACCACGAGCACGCGGACTTTGTTGTTGCTCGTCCCCAGGTTGATGCTCATGCGCGGCCTCCCGCGGCGCCGAGCACGAGGCGCGCTCTGTCGGCGGCATTCAGCAATAGGCCGAATGTCGCAATTCCCGGTTCTTCGGGACGCGATTTCGAAATGTGTTCGACCACTGCCGGAAGGTTGAGGATGAGCACAACTTTTCCATCTCCCAGGATCGAGGCTCCACTGACGAGATCGGTCGAGAAGGTTTGATCGTCCAAAGCTTTAATGACTAATTCCTCTTCGCCTTCGAGTGAGTCGACGATCAACCCGTATTTTTTCTCACCTACCGTGATCACTAAGACGAACAGCTTGCTTTTCCGGTCTTCTGCGGCCGAAGATGCGCGGCCAAGGCGTAACAGAGGCAGGACCTGATTGCGTAACTGCCAAACCTCGTAGTTGTCCACTTGATGAACTTCGGCTTCGGTGGTGCGCGCGATTTGGCTGACCGCGTTCAGCGGAATTGCGTAGAGCCGTTCTTCGACCCAGAACATCAGCGCCTTGATGATGGCCAGCGTGAGCGGCAACTTCATGCGGAAGGTTGTGCCCTGGCTGGGGCGGGTTTCGATATGAATTGTGGCTTTCAGCCGCTGCATCACGCTTTGCACCACATCCATGCCCACGCCGCGTCCGGAGACCTCGGTGACTTGTTCGGCGGTAGTGAAACCGGGTCGGAAGATGAGTTCCACAGTTTCCGCTTCACCCAGGCGCGCGGCCTCTTCGGCAGTGACAATGCCCAACTGGATCGCTTTGTCGCGGACTTTCTTCGCATCGATGCCGCGACCGTCGTCGGTGACTTCAACGACGACCTGATTGCCCTGATGAAAAGCGTGCAAGCGAAGCTTACCGTGCGCCGACTTCCCCAGACTTTTGCGTTCCTCGGGTGACTCGATGCCGTGGCTGACCGCGTTTCTGACGAGATGGGTCAAGGGCTCGGCGATCGCGTCGAGAATGCCCTTGTCGAGATCGGTTTCCTGGCCGCTCAATTCGAGATCTACCTCGCGGCCGCATTGCCGCGCCACATCGCGGACGATGCGCGGAAAGCGGCGGAAGAGTTGATCGACGGGCACCATACGGATCTTCATCACGGAGCGCTGCAGGTCATTCAATACGCGCGACTGAAACGCCATCGCGTCGGCGAATTTGCCGCGCAGCATTTCTCTGGGATAGCGTTTGCCGAACTCGAGCATGGCTTGCTGCAACATTGACTTGCCGATGATGAGTTCTCCGACCAGGTTGAGAACGTTATCGATGCGCCCGGCTTCTACGCGGAGAATATTTTCGGCAGTTGGTGTTTGTGCCGCGCTTTCGTTCGCCGGAGCTGTAGGTTGGGCTTCTTCAGAGGAGGCAGAAAATACTTGCTCTTCCGCAGCTTGATTTATTTCCGCCGACAGCGCCAGTTCCTCCTCGAGCTGTGCCGGGAAATTCTGCGCAGACTTTGCGGCTTCAGCCTTTTGTGCCGCAGCGATCAGAGTGATGGTTACTTCGCCGGCGATGGTAGGAATGCGAACTTTGGCGGCAATGTCATGTTCGGAGTGCGAACTGGCGAGGACGAATTCCACCTGCTTGGTGGCTGCGGCAGATTTTGCATCCGGCCTTGCCACCAATACCTGGCCGACCGTGCCGACCGCATTTTGAATCAGTTGGCGTGCAGCGATTGGCATGGCGCAGTGGGGGTCGATTTTCACCACGACGTCGTGGAGCGCCAGCCCGGAAGCGCGAGCCCGAGCCATGGCCTGCTTTTCCGTCTCGGTCCAGTCTTTTCCCGACTCGATTGGCGCCTTACCCTTTTGTTTCCTGGAGCGCGATTTTTTGGGCGCGGGAGCAGCGGTCAATTCCTGCACGCGCTTGCGCAAAACATCGGTTGCCGGAAGCGCGGTTCGGCTGCGATACGCGGCGAGCATTTCCGCGAAAACATCCGCAGCGATGAATGCGATTTCTGCCAAACCGGTGTGTGTGGCGGCGTTTTCGAGCGAAAGGGCATCTTCGAACTGATGCGCCAGTTCGCTCAACTCGCGGAAGCCGCAGGCCGCGGAATCGCCTTTCAGCGTGTGCACCACGCGGCGGATGGAACGCACGATCTCCTCGTCGCCGGGATTTTTTTCCAGCTTGAGAGTTTCGTCGTTCAGTGTCTGCAGCAGTTCCTGGGAAGTTTCGAAGAACAGCTCCCGCAGTTCCGCGCCGCGCTCGTCGGGGCCGTCGGTCACTCGCGCACCTCAATCCGCTGATAAGCCGTTCCGCTTTCGCGGTGCACCATCTTGAATTTTTCCGTCAGCCCGAGCAGGCTCTCTGCGTGCCCGACGAACAGATATCCGCCGGGATTCAGGCATCGATAGAATTTGTCGATCAGCCGCTTCTGCTCCGGTTCGTCGAAGTACATCATCACGTTGCGGCAGAAGATCACATCATTGCGCTGCGGCAGATATTCGGTCTTCAAGTTGTGAAAGTCGAAGTGGACCATTTCTTTCAGCGCTTTCTTCACGGCGTATCGGTCGCCGACTTTGTCGAAGTAGCGCAGGCGGTAGGGATAGTCGACCGTGCTCATCTGATTTGCGCTGTAGGCGCCTTCCTGCCCGGTGCGCAGCACGGAGTAACTGATGTCGCTGGCTAGAATCTCAACGCGCCATGGCGGAGGAATCAGCGGCTTGGGAAGAGAGACTTCGATCGGCAGCGGATTGCGCAGGTAGTAATAGGCGAGCGAATCGGCCGATAACATGCCGAGTGTGTAGGCTTCCTGTCCGGTGGAGCAGCCTGCGCTCCAGATGCGTATCGAGTATTCCCTGCGCGCCTGTTTCTGCTTCAACATTTCTTCCAGAACGAATTTTTGAAACAGGTCGAGTTGCGCTTTGTGGCGGAAAAAGCTGGTTTCGTTTACCGTGAGGTTTTCGACCAGCTTGGCCAGTTCGTTCTTGCCTTCCTGGCTGATCAGGAGACGGTAATACGCGTAGAAGGAATCGGAGCGGCATTCCTTCAGACGACGCAGGAGCCGGTCTTGGAGAAAGTGCACGCGGCGCTCGTCGAAGTGCATGCCGCACTCCTGATAGACCAGGGCTTGCAGCAGCCGAAGTTCCGCTTCGGTCAAAATGGGAGCTGGCGCCGCTCCGGATGTACTCATTCATTTCCTCGTTGGTTGCGCGCAATCATGGATTTCGTCTGTTGAATCCCCGAGGTGTTCACTTACCGGCAGCTGTCTTTCGAGCTTGTGCCGCAGTCACCTTCTTAGTGTCGGTTTGCAGCAGGCTCGCGGGAGCCAGCAGTTTGTTCATATCCAGCAGAACGATCAGCCGTCCTTTTACTTTTCCAAGTCCGATCACGCAGTTCAGCCCACCCTCTTGAAATGCGGCCGGCGGAGCTTCGACCTCTTCGTTGGGAATCTTCACGACTTCGGAGGCCGAATCGACGATCAAACCCGCCAGCCTGCCCGCGTGCTCGACGACAAGAATTCGGTTGCCTCGTTTAACTTCGACTTTCTTGACGCCGAAACGCTTGCGCAGGTCCATGACGGAGACGATTTTCCCGCGCAGGTTGATGACGCCTTCGAGATAGTCGGGAGCGTCGGGAACCGCGGTGATCTCCGGTACGCGCACGATCTCGTGCAAAGAAGTGATGGGCACGCCATAGGTTTCGCGGCCAACCTGGAAGCCGACGATATGGAGTTCGCGATTCATCGTTCGTTCTCTGGTCTTCTGGCTCCGGTTCTAGTGGCGCGATCCTGCGGTGGCGCGGCGGGCATGGTGCGGCTTTTCGTCCGCCTCGTGCGCCCGGGCGTCGGATTCATCAAGCGTGAAGCGATCGAGGAAGTCGATCAGGCCGCGCGACATCTTCGACATCTGCTCGGCGGAGGCCGCCAGTTCGGTTGAGCCGGAGGTCGACTGCTGCACCAGTTCGCGCATGCGCTCCATGGCTTTGACCACCGCTTGCGCGCCGGAAGCCTGCTCTTCCACGGCGGAGTTGATTTCGTGGGTGATTTCGTTCAGCCGGGTAGTAGCGCGCGCAATCTGAGACGAGCCGTGAGACTGCTCATTCGTGGCCGCTCCGATTTCCTGGGCAAATTTGTAGACTTCGGTGACCACGTTCGAAATCTTGCGCAAGGCTGAGTTCAGCTCGCCGCCGAGATCGAGGCCTTCGTTCACGATGGTGGTCGAGCGATCCATATTTTCGACGGCCTTGCGAGCTTCCTTCTGAATGCTTTCGATCAACTCGGAGATTTCCTTGGTCGACTGCGCGGATTTTTCTGCGAGTTTGCGGACTTCGTCCGCGACTACGGCAAAGCCGAGACCGTGTTCGCCCGCGCGTGCGGCTTCGATGGCGGCGTTCAGAGCGAGAAGGTTGGTTTGTTCGGCGAGATCGTCAATGACCTCGATGATTTTTCCGATATCGTCGGCTCGCGCTCCCAGCGCGCCAATGATTTCACCGGAGCTGGTGATGGTTGAGTTGATGCGGTTCAGGCCATCGGTGGCCTTCTCCATGGTGGTAATGCCGCTGTGAACTTCTTCGCGCGAGCGGTTGGAAATATCGAGCAGAACTTTCGCGGTATCGGCCACACGCTGAATCGAAGCGACCATCTGATCGATGGAAGCTGAGGTTTCGCTTACGCTCGAGGCCTGGACCTGGGTGCTCTTCACCATGTTCTGCACGTTCACGCTCATCTCGTGCATGGTGCTGGTGACTTCGTCGATGGCGGAGGATGCCTGCAAGCCGACTTTGGCGGAGTCGTCGGAGGCGTTGGCAACTTGTCCGGAGGCGCTGGCTACTTGCGTGGATGCATCGCGCACGCTACGCACGAGGCGCGCCAGACCTTCCACCATGCGGGCAAAGGCGTTGCCCAGCGTATCGTGCGGGGAACGCGGTTTGACTTCTACGGTCAGGTCGCCACCGGCGATGGATTCGGAGACGCCAGCCATTTCCTTGAGGTAGTTCACCATCTTGGCGAAGGAGCGGGCGAGTTCTCCGATTTCGTCTTCCCGGGTTACGTCAATGTTGTGTTCGAGGTCGCCGGTGTCTCCGATTTGGCGGGAGACGATCATCAAGTTGATTAAAGGCTCGGTGATCGATTTTGCGGTGGTGAAGGCGACGAAGACGCCGAGGGCGAGGGCGACAATAGTGCTCAAGATGGCGGCAACGATGGTGTAGGTGCTGGCGGATTCATCGGACTTGCGTTTCTTCTCGACCAGGTCGCGGTTTTCCTTGTCCGCCACGTCAAGTGCGTCGGTGGAGTTTTTCACCCAGGAAGAAGCGTCCTTCTGGAGGTAGTAAATCTGCAATTCAGCGACGGTGGCATTCCCCGAGTCGACGTCGCGGCGTTTATCGATAAGCGGGGCCGCGAACTCCTTGCCCCAGGACTGTTCCAGTTGCTCGACGTGATCGAGCGCGGAACGCTCCTGATCGGAATTCGAGAGCGCCTTGCCGGCCTGCAGGCGCTCGTTGAGGACGCGCGATCCGTCGTTCATCCGGTCGACTTCACGGCTGTCGCCGCTGAGCAGGTAGTTGCTGAGGTAGAGGCGGTTCTGCATCATCTGGAAGCGGACTTCATTGGTGGCGTCGGCCAATTGCAAAGAAGCCGCCGATGCCGCCTTGGCGGCATGCTCGCGCTGCACGGCGAGAATGTTCACCAGAAACAGCACCACCACCATGACCAGAATGATTCCGAAATTCATGTAAAGCTTTTTGCCGATCGTCATGCCGTTGTTCCTCCCCGCCGCCTTCCTATCGCTACTGATGAGGTTCGAACTTGAAATCCACCACGCCCGTGCTTTCCACGGCAGCGGGCTCAAAGCGCCACTTCTTTACCGCTTCCAAGGCGGCAGTGGCCAAGACTGGATGCCCGCCAACCACCTTCGCGTCCTTCACGGTTCCATTCGGAGAGACCACAACTTGAACTTTGACGGTTCCGGTGATGTTCATCTTCCGCGCCAGATCGGGGTAGACGGGCTGCACCTTGGTTTTGGCGCGCCGCACGATTTCGCTATCAGAATCCTGGGCCCGAACCATCACCGACCCAACGCCAGCCATGACTGCAACTAGTGCGAACAGCGCACCTGCCCGTCGCAAAGACACAGTTCCTCCTGAATGAATCCGCACTGCTAGCGAGCAACGCCGTGGCCACGCGTCAGGTTCTGCGAAAACCAAAGTCACGTCGCCGATGTACGTGCAAAACACGGACTTAAGACAGATCGACAGATTCTGCCGGGACTTCGCTGCGGGATGAGTGGCGTCTCATATTCGCCAATCGAAGCGTCATTCTCAAATTGAGAGCAGGGATGGGCGGATTCGCGGGATTTCACACTCGAGATTATTCACTTGCCACAAATGAGGGGTAGACTATGAAAATGAGACGGGACATGGATTTGATCCGGGGTTTACTCCTTTTCATCGAAGCCGATGCGAAATTTGACGGAACAAAGCTTTTCGCTTACGAGGAGCCGGAGCAATTCGGCTTCAGCGAAAAAAGCATTGAAGAGGTTAAATACCACCTGAAACTACTGATATCGGAAGGATTTGTGAACGGCACGGATGCCGAAAAAGCACTCCCGTTTATCTCTGGTTTGACGTGGAACGGCCACGAGTTCTTGGACAACATCAGGGACAAGACGATATGGGAGAGAACGAAAAAGAGACTTGATGATCTTGGACTGGTCAGCGTTTCTATGAATATCCTCGGTGAAATCGCCAAGGCTGAATTGAAAAAGTATATCGGTCTGCCATGAAAAAAGAGCGTAAGCTGGAACCCGTGAAAGCCGACAAGAGCCAATTCGATGAAGTTCTCCACCGCATGATCGAGAAGAACCCCAAGAAAACTGCGGAGATCGCCGCACAAAACGAGCACGACGCTCGAACGCGGAACTTCCGGCGAAAGAAGAATCCAGAAACCGATCCGAAGAAGATTGCGGAGTTCAACCTAAATGGGAAGCATGACGGCGAGGATCGCTAATCACGTTCGTCGCGTGTAATACCATTCACCAGCAATCATTGACGATTCTAGAAATCCTTCTTCGATCAAAATGTTAATCATCTGAAGCGTGAACTCGCGATTCATGTCCAGACTGTCCGCAATAAATGGAGCGGTAAGCGAGTTGATTCCCGGACATTCAATGGCGGTCGTTTCATACAGGTGTGAAATTTGAGATCGGTATTGACGAGCCAAAGCTTTTCGATCTCGGTCGCTTAATTGAGTTTCCGCTACGGCCTCAGTTGCTGGTTTTTGCTTGAACCATCCCATAACGGTATCCAAGATTCGTAAAATTGATTGAAAAAATTCCGGCACAGAAGCTAAACTCATCTTGTCACCCGTAAGTTTGAATTGGCCCGCCGCCAGCGGGCCTTTTCTTTATTCCGTGAGCGCTGCGAACTTCAACGGAGGAAACTCGCATAGCCGCCGCAGCGTCTCCGGGAACGCATCCACTTCTTTTCTCCGATTGAACCTGTAAGAGAACTCGTTCAGGTAGCGCTGCAAGTGCTTCGTGGAGAGTTGATGGAATGTGCCGATCACGCCGCGCTTGAGCAACGAGAATGCACTCTCAACGCTATTGGTGTGGACGATGCCGCGCACGTATTCTCCCGCGCCGTGCCGCACCACATGATGTTTGCCGGAATTTTTCAGAACGGAAATTGCCGAACTGGATTCGTCCGTCATCACATATTCGACTTCGGTAGCTTTGAGATTGGCGGCGATGATCTGGCCCCACGTCTTTGCTGTTCGATCTTCCGCTTGGATGTAGCGCACCGGGCCTTGCCGCTGTCGCAATCCCATGACCAAATCTTTGTTCTTGAGTTTGCCAGGATTCCCGCGCTGTCGTCCGCCG
>DASXEG010000059.1:0-4791 GCA_036490235.1 Candidatus Sulfotelmatobacter sp. | reverse complement strand
GATTACCGCTGCGGCCGGTTCGTGGCGATGGCGAATCTTTACTGAGACGCGCATCGGTTCACGCAGGCCATCGATAGAGATGAGGTTGATCCGGCGGGCGCGCAGCGTACGAGAGTAAAGATGATCGTCACCGCCGACAACAACCTTCTTTTCGGCTCCGTTGATCTGGATCACGTAGAGTGGCGAGCCGGTGGCCACGCCCAATCCCTTGCGCTGGCCGACGGTGAAGTTGTGAATGCCGGCGTGCTCGCCGATGACCTCTCCATTCGTGGTGACCAATTCGCCTGCGGTATCCGGTAGAGACTCGCCCTGATCGGCGAGATAAGCGTCGATGAAGCGCTTGTAGTCGCCGCCGGGGACGAAGCAGATTTCCTGCGAGTCGGGCTTTTCGGCGAGCGCGAGTCCGTGCTGGCGGGCGAGTTCGCGGACTTCGGGCTTGGTCATGTTGCCGAGCGGGAAGAGCGTGCGGCTGAGCTGCTCTTGAGTCAGGCCAAAGAGGAAATAGGTCTGGTCCTTGCTGTGGTCGGCAGGGCGCTTCAGGAGCCAGCGGCCGGAGGTGTCGTCGTGTTCTACGCGGGCGTAGTGGCCGGTGGCCACGCAGTCTGCCCCAATCTGACGGGCGACTACGAGAAGCTGGTCGAACTTAAGATGGTTGTTGCAGAGGCTGCAGGGAATCGGCGTGCGGCCGGAGAGATACTCCGCGACAAACGGGCGGACGACATCGCGCTCGAAGCGCTCTTCGTGATTGACTACGTAGTAAGGAATGCCGAGATGCTCGGCTACGCGGCGTGCGTCGTAGACATCGTCGAGCGAGCAGCAGCGGCCGGTGACCTGCTCGGGCATGCCTTCGCGTCCAGCGAGGCGGCGCTGGTTCCAGAGCTGCATGGTCAGGCCGATGAGGTTGTGTCCCTCAGCGCGCAGCATGGCCGCTACGGTCGAGGAATCGACTCCACCGGACATGGCTACGGCGATGGTTTTGTGCTGCTGCATGTTATGAAGTTACCACCCGCGAACTGTGTGTTGGGCTCAACTCTCGCAATCGCGCTACCGCTTCCGGCACCAGCGCGAGCGCGAGGTCTATCTCTTCCTCCGTATTCTGCTTGCCAAGACTGAAGCGAATACTTGCACGCGCACGATCCGACCGCAGGCCCATCGCTGTGAGCACATGCGAAGGTTCGATTGCGCCCGAAGAGCACGCTGCGCCGGTTGAAACCGCAAGACCCTTGAGGTCGAGCGAGATGACCATTGCTTCGCCTTCGATGTGATCGAAATAAATATTCGTCGTGTTGGGCACGCGCGGAGCGCCTTCGCCGTTCACAGCGGCGTCTTCTATTTGCGCAAGGATTCCTTTTTGCAGGCGGTCGCGCAGGGCGGAGATTTTCTTGTCGTCATCCCGTTCGAAACTCTGCATCGCCAACTCAGCGGCCTTCCCCAAACCTACAATTCCCGGCACATTTTCTGTTCCGGCGCGGCGGGAGCGCTCGTGGCGTCCACCGTAGAAAAGCGGCTGGAGATGCGTTCCCTTTCGGACGTAGAGCGCGCCCACTCCTTGCGGCGCGTGCATTTTATGGCCGGAGATCGTTAGTGTGCCACATCCGATTTTCTTTACGTTGATCGGAACCTTGGCTGCGGCCTGAACTGCATCGGTGTGGAAATGAACCCCGGCTTCCGCCGCGATTGTTCCAATTTCTTCGACGGGCTGAAGCACTCCGGTTTCGTTATTGGCCATCATGATCGAGATCAGCTTCGTGTTCGGACGGAGAGCGCTCTTCACATCGGCTGGATCAATCAGTCCGCGGCTGTCGACTGAAACGTACGTCACTTCGCAGCCCAGATCTTCCATGTGCTTGCAGGCGTGGAGAACCGCGTGATGCTCGATGGTGGAGGTGATGATGTGGTCGCCGGGATTGGCGAGTCCTGCGATGGCCAGGTTGTCGCCTTCGGTGCCGCCGCTGGTGAAAACGATTTCGGCGGGACGACAGTTGAGCAGTGCAGCGACAGAGTCGCGGGCGCGCTCGACTGCGGCGCGGGTTTCCTGGCCTTGATGATGAATCGAAGACGCGTTGCCGAAGTGGTCGGTGAAGTAGGGACGCATCGCCTCGAATACCTCGGGGAGAACCGGGGTGGTGGCGTTGTTGTCGAGATAAATGCGCCGCATTTATCTATTTTACGCGGGAAATGCGGGTTTGGCGGGCGCGGTGTGGTTGCTCCCCGCGGCGGCATGGATGGCGGCATCGGACATCAGGTTCCTCACCGGGCTGTCGCCCGGTTCGGAATGACAACCGTTGGAGGTTTAGCGCCGGTCGATTGGCACGTAGCGATTTGGGTATTCGGGGCCGATGTAGTCGGCGCGGGGGCGGATCAGGCGGTTGTCGTCTAGTTGCTCGATGACGTGTGCGGTCCAGCCGCTGATGCGGGAGACGGCGAAGACCGGCGTGAACAGATCTTCATCGATGCCGAGAACGTGATAGGTGGAGGCGGAATAGAAATCGACATTGGCGTTTAGCTTCTTTTCTGCTTTCACAAACTCCTCGATTTTTTCCGACATCTCGTACCATTGCGGCTGGCCGCTGGTTTTGCCCAGATCGCGGGACATGACTCGCAGGTGCGTGGCTCGTGGGTCCTCGGTGTGATAGACGCGATGGCCGAAGCCGGGAACTTTTTTCTTCTCCGCCAGCATGTTGCGAACGTAGTCGACCGGGTTGGCTTTTTTGCCGTCGATCGTCTGCAGAATACGGAAGACGGCTTCGTTTGCGCCGCCGTGCAGCGGACCTTTCAGCGCGCCGATGGCCGAGGTGATGGCGGAGTGCATGTCGGATAGAGTGGCCGCGGTGACGCGCGCGGCAAAGGTAGAGGCGTTCAATTCGTGGTCGGCATGAAGAATGAGAGCGATGTCGAGCGCGCTCTCGGCGGTTTGTGAAGGCTTCTCGCCATTGAGCTGCAGCAAGAAATTGGCTGCATGGGAAAGAGAACGATCCGGGTCGACTACAGCTTTGCCTTTGCGAATGCGATCGTAGGCTGCGACGATCATTGCGATCTGTGAGGTGATGCGGATGGATTTGCGGATGTTGGCGTCGTGATCGTTTTTGTGCGCGTCGGCGTCGTAGAAGGAAAGCGCGGAGACGGCGGTACGCAGTACGTCCATGGGAAGAGCAGATCGCGGGGCGGTGCGAAGCAAATCGAGAATGGCGGGATCGAGTTGGCGCTCTTGGGCCAGGCGGGATTGCAGGTCTTTTAATTCCTGGCGATTCGGAAGATGGCCAAACCAGAGCAGGCAGCAGACTTCTTCAAACGTGGACTGCTCGGCGAGTTCGTGGATATCGATGCCGCGATAGGCGAGAACGCCGCGTTCGCCGTCGATGTAACAAATGGAGGAAGTAGTCGCAACGATGCCTTCCAGCCCTTTGCCCGCGGGAGTTGTGGTCACGGTGGACATATGATTCAACTCTGATGTGAAATTTGTTGCGGGACCGCGCCGGGGGGGATGCGAGGGTTGCAACCATCTTTTATACGCTAAAGGATGGGCGGGTTCCAAGTTGTGGGACCAGCGTGCTAAGGGCTACGAAGGCCAAATCTCGAGCGCAGTTTTGCTCAGAATTTGCTGCTGAATTTCCGGAAGCAACGGCAGGGCGCGGAATTGATCGAGATTGCTTTTGATGTCGGGAACGCCAGGGCCCGGCCAGTCGGTGCCGAACAGAGTTTTGTGGGCGATTTCGGCGAGGCGCGGGAAGTATTCGAGCAAGGACTTCGGAGGAATGCCGCTGATATCGAGGTAGACGTTGGGGTGACGGCGAATCAGGAAAAATGCTGTGTCCATCCAGAGCGGGCGGCCGCCGTGGGCCAGCAGAATTTTGAGCCGGGGGAAATCGACGGCGACATCATCGACATAGATCGGATCCCCGTATTTGTTGCGGGCGCCAGGAAAGATTGACGTTCCGGTGTGGAACATGACCGGCACTCCGTTTGCTTCGGCGGCGCGGTAGATGATTTCGAGTTCCTTTACGCCGTGCAGATAATCGTTGGGAAACAGAAGCTGGTGCGGTGGGTGGATTTTGATCATGCGGATGCCGAGGCGGAGGATTTGCTCCATGTCGGCGAGGACATTGGTTGTGTGGCGGGGATCGAGGCTGCCACAGGAAAGCAGCCGCCTCGGGTCTTCCTTCACGTAGTCGGCGATGAATGGATTGACTTCGTTGGTGAAGCCGATGACCTCCGGTGCAACGTAATTGATCAGGACGGCGCGGTCTACCCCACAGGCGTCGAGATACTTCAGGAATGCTTTTGGAGAACGGCAGAATTCGGCGATCTGATCGAAGTTCGGGCGCTTCTTCTTCATCAGCTCCAGCGCGGCGGGTTTGAACATCTCCAGCGGCGAGATGTGGATGTGGCAGTCGGTGATCATCGTGCCGTTCAGAAAGTGACAGGGAGCAGTTTAATACGTTGGGACGGTGTGGTCGATGGAACGCGACCAGGCGTCGATGCCTCCGCGCATCGATTGCGCTTTTTCGAAGCCCTGCTGGCGCAGCCATGAGGTAACGCTCATTGAGCGCACGCCGTGGTGACAGACGACTACGATGTGATCCTCAGGATCGAGTTCCTGATGGGCGCGGGAGGGAATATCGCCCATGGGGATTAGCTTGGCACTCTCCATGCTCGCGGTTTCGAATTCCCATGGTTCGCGGACGTCGAGGAGAGTGAACTCGTCGTGCTGATCGAGTTTGGCTTTCACTTCTGCGCAGGTGATTTCGTAGTCCATGATCCGATCTCGTTTGGCTACTTTCCTGACCACCT
>DASXEG010000103.1:0-11024 GCA_036490235.1 Candidatus Sulfotelmatobacter sp. | reverse complement strand
CCAATGGGATTGATGCGCGCGAAATCCACTTCCACCCAAGGCGACTTCGCCGCCGCCCGCAACGCCTCAATGCTGTGGCACGAACAACCATGCGCGCGGATGATCCCTTTCTCCTTCGCCTCAGAAAAAACATCCATCACGCCGCGATACTGCGTTGTCCAATCCGCTTCCGTCAGGCAGTGCATCAGGCAAATATCCAGATAATCCGTGCCCAGCTCCCGCCGGAAGCGGTCTAGATCAGCCCGCGCCGTGGCCGGATCGCGAGCCCAGGTTTTGGTCAGCACCGTGACCTTGTCACGGGGCACATGCTTGAGCGCCTCGGCCACGTGCGGATGCGAACCGTAAGAATCGGCCGCATCAAAAAATCGCAGCCCATGATCGTAGCCGTTGAGCAGCAGATCCGAGAGGCCGTTAATTCCGAGCGCGGTTTGATGCGAATGGTGGCCGGTGCCAACCGTGCCCGTGCCCATGGCAAGCCGGCTGGTTTTGATTCCGGTATTTCCCAGCATCACCGTGTCGGCAGCGGAAAATTTTCGCGGCAAGGACTCCCGGGAAATCCCATCGAGAATCGACCTGGACGAAAGATTCCTCGAAAATGCCTTTGTCGAAAAGAACGCCGCTCCAGCAACTGCGGCGGTACTCCTCAAGAATTCACGCCGATGCATGGGACCTCCGCTTCGTCGGTTGGAGGCTCGATCGCATCAATCCGCCGGCCGCCTCAGCCAGAGTGACTGACAAGCGCCAACCGCCTCCTCATTCAAACTGCTTGCGAACCGCCGCCAGTTGTTCTCGAATCTCGGCCATCTCTCGCCGCAATTCCGAAATTTCACTTTCCAAATTCGCCAGGCGGTCAGACGATCTCCCTCCACTACCTGTTTCATTTGACGCAACCTGCCCTAAGTCGTCACCCATCTCCGGTTCGCCCGCGAATAAATGCATATAGCGGGATTCCTTCGTCCCCGGCTGCCGCGGCAGAACCACCGCAAGCGGCGGCTGCCTTTGCCCCAGCCGATCCAACGTCGAGATAACATCATCGAGCGCTTCGAACCGATACATGCGCTCCGTTCGGCCGCGCAGCTCACCCGGAGTCTGTGCCCTGCGCAACAACAATACGCAGATCACGGCAATCTCGCGCCGATCGAAATTGAACACCTCCTGCAACCGATGCTCATATTTGGTCACGCGGCCGTCCGCTCCGCCTGCAGGCCCGGCCAGGCGCTTTTCCTGCAGCGTAGCCAGCGCATCCGCAATAGAACTCTCATCCAGGCTCATCACCGGATCGCGATTATTTTTCTGATTGCATGCATTCACCAGAGCATTCAACGACAGCGGATAATAATCCGGCGTGGTGATGTCTTTTTCAATAAGCGCGCCGAGAACGCGAGTCTCGATCGGAGTGAGCAAATCCAAGTGGGCCACCGTTAGAGAAATCTGCAGTAGAAAAAATTCTACCGCACCACGGTGAAATCCTTCTCAGCACTCTGGCCGGCGTGGAGGAACGGTCATTCTGAATATCTTGATGTTGTCGCCGAAGGATTCGAAGTGGAGATCGTGGAACTCGGCGATGTTTTTTCGCAAGTCCTCGGGAAGGGCAACGCCCCAGCCCATCTGCACGATCCAGACCGTAGTCCCGGGTTCCGGTTTGTAGGCTCGCAGAAAGTGCTGCCATTCCGCGGGAAAATTGTTCGCCCAGAACTGCCATTGCCGATAGTCAGCGGAAACCACCCGGTGACCCGCGCAGGAAAACTGCTCGTAGTTTGCGGGAGCGGGTTCAAGGGAAATCGGACGCTGCCCGCAAAGGTAATGGCCCAGGATGAGATCGGTCTGGTAGTCGGTAAAGATGAGATCGGAGGCAGGAATATTCTGCCGCACGAAGGCGATTGCGTCCGCCATGTGAGCGCTGCTTTGGTCGGCGCGCTCCATGCGAGGCGGGCGGGGTTTGCCGAATGCCACACAGGCTAGAAGTACGATCCCAGCGAATGCAACGCATCGAACCCAACTCCTTCGTGCCATCCGTACCATCCCCACGCTCACGCCTGCGATGGCCGGAATAATGAGGAAGGCTACGTGCCGCGTTCCACCGTAGGGATATACATGGGCAAGGCTTGCGGCGGCAGCAATGATAAACGGGAGCAAGAGAAATACTCCCAATCGCCGGGAGGAGTCTCGATCTGGTTCCGAGCCCCGGGCGGACAGCAGAAAAGCGACTCCCACGAAGAACACGAGCCCCATAAGGTCGCCGACGGCGAGTTGCCCAAAGAAAAACTGGAACACTCCGAAGGTGTGACCGAACAGGAACGGAATCGCGTGATCATGCGCGGGATCGAAGTAGGAGCGGCGGAGAAAAAATTCGCTCATCCAGCCTTGCAGGACAGTTCTCGATTCTCCCACCCCGAGCTTGGAAATATGCGTCTTGTAAAAAAATATGGCGAGGGCGAGGGCGAAGAGTTGTCCGACAGCCCAGACCGAAATCAGTGTTCCAGATGGCCTCTCGCGAAAAATTCTCAGCAGAGCATAAATGCCCAGAGCAGCGGCAAACAGAAATGCCGAATAGTGGGATGACATGGCGAGATAAAGGCATAAAGAAAAGCCAACCATCGCGCCCGCGGAATTTTGCCCGGCCGAATCTTTATTCAAAGATCGATCGAGAAAATATAAGGCCGCAGCCAGGAAGGCCAGCAGCAGCGGATATTGGCGTATTTCTGTCGACAGGGTGACGATGGGAGGAAGCAAAGCTACGAAGAGAAGTCCGATAAATCCAGCAAGGGGAGTAGCGGCGTTCGCCAGCCACCGGTAAAACATCCAGCAAAAGGCCACGCTGGCGAGAATCAATGGCATCCTCAGCCAAAGTTCCGACGTGCCCGCCGCGCGCCAGAAATAAAGAACCAAGGTGAGCAGCGGCGGATGGGAAGCCGTGAGGCTTTGTCTGTATGCGTCGCGCAGGGAAAGCTGGTTGGCCAGGCGGAAGTGCAGCGCCTCATCAGGATTGAGGAAAGTTCCGGATGCTTCCCGGAGGCGCGCCAGAAATCCCAGCAATATGACGACGATCCCTGCAAGAGTCTGGTGGCCCTCAAACCACGACCGTAATGACTGCCCTGAGGTCGAAAAGGCTTCGTCTGATGTGGCCATAGGTCTTACGAGTTGCTCCGCCGATATTCTAGCGGGGTGAGCTCCAACTGCGAGAGTGCGAGTCTCGAGCAGGAGTTCGCGAAGGCCGGGGCGATTTCGGACCCACTATAATCTGACGAACCAGTCAAGGCAAGGAGCCACTATGCGAATGCTCGTCAGTTGGATCCTAAGCGCCCTCGCTGTCTGGATCGTTTCACGAGTAGTCCCAGGCATCTACGTCAGCGGCCCGTTCGCAGCATTAATCGCCGCCCTTGCCATCGGCTTCATTAACGCGACCCTCGGCCTATTGCTCAAAATCCTGACCTTCCCTCTTACCCTCGTCACTTTGGGTCTCTTCTGGCTTATCATCAACGCGCTGATGCTCGAATTGGCCTCAGCACTCGTTCCCGGCTTTCAAGTACGCACCTTCTTTGCCGCGTTCATCGGAGCGATCCTCCTGAGTCTGGTAAACATGATTCTGAAATGGCTCGTTTTCTCAGGCGAGCGCAAAGCCAAGTAGCGTGCACTCCGGCTGCGCACCGTCATTTTTTCGGCTTAATCGCCTCCCAGTCCTCATCACTCAACGCCCGCCCCAGGCTGCTAAATTCCCCGGCTCCCTGCAAGAATTCCCCGCCATCCATGCGGATCACTTCGCCGTTCACGTAGCCTGAACCATCGCTCACCAGAAACGCCGCCAGGTTGGCTAGTTCTTCGGTGGTTCCAAAGCGCCGCAGAGGAATTCTCTCTTTCGCAAGCGGCTCCAGTTTCGGAAGCGGCAGCACGCGCGAAAAAGCTCCCTGCGTAGGAATCGGCCCGGGAGCGATCGCATTCAATCGAATACCGCGATTGCCCCACTCGACCGCGAGACTACGCATGAGCGCTTCCACTCCAGCTTTCGATACAGCCGATGGCGCCACATACGCCGATCCCACCGGCGCATAAGTCGCCGAAATGCTCAACACGGTTCCCGCATGTTTTGTTTTCAGCCATCGCCGCCCGCAAGCCATCGTGCAATGCAGCGTGCCCATCAGCACGATTCCAATGACCGCTTCCCACGCCCGCGGCGAAAGCTCCTCCGACCGGGCAATAAAATTTCCCGCCGCGTTATTCACCAAAATGTCCAGCGGCCCATCGATCCAGATCGAATCAATCATCCCCTCAACCGCATCGCGATCCCGCACATCACAATTAATTTTTCGAATCGACCCGCTTCCCACCGATGAAAACTCGCCCACGGTTTTCTCGAGCACCTCCGCGCGCCGTCCGCAGATATAGACGGTCGCACCTAGTTCGAGAAATCGCCGCGCCATCGCCTTGCCCAGGCCGGTTCCGCCGCCGGTGATGAGAATGCGCTTTTGAGAAAGCAGATCTGACGAGAACATGAGAATAGAGTAATTGCGGAATTTGCTAATTGAGTGATTGAAAATCAGTACGATTCCACATCGCACGCCACCCGAAATCCATAATCCGCATATTGGAACTCGGGAGGAATGCTCGACCGCGCCGAGCATCGCGCCACTTTCACCTGGTGCCGCCACGACCCTCCACGCGAGGCCTTACGCTTCCCCTCCGTTGGCCCTGGCGGATTGCGCTGCGGGGAAATCGCATAATAATCCGGATCGTACCAATCGCTGCACCATTCATGTACGTTGTCGCACATGTTATACAACCCGAAATCATTGGCGGCGTACTTCGCCACGGCCTCGGGGCCCGTAAGCCAGCGTCCGCCGTAATCCGGCAAAGTTTGCGGCGCTTTATTCCCCCAGGGAAACTCCGCCTGCTCCAGATTCCCGCGCGCTGCCCGCTCCCACTCCGCCTCGGTGGGCAAGCGGTATTTGTGCCCCGTCTCCGCCGCCAGCCACTTGCAATATCGCGAGGCATCAAACCACGACACTCCTGCGACCGGCTGTCTGGGATCGTTGAAATTTGCCTCTGACCAGAACGGCGGGTCCTGCGATTGCGTCGCCCGCAGAAAGCACGCATATTCCGCATTCGTCACTTGCGTCGCGGCCAGCGCGAAAGAGTCTACCCAAACACGATGCACCGGACGCTCGCAATCCTGCCCGTTATTCGATCCCATGAGGAACCATCCTTGCGGAATCGTGATTAGGGTTGGCTCGACTAACTGCACAACGGATTGAAAATTGGCCAACATGATAAAGCTACACAAGTCACATCGCGCGCAATGCTCGTACGACTCCGGCCAAATCGTTCTCCTGAAATAACCGGATAGCAGCAATTCCCACGACTCCAGCGCGCAGGCACGACTCCGCGTTGTGCAACGTAACTCCACCCAGCGCCAGCACCGGAATTTTCGCGCGCGCAGCCTCACCCAGCGCATCAATTCCTAGTGTTCTGATTCCTGGAGCATCTTTTTTCTCGAAGATGGGACCCAGCAACGCAAGATCCGCTCCCGCATCTGCAGCGTGCGTCACTTCCTGAGTGGAATGGCACGAAACCGAAATTCGTGCACTCACCGCAGAATTCTCGCGGCCTTCAGTGCGGGCAAGCTTCCAGGCTTTTCGAACGTCCCTCGGGGAAACGTCCTCGGCAGTCAGGTGGACGCCCCCTGCGTTCGCCGCCAACGCCAGATCCGTCCGCGAATTGATCAACAGAATGGTCCCCGGTTGGCGTTCACCGGTTGCCAAACCCGAGTGCTCCCGAATAACCCCGACCGCATCACGCGCCAGCGTTTCAATTTCGCGCGCCGGCAAATCTTTCTCGCGAAGCTGAATGTAATCCACGCCAGCCCTGCTGGCTTCGGCAATCTTTTCGAGTAACCCATCCCGGCGTGCGCCCTCGTCACTCGAAAAAGCCTTGCGGTCCGTGATGTAATACAAAACGCAATTCGCGCCCATCAGGCTTCCGCTATGGCCGCGTCTTCGCAATCTCAGGCAGCACTTCCTCTTTCTCTTTCTTCGGAGGGCCGCCCAGATGGTACTCGGTCAATCCTTCCCGCAAGAAGGTAAATGCATCTTCAGGAGTGTCGACAAACTTGAACAGGTTGAGATCGTCCGGGGAAACTGTCCCCGCATCCACGAACGCCTGAAAATTCATAATCTTGTTCCAGTATTCCCGGCCGTAGATCACCACCAGAATCTTCTTCGCCAACTTGTCGGTCTGCGCCAGGGTGAGAATTTCAAAAAGCTCGTCAATCGTGCCGAACCCTCCCGGAAAAATCACCAGCGCCTTCGCCAGATATGCGAACCAGAATTTACGCATGAAAAAATAGTGGAACTCGAAGTTCAGCGACGGAGTGACATATGGGTTCGGAAATTGCTCAAACGGAAGATTAATGTTGAGCCCGATGCTTTTGCCACCAGCTTCGTGCGCGCCGCGGTTTGCCGCTTCCATAATGCCGGGCCCACCGCCGGTGGTCACGACAAATCGCCGGCGTCGCGCCGGAATCTGAATCGACCACTCGGTCAGCAAAAATGCCAACTTCCGCGCGTCTTCGTAATAACGCGCCATATCGACGGCCGTTCGCGCCCGCTTCAAGACTTCTGGGACCTTCTCTTTCTCTTTGCCGTTTTCCACCGCGCTCAGACTTTCTTTGGCAGCATCCCCGGCCTGAAAACGCGCCGATCCGAAAAACACCACCGTGTCCTGGATCTGCTCACGACGGAAGCGCGCCAGCGGTTCCTGATATTCGGAAAGGATTCGCAGAATGCGACCATCCGGGCTGTTGAGAAAGGCCGGATTTTCGTAGGCAACAGGAGCAGACTTGAGTTTTTCTGGCATGCGTGCAGTTCAAACCTTGCTGAATGGCTGACCTTCGGAGACCGTGTTGGAACTTTATCTCATGAGGGCGCTTTATGAAGGATACCTCAACACCGCAGAAAGTTTGGAGATCACTTGCCCGGCATCAATCCGTCTGCCGCCAGCACATAGGTCGTCAGCTTGTCGAGCCTGATATTGCTCTTGTCAGATACCAACTCCACCGAGCCATCATTATTACGTGTCGATTCCACATTCTTCATCACGACCCGGTCATGCGAAACGCTCGAGGCCGGCGCTGCCGCATCCATGCCGTTATCTGCATCGTGCTGCGGAGGCCATTTCTGCTGGGACATAGGATTTCTAGGCTCGGTGTAGTCCGTGCCGCCCGGATTTTTGTTGCCATTCTGCGCGTCGATCGGACGGTAGGAGAGATCCTGCGGCGCCATTGCAGCCGCGGGATAAAACCATGCCGTTAAGTAAACTTTGAATTTCGCCGATCCGTTCTTCCATTGCGCCGAGTCCATGCGAATCGAAAGCCGCGACGGATGCCCATCCTTCTTCGCCACCGACTCGATCACTTCCCCGGAGATCAGCGCGTCACGCGGAATCACTCCGCCCTTGAGCATGGTCGCCAATACCAGCTTGGCCTCAACCTTCGTCCCCACCGCAGTCTTGCCCGCCACCACATTCTCCCGTAAAACGACAGGCAATTCGCAGCCTATGCAATGTTGGGGGACCGCTTCCTGAGAAGTCTGCTGAGCTGGAAGCGCAACTGAACTGAGAGCAATAACCAGGCAGGTTTGAAGAGCTGCGGAAGCACTGAACACAGAAACCTCCTGAGGCGAGGCGCGGCGACAGAACCTTCAAAAAGTATACGCCGGAAGTCATGAAGGCATTAGCTTTTGCCGGCAACTCTGCCGCGTTGCACGGCGCGCGGCGACTGTTATACCGTAATCAGTCCGCCTTTATTTTTTTCATGGCCGAGCGCAGCCAAACTCCCGTCGTCTCTACGTCTCAGGCCTCCAACATCCTGACCACGAAGATCGACCCCACCTCCGCCCGCTTCGAAGCCAACATGCGCTTCCTCGCCGATCTCATGTCGCAGGTCCGCAATGAAGGCGAAGAAATCTGCGAGGGCGGCGGCCCAAAAGCCATCGAAAGCCAGCACAAAAAAGGACGCCTCACCGCGCGCGAGCGCATCGAGCTGTTGGTCGATCCTGGAACATTCTTCGAACTCGGAATCTACGCCGCGTACGGCATGTATGAAGAATGGGGCAGCGCACCCGCGGCGGGCGTAATCACGGGAACGGCCCGCGTGCAAACGCGGCTCGTCATGATCATCGCGAACGATGCAACAGTAAAAGCTGGCGCCTTCTTTCCGATGACCTCAAAAAAAGTCATCCGCGCCCAGAACATCGCCATCGAGAATCGGATCCCCACGATTTATCTGGTCGATTCCGCGGGCGTTTTTCTTCCTCTGCAAGAGGATGTTTTTCCCGATACCGACGATTTTGGCCGAGTCTTCCGCAACAACGCCGTCATGTCCGCGCTCGGCATTCCGCAAATTGCGGCCATCATGGGCATGTGTGTCGCAGGCGGCGGTTACCTTCCCGTAATGTGCGACAACGTTCTCATGACCGATGGCAGCGGATTGTTTCTAGCCGGGCCGGCGCTCGTTCAAGCTGCGATCGGACAAAAAGTCTCGGCTGAAGATTTAGGCGGCGCCGCAATGCACGCCAATATCAGCGGCACGGTCGATTTTCGCGAGCCCGACGATCCAGCATGTCTCGCGCGCATTCGCTCGATCGTAGAAAAATGGGGCTATCGCCGCCTTTCACCCTGGGATCGCAAGAAGCCGGTCGAACCTGAGTTCGCCGCGGAAGAAATCTACGGCGTCTACGACTCCTCGCCCGGGCGTCCCTACGACATGAAAGAAATCCTCGCTCGCGTCCTCGATGGCAGCCGATTCGACGAATACAAAGCCGAATATGGCAAGACCTTGATTTGCGGCTATGGCCGCATCGGAGGTTTTGCCGTGGGCATCGTCGCAAATCAAAAACTCCACGCGCAGCAAACCGATCACGAAGGCCACAAGCGAACGGAATTCGGCGGAGTCATCTACACCGAATCCGCCGAAAAGGCCGCCCGCTTCATCATGGACTGCAATCAGAATCTCATCCCGCTGATCTTCTTCCACGACGTAAACGGCTTCATGGTTGGCCGCGACGCAGAATGGAGCGGCATCATCAAAGCGGGCGCGAAGATGGTAAATGCGGTTTCGAATTCCGTTGTTCCAAAAATTACTGTGATCGTCGGCGGTTCCTTCGGTGCAGGACACTACGCCATGTGCGGTAAGGCCTACGATCCGCGTTTCGTCTTCGCCTGGCCCACAGCACGCTACGCCGTGATGAGCGGCGATTCGGCCGCTAGCACTTTGGTGGAAGTCAAGGTAAAGCAACTCGAGCGTGGGGGGAAAAAGTTGTCGGAGGAAGAAAAGAAAGAGCTGTATGAATCGGTAAAGCGCACTTACGACGAGCAAACCGATCCGCGATATGGCGCAGCAAGATTGTGGATCGACAAAATCATCGACCCGATCGAAACCCGCGATGCCATCACGCAAGCCCTGGAAGCCGCGGCGCTGAACCCCGACGTGCCGGAGTTCAAGGTCGGGGTGCTGCAAACGTGATCTAGCACGGAGGCACGGAGCAAACTTCTTCATGAAGCCGTTGAGGGATTATCCGAAAAATTTCATAGACTTATTTTTCTCCGTGCCTCCGTGTCTCCGCGGTGAACTGAATGTCTGACTCTGTAAAACTGGTCGAATGTCCCCGCGACGCATGGCAAGGCCTTCAGGGCCAGATTCCATCTGACGTAAAACAAGCCTACATCCAGGCCCTGATCAGCGCGGGGTTCAAGCACATCGATGCGGTTTCGTTCGTCTCTCCCAAAGCCGTCCCGCAGATGTCAGACTCCGAAGAAGTCCTCAAGGAACTCGATCCTCCGGACGATGTCGAAATCATCGGCATCGTAGTCAACGAAAAAGGCGCGCAGCGCGCGATTGAAACGAACTCGGTCAAGACACTTGGGTTTCCTTATTCAATCTCCGAAACATTCCTGCGCAAAAATCAAAAGCAATCCCCCGAAGACGCGCTCGAAGAACTGGAAAAAATCCAGAAGAAGGCTGACGACGCTTCGCTCGCGGTAGTCGTCTACATCTCCATGGCCTTCGGCAATCCCTATGGCGATGCGTGGAACATTGCCGAAGTCGTCGACGCGATTTCGCTGCTGGAAGCCGAGGATTTCCGTATGATCTCGCTAGCCGATACAGTCGGCATGGCGAGCGCGCAACAAATCGGCGATCTCGTCGGTGCTGTCATAAACAAATACGACTACCTCGAAATCGGCGTTCATCTCCACAGCCGCCCCGATCAGGCCGCCGATAAAATTCTCGCTGCCTACGACGCCGGCTGCCGCCGTTTCGACTCCGCCATCGGCGGCCTGGGCGGCTGCCCTTTCGCACAAGATGCGCTCGTGGGTAATATCGCTACCGAGACCGTGATCAAAGCTTTGCAAGAACGTGGTGCGCAACTACCGCCGTTGAAACCGTTGGACACTTTGCTGCGCGCCACCGCCGAAATCACCGCCCGCTACACAGGTTCAGCGGCGGCCGACTAAACCATGAACTACAACACCATCCAGCTCACTCACGGTTCCGGCATCGCCACGATCACGCTGAACCGCCCTGAAAAGCGCAACGCCATCAGCTTCGAACTGGTCGAAGAGCTGATGGCTGCGCTGGATGAGATTGAGAAATCGCCGTCAAACGTACTAATCGTAACTGGCACGGGCAAAGCCTTCTGCGCTGGAATGGATTTGGAAGAGCTCAAGTCGCTTCTCGGCAAAACCCACGACGAAAACGTCAAAGACTCAGCAACCATGGCGCGCTTATTCCGCCGCCTCTACGAGTTTCCGAAGCCAACGATCGCAGCCGTGAACGGCGCAGCTATCGCCGGCGGCACCGGCCTCGCCACCATGTGCGACTTCACGCTCGCAGTGCCCGAAGCCAAGTTCGGCTACACCGAAGTCCGCATCGGTTTTGTTCCCGCCATCGTTTCCTCCATTCTCGTCTGGCAGGTGGGACACAAAATCGCCCGCGATCTCCTGCTAACCGGCCGCCTGTTTGCTGCGGCAGAAGC
>DASXEG010000022.1:0-26007 GCA_036490235.1 Candidatus Sulfotelmatobacter sp. | reverse complement strand
CTTCCACAGTTCTGAGCGCCACTCGCGGGCGGCTTGAAGTTTGGCGGTATTGGCGGTGTCGAAGGAATAAACCAAAACGTTCGTATCAACGAATACGGGCGCGGTCATAGATCTCCTCGCGCTTTGGATACTGGCCATCCGTTGCCGAGAAGGGCTTCCGCGCCAGAGCCCGCCGCATGGCCTGCTCGTAGCTGTCGCTTTCGAGCATCCGTTGTCTCAGCAAGGCGGCCAGGAACTGCGAGACGCTGGTGTCCTGCTGCGCAGCCTCGATGCGTGCCCATCGCGCCAGATCTTCTTCCAGCGTGATCGTGATATTACGAAGCGCCCGCTTTTGACGAGATTCTGTTTTCATGACACGAAAACAGTGTAACACGAATTGCGTGCATCCTGTGGGCTGTAATCCTTCATAGGCTCCTGCCATCGGGAAGTTCCGTCAGAGCTTTTCCTTTAACGCTGTTAAAGAGTAACCATCCTTCCGCCGCGAACCGGATGATAACTGTGGATTTCTGCTTCCAGAATTCATATTCCGGATTTTGATTTCTCCCATTCGTAGAATCGCAGCAGCCGAGGAAAAGTCGCAAAGACTTGCAATGTCAATCACCTACGGTTTGGACGGGGGATTGCTAATCCTTTGATACTAGCGTCCCGGGAGCCCCATGCCACAGGAAGTGTCTGTTTCCTATCAGGCGATCAAGAGCAAGGTGTACCGGCTGATCGACACGCTGGTTGTGGGCGAAAAGTCGGAGATTGAGGTACAGGAGTCGATCCGCCGGTGGTGGGAACTGATTCACCCCGCAGACCGTCCGATTGCGCAGAAGTATCTGATGATCGTTTTGGGTCGCTCCGGCCAGGCTTTGGATGCCATTGAAGAGGGATTGACCGACGCAACCAACAGCGACGAGTGTTCCCACGAGGCCGAACCGGCTCGAACTTTTAAGCTGGTGGGGCGGGTCGTACACAAAGCCCACAATAAAAGCGCCGCGCTCAGCCACCCGGTCTGACGCACCCATTTTGCCCATCGCGGCCATTCCTACTGTCATCATTGGCGAGATTGCTCGGCGAATCTGCGTTGTTTTCTTTAAAAGCTTCCTGCCAAGGGTTCGCGGTGGATGGTTCCGCGCGGCTGCCGTAACATAATGGCAGCAATGCGATTGGCCTTGCACACGACTCGTTTCCTTGCGGCCTTGCTGGCGGCGGCTTGGCTTGCCGCTACCTGCGGTTTATCGGTCAGCGCACAAACCCGTCCCGCCAAAGGCCCGCTGACATCGCCGTCCAAGCTTAGTGAGATAAAAGTCACCGGATCGTCGCGGTTTTCAGAAGGGGAGGTTGCGGCTGCGTCTGGCCTTACGACTGGCACAATCGTGGACGATGAGGTGTTTCGCAAAGCCGCGCGTCAACTCGGCGAAAGCGGAGCGTTCAACGACATTTCGTACAACTATACCTATTCGTCGGAGGGAACGAAGTTAACGTTCCACGTAGCCGACGCCGATAAATTTGTCCCGGCACATTTTGGAGACTTCGTGTGGTTCTCCGATGCGGACCTCCTTCAGAAGGTGCATGAGCGGATTCCGCTATTCACGGGCATGTTGCCTACGTCGGGAAGTCTGCCCGATCAGGTTTCGGATGTGTTGCAAGCGTTGTTGGTCGAAAACAATATTCCGGGGCATGTGGAATATCTCCGCAGCACGAATAAAGATGGCAAACTGGAGGCATTCGACTACACGGTTGCGAACATCGTCATTCAGATTCGGCAGGTGGAGTTCCCCGGCGCCACGTCCGGGGAGCTGCCTGAACTGCAGGCTGCCGCGGAGAAACTGGCGGGCGCCGATTATTACCAAGCCTTGCTGCACACTTTTGTGGAGAAAAGGGTGTTGGCAATCTACCATGAGCGCGGTTACCTGAAAGCCGCGTGCGCCACGCCGCTGCCGAAAGTCGTGAAGGCTCCGTCGGGAGACGCTTCTGATGAGAAAAGCCAAATCACCTACGTTGATGTTGTCATCACCATAACCCCGGGGGAGCAGTACAAGGTTGTGGGCTGGAGCTGGAGCGGCAACAAAAACATCCCGAATGCCGAACTGCAGACGCACATCCATGCCAAGGCCGGAGAGATCGCAAACACGATTCAATTGTCCGACGATTTGCACTCTGTGCAGGAGCTCTACGGTTCACGAGGCTACGTGACGGCCACGATCAAAGCGGATGCGCAATTCGACGACGCTGCGAGTACGGTCACGTATAGCCTTGCGGTCAGCGAGGGCGAGCTTTATCACATGGGAGGGCTGGAATTTCGCGGGCTGGACAATAACCTTACGGCGCGGCTGCGGAATGCCTGGAAGCTGCGTTCCGGGGACGTGTACGACGCGAGTTATTTGAATGAATACCTGCCTGAGGCCAGAAAGCTTTTGCCGGCAAATATGGATTGGGATGTGGCCAGCCATGTAACGGCGATGACCAAAGACCAAACGGTTGATGTCGATTTGCAATACACTGCCAAAGCACCGCCGCAGTGAGCTGGAGGAAGATTGCGGTGCCCGGTCGGCTTCGACAAGGGGATTCTTCGCCTTGCACCCCTTGGTTTCCGGCTTTCGTCAAAATAACAACTTGGATTGGAGGGTATGAATGAATCGAGGTTCGCGGTGGTTGGCAATTTCGGCGGCGATCGTATTTGGGGCAGTGCTGGCCTGCCCGCCCGCGTGGGCGGCCAGCAAGCGCACTTTTACCGGCGAAGTGGGCGATTCGATGTGCGGCCGGAAACACATGGAGGACACGCCCGCTGCCGAGTGCACGCGTGCCTGCGTGGCGCACGGCAGCAAGTACGCGCTGATTATCAGCGATAAGATTTACACCCTGGATACCTCGGATCAGGCAGCGCTTGCAGCTCTCGATAAGCAGGCAGGGAAAATGGCGACGGTCACCGGCACTCTGGATGGAGATACGATCACTGTAAGTTCGGTGTCGGCCAAATAGCGGCTCGCAAGGTATGGGCACACCGGCTGGTTTTGTTCGCAAAACCGGAGTTGAGAAAGTCTTCTGCGCAAACTTGTGTTCGCTGTGATACAGTAAGTCGCGTTTTGCCCGGGGCCCTCCCCCCAAAAAAGGATCCGGGCAGGAAAAACGGGAATCCGCGCCCGCGGTTTCCCGCTTTTTTTATTCCGCCCCTGAAATTCATATTTCCTTTACAAACCATTGTGTTACATTGTGCATTCTCATTGAACTATTTCTTGTGCGGAGGGGATAGAGTTGGGCAAAGACATGGTTCCCAAGCGGATGTTCTTCACCAAAGGCGTGGGGAAACACCGGGAGCGTTTGACATCGTTTGAGTTGGCCCTGCGCGACGCAGGCATAGCCGCACAAAACTTGGTGCGCGTTTCTTCCATCTTCCCGCCGAATTGCAAAATGCTGCCGCGAAAAGAAGGCGTGAAGTATTTGAGCCCGGGTGAGGTTGTGTTTGCCGTGGTGGCGGAGAATTCGACGCACGAGCCGCACCGGCTGCTGGCCTCGTCGATCGGCGTAGCCATTCCGGCGGATAAAAATACCTATGGGTATCTGAGTGAGCATCATTCTTTCGGCGAGACGGAAGACGCCGCCGGGGAATATGCGGAAGAACTCGCGGCCGAGATGTTGGCGACGACTTTGAACGTGGAGTTTGACCCCGACCGCTCATGGGACGAGAAGAAGCAGATCTATCGTTTGTCGAACAAGATCGTGCGGACGGCAAATGTAACCCAGTCGGCGGTGGGAGACAAGCGCGGCTTGTGGACTACCGTGATCGCCTCGGCGGTGCTGATTTTCGACTAGCACTTATTGAATGGTGGAACTTCCGACCACTTGGCCGAAATCGTTGATAGCCCAGGCTTGCGCGCCGTAGTTTCCGCCGAGGTTACCGATCTTGGATGCCTCTACTTGGAGTCCAGACAAACGCCTGTTCCAAACCGCTGGCCGTCCAACTCCATCCGCCGACCTCACTCGAATTATTAATGCCCTGACCGAAGCCGGCGATCGCTCCAGGCAGCATGGGGAATGCCTGTACAACTACACTTGTATAACTACAGTTTTATAATTACAATAATGGCGGGGATGAAATCCGCTTCGAGTGGGATGAGGCGAAGAACCTTTCCAACCAGCGCAAGCACGGCCTAAGTTTTGAGAAGGCAAGCGCTGTTTTTCTCGATCCGCTCTGCGTCACTGTCCAAGAACGAGTCGAAAACGGAGAGTTGCGTTGGCGGACCACGGGAAATGTCGAAGACTTGATCATTGTGACAGTGGCCCACACCGTACGCGAAGAGAATGCTGAAGGCAGGCGGGTTGACGTGTTTCGCATCATCTCGGCTCGGCGCGCCATACGAAAAGAGAAACGACGCTATGAAGACGAAAATCGTTAGCTACACGCCGGAAACATTGCCTCGGTTGACGAAAGCGGATCGAGCCAGGCTGAAGGCCCTGGCGGCTCGTCCCGACAACGAAATCGACACCAGTGACATGCCGGAAATGACGGATGAGCAGTGGAAGCATGCCCGCCGCGGGCACTTTTATCGACCGCGCAAGCAGCAGATTACCGCGCGCCTTGATGCCGATGTGCTGAACTGGCTGAAGTCTCAAGGCAGGGGCTATCAGTCCCGAATCAACGCCATACTGCGACGCGAGATGTTGATCTCGGTTAAGTCGGCGAAGTAACGGGTAGTGTCCTAATTTGAAGTTGGGAGACAAGCGCGGCTTGTGGACTACGGTGATTGCGTCGGCTGTATTGATTTTCGAATAAACCACTTGCAAGATAAAAGCTTTACACGCCTTCGACCTTCAACTTCGGAAACGTCGCGCAATAATGACGATCATCAAGCGTGAGCAGCCGATAGCCGCGAACCAAGGCGTGGGCCCCGATCAGGAAATCGACCAACAGCCTTCGTGGCCCAGCTTCACGATGCGAACGGCGGCGCTCCGCATAAGCTTGAAACGCTTCTGCTGCTTTTCTCCAAACTGGTTCGTTTAAGTCCCAGTCGATGGCGATCCGGTTTTCTTCCAGGAAGGAACTCACGAAAGCTTCGGTGCGACCAGGCGCTGCTATGAGTTCAGCGAAGACGGGAGCCGCAACTACCAAATTTCCGCGCCGATAAGCTGCTTCGAGCGCCGCCTCGGCTGCAGAGCTGAATGTAGGATTGCTATCCCAGAGAGCAACGATCACGTTGGTATCGATCGCGGTCGTCAAGGTTACTCACCCCTCCAACTCCCCGCGGAGTTCACGCAGCCAGCGATTTATTCCTTCGCGACCTGGTTCGATGCCCGGGTTGCCGATCCCCTTGTATTTTGAGAAGTTGCTGCGACTGCGAACGGCGCGGACTCGGACTCCGGTTTCGTCATTTTCGAAGACCAGTTTGTCGCCAGTTTCGACGCCAAGCATGCGGCGCACCTCGCGCGGAATCGTGACCTGTCCTTTACTAGTGATCGTGGCTTGCCGCATTCCTTACTTTACCATAATGTCCTTACTTTGGAGAAAGGCTTGCCACATATGCTACAATTACACTTTGGTAACCGTCCGCCCTCCCCTGATGTAATCTTCCGTTAACACTTTTCCTTTACTATTGACCTTGAACCAATAAATGAATGAGACACTTAGGAGCAGTTGTGGATAGCGATGCCCGCAGGAAAAAGCAGCAGGCGCTCATGACCGAGGCGCTGGAAAGGAAGATCCGGCTTCACGCGCAGCATCTTTACGATGAGCGCGGCCAGGGCGCAGGCTCGGCCCTCGAGGATTGGGTGCGGGCCGAGTCGGAGGTCTTAGAAAACAGCATTCTCGCGCCGTTGTATCGCCGAAGCAAGGGGACCGTCGCAGGCGGGGAAGGTTACGCCGATGAGGATGCGTCAGAGGTCGGGGCGCGGGATTATCTTCAAACGTAATTGTTGTCTGGAACCTTCGTCTTTACCGAAACAGCTTGCCAGGAACCCCTCACCGCCAGCTTTACTGAGCTTTACCTCTTTCCGCCAGGAAGTCGTCCCGGCACTTCTTCGCTTCGGATAATAACTCGTTGAATTCCGCCATCCCTCGCAGCGGCGCGAGGCCCGGATCATTCTTCATTCCCTCATAAGGGCAAAAATGTCCCGTACTGACCGCGCTCTTAAGCAGGGCGAGAGCGAGATCGTTGTGGCCGCAGTAGACCATATCGGGGGCGTCCCAGTAGCGGACCTCAGGATCAGGATCGCGCAGAGAAACATCTGCGTATGCTCTTGCCTGTTTAGCGGTACTGGGGGGAGATGCTCCATCCATGCACGCCGTCATCAACTCGACATAAGGCTTATAACGGTAGTTCTGAATCACCCCCCGCGCTTCCGCCACTTTTCCCTGGTGAAGGTAATAGCGCATCATGTGATCTGTTACCCACTGCGAGCCGGCATCGAGCTTGAGAAAATCCAGGGAGCGGGCGCTATTGCCCAGTTGATCGAAGGTCATCGAGCACGAGCGATGCTGATAGTCTCCCGGGTCAAGTGACAGTGCAGTATCGCACTCGTGAGCCGATTCCTCCACCGCCCCACCGTAGCGGGTTACATACGCCAAAGCCATATGAGCCTGCGCGCTTTCCGGATGCACCTTGACCAACGCTTTGGCGTCCGTATATGCGCCCAGTAAATCTCCGTGGTCCACACGGCCGGTAATCAGAACTCGCGCGGCGGAGATCAGATTTGGATCAAGAGCGAGGGCCCGCTCAAGCGCAGCCTTCGAGCGTTGATACATCTCATCGCCCCCGGTCGAATAGGACGCATCATAGTAATAGCGGAGGCCCAGAGCGCTCCAGGCGGGCGCATAAGTCGAATCAAGTCCTACAGCCCTCTCCAGCATGTCAATCGCTGTCTTGTTCGGCTGCGGATCGTGCGGGACTGCAATGCTTCGCAAATAGAGATCGTAAGCCTCTTCGTTCTTGGGTCGAGTCGCCCCGTCACCTACATTCGCTCCCGCGCCCAGCGCCGGAATCAGACCTTGCCGGACCTGTGCTGTGATCTGGTTGCGCATGGCGATCATGTCGGGCGCCGCCACGGTCATCGTGTCGGTCCAGATGGTCCGGTTATCGGCCACATCGATGGCTTCCAGGGTGATCTGCAGTTGCGAACCTTCTTTTAGGTAATGGCCCGTGACCAGGTCAGTGACGTGCATCTCCCGCCCGGCTTGCTGGAGATCCATGGTCGCCGGATCGTATTTGCTGGTGGTAGCGAAGGGGCGAATGGTTAAGGCCCGTACGTAACTTAACGCCGTGGCGATTTCGTCGGCCAGCCCGAAGCGCAAAAAATCGAGATCCTTGTCTGACCCTAGATTCCGTAGAGGGAGAACGGCTAAGGTTTTTGCTCCGGATGCAGTCTGGGCCACGGATGGCGACTTGCCTCGCCAGACAAGAAATGCCGATACGGCGATGACAACGACAACAACTGCGACTGCGCCCGCGATTATTCCGTATGAGCGTCTGGTAGAAGATTGCAGAGTTGTCCCCACTTCAATGCTCGTAGCAGCAACGCTCCGATGGCTGGAATCGTGTTGCGACGGTCCAGCTGCCGCGGAAGGCGCAGCCTCCGATACCGGCAAAGGCATGCGGCCTGATTCCGTATCCCGCTTCAGCCGCTGCAAGTCGCTGCGCATGTCGGAGGCATGCTGGTAGCGCAGGTTTAAATCCTTTTCCAGCGCCTTGTTGATGATATCTTCCAGCTTGGCCGGCAGTTCGTGATTCAGCCGTACCGCCGCCACCGGCGCGCGATTCATGATCGCCTCACAAATCACCGCCGAGCTTTCGCCGTGAAACGGGACATCGCCGGTCGCCATCTCGTACAAAACCGCGCCAAAAGAAAACAAATCGCTGCGGGCATCCAGTTCCCGCCCGCGCACCTGCTCCGGGGACATATACGCGACGGTTCCCAGCATTGTGCCGGGGCTGGTCAGGTGCGCCTCGTCATCAATCGTCTGCGCGTTCGCTGAGCTTGGTTGCGACCCACGCCCACGGCCAACTTTCGCCAGGCCAAAATCCAAAATCTTCGCGTGCCCGCGTTTGGTCACAAAAATATTCGCGGGCTTAATGTCGCGATGGACTATGCCTTCGGCATGCGCCGCATCGAGTGCATCAGCAATCTCGATTGCCAGGTTGGTGATTGTTTCGTTCGCCATCGGCTTAGACGCAATCGCATGCTTCAGCGTCAGGCCGTCCAAAAACTCCATCGCGATAAAAGCGTGACCCTCATGCTCGCCAATTTCATAAATCGTGCAGATGTTCGGATGATTCAACGCCGATGCCGCTTGCGCCTCACGCTGAAAACGAGCCCGTGCTTGCGGATCTTTCGCGACATCGTCTGGCAGAAACTTCAGCGCGACGAAGCGGCGCAGGCTGGTGTCCTCTGCTTTGTAAACCACGCCCATACCACCGCCGCCCAACTTCTCGACAATGCGGTAGTGCGAGATGATCTGGTCGATCATTGGAAGATCAAATGCTACGTGGACTACTTCGCTAGAGTCAACGAAAGCTGACCGCCGATTCGGCCGTTGACGCGTACCCTTTAAAGTCTCCTTTAAGCCTCCTTTGTCGAACGCTACTTGACCATGGTCTTTGACCATGGTATAAATGATCGATGAAGGAAGTGGCTATTTCCGAGTTTAAAGCCAAGTGTTTGGGAATGCTGGAAGAGGTTCGCAAAACTCGAAAACCCATCCTTGTCACACGCTTCGGTCAGCCGGTGGCTGAGGTTGTTCCACCATCCCCGCAGAAGCCTAAAGGCAGGCGTCTGGGGGCAATGGTCGGAACCGGACGCATTATCGGCGATATCGTTGGTCCCATCTGCCCCGAAAGCGAATGGGATGCCACGCGTAAATGAAGCTCCTCCTGGATACGCATATCTGGATCTGGATGACGCTAGAGCCGATGCGGCTCTCACGCCGTGTGGCGCGGATACTAGATGATCCCCTGAATCAACTTTGGCTCTCTCCGATCAGCGTCTGGGAGTTGCTAATGCTAACTCAGAAGGAGAGGGTCGAATTGAACGAAGATCCCGTCAGCTGGGCGAAGCGGACGATCGAGCAACTGCAGTTGCTCGAGGCGCCCCTAACCTATGAGGTTGCGATGGAAACATCAATCGTGGGCCTTGCCCACAGTGACCCTGCCGATCGCCTGATCGCAGCTTCGGCCAAAGTCTTCGATTTGACGTTGATTACGGCAGACGAAAAACTGATTGCCGCTAGCGGAATTAAAGTCTTGGCAAATCGTTAGGGATGTCTTGACGGCATTCCTTGGGTTAGACCCGGTCCACCGTAACCTTCTTCACCACCACATCCTTGGTCGGGCGATCATTCCGTCCTCGGGGCACCTCGGAAATCTTCTTCACGATGTCCTGACCCTCCACCACCTCGCCGAACACGGTATGCTTTCCGGTTAACCACGTTGTCGCCGCAACGGTGACAAAAAACTGCGATCCATTGGTGTTTGGTCCGGCATTCGCCATGGCCAAAATGCCCGCCCGATCAAGTTTGTGTGGCGAGCCTTTCGTTTCATCCTCAAACTGATATCCCGGTCCGCCCACTCCGGTGCCTTGAGGATCGCCGCCCTGAATCATGAAATTCGGAATTACGCGGTGAAAGATGGTGCCGTCGTAAAGCCGATCTGTCGATTTCTTCCGTGTCGAAGGGTGCGTCCACTCTCGTTTGCCCTCAGCCAATTCAACAAAGTTGGCTACCGTTTTGGGCGCATCTTTTTCAAACAGCCGGCAAACGATTGTTCCTTCCGATGTTTCTAACGTCGCATATAGTCCAGGTTGACGACTCATAGATTCCTTTCGATGTATGGATAAATTCGACCTCAGCGTGACTAACTATGATGCCAGACAACCAGTCCGCTGTTGAATCCAGCGAAGAGCAAATCAAGCTCCGTTCAGTTTGGCGAGGCCGGCGCCTTGCTCGCCCCGGGCTTCGCAACAGGGCCATGATGCACGGCTTGCCCGCCGCCCTCAATCGTAATATGAATGATCTTGACGGGGCGGAACGGTCGATCATTCTGCGGATCGGTCGCCATCCGCGCAATCTGCTTTACCAACTCCACCGTAGCCTCATCGCACTGCCCGAAGATCGTATACCCGCCGTTCAAATGAGGCACGGCGACCTCAGTAATAAAAAACTGCGACCCATTCGTGTTCGGTCCTGCATTCGCATAAGCCAGTCTTCCCGGGCGATCGAACGTCAAATCGGAAGAAACTTCATTCTTGAATTTATATCCGGGATCGCCCGTGCCATCGCCCGCGGGATCGCCGCCTTGAATCATGAAGTTCGGAATCACGCGATGGAAAATTGTGCCATCGTAAAGCGGCACGCCGTGCTTGGTTACGCCTTTCACCGTCTTCCACTCTTTTGTTCCATTCGCGAGACCGATAAAATTTGCCACTCCAATCGGGGCTTTGTCGGGAAATAACGTGCAATGCATCTTGCCTACGGTCGTATTAATAATCGCCACCGGCTCCCCGGTTCCCGCGGCCCTGGCTGTGGGCGCAGGTTTTGGGGCTGATTGAGCCAGAGCAATCGAAATCGATGAAATCGCAACAACAAGCACACCAGTAGAACGCATAACTACTCCTTTGAAAATTAATCGGATGAAAGGCAACGTTGCATTGTACGACAGCTTGCGGCGACATGGGACGCCGCCTTGACCGGAGGACGAAAGAAGTCTCTACTTGGCGACGCTCTGCTCCTGCATCTCCCGGCTAACCCGCTCCACCTCGCCAAAGACCCGCAATAAATTTCCGCCCAAAATCTTCTTGATATCCTTTTCGCTGTAGCCTCGCTCGAGCAGCGCCTGCGTGATCTTCGGCAAATCGGCCGCCGAATCGATCCCCTGCGGCGTCGCGCCGCTTACGCCATCAAAGTCCGATCCCAACCCAACATGATCGACCCCGGCGACTTTTGCAATGTGATCGATGTGATCGATCAGTGACTTCAACGGCGGACGCGGAATCTTCGCTGTCCACTCCCGTTCGATGCGGTCCACATCGACATACCGCACGGGCTTGCCTTCAGCTTTCAGTGAATCGATGTATTTCTGCACCGCCGCCTGCTCATCTTTCTGCTGCGACTGTGCCGCTTTCCAGTAATTTTCGTCTACAAACCCGGAGAAGAAATTCACATCGACCACGCCCCCGTTCTTCGCCACTGCGCGCAGCATATCGTCCGTCATATTGCGTGGCGCATCGGTCAACGCACGCGCCGAAGAGTGAGAAGCAATTACCGGCGCTTTTGTCGTCGCTATCGCATCCCAAAACGTTTTGTCGGCGACATGCGAGATATCTACCATCATGCCTAACCGGTTCATCTCAAGCACCACCTGTTTGCCAAAATCGGTCAGACCGTTGTGATGCTCGACCTTCGGATCATTGATATCTCCCGACGAATCCCCCCACTCATTTGTGTTCGACCAGGTCAGCGTCATATACCGCACGCCTAGCCGGTAATAATCGCGCAGCAAGTGCATATCGTTCTCGATCGAATGGCCGCCCTCTATGCCCATCAAAGCTGCCAGCTTGTGTTCGCGATGAGCGCGCTCGATGTCGGTGACAGAAAACGCCATCATCATCTGGTCCGGATGCCTCGCGGCCTGCTGGTAAACCGAATCGATCAAGTCGAATGTGTGCCGCGCGAAATGACCCTGATTCGTATCCGGATCCACCCAAATTGAAAAAAACTCCGCGCTCAGCCCGCCGCGCCGGGCTTTGTCGAGACTGATGTGCCCAACATCGTTTGGGTCGATCGAGCCGATATCGAAGTCTTCATCGAGAAAACGCTGGGGTGTGTCGGCGTGGGTATCGATCACAATCGCCGAATTCTGAATCGCTCGCGCCCGGGCGCTGACTTGGGAATTCGAATCCGAGTTTTGACTAGCAACCAGAGTGGAAAAGACGATTACGGCTGAAAGAACATACGCAGCGTGACGAGTCATAGTTTTGAGCGTTCCTTAGCGCAAGCAAACGATTCTATAGCTGACAGGGACCAGCGTGGAAGAGCACTGCCCAAAGCCGCACTTGGCGTTAGATCGGGGGGGAACGATCCCAGCGCCGCAGCCAAGTGAAACGAGAGACCAAAACTTTAGCTACCGTAAGTGTCTACTCGTCATCCGAGGGCCGCCAATCCACGCTGCACACAAGCCTCTAATGCCTGCCCGGTATCGATTATGGTTTTCGGTTCGGTAATCTCCTCGAACTGCTCTTTCACCCGGAGGTAGAGATCGAAATCGCGATTCGACGCGTGATGCCCCACCTGCTCCTGCAACCGCACGCGAACCAGATTCTCGTCGCACATGCACTCGAGAATGTGCCACGGCTGATGCAACGAACCCGCCGCCGTCAACACATTCTGGATCTGATAGCGTCTCGAAAACGGCCGTCCATCGAGAAAAATCAGTTGCTTCGAATCGCGCTGCAACAAATATCTGACGAGATCCAGCATGACTTGCAAACAGAAGTCATCCTGCCTGGTCGAGTATTCGATCTCGGCTGGCGCAAACAACGCGGAACGAATTTCATCCTTGCTCACCACGCGTCCAGCGGTACTTGCCGCCAATGCACACGCTAGGGTGGTCTTGCCGGTGCCTGGCAGTCCCGCCATTATCACGATCATGACTCATTAAATCACGCGAGTTGCAATGAATCGTCGGCTGGAACCTCATCATCCATAGATGGTCGTTGAATGTCGCGATGCACGAGGAGAAGAGAATGCCATTGGTTCGAATTGATCTGCGGGAAGGGAAGTCCGAAGAATACAGAAAAGCAATCGCCGATGGCGTACACAAGGCGCTTGTCGAAGGAACTGGCGCGCCCGCCGATGACCGCTTTCAGATCATCACCGAGCATCCAGCCGGCGGCATCATCTGCGATCCAAATTATCTTGGAATCAAGCGCACCGACAACATCGTCATGGTGCAAATCACGCTTTCGGCCGGACGGAAGCTTGGGCTAAAGAAAATGCTGTTCCAACGGATGGCGGAAATCCTGAAAGAAAAACCAGGACTTCGAACGGAAGACTTGATGATCAATCTGGTCGAAGTCGCGTGGGAAAACTGGTCGTTCGGAAACGGGGAAGCGCAGTATGCAAATAATGGTTAGTGAGTTCCGCCACCGTCCGCTGTTATTGTTCCCGGCTCCGGACGATCCACTGGCACGATGTCTTGCGTCTCACGCCAATCTGCGTAGCGGCCCGAAACCATGATGTGGAAGACCCACTGATGGCGCTCTTCTTCCGGCTCAACCAATCCAAGCGCCTTCATGTAGAAGAGGTAATGCTCCATCCAGTGGATCTGTTCGTCCGTCATGCCGCGGCGTTGTAGATCAACCGTCAGTCCCGCCAAATGCGACGAAGCAGTGTCTCCCTCGAAAGGAGCTGCGTTTCGGTTGTGCCGGCGAAGCTTCTTCTGAAGCTTTACCGTTCGCACCGCTGAGTTCACCTGAATCTGAGCATGAAATCGATTGTAGTAAGCCTGCGCTACATCCTGGACAAAATCGCGGGTCCACGGGCGGCAATATCGCCGCGAAGGATCGAGCCGCGGATCGAAGCGCAGCGTCTCGCCGGCAATAATTGGTTGCAGTGCGCCGCTCGCCTTCAGCGCTTCCAGTTCATCGTCATCCTCAATGCGCGGCAGTTCGAGTCGATCGACTTCAGCATTCTGCAATAACAACGACTCATGGGAAGGACGGAACATCGGGTTCCACAGCGTCCAGTGCAAGCGATGACGTCGGGCACGGTGGAGAGCCTTGTGGTGCAACGAGGTAGTCGTTGCGGCAAACAGCGGGCAGCACAGGCAGGCCAGCAGTGCGAGCAGAGTCAGTGGGCGCAGTTTTCTCAAGTATCAGATTCCGCAATCTGCCGCGGGCTCTCGCCCCGCGACGGTTAGGACATTCTAAGCCATCATGTCAAACGGCCAAACCATTTCCTGCGAGCCTGCAATTACGGGCGTGCCATGAGGTAGCTCACCGGTGTTGTTACCGCTTGTTACTTGCATTTGCCTCATTGACGCTCGGTCATTGAATAGGCACGCCAGAAGCCAAATCTCATGTCCATTAATCCGAACTCATGTACTCCACAAGCAACAAGTTGGCGCTGGTTAGATTTGGGCAGGGAATCGTTAAGTTGCCGCGGGTGACAAAAATCGTCGTCCCTAGGGCGCCAAATGCGCCATATTTTGCGAAGGAAATATTAGTTCGACCGTCGGGCTGAGTGGCCCTTGAAACCCCGAGAAGAAGGCTGTCCTGGCGGATTTGTTACGTTGGTAACCGAAAGCGTCATCATCATCTATATATGACGGCGTTGCTTCGCGAGGATTGAGCGGCGAACCGACGGAAGAGAAATCAATCTACCGCCGTAGCAAATCGCCGAGCGCCTGCGCCATCACCGCTCCGCCCACTTCTGAAATCGCGTTGGTGAGTGGGATATCCTTCGGACAAACTTCCACACAATTCTGCGCGTAGCCGCACTCCTGAATTCCGCCATCGCCCATCAGCGCGGCCAGGCGCTCACGCTTTAAACCTTTTCCCGTAGGATGCGTATTGAACAGCCGCACCTGCGCGATCGTCGCAGCGCCAACAAAGCCGGTATCTTCGTTGAACTGAGGGCAAGCCTCCATGCAGCAGCAGCATGAGATGCAGCGCGAGAGTGGATATGCCTGCTCCTGCTCGGCCGCCGTCATTCGCGGCCCGGCCCCGAGATCGTAGGTGCCATCCATCGGCACCCACGCTTTGACGGCTTTCAGATTTTCGAAGATCACGTTGCGATCAACTGCGAGATCGCGCACGATCGGAAATTTTGAAAACGGCTCGAGTTTTACCGGCTGCTCAAGATTGTCGATGAGTGCCGAGCAGGCCATGCGTGCTCGTCCATTGATGAGCATGGCGCACGATCCGCAGACTTCTTCAAGACAATTTGAGTCGTAAGTGATCGGCGTGGTCTGCTTGCCGTCGCGCGTGACGGGATTCGCGGCGATCTCCATCAGTGAGGAGATGACGTTCATGCCCGGATGGTAGGCAAGTTCGAATTCCTCCCAATAATGCTTGGAGGTTGGATTATCCTGGCGCTTAATTTTGAATAGAACCGATTTCTTAGCCATTAGCAATTAGCCCTTCGCAGCTTTTTCCCAAATCGAAAATTCCGCCAAAAGAAAATAACCGGGAGGCGCACGAGTTCCACTCGTGCCAGTTTAAAGTCTGAAAAGGCGCGCGGCTTCCAGCCGCTGAGGTTCGCTCTTGAAGCCTGGACGACTCATCTCTCCGCCGGGGACCTACTTCGTGACGTTCTCGACGCACCATCGCCGGAAACTGTTCGTCGTCGAAACTTACGTGCGCCTCTTTCTGCAAACGCTCTACCGCTATCGCCGGGAAGGCCGCTTCGAATTGCACGCATTCGTCGTCATGCCCAAGCATGTTCATCTGCTGTTGACTCCCGCTGGTGACGTGACGATTGAGCGGGCTATCCAACTGATCAAGGGCGCGTATTCGCATGAACTCGGCGGAATCATCGGTCGACAACAGGAGGTCTGGCAACGAGGGTTCACTGACCATCGGATTCGCACCGAAGTGGATTTCACGCATCATGGAAATTACATTCATCAAAATCCTGTCGAACGTCGAATTGTGACCAATCCTTCCGAGTATCGTTACTGCTCCGCATTTCCCGGATTCAAACTTGATCCGGGGCCCTCAGCGGCTGAAGCCGCAAATTTGAGGGCTTCGTAACTGGCACGAGTGGAACTCGTGCCCTTCCCGGTTATCGTTGCCGGATTCCATCACAAATCCTTGTTTACTTCGCCACATCGTATTTCCTTGGCCGCGGCGGAATCAGACTTACATCCACCGGCTCAAATTCAAACTTCGGCTCATCCGCATCCGTAGCAAAATAAGCTTTCGTCGTCTTCAACCAATTCTTGTCGTCGCGTTCCGGAAAATCTGGCTTGTAATGCGCTCCGCGCGATTCATCGCGCATCCTCGCGCCCTGTGCAATGACACGCGATAGTTGCAACATGTTATACAGCTGCCGGGTGAAGACAACGCTGGTATTCGCCCACTGTGTACGATCGCTCAAATTGACTTTACGGAAGCGCTCCAGCATCTCGACGAGTTTGGCATCCGTTTGCTGCAAATTCTTGTTGTAGCGGATGACTGTGCAGTCTTTGGTCATCAGTTCACCAAGTTCGCGCCACAGCCTGAAGGGATTTTCCGTGCCCTGATTGTTCATCAGCAGGGCGTTGCTGTCTTCCTGCTTTTTCTTTTCCGCTAGAAAACTTGCATTGCCGTCACTCAAAGCTTGCAGCCCGCGCGCATACTTGACAGCGTTTGGCCCTGCGATGCTCCCGCCGAAAATGCAGGACACAAGCGAATTTGCACCGAGCCGGTTTGCGCCATGATATTGATACTCGCACTCACCGGCCGCGAAAATTCCCGGAATATTGGTCGCCTGTTTGAAATCCACCCACATGCCGCCCATGGTGTAATGCATGCCGGGGAATATCTTCATCGGCGTGTCGCGCGGATCGTCGCCAACGAATTTCTCATAGATTTCCAGAATGCCTTCCAGCTTGCGGTCGAGAATCTTGCGGTCGATGTGCGTCAGGTCGAGATAGACCATTGGCTTGCCGTCGATGCCGAGGTTGTACTCGTAGACAACTTTGAAAATCGCCCGCGTAGCCACATCACGCGGCACAAGATTTCCATACTTCGGATACCATTCTTCGAGGAAGTACCACCTCTCATTCGCGGGAATCGACTTTGGGTCGCGCTTATCGCCCGCGTTCTTCGGAACCCAAACTCGCCCGCCTTCGCCGCGTGCCGATTCCGACATCAACCGCAGCTTGTCTTCCCCAGGAATCGACGTGGGATGAACTTGAATGAATTCGCCGTTCGCGTAGTAGCATCCCTGCTGATACAGCGCAGATTGCGCCGATCCGGTGCACACGACCGAGTTTGTGGACTTACCAAAAATTGCGCCGATGCCGCCAGTGGCGATGATGAGGGCGTCGGCAGGAAATGTCCTCACTTCCATCGAGCGCAGATCCATCGCGCAAATCCCGCGGCAGACGCGGTTTCCATCGAGCACCGCCGACAAGAACTCCCAATGCTCGTATTTCTTTACTTTTCCTTCCGACTCGTACCGCCGGACCTGTTCGTCAAGAGCGTAGAGCAATTGCTGTCCGGTCGTCGCACCGGCGAACGCCGTGCGGTTATATAAAGTCCCGCCGAACCGTCGGAAATCGAGCAGACCCTCCGGAGTGCGATTGAACGGCACGCCCATGCGGTCCAGCAGATCGATAATTCCCGGGGCGGCCTCGCACATATCCTTCACCGGAGGCTGATTCGCGAGGAAATCGCCACCGAAAATGGTGTCGTCAAAATGCTGCCAGGTCGAATCGCCCTCGCCCTTCAGATTCTTCGCCGCGTTGATTCCGCCTTGCGCGCACACCGAGTGCGACCGCTTTACCGGCACGATCGAAAATAAATCGACACTCGCGCCCATCTCCGCAATCTTGATGACCGCCGAAAGCCCCGCCAATCCTCCGCCGACAACAATGATCCTCGGGCCAGGCATCAATTCACCGTCTTTCTACGAACCGAATCCTGTACTGCTCTTTGTCCGGAAGGATGAATCGCTGCGCTGGCGGCCGTGCCTGGGTCCATGAACTGCTGCGGCCGCGACCGGAATGTTGCCAAACTCCACAATCCCACCGCGCTCAGGAGGAAGAAGAACGCGATGCAGACCGCCAGAAATCTCTTGCGCGCGATCTCGCCGGAAACGATGCCCCACTTCGCGCAGAACAGCCAGATACCGTATGCGAAGTGCCAGGACGCGGCAATCAGCCCAACCACATAAAAGAGCAACAGTGCCGGCTGATAAACTTCCGCCTGCACCTTGCCGAACGACGCGATTGGGAACGCGTGCAAATCGATCCCGCTAAAACGCATTGTCCACGTATGCCAAACGATATAGATGAACGCAATCCCACCAGTCCAACGCTGTGCGGTGTACATCCAATTGCCCGACCACGGATACGCCACGGTATTACCATCTCCGCGATACCAGATGTAAAACCCGTACAGCGCGTGATAAGCGATCGGCAGCCAGATTCCAAACAGCTCCAGAAAAAACACCAGCGGCAAATTACTCAGAAAAGTTACCTGACGAGCGTAAGCCTCCGGCCCGCCGATGGCCGATGCGTTCGATATCAGAATGTGCTCAAAAAGAAAAGCGCCCACCGGAATGATCCCCGTGAGCGAATGCAATCGCCGCAAGAAAAACGATGTACCGTGTCCCGCTCGCAGCGGCGCTACACCTTTAGTATTCGTTTTATTTAAACCGGGAGCCGTAGAACTGGCTGCTGACGCCACACGATGCTCCTTATGAGTTCGGTGATGAGAAGTTAACCTTTTATTATCTTTCTGATAAGACAACTGAGTCAAGGAAGTGACCCTCAAATTCCCAGCTGAGATTGGTTTCATCGGACAACATGTCGTCCGGCAGATAGTCGATCAGGGCCAAAGGGGGGGCTTGCCTTCGAAGAAAAACTTCCGGAAGAAGAGAAGAGGCGATCCTTAAGACGCTGCAAAGCGGTCGCCAGAAGATGAACAATCGGAAGAATCTCAGCACACTTTAGCCCTGATTCTCGCACCAATGCAGCAATTCCCGAAACGCCTTTCCGCGATGGCTGTAATTCGCCTTCTCCTCCGCGCTCAACTCCGCAAACGTCTTTCCGATCGACGGAAAATAAAACAGCGGATCGTACCCAAACCCATTCGTTCCCCGGGGCCCATCCAAGATGATCCCCTCGGCCACGCCGCGGAACGTTGCCAGCGTGACTCCATCTTGCGCAGCCACCAACACACAAACGAATCGTCCGGTTCGTTGCTCTGGCGGAACTTCCTTTAGTTCCCGCAATACACGAGCATTATTCGCATCGTCATCCGTGTTCGCCTCGGCCTCATGCGGCTCTTTGTTATGCAAGTCCGGAGCTGCATACCGCGCCGAGTGTACTCCGGGAGCGCCATTCAAAATATCGATCTCCAGACCAGAGTCGTCAGCAATGACGGTCTCTCCGGGAGCATAGCGGCTGTAACCTTCCCCCTTCTTCCGCGCGTTGGCTTCAAATGTCAATCCATCTTCGACAACCAGCGGAAGGGAAGAGAAGCCCGGAATTCCCACAACCTCGACGCCATGACGCAGAGCTGCACCCGCAAAATCCCGCAACTTTCCCGCGTTCGAAGTGGCAATCAGAATCTTCCGCATTTTTCCATCTACTGGCCAGATCTGGAGATTATCGCGGACCAGGCAATTTCACTAGACGCAGTCCCATCAGCAATAGCAGAATCCCCGTTCCCAACGAAATTACCGCCCCGAATTCGCGATCCCGGGTTCTGCGCAAATCGATCCTCACCTCATTCATGCCGGCTGAAACTGGCACCAAAAGTTGGCCTGTTCTGTCGCTTGTCGAGGCCTGCACCTCGTGGCCGCTCACCTCCACACGCCAGGCGGGATAATTCAACAACTTCACCACTAATTCATCCGGTGCCGACATATCGGCCGTAAACGCACGATGCTCGGCCTTCCACTCGGTAACTCGAATCGCCGCCCTCGCTGGACCCTGCACTGTGACACGCCTCGCGTCTTTATCCAGTTTGGCGGGCGTTGCTCCCAGCGGAGCGTATTCTTCGGCTCCCTCGTATCCCGCGCCGGAGTCCACGTTGTCTTGCATCTCCCGTAAATCGGCTGCCTGATCCCACCATGGCGGCTGGAAATGGTAGCCCGCGCCGGCGATCACGCACAACGTGGCTACATAAAGTGCAACTCGTGCAGCCCAGTTCTTCACTCCTATCGCCATCAGTAAACTGAGAGGCACTCCCATGCAAAGCAGTAATCGCCATGGAAACTGCATGAACTGTAATTTCGGTAGCACACTCCAGAGCGGATTCGTAAAAGACAACATCAAAACCGCGCAAACCGCGGTCCACGCTGCAAGCGACCACCAAGCCTCCCGCGCTTGCCACTTCCTCGCACACCACACCAGGAAAAGCGTCAGAACGATCTCCGCCGCCGCTACCGACGACACGAAAAAATTGAATGCGTTGTGATCCTTATCGCTCGTACGCGTGAAAAGGAAACTGTCCACGGGGCGCACGCCGTACGAAACCGCCTGCGCAATATCGATCCACTTCTGCTCGTAAGCCACCGGGACCAGATAAAACGCTGCTAATCCTGCGCCCAAAACGACGGCCACCGCGCCAGCGAGAAGCATCCACGCCGACCGCCGCTGCCAGGCAATTATTACCAGCAGCAGCGCAAACGAGTAATGGATCATCACTGCAGCAGGCACATTCACGAGCCAGGACGCCGCCAGTAACAGCGCGAGGAAGGGAATCTTCCGGCGCAGTTCCCATAGCCTGCTCTCATCTCCCAACAAAACCAGCAGCAGCAATGGCAACAATACGCTTGCTAACAGCTCTGCAAAGGCGCTTCGCCAATAAACGATCACCAGATGATAGGGATTGACCGCATATAAAACTGCCGCGAAGATCGCATCTCGCGGCTTGAGCCAGCGGCGCGCCAGCACAAACATCGCCGCCCCTGCAGCTACTAACACAATCCAGATGTAAATGCTCGACACCAGAACCCAGGGAAAGATCGCGCTGAGCGCCGCGCCAAGTGTCCACGAAGCCGGCGGATAAAAAATAAATCGCGGCTCTCCATAGCCGAACTGCGCCAGCGCCGCCCATCGCGGATAAAAGACTCCCTGCTTCCACTGAGAAAGCACCTCGAGCCACGAATACAAGTGGAACTCCACGTCGTGTCCGGAAGGTGTTCCGAAGAAGAAGAATGGAATTTCCACAGCGGATACAGCCGCGGCGATTGAGAGGAGCGGGGTCCAGAGCAGCTTTTGCCGTGTCACACCGAATAAATCTTCACGTGCCCGCAAGGTCTCGCCTTTGAGAGACTTCGGATTTATCGATGGACTTGCCGACACAAGCTCCCGGCCTTGACACGGATCTCTCGCCGAGAAGATAGTCGCACAAACGCCCATCATACATACGACATTTTTTCATCCAGTTTTAATATTCGTGAAACCATTGCGCAACAGGGCTCGTCTACGGTATTCGCATTGGGGTGGAACAGACCGCAGAGGATTGAGGGATTCAGCCAGGAGACGGGGTTGAGTTCCTCCATCCTCATAAAAACCCCGCAGGCCTTCTCGCCCAGTTGCAATCACACATCTGCCTACAAGTCCCGCCTATCTGCCAAGTACAACTCTCCGCAACGAGAGGCTTCTGCCAGCGAAGAGTTGCAACGCCAACTCTTCCTGCGATTGATGAATCTCACGGCACTAGATGGGTGAATAGACAGGGCGGCATACTAACAATCATCTCAGGGATTTTCTTGGTGCTAGCGCGAACGTGAATTGCTTGCCAGGAGGGAAATTCAGCGACGGTCTGATTTTCTATTGTGCGACGCTCTCGCCACTGCGCTGCCGTTGCAGTTCTTCAAGAAACTCTTCCCGCTGCATCGCCGTGCCCTGACGGATTAATTCGAGCAGAGGGTCTTCCATGTTCATATTCTCTTCATCGCCGTTCACTTCACCGTTGAACTGGCTCAAATCTGCTTTCAATTCTCGTGGAGAAACATCCATCTGCGGAGTGTCCGTGCAGCTTTGCAGAAAACCGATCAAGTTCTCCACCTGCGCACGCTGCTCCTCGGTGCGCGAGGGGAACTCCACTCCCATACCCTGTCCTGGATGCATCACCCGCACCATTCCCTCGGTATGTACCGCCATCTCGCCTGCCCGCAAGCGCAAGTCAATCAACGCTTGCTCGGGAAAGGGAGATTCAGTTTCTACATAGCAACCTCCCAGGCTCAGATCAGTCAGTTTGCAGTGCGGAACAGTTTCTTCCACTGTTGCGCCATTCGCCGCTGTAGTCTGCATCCACGCCTGCAGGTCACGTTTTACATTTGCGTCCAGATCAAGAAACTTTACTCCTGTCTGTCCGTTCTCTTTTGCCCAGGCTACTTGCCCGTGAGCGTCAATCTGCAGCGAGCCATCCGGCAATTGAAAGCGGAAGTTGAGCAGTGCCCCCGGAACCTGCACTTCCGCGGTTAAGACGTCCATCCCGGTCTCGCTGAGATCCAGAAGAATTCCTTCAGCTTTGCGAGTATCGGGCAGCATGACATCCACCGGCGCCTGCACCGGAACCCGGTAGGAGCGCCGCCGCTCTCGCGTGAGAAGCGCGAGAAGCGCCCGCAGTCCGGCGCGAGTGGTTGCTTCTGAAAGTGGTTTGTAGAGAATGAAGTGCGCGCCGGAGTTAAGCACTTCCCGCGTTTGATCCGGATTTGATACCAGCGCGACCGTCAGTGGTTCGCTTCCCAGGTTCAGCTTGCAAGCTTCCTCATAAACTTGAGAGGCAGCTGTCGCGTTCTCATAATCCAGAATGAGCGCGTCGCATTTCTGTTGCCGCAGGCGGTCAATCGCACTCTCGGGCTCGCTGAAGCGCTCCACCGCCATTCCGCATGTAGGCAGAGTCTCGCCCAGCACTTGAGACGCGGAATCGTCGCTGGATAACAGCAATGCCAGAAGAGTCATGAGCGAATTCCTGCCGAATCACGGCGTAATTATGGCCACCGGGGCGCCGTCGGCCTGCCGCCTTTTCCTGCCGCGCCTGAGGGGCCAGCGCCAGCCCTTGCAGCTTCAGCCTGAGGGTTAGCGTCGTCGACTTCCGCCAGGACAGCGTTGTCGTCGTCGTCATTCTCTGCGAGCAGGGGAGCTACCTCGCGGAGTTTTTCCGCGGCCTGCTGGAGCATCTCAATTTGCTTTCCCAGTTGTGCGTATTTCGTCTGCTTCTGCCGCAATACTTCATGGATATCCTTCATGCGACCCCCTCACTCGACTGTAAGAAGGTGCGGCATCACGGGTCAACGGTAATCCCCCGCGGCGCGTTACTGGGGTAATTACGCTGGGGTAATTTATGAATGATAAGGCGTTCTTCGAAAGGACCCGGAACAAAAAAGCCTCGCTGAATGCGAGGCTTTCGAAAACCAGGACTATTTATTTCGGCTTCTAACTCTTGATCTTCATTTTCCGGTGCAGTACGCCGGCGAGTCCCAGCAGGCCTGTTCCGAGCAATCCGAGCGTGCCAGGCTCGGGAACGACCACGATATTCGTGTCGCCGCTGGATATCATCGTGCTTCCGTTAAAGAAGCCCATGCCTGTGTTGATCGTTAACTGGATGGTGGCGCCGTACACTGTCGTGCCAGTGTTGTACCAGGTTCCGCTGATGGCGCCGCTCAACTGATACTCGTGCGTGCCATTGGCTAGCGTGATCATGGTCCAAGTCACTGGACCGCTGAACGATCCGCTGAAGATCACGCCGTTTGGAATACCTGTCTGGCTGCCATTTCCGGTGATGACAAACGACCCGCCACCGCTAAAGGTCCCGCCCATCGCCAAACTGCCGGAGGTCAATGCCCCGGTAGAGAAGGTCAGGCCGCCTAGTCCACCCTGAATCTGTCCCAAGCCGTTGAGGCCGACTACGCTTGTCAGTTCGGATCCGGTCAGGCTCAATCCGGCACTACTGCCCGCGAGTACGCCACCATTATTGGAGAAATCTACCTGATCTGCGAGTGCAGCGATTGGCAGGGCTAACGAAAGAATTGCCAGTAAAAAGATGCGCTTCATCAGAACTTCCTCCTGAACCTGATTAAACCTCGTTCGCGTAGTGGAGGGTCTTCTCTCCGTGGGGGGCCAGAGTGAAACTGCACCGGAAGACGCCAGTGCACCTGAAGTGCCAAAAGGGGAAAAAGTGTAAAACTCTGATTATAAATGCTTTACTTCATCAGGCACCCTTCGCATCAGCAACCGTAGCGCAAACTGCTGCATACTAATGCTGCAAACTTTGCGTTTTCAGCAGCCGATCTGGACGAATCCGGGAGTTTCCTTGGGTGCTTTGTGCCACCCATGGCACCGAAGTGTAATTCACAATCCGAATCGAGGCAAGTACTCTTGCAGGCGAGCAGTTCTGGGGGAGGGCTGTTCGGGCGTCCCGCGACTCGAAAGAGTTCGGGACGCTTCTCATTTGTGTTCAGTTTCTTGGGCGAACAAGGGATTTTTGGCGGGGAAAGTGTCCGTTCCTAGAATTTGTTTGACGCCGCCATTGACTCGGGCGCCAGCTCGATCAAATTCCGTAAACGATGCGAGAGCTTCGTCGCTAATGAGCGGTAAAAGCGTGACGCCAAGTGCGGGAAAAGCTCGAAGAGGGATTCCAGAGTAGCTCGATCCAGGCGAAAAACTTCCACATCTTCGTGGGCAACCACATTGGCGCTGGCCGGAGCATCCTCCAGAAACGACATCTCCCCGCAGATTTCCCCTGGACCAATCTCCCGAATACCGTACGTTTGGATGTGGACTCGGGCCTTTCCCTTCACCAACAGGTAGACACCATTCGACTTCTTGCCACGTTGCACCAGGGCTTGGCCCTTGCGGAAGGTCATTCGCGCAGCCTTATCCGCCACTAAGGCCCAATCGTTCGGCGTGAGATAGATAAGCCCGTTCTTTGAAGAAGACAGTAAGGTGACTTCTTGTTCGATCACTTTTGGCATGGGCGAGAACCCGAGCTTGGCTTCCTACTACACAGGAATCGTTTTAGCCTAGCAGAAAAGTCTCAGTTCCAGCCTCCATACCGGCCGGCGCCCTACACCGAAGTACCTACTCTGCAAAGCGTGAAAACAAGCTTGGGACGGGTTTCGACCTCTTTTCAGAGAGGCCCGTTCGAGATTTACATTGCTTTGAGAGCGCCTCAATTTTGATTCACTACCATTTCTTGGTTGGCTGGTAGTGAGATCGTTTAGTCTGAACCCCATGAGCGCAAATGTTCTCAGTTTTGCCCATGAAGATGCAGGGGATAATTCCTTTCATTCGCAGGGCATTTCTCGCGCGGTCGAAAGCAAAGTTCCCCAGGTCGCCATTGCATTCTGGATTATCAAGATTGCCGCAACCACCCTCGGGGAAACCGGCGGCGACGCCCTCTCGATGACGTTGAACCTTGGCTATCTGCTGAGCACCGTGATTTTTATGGCATGTTTTATTGCGGTCCTATGGGTGCAGCTTCGCGCCATGAAGTTTCATCGCTTTTTATATTGGGCCGTCATCGTAGCCACCACGACCGTGGGTACGACCATGGCCGACTTCGCGGACCGCTCGCTGGGAGTCGGTTACGTTGGAGGCTCGATCATTCTCTTTACGCTGCTCATGATCGTGCTGGCGGTTTGGCGACTCGCTGCAGGCTCGATCTCTTTCAGCGACATTCGCACTCGAAAAGTAGAGATTTTCTATTGGGTCACAATTCTGTGCTCAAACACTCTGGGTACCGCGCTCGGCGACTTCCTGGCCGACACGCAAGGCGTGGGTTATGAGCGCGGCGCGCTGGTCTTTGCCGGTTTGCTAACGCTCGTGGCAGCCATTTATTTCTTTACCGACGTTTCGCATGCGTTCTTGTTCTGGACCGCCTTCATTCTCACCCGTCCTCTCGGCGCCACACTGGGAGATATTCTCACTAAGCCAACGGATCACGGCGGACTCAACCTGGGTCGAATCACGTCCTCGCTGGCGATCGCCATCTTCATGGTGCTGTGCATCCTGTTGCTGCCACAAAGGGCGGGGGAGCATCCCGGCCATGGCAGACGCTCAAAATAGCCAGCCTCTCATGAATGGAAGTGGTCTGGGACGGCCGCTGCCGCGAATGCGCGTTTTTGCATCCAACTCAAGCCGTGCCATTAAGCGAACAGTTCGCCTGGCTGCTTGTGCTTTCTATCCCTGTGGCATGTATCGCCTGGACCATTACCCACGAAGAGGTTTTGCGCGAGCCGCGCGATTACTGCCAGGAGCAATCGAAGCATGCTCGCTCGCGCGTACGCCGCAAATTTTTCTACCTCTTCACGTGCGAGTACTGTCTCAGCCATTACGTAGCCGCATTGTTTCTTCTCATCACGCGCTTCAA
>DASXEG010000004.1:0-125908 GCA_036490235.1 Candidatus Sulfotelmatobacter sp. | reverse complement strand
TCAAGCGCCGCTCTTCCGCGAGCTTACTTATTTGGTTCAGCTTTTCGCTCGCTCATGCTCTGGTGGGCGCGGAAGATGAGGTAGGCGCGGATTTCTTCGGCGTCCTGCTGCGAGACGTCTTTGGCAAATGACACCATGCCTCCGGCTTTATACGCGCCGGCACGAACGATCTCCTGAAACAATTTATCGTCGACGAGAGCAGCCGAGTAACGAAGATCAGGTACTAATCCGCCGCTTACCGCGACATCTCCATGACACGAAGAACAGAATTGCTGAAAGACTGCTTCGCCGTGGTGAATCTGCGTTGTACTGGCGGTTGAAGGCGGCGGATTCAGAACCGGATTGTCCGGTGGCGGCAGGGGCGGAAGAGTTGCTTTGCCATCGAGCTTGAATGCCAGCATACGGCTGATATTGCGAACTCGGCCTGATTTGAATGAGACTTCCCCAGCGGCCATGGGGAAAACTCCGCCCCATCCGGCGAGAACTGCGACGTATTGTTCGCCGTTTACCGTGTAGGTGACGGGGCCAGCCATCACGCCGGTTTGCGAATCGAAGGACCAAAGTTTTTCTCCGTTGTCGGCGCGATAGGCTTCGAATTGGCCGGAAGCGGTGCCTTCGAAAACGAGATTCCCTGCTGTCGCCAGCGTGCCGCCGTTCCAGGGGCCGGGCCGCTCGATTCCCCAGGCTTCTTTCTGCTCGAGCGGGTTCCATGCGACCAGCCTGCCTTTCACCGAATCGAGGATCGCTTGCTTGATTTTGGGATCCTGCGGCAGGCCTGCCGCGACCATATCGAGGCCGAGGTTCATAGCTGAATCCGTGAATTCGAATTTTTCCGCCGATTTGTAGTTGAATCCGGTCTGATTGACGGGGATGTAGACGAGCCCCGTTAGCGGGCTATAAGACATGGGCTGCCAACTGTGTGCGCCGATGGGCCCGGGAACGACTGGCGGGGAATTCGTTTCGGAGTAACGCGCGCTGGCGTTTTCGAGGGGACGGCCGGTTTTTGGATCGACCCCCGATGCCCAGTTGATGAAGGTGTACGGCTTGGCTGAGATGAGCGATCCGCTCTCGCGATCGATTACGTAGAAGATGCCGTCTTTGGGAGCATGCAGAAGGACTCTGCGCTGGCGGCCGTCGATGGGAAGATCGGCGAGGATGATTTGTTCGTCGGAATCGTAGTCCCAGTCGTCGGCTACGCTTTCCTGATAATGCCACACGTACTGGCCGGTGTCTGGCTTGAGGGCGACGATCGAACAAGTGAAAAGATTCGCGCCGCCTGTCGGGCTGCGAAATTTTTCGTTCCATGGTCCGCCGTTGCCGGCGCCGACGTATAAAAGATCGAGTTCCGGATCGTAGACGATGGCGTCCCAAACGGTGCCGCCGCCGCCGTTCTTCCACCAATCTCCGGACCAGGTTTTTGCGGCCTGCTTGAGGATGGGCTGCTCGAACGGCTTTGAGGGGTCGCCGGGGACGGTGTAGAAACGCCAGATGAGTTTGCCAGTCCCCGCGTCGTAAGCGGAGACGTAGCCGCGGACGCCGAACTCGGAGCCTCCGTTGCCGATGATGACTTTGCCTTTTACGATTCGAGGCGCGCCGGTGATGGAGTAGCGCCAGTGAGGATCGATGGTGAGTTGTTGCCAGACGGGCTTACCGGTGGCTGCGTCGAGGGCGATGAGGCGGCCGTCGAGCGTGCCAACGTAGACTTTTCCTTGCCAGATTGCCACGCCACGATTTACTACGTCGCAGCAAAGATTGATATCCCATTGGGCGGGAACTTTGGGATCGTAGGACCAAATGCGCGCGCCGGTGGCCGCGTTTACGGCGAAGACTTTGCTCCACGCAGTGGTGAAATACATGACACCATCGACGATGAGAGGCGTTGCTTCCTGGCCGCGGTCGGTATCGAGATTGACGTACCAGGCGAGGTTGAGACGGCTGGTATTCCTGTCGTTGATCTGTTTGAGCGGGCTGAAGCGCTGTTCGTTATAGGTGCGTCCGTAGGTGAGCCAGTTTTGGGGCTGGACGTTGGCGTTCAGGAGTTCGACGTCGGTTACGTTCGCTGGTGACGGCTGGCGGGCCCCCGATTGGGGCTCGGCGAAAAGCTGCAGACCCGGTGATATGAGCAGGCAGAAGGCGACCACCGCCAATCCAGTGCTCGACCTCTGGATGTTTCTACCGGCGAAGCTTCTCATCTAGGTTGAGGGTGAATACGAATCCCAATCCGCGAGTCTACGCCGACTGCTGGTGAGCGCAAGTGGATACCGCGGGGTTACCGGAGTTGCGCTGTGGCCGGACAAACGTCGAGACGATGTGGGCGGGGAGGGTATGCATTCGCTATTTATCGGAAGCTTCTTCGTCGTTATCCTCGGTCACTACATCGACGACGTGGCCGCGGATTGCGAATGTTTGTTTGGCTGTGCCCGTAGGCTCGAAGGTGACGCGCGCGGGCGCACGTTGCCATATCGGGATGGGACAGGCGGAGTCTGGCGCGTTCTGATCTTCATTATTATTCCATGCTGCGCCTTCGAGCAATTTCTTCAGCAGCGGCTTGCGGCGGTTGATTTGCGCCACAACGGCATAGATTTTCTTGCCGTCTTCCGATATTTCGCAGTAGGCCGCGTAGTCTCGATACCAACTGACGGCGGAGTAAAGCGCGTCGAATTCGGGCAGGTTGATGGCGGAGATGTGGCCGCTTATGCGATCCACTAACAGCCATCCTCCGCGCTGCCACTGCCAGTGCGGCGAGGAGTCGTCCTGCGGCAGGCTGTCATTCACGCGAAATGCGCGGCGTACCACGAACAGGTGGTCGGTGATATCGTGGGCCGGACCGAGGGTAAATTCCTTGATTCGCGCATCTACGAGCAGCGGCCGGACCTTCAGCGTCAGCGGTTTGTTCGCGGCGTTTCCGTCGGGGTTCCATGGGACGGAGGTCCATTTCCCGAAGGCGACGATATGCGGTTTCGAGACAGCGAAGGACGCATTAGTCACGCCAAGTAGAAACATGGCCAAAACTGAAACTAATGAGCGCCGGTGAGAGATGATGGGCAAGCAAGAGACTTAGCAGGAAGTAGGCCGACGGGCAAGTTCAGTTGTCACAAAATTCATGCGGGCGTTTCGAATTGGGAATTCGATGCTCCGTTTTGGAGGCTCGTCATATGCTTGCCGGGTATCCTCCTTGGCATTGCAGTAGAATGGAGTACATACAATACTTGCGCTCATGAGTTTCCCCCAGCAATCGCGTCCTTTCTCAGACCCTGATTCACAGGCAATCTCGCAGCAACCATCAGCCTCTAAACATGGGATGATCGAGGTTCTGAAGAAGCAAAAGGCGGCACGCATCCTGGTGGTGGACGATAATCCAGGAATCGCCGGTCTTATGAGCCAGTTGCTCGCCATGCGCGGCTACGAAGTTGCAATTGCAGCGGATGCGCAGGAAGCGGAGGCCGAGATTGGCCGCGAAGCGCCGGACCTGATCCTTTCCGACGTGCGGATGCCGGGAAAATCCGGCTACGAACTGTGTCACGACCTGAAAGAAAACCCGGCGACGCGTTTGATTCCCTTCGTATTGATTACCGGATTGAGCGATAGTTCGGACAAGGTTCGCGGAATCGATGCCGGAGCCGACGACTTCCTCAACAAGCCGGTATTAGCCGAGGAGTTGATCGCCCGGGTGAAGTCGCTGCTGCGCATGAAGGAATTTACCGACGAACTGGAAACGGTGGACTCAGTGCTCTGCACTCTCGGGCTGATTGTAGAAGGCCGTGATCCCTATACGGAAGGGCATTGCGAGCGCCTCGCATTGAACGCCGTGGATTTGGGCCGGCACTTGCGCCTCAATGAAGATTCGATTTTGGCCCTGCGCCGCGGAGGATATCTCCATGACTTGGGCAAAATTGCCGTACCCGACGAGATTCTGAAAAAGGGCAGCGACTTGACACCGGAAGAGTGGGTGATCATGCGCCAGCATCCGATCACCGGCGAATCGATCTGCAAGCCGCTGAAATCTTTACGGCTGGTGTTGCCGATCATTCGATATCATCATGAGCACCCGGATGGCTCGGGGTATCCGGATGGATTGCGGGGGAATGACATTCCTCTTCTGGCGCGAATCCTGCAGATCGTGGATGTCTACGACGCTTTGCGCACGGAGCGCCCCTACAAGCCGGCGATTGGGCATGATCAATCCGTTCACACCATGGAGGAGAAGGCGCAACGTGGGTTACTGGACGGTGAGTTGGTTCACGACTTTTTCGACATGCTTGCAGAGCAACGGCGCGTTGCCTGATTTGACCTCTGGGTTGCAGCTCTCCTGATGTATTCGTGCCCTTCCGGACGTACAATCATAAATTGAATGCCTTTCGGCAACAGGTTTGACGCTGGCGACATCTTAGTCGTTTCCGGCCGGGCCGGTGGTTCGCTGTCTGCGTTGCTTTCGATCAATCGATTTTGGGAATCGCTAGAAATGACCTATAGCATCGTCATCCCGGCTTACAACGAAAGCCAGAGGCTTGGAGCCACGTTGGAAAAAGTGCTGGCATACGTGCGCCAACAGGGTTGGGATGCAGAAGTGATTGTGGTGGATGACGGATCGCGGGATAACACGGCGGAGATCGTGCGGGAATTTGCGCAGAAAAATCCGATCCTGCGGCTGATTGAGAATCCGGGAAATCGTGGTAAAGGTTACAGCGTACGCAACGGAATTTTGAATTCGCACGGCGATATCGTTGTGTTCAGCGACGCTGACCTATCTTCGCCGATCGAAGAAATGCCCAAGCTTTTGCAGGCGTTGGGTGCGGGAGCGGATATTGCTATCGGATCGCGCTGGCTTCGCGCGGAATTGCAGACCCAGCGCCAGTCGCTGCACCGACAGTTGTTTGGAAGAATCTTCAACTTGATGCTGCGTATCACGCTGGGGCTGCAGTTCAAAGATACGCAGTGCGGTTTCAAGGCATTTACTCGCCGTGCTGCGCAAAAGATTCTTCCTTTGCAGCGCATCGAGCGCTGGGGATTCGATCCGGAGATTCTTTTTCTCGCACGCAAGTTCGGTTTTCGGGTGGCGGAGGTTCCGGTGCGATGGGGACATGTAGGGGGGACGCGCATTAATCCTGTGCTGGACGGCGCGAAGATGTTTGGGGAGATGCTGCGCGTTCGGTGGTACAGCATTTGCGGGAGATACGATGTGGGGGTTGTAACCGCATCGAAGCCAGGGGCGAAGGTTTTGCCCGAAAGAACTGTGCCGCGGGCTTGAATTCCTCTTCTAGTTTTTCGCGGAAGTTTTAACTGCCTCTACTACTCTTTGTCCCATTTCAGTGGTTGAAATCGGTTGCTGGTCTTCGCGGGTGAGGTCTGCGGTCCTGGCGCCGGCGTCTAGAACGGTTTTTACTGCGTTCTCGATGCGCGCCGCTTCATGCTCGAGTTGGAATGAGTGGCGCAGCAGCATGGCAACGGTGAGAATCGCTCCCAGCGGATTTGCAATTCCTTTGCCTGCAATGTCTGGAGCGGAGCCATGGACCGGCTCGTACAGGCCAATTTTCCCGCCTATGCTGGCCGAGGCGAGCAATCCGAGTGAGCCTACTACGCCTCCGGCCTGGTCGGAGAGAATGTCGCCAAACATATTTTCGGTGAGCACGACGTCGAAATCTCCTGGGCGCTGCACCAGCGACATCGCTGCCGAGTCCACGTACATGTGGGAGAGCTTGATTTCGGGATAATCTTTGGCGCGGTGGGTTACGACTTCGCGCCAGAGGCGCGAACATTCCAGCACATTTGCTTTATCTATGGAGAGAACTTTGCGCCGGCGTTTGCGTGCCAGATCGAAGGCTATGCGCGCGATGCGCTCGATGGCGGGCTCGTCGTAGGTCATGGTGTTCAGGGCTACGCGCGCGGTTGGCTGGCCCGAGATGGAGCGCGGCTCTCCGAAATAGAGACCGCCGAGCAGCTCACGGACGATCATGATGTCGGTTCCGCGAACGATTTCCGGGCGCAGTGGAGAGCAATCTTCGAGGGCGGGAAAACAAACGGCTGGGCGCAGGTTGGCATACGCGCCTAGTTCGCGACGAAGGCGCAATAGTCCGGCTTCGGGGCGGAGGTGATTGGGATAATGATCGTACGCGGGATTTCCTACGGCTCCCATCAACACGGCGTCGGAAGAGAGGCAGGCCTGCAGCGTGTCGGGCGGCAGGGGATTTTCCGACGCGCCGAGTGCTTCGCCGCCGATATTTTTGTGTCGGAGTTGAAGTTGATGTCCGAAGGATTGAGCGATTGCCTGGAGAACCATGACCGCTTGTTCGGTTACTTCGGGACCGATGCCATCGCCGGGAAGGATTGTGATGTTGAGTTGCATGAAGGATTAGTTTAGCGTGGCCGGACTATGCAATGTAACCCTGCACGTCGGATGAGTTGATTGCGAAATTTCAGTGATGCGGCCGGATTTCCGCCAGCGGCACGATTCCCTTGCCTTCCAGGACTCCGTAAAACTGATCGGCTGCGAGATTCTTGACCGTATCGAGTGCGCCCGATGGCCAGCGCACTTCGAGCGAGTCGATTTTCGTCGCTGCGCCTAAACCAAAGTGGACGCGTAGATCGTTTTGTGAAATGTAGCTACCGCCGCTGTGAATCTCGTCGGTTTGGGTCATTCCTCCGGCGACGATTTTCAGGCGTGCGCCGATTGCCAATCGATTGCTCTTGGTTCCTGCCAGCTCGAAGCTGACCCAATGCCGGCCTTCGATTCCGTGATTGCGCAGAATCATCGGAGCGCCGTCGAGATTTTCGACCACGACATCCATGTTTCCATCATTGAAGAGATCGCCGACGGCGAGCCCGCGTGAGACCTGGGGTTCCCGAATCGCCGGGCCGGCCTCATCGCTGGCGTCGCAGAACGTGCCATCCGCTTGATTCATCTGCAACAGTTTTGGTTCGCGATATCCTGAGCTACCGCTTTCGGGCACGGCATCGGCTTGCGGGTAGACGTGTCCTGACGCGGTGATCAGATCGAGCCAGCCGTCATTATCGAGGTCGACGAAGGCGTCGCCCCATTTCACATACGGGACCGAAGACAAGCCCACACCTGATTGGTATCCCACATCCTGGAAATTCCATTTGCCATCGTTGCGGTAGAGCGGACTGTAGTCGCCGGCGAAATCGGTTACAACTAGCGACGGACGCCCGTTGTGAAGATAGTCTCCGATGGCGACGCCCATATGGGCTTGCTCCATGCCGTCTTCGCTGAGGGCTGTGCCTGATTCCAATCCGATGTCGGTAAATTTGCCGTCGCCGTTGTTGCGATAGAGATAGTTGGGCGTGGAATCGTTGGCGACGAAAATATCCGGACGGCCGGTGTTGTTGAAGTCGGCCCATAAAACCGTCAGGCCGTAATATGCGTTCGCATCGTTCAAGCCTGCGCGTTTGGAAACGTTTGTGAAAGTGCCATCACCGTTGTTGTGAAACAGGGCGTCGCTTTCGCCTTTGAGACCGCGCGGGCCGCATTGGACATCGAGTCCTTTGAATTTGCAGGTTCCGGCGCCCCCGAATGGCGGAGGATGGTCGAGATCGAAGTTCACGTAGTTCGAAACCATGAGGTCGAGGAAGCCGTCGTTGTCGTAGTCTCCGAAAGCCGCACCGGCAGACCATCGGCCGTCGGCTACTCCGGCTTTGGCAGTTACGTCGGTGAAGGTGCCATCGCCGTTGTTGCGATAGAGAATGTTGCCATGGAGGCACGTGATGTAAATGTCGGGCCAGCCGTCATTGTTGTAGTCGCCCACGGCTCCGCCCATTGCCCAGCCGGGAGTGGCTAGTCCGGCTTTTTCGGTTACATCGGTGAAGGTGCCATCGTGATTATTGTGGTAAAGAGCGCCGTGGGCTTTCTCGCCTTTGCGTGCCATATCGAATGTGGGAGCGTTGGTGAAGTAGACGTCGAGCCAGCCGTCGCGGTCGTAATCAAGAAGCAGCACGCCGCCGCTCATCGATTCCGCGATGTACTTGCCTTGCGGGTCAAAAAAATGTTGGAAATGAATGCCAGCTTTGCCGGTGATGTCTTCGAGTTGTGGGATTTGGCGCTTCTGACATTTCAGGACTTTGATTCCAGGTGGGGGCGGCGCGCCTTGGGCCATGCCTTGCGACCATAGTTGCATTGGGCAGAAGGTGGCGATGAGCACGAGTGCTGCGCAAATGAGTTGATGCGGAAGAGGAATTCTCTGCGTCATCCTTGATCGCAACTTTACTTCAAGCCCAGCGCCTTCAGCACGCCTTCGTCGACGGTTGTCTTTCCGTCTTTCTTGGTCACTACTCCGAACGATCCTGAGTAATCCCACATGGACCAGCCACTATTATTTTTCTCCAAAGCAGTTCGAACATCGTGCAACCATGCGTCGCGATCACGAGGATCTGCGTAGGCACGGTAGACGCCGAATTCATTGCAGATCAACGGCACGTTGCGGCGGCTTGCCCATGCGGCTGCCTGTTCCATTTCTGCTTCGATCCGGGCCGAATCCCAATGTTCCATTCCATACCGGATCACGGGCAGGCGATCGATTTCATCGGGCTCGAGCTGCGCGGCGCGCCGGGCTGATTCGCGCGTGGAGGGATAGGCGAGACCCTGCAAAAAATGCCAGTAATACACTCCCCAGGTTGCACCCTGATGCGTGAAGATGTGCGGCTCGTAAAAATGAAAGTTGTAAATCACGTTCGGGTCGCGCAGGGGTTCTTCGAATACCAGTTCGTCGTCATTCGACCAGCGGGCGCCGGTCGCGATGATGGTGTGCGCAGGAGCGGCTTCGCGAATTGCTGCAGCGAGTTTTGCCTGCACGCCGAACCAGCGATAGCGGTCAGAGAACTCCGGCTCGTTCAATATCTCGAAGAAGATGCGGTCGACGTCCCATCTGGAATAATGCAGCGCGATGGCACGCCAGAAATCCGCGTACGCTTCGACGAACTGATCTTCTTTTGAGAGCCGCGCTTTGAAGTCGCTTTCGGGATGCATGTCGATTATGACGGCAAGGCCGTGATCGAGAATCATCTTCACTGCGGCGTCGAGGTAGCCGATGTAGTCCGGCGGAAGTTTGTTGGGTTCACGCTCGTTGAACATCGGTTGGGGATTCACGCTTAACCGCACGTGGTCGAATCCCATGGATTTGATCAGCGCGATGTCTTCGGCGGTTGTCCAGGACTGAAAGTGTTCGGCGGTGTATCCGCGTTTATCGTAGACCTGCGCGAACCACTCGCTGGCGTTGATGCCGTGTTGCAGATGCCTGGCGCGGGTAAAGGCGATTGGTGAGATGGCCGTTTGAGCGGCCGCGCTGGTGAGCATGGCGATCAAAAAGAGACTTGTAACTCTCATGCCTGGTTTCGACATGCCCGGAATCCTTTTCGGTGTAATTCGGAAAAATCTAAGTTAACCACAAAGGGCACGAAGGGACACTAAGGAAATCCTTACACCGGAACGTCGGCTGGCAGGCGCGGACGATTTGTCACTGCGATTTCTGTTGTGCTATCCACTTGTCGGTTCGGGCTTCTAACATATCGAGCGGAAGAGTTCCGCCGTCCAGGATTTCGTCATGGAAGGTACGGACATCGAACTTTGGACCGAGCTCTTTTTGGGCGCGGGCGCGGAGTTCGCGAATCTTCAGCTGACCCAGCTTGTAACTTAGAGCCTGCGCGGGCCATGCGATGTAGCGATCAGTTTCGGATTGAATTGTCGGTTCATCGACTGAGCCTGATTTGCGCATAAAGTCGACAACCTGATCGCGGCTCCAGCCTTTAGCGTGAATTCCAGTATCGACCACGAGCCGCACGGCGCGGAAAAGTTCAGACGATAATCGTCCGTAGTCCGACACCGGATCCTGATAGAAGCCGACTTCCTTGCCGAGTCCCTCGGCGTAAAGCGCCCAGCCTTCGATGTATGCGTTAAAGCCGAGACCGTGCTGGCGGAACTTCGGCAGATCCGTCAACTGTTGCTGGATGGAGAGCTGCATGTGATGTCCGGGAATGCCTTCGTGATAGGCGGTGGCTTCGTCATCGATGAGAAAGCGCTCTTTGAAGTTTGACGTTGCTACGACCACGCGGCCGGGACGCTTGCCGTCAGGCGTGCCGGTAACGTAGTGCGTGGCTGCAGCGGCCTGGAAGGGCGGAATGGCCTCCACTGTGACCGGAGATTTGGGAAGCAGGGTGAATAGTTGCGGCAGCTTCGGCTGCATCTGCGCGATGTAGTGGCGGAAGTCGTCGAGGATTTGATCGGCTGAGGTGGGGACATATTTCGGATTTGTTTTCAGGGAGGCGCGGAACGAAGCAAGATCGGAGAAACCTTCTTTCTTTGCGATCACGAGCATCTCGGCCTGGATTCGTTCCATCTCGCGCAAGCCGAGTTGGTGGATTTCGTCGGCGGTCATGTGCGTGGTGGTGCGGGCGTAAATGTCGTTCTCGTAGCGCTTGGGGCCATCGGGCAACGATGTGATGGAGAGCGTGGTGCGGCCCTGCGGAGCGTAGTCATCGCGCAGAAAAGCTGCGAACGATTTGTAGGCGGGGATTACATCGGTATTGATTGCATCGGTGATTTCTTTGGTTAAACGCTGCTGATCTTCAGGGGAAATGCCGGCGGGATATTTTTTTGTGGGCTGAAGAAAGGGATCGCTTTCGATAATGCCTTCGCACTGGACGGGCAGCTTTTCAAGCAGAAAGCGCACCGGCATGAGCCGGTCTTTCATGCCTGCTCGCAGAACTTCGGTAGTTTGGTTCAACACGCGTGGAATCTGATGCAGGCGCGCAATGTAGTCTTCGTAATGCTTTACTGAGTCGAACGGCGCGGAGAGCGGCAAGTCGGCCAGGCTGGTGTGAATGCCGTTCTGCTGGTTGACCGGCATCTCGTATTCTTTGAGATCGAAGTCGGTGATGCGTTGCTGCAAAACGCGCACGAGGAGATCGTGGGAGAGTTGGTCCTGATCGGGAAAGCCCTGGGTTGAGATCGACTGAAGACGGTCGAGGAACTCGTGATTCGTTTTGTTGCGCCCGGCAATGGCGGCGAGGGAATATTCGCCGAGCTTGTCGTTGTAACGGTAATCACCGTAGGCGGTGGCACGCTCGGGAGAATTGTGCAGATCGGATTCGTATTGTGCGTCAAACAGTGCGTTCTGCGCGGCGATGCGTTCTGTCGCGGATTTAGTGCTTTGTGCGAACAGCGAGACTGCAACGGCGAGAAAGAGGAGAAAGCTGATGATTCGGCGCATGGCCTAGCAGCGTATCAGAACTTAGCGACGAAGCGCTTCGGAAATTGTCTTAAGTTGATTCTTCAATGACAAGAATCTCGTCGTCGGTGTCTTTCCTTTCCACTTTGGCGCTGGTGACAAGGATCACGGAGAGGACGACGATCGCGCTCCCGAGAAGGATGAAGCGGTCGACCTTCTCATTGAGAATAAACCAGCCGAGAAAGACTGCTACCACCGGGTTGACGTAGGCATAGGTGGAGACTTTGGACGTTGGAACGTGCGCCAGGAGCCAGATGTAGGCCGTGTATCCGATCCAGGAGCCGCAGACTATCAGATAGAGTACGGCGCCGACGCTGCGCGTGGTCCAAGTGACATGCGATAGATCACCGGCGACGAGGGCGAAGAGAAGATTGGCAATGCCGGCTGCTGTGACCTGCCATCCGGTGGCGCTGAATCCGTCCATGCCGGACTGCCAGCGCTTGGAAAGAACCGAGCCGAGCGCCCAGGAGAACGATCCGCCGAGTAAAGAAAGGGCAGACCAGAATTCGCGGCGGCCAAGGACGTTGGTCGAGTGGAGTTCAGGCCAGAAAAGCACGAACAATCCGACGATGCCCAGCGCCAGGCCGAGCTTGCCTCTTCCGGAGATGCGATGGTGGCCGAGCAGAAGCGAATCGAGCACCAGGAACCACAACGGCGTGACGGATATGATCAGCGCGGCCAGCCCTGTGGGCACAGATAATTCGGCCCAGGAAAGGGTAAGATTTCCGCCCATCAAGAGAAGGATTCCGACGATGGCGGCCAGCGCCAGTTGGCGCGGTGAATACCAGATTGTGCGGCCGGTCAATGCACAGACCGCGAGCATTACCACCCCGGCAATTAAAAAGCGGACGCCGCACATGAGTGCCGGAGGAATACTCTGCACGGCGATGTCGATAGCGAGATAGGTCGAACCCCAGAGCAGGTAGACCAAACCGAAGGCGAGGATCACCGCGAAGCGGCTTGGGGTGAGGGTCTTGGGCATAGAGGGCGAGAAACTGGGAAGCTAAAAGATATCAGACGTGCGCAAGGATTAAAGATAACGGGTGCGCAAGAGTCTTTATTTCAGCTTTTCGTATTCGGATTTGGCTTGCTGCAGGATGGGAACGTCAGGGTCGGCATCTTTCCAGAGGGCAAAGAAATCCTGGTACGCGGTTCGGGCTTTCGCCGCGTCACCTTGAAGAGCGTACGCGCGTCCAAGATACAGGTGCGCCAGGGACAATTCGGGATCCTCCGGCCCCACGCCGGGATGATCGAGAATGCTCTGAAATTCGGCGGCGGCTTTGGCTCCATCCCCGAGCTTCAAATAAGCCTGACCGCGCAGATAGTTAGGCTCGTAGGCGGTTCCCTGAGGCCCGCTGCCGAACTCAATCGGCCGAATTGGCTCCAATGCGGCAACGGCCTCTTCCGGCTGTTTTTTGTATAGAGCCTGTGCCGCTCGCGCTTCCGGAATATCCACCAGCTGGAAAAGGCGATTTTCAGGATAGTCGCGCGCCAGGTCAGCAAGCAGGGCGGACGACTTAGGCGTGTCGCCGATGACGGGAAAAACGGTGGCGGCCAAAGCAACCACATCCCGGCTCGGGGAAGTCTGCAGCGCTTGGGAAAGATTGGTTCGCGCATCCTGGGGAAATCCTACAAGCGCGTTGCACACCGCTTCCACGCCAAGCACAATGGCGGCGGAATCTTTATCGCCGAAATGCAGGTCCGCCGATTGTGCCTGCTGCGACGCCGACTGGGAAGCTTTGATCTTTCCCTGGGCGCACAGACCCATCGCCTTGAACATTAACAGCAGCGGTTCGTTGGCCGTGCCGCGAGCGCTTGCGATTTCGCTTTCGAATGCCGCTTGGTCGTGGCGAAGGGAGGCCAGAAAAATTACAGCGATTTGCGCGGTGTAGCCGCCCAAGTTTTGTGCCAGCGCCTGGTCGAGCAGGCTTTTGGCCTCACCAAAGCGATTCAGGCCCATATAGGCAAAGATCATGTTCCCATAAGCGTAGCGATCCCTGGCATCGAGGTGCATGGCCTGGCTGCTGACGCCGAGCGCTTTCTCGAATTGCCCGGTCTCGCTATAAACCAGGGCCAGATTATCCAGCGGGATAGTGTCACGCGGATACGTCTGCTTCCAGTCGCTGTAAACCTGGATCGTCTTTTCGTAGTCCTGGGCCACCTCGTCGTAATAATGGGCCTCTATATATAACTTTTCGTGCTCGCTGGCGCGGTCGCGCAGATCATAGGCTTGCTTCAGCGCTTTGTCTGAATCTGTAACGCGCCCCATATTGGCATCGGCAACGCCCAGAGTGGCGTAGGCCATGGCAAAGTTGGGATCGAGTTCCACCGCTCGCTTCAAGTGCGGGATGGCGACATCGTCGTTGGTTTTTTGGTGCTCGTCGTGGCCCAGGCTGTAAGCCTGCAAGGCATCCAGCGACGAGGTGGTAGCTTGCTCCAGCGGCGTTGCGAACTGGTTTACGGAAGCAAGCGACTCGCCCATTTTTTGGCGCAGGTTGGAAGCCGCCTTATCCAGCGTCTTCAAAACGTTTTCCTTGCTGTCGGATTCCGCCTGCTCGCGGGCAAGCGAATCGCCATTCTGCGGATTGGTCGCGCTTAGCGTGATCACATAATGGTTGCCCAGGCTGGTGATGGCGCCGCTGAGCATAGCATTGATGTTCTCACGCAGGCATATTTCGCGCGCCACATCATTCGTAACCTGTTCATCGGCCGGACGCCCCATGAAGCGCAGGCCCTCGCGAATCTTGGACTCCGGAACGAGATTCAAATAGGGAGACTGCTCGAGCTGCACGGCTAGCGCCTGCTTGAGGGTTCCGTCGAATACGGCGTCGCCCGTGGTGTTGACGAAATCTGCCAGCAGGACGCTATCTTTTTCGGTCAATTTCGCGGAACGGTGCGAGCGGAAGTACCACACCGCGCCGATGACCGCGATCAGCAGGATCAAGGCTTTGACGATTGCGGGGTCTCGCGACTTTATTCTCCCCGGGGCGGACGGTTGCGCGACCGGGGTTGCGCCCGTGGAAATTGTCGCTGGTACGCGGCCCGAGTGTTGCGATGCCAGGCGTTGCGACGCGAAAGCTGGCGCGGTGGATTGCATTTCCCGATCCGGCATTGGTGAAGGCGGTTCAGAGGCCACCGCCGACCGCCCGCTCTCCGCATCGCGCTTAAGCCGCTGCAAATCGGCCCGCATGTCGGCGGCATGCTGGTAGCGCAGGTTGCGGTCTTTTTCGAGCGATTTGTTGATTACGTCTTCCAGTTTCGGCGGGAGATCGGGATTCAGGCGAATCGGAGGAACTGGGGCACGATCGAGAATCGACTGAAAGATGAGGGCGGATGTTTCTCCCCGAAATGGGAGCGTGCCGGTGGACATTTCGTAAAGCACAATTCCGAAGGAGAAAAGATCTGTGCGCGAATCGAGTTCCTTGCCCTTGGCCTGCTCGGGAGACATGTAAGCTACTGTGCCGAGAGTCGATCCGGGGCTGGTCAAGTGCTCTTCAACAGCAATGTCCGTGGGCGCCGTAACGTCGGCCATTGACGCGGAAGAAGACGGATTCGATCTTACTTTGGCCAGGCCGAAATCGAGAATCTTGGCATGGCCGCGCTTGGTGACAAAAATGTTTGCTGGCTTGATGTCGCGATGGACGATTCCTTCGCTGTGCGCCGCGTCGAGCGCGTCGGCGATCTCAATCCCGAGGGCGAGGATGGTCTCGATCTCCACGGGTCGGGCGCCAATCAAATGCTTGAGCGTCGTGCCATCGAGGAACTCCATGACCAGAAAAGCGCGGCCATTTTCCTCCCCGATGTCATAGATGGTGCAGATGTTGGGATGGTTGAGCGCCGATGCGGCTTTGGCTTCGCGGCGGAAGCGCTCCAGAGCCTGACGGTCCTGCGCGAGATCTTCGGGGAGAAACTTCAGCGCAACGAACCGGCCCAGGCGCGTGTCCTCGGCCTTGTAAACCACACCCATGCCGCCGCCGCCCAGTTTCTCGATGATGCGGTAGTGGGAAATGGTCTGTTCGAGCAAAGGAACTCTCCGCTGTGGGCGTGAGTAATGCTAGGCGGAGTTTGCGGGGTTGTCAAAAAGTACAATTGTCTGACGCCCGCCTATAACCAAGGTGCTTCCCTGCTCGCGATTTTGGGGGTTACGCAGCGAGCCGCTGCCGCGTATAATCGTTGCGAAGATGATGTTCGGCGATGATGCGCAGCGCTTCCAATTCGTTTCAGGCCAATTCGCACTTGCCCGAGTGCTGGCTGCACTGCCTGGTATGTCCACGGCGGTATCGCGCGAATCTGCCATCCCGTCTTCGTCCCAGCCTCTTTGGTAGTGACTAGTTAATCCCTCCGCCTGATTCGCCTCGGCCTGTATTTTTCTGAACAAGGTTTTTCTCAACGTGGCTTGCCCAAACCAGGGCTACCTGTTTCCGAGGCTGCATTCACTCATAGCTCAGCGGCTGACTACTGACGGCCGCTTCGGAGGATTCCATGACCACCAAGACGATGACTGCTCCAATGAATGAGGAGATGAAGCGCGAAAGAATGACCACCGCAGCGGGCGGTCCCAAGATCAAGACGCAACTACCTGGCCCGAACGCGCGGACGGTGCTAGCGAGCGATCAGAAATATATTTCGCCGTCCTATACACGTTCTTATCCGCTGGTAGCCAAAAGCGGCCGAGGCGTTGTGGTTACTGACGTGGACGGTAACGAGTTTCTGGATTTTTCCGCAGGTATTGCTGTGGTTTCGACCGGCCACTGCCATCCGGATGTGGTGGCCTCGATTCAGAAGCAGGCGGGCGAACTGATCCACATGTCGGGGACGGATTTTTACTACGAGAACATGGTGACACTGGCGGAGAGATTGTCGAAGATCGCCCCCATGCCCGGGCCACACAAGTTCTATTACGGCAATTCCGGAGCGGAAGCGATTGAGTGCGCCCTCAAGCTGGCGAGATATCACACGAAGCGGCAGAACATTATTGCGTTCTTTGGGGCGTTTCACGGACGGACGATGGGCGCTCTTTCGCTAACCGCTTCGAAGCCGCAACAGCGGCGGCGTTTTGCGCCGCTGGTGCCGGGAGTGACGCATGTGCCGTATCCCGATGTTTATCGTGGGAAGAAAGATCCGACGCAGGATCCGGATGCATTTGGCCAGAGCTGCGCGCGATACATCGAAGAGAAATTGTTCAAGACAATTCTTCCGCCCGAGGAAGTTGCTGCGATCTTTGTCGAACCGGTGCAGGGCGAGGGCGGATATGTGGTCGCGCCGACGGTCTTTATGCAGGAACTGCGGCGGATTTGCGACCAGAATGGAATCTTGCTGGTGGCTGATGAGGTACAGAGCGGGGCCGCGCGCACTGGGAAGTGGTGGGCCATCGAACATACTGGAGTTGAACCGGACATGGTTTGCATTGCGAAGGGGATTGCGTCCGGGATGCCGCTGGGCATTACGATGACCCGCGCAGAAATCATGGACTGGGTGCCGGGCTCGCACGCATCCACGTTTGGCGGCAATCCGGTTTGCGTGGCGGCGGCACTGGCTACGCTGGATGTGATCGAGAAGGAAAAACTGGTTCAGCACTCGGCAGAAGTTGGCGCGCACATGCTGAAGCGCATGAGTTCGTGGCCGAAAGAGCACAAACTCGTGGGCGATGTCCGGGGGCGCGGGCTCATGATTGGCGTCGATATCGTGAAGGACAAGGCCACGAAGGAATATGGCGCGACCGACCGCGACGTGATCATCGAGAAGGCATTTGAACAGGGGATTCTTTTGTTGGGATGCGGGCCTAGCTCGATTCGCCTGTGCCCGCCGTTGGTGGTAACCAAAGAGCAAGCCAATATTGCGATGGATGTTTTGGAGGAGTGTATTCGGCAGGTCGGCGGAGAATAAGCTAGGCCGACGAGGCCGCTTCGCGTTTCTACGCGAGGCGGCTTTTTTTATTTTCTGACTCGGACCTGAACTTGAGTTCCGTCGGGGAGTTTGCCGTTCAGCAGTTCGACGACTCCGTTGCGGACGACGCCGTTCAGTTCGGTGGGTTGGGAAGTGTTCGCGGGCGAGGGCGCCCGCGCCACACGGCTTGTGCCTCGATCCATTGCTTCGTTCGCCAGTCGGTCAGCGTCGCGGTTGTGTTCGCGCAAAGCGTGGCCGATGGAGAACCATTCCAGTTGAGCGATCAGCTCTTTGGCGCGGGCGTGCAAATCCTGCAGCGTGGGATTTTTTACCTTGTAAATGCCTTTGATCTGCCGCACTAATAATTCGGAATCGCTAATCAGCTTAAGGGCTTTGGGACTGTGCTGGAGCGAATATTCGAGCGCCGCGATCAGACCTTGATACTCGGCAAAGTTGTTGGTCTGATGACCAAGATATTCGCTGAGTTCAGCAACTTTGTGGCCGGACTGATCTTCGATCACGACTCCAAAGCCGGCTGGCCCGGGATTGCCGCGTGCGCCGCCGTCGCTGTGGGCGACTAGATAGTGCTGTGGAGCGTTCTGGCGCGGCTGATCGGCGAATAGAGATTTCGTTTTCGGCTGGACGGGATGGGGCATGGGTCGAGTTTACAACGCTGGGCGCGAATTCCTCGGATGCAGCTCACTGGATTAGCGGCGCATCGCGGGCAGGAGTGCCCGCACCACAGGTTTGCATCGAGATCAGCGGCCTGCGGCTAGGCGCGTGGCCAATCTCGCGGGTAGTTCTGCTGCGAAGATGCGATCCTGCGCGGCTTTCAAGTCGTACGGCGTACGGTGAAAATGCACGACCTGCGCCTCGGTATCGAAGAGGGCGAAAGCGGCGCGCCAGTCGCCATCGCGCGGTTGTCCGACTGAGCCGGGATTGATGAGGTAACGCGTGTTCGACTTCAGTTGTAGCGCAACGGATTCAGCCTGCCCCACGGATCGATACTCAGGACGAAAACCGTCGGCGCTCGAGCCGTTGGCGAAAAATCCGCCTTGCAGATGAGTGTGGCCGAAAAAGGTGATTGGAGTGTTGAGCGTGATGAGCGGGACTAGCGCGTCGCCGATCGAGACTACGTAAGCGTCTTCATCGCCGGGTGAGCCGTGAACTAATTGAATTTCTGGAAATTTCTCGAGCGGCAGCGGACCTTGGGGCAGAGCCCGCAACCAATCGTAGTGCTCCGGAGTTAGCTGGTCGCGGGTCCAGATGGCGGCTGCGGCGGCCATGGGATTGAAGTCTTCGAGTTGGAGCAGGCCGGTGGCGGCTTTGTCATGATTGCCGCGGACGAAAATATTGCCGAGTTCACGGGAGCGGTCGATGACTTCGTTGGGCGAGGCCCCGTAGCCGACGACATCGCCGAGATTGGCAACGAAGTCATATGCCGGAGCGGCCGCCAGGCAGGCTTCCAGGGCTTCCAGGTTGGCGTGAATGTCGCTAAGCAGCAGTATGCGCAATGGGCACCGGACGGATGGCGATTATAAAACGAGCGGAGTGAAAGAAGATACAGGGCGGGTACTTACGACCTTCAAAAATTCGCAAAACCACAAGGAGACGAAGGTTCACGAAGGTTCTTATTGATTTCCTTAATGTTCCTTCTTGTCCTTGGTGGTTGAAAATTCACTCGAATTGACGACCGGACATCGTGCCCAGTGCTCTGGTGCAATTTCTTGCAGAGATGGGAATTCCTGCGCGCAGGTTGGAATACGGTAAGCGCAGCGCGGATCGAACGCACATCCGGGAGGCAAGGCCTGCAGCGGCGGCACCGTGCCTTCGATGCTGCCGAGCGGGCGGCTACGCGAAGTTTTGAGATTAGGGACGGCTTGCAGCAGGCCGCGGGTGTAGGGGTGTCCCGGAGCGCGAAAAATCTCTTGTTTCGTGCCCAACTCGACCATGCTTCCCGCATACATTACGGCCACACGATCCGCGACTTGCGATACGACAGCAAGGTCGTGAGAGATGAACAGCATGGCGAGGCCGAATTTTAAGCGAAGCTGCGAGAGAAGGTCCAGGATTTGAGCTTGAATGGTTACGTCGAGCGCCGTGGTGGGTTCATCGGCGATGAGAAGCTGGGGACGGTTGACGATGGCCATGGCAATCATGATGCGCTGACGCATGCCGCCGGAGAGTTGGTGCGGATAGTCGAGGGCGCGGCGCGCGGGATCGGGAATGGCGACTTCATTCATGGCGTCGACTGCTTGCTGCCATGCCTGCTTTTTCGGGATGCGGTGGTGCGCCTGGACTGCTTCAGCAATTTGATCGCCCACGCGCATGACTGGATTGAGTGCGGTCATGGGTTCCTGAAAGATTATCGCAATATGCGAGCCGCGGAGTTGACGCATGGAATGGTCGGGAAGTTGTGCGAGGTCACGGGGCAGATTGTTTTCGTGGAGTAAAATCTCACCAGAAACGCTTGCTTGCGGCGGCAGCAGGCGCATGATGGCGAGCGACGTGAGCGATTTGCCGGAGCCGGATTCGCCGACCAGGCCCAGGACTTCCCCGGGAGCGATGGAGAAGTTGAGGTCTCGCACGGCGTGAAGAGCTTGAGGAGAGCTTCCTGCACCACTACTGACGAGGAAATCGATATTCAGTTGGCGCACTTCAAGCAGCGGGGGCACGATTCGATGTTATCAGTCTCCCGAGCTTTCCCGGCTGGCCCCGATTTGACAGTCTTCTGTCCCAGAATCAGCGCTGAGTCTTTCGCGAAGGCACGAGCATCCTTTATTGTTGCAGCTATGAGCAAGATTCATATACCCACGCCGCTCCGGCAGTATGTTGGAAAGCAGCCTACTGTGGAAGTGAAGGGCACTACCGTTGCCGAAGCCATGAACGATTTACTCAAGCAGCATCCTGAACTTAAGCGGCATTTGTATGCGGAGGACGGGAAGCTGCGTTCGTTCGTTAACCTTTATGTGAATGATGAAGACATTCGCTATTTGCAAAAGGAAGAGACCGCGATAAAAGAAGGTGATAATATTTCGATAGTGCCTTCGATCGCGGGAGGCCGGAACCGACTGTGAACACGCCCTCGAAACTCGAAATGCAGTTCCCCGCTCTGTGCTGCTGTTGTCTCTCCTGTTGTTAGTGTCCGATACGCTTCCCCGAAATTTAGATTGCAATTGAGGACTCTATGGCTACGATCAGCACCGAAATTCCAGTCACGCTGAGCAAGGACGAAATCCTACGCTACTCGAGGCATTTGATCATGCCTGAAGTTGGCATGGAGGGGCAGCAAAAGCTGAAGGCGGCGCGCGTGTTGTGCATTGGCACGGGAGGACTGGGATCGCCGCTGGCGTTGTATCTTGCCGCCGCTGGCGTAGGCACGCTTGGGCTGGTCGATTTCGATGTGGTCGACTACACGAATTTGCAGCGGCAGATTATTCATTCGACCGCGGACGTGGGGCGGAAGAAACTCGATTCGGCCGCAGATAAGCTGAAAGCGATCAATCCATTTTTAAATCTGCAAACGTTTGACGCGAGGCTGAGCAGCGAGAACGCGCTTGAGATCTTTCGCGACTTCGATATAGTCGCCGATGGTACGGACAATTTCCCTACGCGCTACTTGGTGAATGACGCTTGCGTGCTCACCGGAAAACCGAACGTTTACGGATCGATTTTCCGGTTCGAAGGGCAGGCCAGCGTGTTTGCTACGGAGGATGGGCCGTGCTACCGCTGCCTGTATCAAGAGCCGCCGCCGCCGGGGCTAGTGCCTTCGTGCGCGGAGGGTGGAGTATTGGGTATTCTTCCCGGGCTTGTGGGAGTGATGCAGGCCACCGAAGTGATCAAACTGATTTTGGGCGTCGGCGAGCCGTTGATTGGCCGATTGCTGCTGATTGATGCGCTGGGCATGAAGTTTCGCGAGCTGAAGCTGCGCAAAAATCCGGATTGCCCGGTTTGCGGCACGCATCCTACCGTGACGAAGCTGATAGACTACAACGAGTTTTGCGGAATTCGCGGGGAGGAAAAAGCGGTGTCGAATGGAGTTCCGGAGATTCAGGTAGAAGAGCTAAAGCGTCGGCTGGATGCGAAGGAAGACTTGTTCGTTCTGGATGTGCGCGAACCACACGAGTATCAGATATGCAATCTTGGTGGCCATTTGATTCCGCTGAACGACCTGCCGAAGCGCGTGAATGAACTGGATTCGAGCCGCGAGATCGTCGTCCACTGCAAGATGGGCGGGCGAAGCGCGAAGGCAGTTGCGTTTTTGCAGCAGGCTGGGTTCAAGAAAGTGGTGAACCTGGCGGGCGGGATTACGGCGTGGGCGGAGAGAGTGGATCCGCGGGTGCCGAAGTATTAAGCGCCCGTGTCAGGGCATGGCTTTAGCCATGCCGATTGGTCTCCAAAGTTAGCGCCGGGCTAAAGTCTGGCTTGTTTCTTAAACCTGTTGCGGCTCGCCTGAAGGCGCGCCCCGATACGAAGCTCTGATCAAGATACGGATTTGACGCGACGTATCAGGATATGGCTTCAGCCATGTCGATCGAACCGTCCCATTCGCGATCGGGCTTTAGCCCCTGGGGTGGCGTATCAAGCTCGAACCCCGGATAAGCGGAAGAATACGGAAATTCCGTTGCCGTCGGAGCGAGATGTTTCACGACTGGATTATTCCGAATGTAAGTTCGAGCGCCTTCGAAAGCGATCCCATCTTTTATCCGAATTTCTGAAAATCCCTTCTGCCAAACCGGAAAACCAAGCCCCAACTCTTTTCCTGCCCGATACGCGAATCCTCCCTTAATAAACTGCACAGCACGCTCGATGGAAATGTTCCGATTCACTGTCAGCAACACATGAAAGTGATCGGGCATGACGACAAAGTCGTGCAGCCGGAATTTTCCCTGCGCGCGGTAATCGTAAAGGATGCGCACGAACAGCGCTGCCGAAGGTAGGTTTTTGGCGGCGCGCCTCGAAGGCGCGCCCTGATACGAAAGTGGTGATTCGAAAGGCACGCCTGTGCCCAGTGACATTCGTAGTCGCTGACGTGCAGGTCTCCGACGGCGATCATACGATCTCGATCAGGAAAGCCAGCTCCCAAGGACTGGCAGCGCATGCTGAAAGTCATCAGCCGCATCAGCGTGCACCTGCCGAACTCGAGAAACCTGCGACCGCGCCTTAAGGATCAATACAAGCCGCTAGAAAAAACAACATGGGAGCACGATTCGTGCTCCCATTTTCTTGTAAAGCTGGATTTACTTGCTGGAACCGCCTGCCTGCATGCCATCGCTTGATTCGCCGATTTCAAATGCAGTCTTCTGGCCATGGAAACGGATGCCGGCCAGAGTGTTCGGGCCGCTGCCGTTCTGCCGCGTGACCGCCGCATCATTCTCAGGCGCTGACTGCAGTTCGACGGTGTGTGCGGGAACTTTTGCCACAACGTTTTTGCCCTTCAGGATGCTCAGTTCGACGTTGGGACCGCTGCCTTCCCACTGCACCTTGTAATCGCCGGCTTTGAGAGTGGTTCCATTCACCGTGACAGAATTGGTTAGCTCCAAACTGCCTTTGGTCGCGGCGAATGCGGTTGCTGCGAACACCAACGCTAATACCAGGACTACGCTCTTCGATACTGTCGCGAACTTCATGACTGCTCCTTTTCTTTCCCGAAATCGCGTCGGGAAGCGGTTGGGGCGGCCCGGCTCACGACCTACGCGAGAAAACCTTTGGTGTTTTGCCGCGAATCGCCTTACAATGCAGCCGTTGGGGTCTGAGGAGGCACGCCATAAAGCCTGCCGCCGCACATTGGGGGTTTCTTACCTGGGCCGCCAAACCGAGAGTAAGAGAATCCCCTGACCCCGCAAAATTTTCGATTGCAACCCGCCTGGTTTACTTCCGACTGATTGCCTTCTGCAATTAGGTACGCAACCACGATTCAAAAAGTTCAATTGTTCCGCAACTTACTTAATGCTGATTTGACGCGATGCATTTGCCACGGTTAGCAGGAGACCATTAGTTTTCTGATAACACTTTTTGTCTCGCACAGCGACCACGTGTCTTGTTTTTGTCTGGTACTGGAAGGGCTAACATATCCGCTGCAGAGGCGGATTGCACGCGCGAACTGGATAATGACGGAAATGTAATTTCAGATACGGGAATTAAAAATGCATGACGGCTTGCAGCACCGCACCGGAAGCGAACCGGCACTCGGCGAACTCAGCGGCGCGGGCTCTACCTCCAAAGCCTGTTACGCAATTTTAATCGCCGTCGCCGTGCTGCCGATCGACTGACCAGATGCCGGCCTGATCTTTTTCGAACGGATACACGTGGACCATCCAATTGAAAACCACGGGATGGAACGTTCCGCCTTCTTTGTCGCAGGCCTCCTGCGTGGAGATGGATCCTTTTAAGCCGAAGAGTGCGTTAGGCCCGAAATATTCGCGCTTCCTGCCCAGCGGAGCGGTACAGAAATTTACGTGTTCATGCCATTGCGCAATACTGAGCGGGATGCGCTGGTCGAGATCATCTTCAGTGAAGCGCTTGGGCGCCGTGTACATCACGCCGATGAGTTTGTAATCGTCGCCATGCTTTTCATAAAGCAGAGAGGTCGGATGCTCGGGATTGAATGCGATGGCGGCTTCGCGTCCGTATTGATAGTTGGTGAAGTGATACATCTTTTGCGGAACGTTGGGAAAGAAAATTTTGAAATTATCGGCCAGAGCAACGTGATAGTCCTGGTATTTTTCTGTGGCCATGCGTGCGGCTTCCACGACTTTTTCAGCGCGCTCGGCGTCGCCCGGCTTCGGGGGGCGAAGCGCGGTCATCTTCATGTGCGGGCCCATATCCATATGGCCTTCCATGGAGTGCATGGCGTGCATGCCGGCGTCGTTGTCTTTCTCGGCATCTTTGTCGCCCGCGGCCATGTCATTTTTTGGCATGTTCATGTTCGACATGTCGTGGGCGGGCATGTCCATGCCTGGCATGTTTTGGTTCCCGGGCGCAGCGTTGCCCGAGGATTGCTGGCCCCACGCGACACTCGCGGCGAAAAAGAGAAATGTTAAGAAAGTGACTCGATTGCGCATAAATCTCCTACGTCTTCCACTTCTATAAACCCTGAGGGATAGAAGTTGTTTCTGCAAGTGATACAACAGTTACGAAGGATTACAGAGGTAACTGCGAGCAATCAGTAGGCAGCACTCAGCAAATGGATTGTTCCTGACATTGATTGCTAAATGCCGACTGCCGAATGGTGTAATGACGACCGTGCGTGCAAAATCTTGCCGCTGCGATTGACCGATTTCCACAGCACACGATAAAATGATTGAGTTTGCCTGTACTCGCCGGTCCGTTCCTGGGACGCCTAACCTGGCTGCCAAAGCGCCGTGGCGGAAAACATAGCAAGCATATGAGAAAGCTCAGCGGGTTCCCGGTTTGAGCCCGCGCGCGTGAGTCGCGCCTGAGGAGTGGACTTCAAGACATTTTTGATGGAGGCAGATGCATGTACGCGGTTATCCGCGCCGGTGGAAAACAATACCGGGTGGCGCCCGGAGATGTGATTCGAGTAGAGAAAATGGCCACGGGAACCGATGGCCAGGTGGAATTTGCTGAAGTGCTGGCAGTGTCGGGCGAGGCGGGCCAGATCGGCAAGCCGCAGTCGGATGCGCGCGTGGTGGGACACGTCGTCGGCGAAGGTCGCGGCGCCAAGGTTTTAGTCTTCCATTACAAACGGAAGAAACAATACAAGAAGCTGCGCGGGCATCGGCAGAACTTCACGGCCGTGCGTATCAGCGAGATCGCTTTCGATGGGCAGAGCTTTAAGGCTCCCGAGTTGGAAAAGAAGCAGCCGAAGGTGAAAAAGGCTGCGCCGGAGCACGAGCATAAAGCCGAGGCGGCTCACGCGCACAAGGCAAAAGCAAAGAAGAAGGCTGCTCCGAAGAAGGCGGCGGCCAAAAAATCGGCAAAGAAGAAAAAGTAGCTTTTCGAATCTACTGGCAACCAGCCACTGGCACAGGTTTTTATGGCACATAAAAAAGGACAAGGAACCTCACGAAACGGGCGCGACTCGAACTCCCAGCGGCTTGGTTTTAAGGCATTCGGCGGGCAGGTTGTGCCGGGTGGGACGATCATTATTCGCCAGCGCGGCACTCGGGTGAAGCCAGGGCTGAACGTGGGCCGCGGCAAGGACGATACTTTGTTCGCCAAGATCACCGGCCGGATCAAGTTCATGAACAAAGGTTCGATGGGCAAGTTTGTCATGGTCGAGCCGGTGGAAGCAGCGGCGGAGTAGTTTTCTAATCCCAACGGCCGCGGGCATAGTGCCCGCGCCACACGCCTCGCCTTCAGGACGAGGCTTTTTCATTTGCGTTCCCGCGATGTTCATTGATGAAGCCAAAATTCGGGTGAAAGCTGGCGACGGCGGCAATGGCTGCATGGCGTTTCGCCGGGAAAAATTTGTTCCGCGCGGCGGGCCGTCGGGCGGCGATGGCGGCAAGGGCGGCGATGTCATCATGGAGTCGAGCGAGCGGCATAATACGCTGGTTCACTTCCGCTTTAATCCCGAATACAAGGCTGAACGCGGGCGGCATGGCGAAGGTTCGAACAAAACCGGGCGCGAAGGCGCAGATGTAGTTTTGAAGGTTCCTGTCGGAACGATTGTGTACGACGAGGAAAGTGGCGAGAAGGTTTTTGATTTCTCGGGGCCAGATCAGCGAATGGTGATTGCTCGCGGAGGGCGGGGCGGGCGCGGGAACGCGCGATTCGCTACTTCGGTGCATCAAGCGCCGCGCGAATGCGAGCCGGGACGTCCCGGCGAGGAACACAACTACCGGTTGGAATTGAAGCTACTTGCTGATGTAGGACTGGTTGGGTTCCCGAATGTGGGAAAGTCCACACTGATCTCGCGAATTTCTGCGGCGCGACCGAAGATCGCGGACTATCCTTTTACTACTCTTGAGCCGAACCTTGGCGTGGTTGTCGTGGGCGATGCCAGAGATGAAATCAGCTTTGTCGTGGCGGATATTCCCGGGCTGATTGAAGGCGCACATACGGGATCCGGGTTGGGCACGCAGTTTTTGCGGCATGTCGAGCGCACACGATTGCTGGTTCATCTGGTGGATGTTTCCGATTCAAGCGGACGGCCGGATGTGGTGAAAGATGTGGAAGTAATTCTCGGCGAATTGGCCAGTTTTGGCGCGCATCTGGAAGAGAAGCCGATGCTCATGGTGGCCTCAAAGATCGATGTGGCAAATAAAGATAAGTTGGCCGCGCTGAAGCGTTATTGCAAGAAGCACAAGCTGAAGCTGTACGAAATTTCAGGGGTCACGGGTAAGGGGATTCCGGAGCTTACCTATGCCATTGCTGAGGCTTTGGCCGAGCTTCGCGCTGCGGAGCTTCTTGCTCCCAAATAGGGAGGACGGAACCTTTAATAAGGCTTTCTTGTATTAAAGCTAAACGTGTTATCCTTTAATAAGGAATTTTCTTATTAAAGGATACTGTTTTGGCGCGCCGCCTTCCCGCACGCAATTTCGCTTCCCGCATCGGCTCCTACGCAGTCACGACCGTCGCCGGCGAGGCGGTGAAGGCTTATATTCCCCGGCCCCTGCCTCCGAATCCTCCAATTGAGCTGGGACGGCTGCATGGGCGCATTGACCGCGCCAACCGGGCTATCGGCAGGCTGGATGGGCTTACCACCGTTATTCCCGACAGTAATCTTCTGCTGTATACATACGTCCGCAAGGAGGCGGTGCTCTCTTCGCAAATTGAAGGAACGCAATCGTCGCTTTCTGAATTGCTGCTCTTCGAAAATGACGCGGCACCTGGACTGCCGATCGACGATGTCGAAGAAGTTTCGAACTATGTGGCGGCGATGCAGCATGGGCTGCGGCGTCTGCGCAATGACTTTCCGCTTTCTTTGCGCCTGCTGCGCGAGATGCACCGCATCCTGCTTCGCGGCGGACGGGGAGCAGGCAAGAGTCCGGGAGAATTTCGCCGCTCGCAGAATTGGATTGGCGGAAGCAGACCTGGAAATGCTGCCTTTGTTCCTCCGCCTCCCGAGCGACTGATGGAATGCCTCGGCCCGTTCGAAAAATTTCTGCACGACGAGACCGAGTCCCTGCCCTTGCTGGTTCGCCTGGGATTAATCCATGTGCAGTTTGAAACGATTCACCCTTTTCTGGATGGGAACGGCAGGCTGGGACGGCTTCTGATTACCCTGCTCTTGTGCGAGAAGAAAGCTCTGCATGAACCGATTCTTTATCTGAGTCTTTTTTTCAAGATGCGTCGCAACCTTTATTACGAGCTTTTACAGAAGGTAAGAACCGACGGGGCTTGGGAGGAATGGCTCGATTTTTTCTTGGAAGGCGTCGAAATCACTGCCGGAGAAGTCTCAAAGGCGGTGACCCGCTCGCTTTCTCTCTTTGCGCGCGACAAGAAAAAAATCCAGGCATTGGGGCGGGCTTCGTCTTCGGCGCTGCGGGTTCATGAATACCTGCAAAAAAGACCAATCGCCAACATTGGAGCGCTGAGCAATTCGCTCTCACTTTCCGTGCCTACGGTTACGGCAGCATTGGTGAACCTGAGCCGATTGGGCATTGCAAAAGAGATGACGGGCCACATGCGTAACCGGGTCTTTTCTTATCCCAAGTATCTGCAGATCGTCGCTGCCGGCACGGAACCGATCCGCTGACATTCCGGCATTCTCTCAGGCAAAGGGCAGGTCGGCTCAATCGTCTGGATCACGCCTGCGGCAGTTGTGACCCGTGCTGAAAGTGATATTGCAAAATCTTTGCCGCGAGCGCGGGAGGCACCTGCTCAATGGCGGTGCGCACGATTTCTCCCCGGCAGATCACTTCGGTAGGCGAAAGGCCGGCGATCTCGGCAGGCAGGACGAGGTTAATTTCGAGCTGCACTTTCGGTTGCAATAAGTCTTCTGCCTCAAACAGCAAGCCGGAGCGGCTGATGTTGCGGGTTTCACCATCGTGCCACTTTTCCTCATCGATCCTGCGATATTTTAGGGGCAACTGAAGTTGAAATCGCGGAGCGCGTGTGGAGACGTCTCCACCCCGGCCCGCGGCGCTGGCAGACTGAAGCGAAACGTCGGTTCCGGCGGCAAGACGCGCAGTGTCTAGGATTTCGCGCACTTTATTTCTTAGGTCGCGGAGGGTGAACGGTTTCTGCAAAAGCTGCACTCCGGCATCCAGCGTGCCGTTGTGTCCGATCACATTTTCTGTGTAGCCGGACATGTACAAGACCTTGGTTTGCGGACGGATCTCCGAAATCCGTTGCGCGAGTTCGCGGCCATTCATTCCCGGCATGATCACATCGGTCAGCAATAGGTGGATCACGCCGTCGTGAGCGACCGCGATTTGCATCGCGGCAGCGCCGTCGGCGGCCTCAATGACTTTGTATCCCTGTTTTTCGAGGAACTGGCGTGCGAGGTAGCGTAGATTGGCTTCGTCTTCAGCCAGCAGAATGGTTTCGGTCCCCGGCTCCACGGGGCGCGCCTCTTCCGCGGGAACAACAACGGTAGGAGTATCTGTTCTCTCCGCCACACGGGGGAAATAGATTTTGAATGTGGTGCCTTTGCCGACTTCGCTGTAGACCCAGATGTAGCCGCCGCTCTGCTTCACGATTCCGTAAACCGTGGAGAGCCCCAAACCTGTGCCCTTCGGGCCTTTGGTGGTGAAAAACGGCTCGAAGATGTGAGTTTGCGTTTCGGTATCCATGCCAAAGCCGGTATCGCTGATGGCGAGCATGACATATTCGCCGGGGCTGAGCGGGGCGTGGAAGCGGGAATACTCGTCGTCGAGGGTGACGTTCGATGTCTCGATGGTGAGGCGGCCACCGGAGGGCATGGCATCGCGCGCGTTGACGGCGAGGTTGAGGACGACCTGATCGATTTGGCTGGCATCGGCACGGACGGATCCGAGTTCGGACGCGGGAACCATTACGAGATCGATATCTTCGCCGATTACCCGCGTGAGCATCTTAAGATTCTCGGTGACGAGGGCGTTGAGATCGAGAACCTTCGGCGCCATCATCTGCTTCCTGCTGAAGGCGAGGAGTTGGCGGGTCAGGGATGAGGCACGCTGGGCTGCGCCGGCAATTTCCTGCGCCGGCCCACGCAGCGCGGGATCGGGGCCCAGGCGGTCGAGCAGAAATTCGGAATAGCCGGAGATGACCATGAGCAGATTGTTGAAGTCGTGTGCGATTCCGCCTGCCAGCCTGCCGACAGCCTCCATTTTTTGAGATTGGCGGAGTTGCTGTTCGAGTGCGCGGCGCTCGGTGACGTCTTCGGCAAATAATTCGAAGGTCGGGCCCTTTTGTCCGTTGGGAACGGTTCGTCCCGAAATACGAACCACAGTGTTCGTTCCTTCCTTGCGCTTCCATTCGACGATGAGGCCGGTGAATGCGGCGGTGGAGCGGAGGTAATCGGCGAGTTCGAACCAATGACTAGAATCGGCGTAAAGCTCTCCAAGATGCTTGCCTAATAGGTCCCTGGGCGACGAAGCGAGCATCGACTCGAATGCTGGATTCACATCCAGGATCCGGCCGGCGGAGTCGCAACGGCAGATGCCGTAAGGCGCGTTGGTAACGAGGGAGCGGAAGTTGATTTCAGAACGGCGCAGGTTTTCCTGGGCAGCTCGGAGGGCGGCGTTCAACCAAACGATGAGGGCGGCCAGCACCACGAAGAGAGTCAGCCGGAGCATGGTGGAGCGGAACTGCGCCGGCGTGTGCTCGCCGTAGAAAGAAAAGTAGGCGCTCACCGTGAGTGCGAACGAGGTTGCGACCAAGCCGGGCTTCCAGCCGCCATACCATGCGCTCACCATGACGGCGACAGCGAAGACTGCCAGGCGGCTTTCGGTGATATTGGGAAGCAGAACTGCGGGAATCAACGCCAGGGTCGTGCTGAGAACCGCGACGCCATAGCGCAAAATGGGGGCACGGGTAGGTTTAATGCGGAGTAGGGGGAGGGTCAACCGCATGGGAGGATACTAGCGTCTGAGGTTTAGATGCGCGAGATTACAGGAGTTCATTCCAGATTCGCGGGGCGAATGTTTTCTTTTCAGATTCCCGCCGGGCCATGCGGACAATGGTCGAAGGGACAAGGGGGTAGGCACCGTTCCTGAAAACCGGCGTAGGAGGACTGCTCTTGCAAACGATGCCCGAGAACGACGACACTAACCGCTCATGAATATCGGCCTCTTTGGCGGTACTTTTGATCCCATCCATCGCGGGCACCTTGCGCTGGCGCGCGCGGCGCGCGAACGTTATAAGCTGGGGCGGGTTTTATTCGTTCCGGCGAACATTCCTCCTCACAAACAACGACACCAGCGTTCAGATTTTTCGCATCGCTACGCGATGATTGCTCTGGCCACCGAACAGGAGAAGGATTTTTTCCCGTCTTTGCTGGAAGCGCCACAGGAAGTGGAGAAGCCGGGTCCGCGCGGAAAGAAGGGGGAGTCGCGGGACGCGAAGCCGAACTACACCATCGATACCGTCAAGCGACTGAAGCAGTCTTTCAAAAAGGCGGATCGATTGTTCCTGCTCATCGGCATCGATGCTTTTGCGGAGATCGCAAGTTGGTATCAGCCGGAAGCTCTGTTCAAAGAGTGTGAGTTCGTAGTAGCGAGCCGGCCGGGATATTCGCTGGCCGATGTTGCCAATGCGTTGCCGCCGAGCCTTCGTCCGCGGGCAGAGGCTACGAAGCCGTTTCAGAAACAGGCCGCGACGGGAGACTTGGTCCTGAGCGGCGCGACCATCCATCTTCTGGATGGGATTTATCAGCCGGTCTCTTCTACAGTTATCCGCCAGGCTGCGGCCGCAGGCAGGCCACTTGGCCGGTTCGTCGAACCGTCCATAGCCGATTACATCAAAAAGATGGCGCTGTATAGATCCGGCTTTCCACAGGAATAGCGTGAGTGGCCGGGCGCCGTACGTTTACAATGGTGGAGGCCACGAACGACTTTCTGCATGAAGAAAACCGAATTGAAGCGCCAGGTAGCAGCCGCCATCCAGGCCTGCCTCGATAAAAAAGCCGAAGAACTGTCGATATTGGAAATGGACAAAGGGTCGGGGGCGTTTACCGATTACTTTGTCCTTTGCAGCGGTACGAACCCGCGGCAGGTACAGGCCATTGCCGATGAAGTCGAATTACGGCTGAAAGGGGCGGGATTGTATCCAAAGCAGGTTGAAGGCTACAAACAGGCCGAGTGGATTTTGGTCGATTATGTGGATTTTGTCGTGCACGTTTTCTCCGAAAAGGCGCGCAAGTACTACGACCTGGAACGGCTTTGGAAAACCGCTCGCCGGCTTGAACCCTCGGACCTGAAGGCCGAGCCGAAACGTGCCGCATCCAAGAGCCGGACCACCTCTGCACGCAAGCGATCCGTTACCGCGAGAGCGCAGCGCAAGCGCGCATAGGGCTGGACTGACCTTGCCTGAGCTTTGGCGATCACACCGAATTCTCCTATTGGCCTCGGGAAGCAAGTGAGACGGCCATGAAGATCAAGGTCGCATGGATTGGGAAAACAAAGGAAGCGTCGATCCAGGAACTAACCGACGAATACCTAAAGCGGATTTCGCGCTACACGGAAATCGAGGGAATTGCGCTTCGCGACGAAGAAGCGTTGCAGGAGTGGCTCGAAGGCGGTAAAAGCAGGAAACGGGGCGCCTCCACGCTTGTGCTGCTGGATTCGCGAGGGAAGCAGTTTTCCTCCGAAGAGTTTGCCCGCTTTATCGGTGAATATCAGGATCGCAATCCGCTGCCTCTGGTTTTCTTGATTGGGCCGGCGGATGGTTTCGGTGAGGCGACCCGGGAGGCGGCACACCATACCATTTCGCTTGGGAAAATGACGCTGCCACACGAACTGGCGCGAGTGGTTCTCGTGGAACAAATCTATCGCGCGTTCACCATTATGAAGGGACATCCTTACCATTCCGGGCATTGAGCGCGCTTTGGGAAGTCGTTGGATACTCCGGGCGATCCATGCACTTTTGTGATTTGCTTCTGTTCCATTCAACCTCTACATTGTGAATGAGCGAATCAATTTAAGATGGGTTGCACAGAGGGGGTAGTGATGCGGGATGTAACGGAAGTTCTGCGGGCTAAAGAGCAGCAGTTATTGAGGGTGAGGCGTGAGGTTGAAGCTCTACGAACTGCACTGCCCTTGCTCGCTGCCGAGGACGATCCCCTCATTCCCCCGCTGGCGGTCTCCACGAAGAGCAGTAGCTATCTGAGCTGATCTGTTCTTACTGCGTAACGGTAGCTTGATAGCTTACAACCTGCCACTGTCCATTTTTGCGAACCCAGATGCGGGTGTAACGGTAGGGACCGCTGAAGTCTTCGCCGAGTTGGTGCCCTTTCACGTCGGCGCGCGCCGTGACTACGGCTGTGTCGCCGTAGACGCGCACAACCATATCCGTGATGTTCATCGCTTCATAACGAAGCTGGCCGCTGCGGCGGGCGGTGATGACTTCCCTTTTCGTCGCAACCTGCCCCAGCGGAGTGATGGCCACGTAGTCTTCCGAAAGAGTGTGCGCCGAAAAATCTGAATCGCGGCGCAAGCTAGCCTCTTTCGACAGCCGTTCCATGTCGACAATTTGCCGGATCGTTTCCTGCTCAAGAGATTGCGCCGTCGGTCTTGGATGAAGAGCGACGTGCTGCGCGGAAAACGCAGGTACGGCCACCAGAACGCAGAACAATAACAAACCACACTTGTTAATCACGGCGAGACCTCCGCTTTCTGCCAGGGACAGAGATCGACTTGCAGGAGAAATACGTGTGTTTGGATGCGCGAGTTCCCGGAAAAATTCAATGGTTCTTGAAGCCGTCTTGTCTCAAACAGAGACGGCACATGGAAGCATTCGGGAAGGCTGATTTAGTAGAATCAACTCTACTTATATATGTCCGCCACGGTATTGTTATTGTTCATATTTGAGCAGGGGTTGTGAGTACCGAGTGCAGCTAAATGCAGGTTTTTCGTTACGCGCAACTCGCAAGTGAGAACTGACTATGGCCTGGTTCAAACGTGAATCCGGTGAGCTGGATACTTCAGGGGCGAAGACCGTTCGCACCGAAGGGTTGTGGGTGAAGTGTGAAGGCTGCCGGCAGATCATTTGGAAGAAAGATCTGGAAGAGAATCTGAATGTATGCCCGAAATGCCAGAAGCACTTCCGCATCGATGCCCGAACGCGGCTGGCATTACTGCTGGATGAAAACGAATATGAGACGTTCGACGCAAATCTGTCGTCGACGGATCCGCTGAAATTCGTTGACTTGAAGCCGTACTCAAAGCGTTTGCGGCAGGCGCAGCACGATACGGGTTTGAAAGATGCCGTCATCAACGCTCAAGGCACGTTGCTGGGGCGGCCTGTCGTGGTCAGCGCGATGGAATATGCGTTTATTGGCGGCAGTATGGGCGCGGTGGTCGGTGAGATGATTACGCGCGCGGTGGAACGCTCGCTTGATACGAAGATGCCGTTGGTCATTGTCTCTGCCTCTGGTGGAGCACGAATGATGGAAGGCGTGGTCAGCCTGATGCAGTTGGCCAAGATTTCGGCTGCGCTGGCCCGACTGGATAAGGCCAGGGTTCCATTTATTTCATTGTTGACCGATCCGACGACCGGCGGCGTGACGGCATCTTTTGCGATGTTAGGGGATTTAAACATCGCTGAACCCGGCGCCCTGATCGGATTTGCTGGGCCGCGTGTAATCGAACAAACGATCCGTCAAAAGTTACCGGCTGGTTTTCAGCGCAGCGAGTTCCTGTTGGAGCACGGGATGCTGGACGCGGTAGTTCCACGAAAGGAACTCAAGGCTTACATTGCGCGGTCCCTCGATTTTATGAGCGGAACTGCGACAAATTCCCATCCGGCAACGGCGGCCCTGCCGTAGCTCTGTCCTTGCCCATGTCCTACGAAAGCGCGGTTGCAAACATGTTTGCGCTAGGTCACGAGCTGGCGCAGACGCCGTCACACAAGTTCGACCTCGCGCACATGCGGGTGCTCTTGCAGGCGCTGGAGCATCCGGAGGCGCCCTTCCCCAGTGTTCTGATCGCCGGGACCAACGGTAAAGGCTCGACCGCGGCCACGCTGGCATCCATTCTGCAAGCTTCCGGGTTGAAAACAGGTTTGTATACTTCGCCGCACTTGATTCGTCTCAACGAGCGGATTCGAATCGACGGAGAAGAAATCAGCGACGACAATTTTGCTTCTCTTCACGGCGAAGTGGACCGCGTTGCAGAGAATCTCGTGGAAAACGGCAGCCTGCCGTGGCATCCGAGTTTTTTCGAGATGATGACGGCAATCGCGTTCATGCTTTTCGCGCGGGAGAAGGTCGATATCGCCGTGCTTGAAGTTGGAATGGGAGGCAGGCTCGACGCGACGAACGTAGTAGGTCCGCTGGTGAGCGTGATCACAGATATTTCACTCGATCATCAAAAATTTCTCGGAAATACGGTTGGCGAAATTGCTCGCGAGAAGGCAGGGATTATTCGTCCCGGCGGTGCAGTGGTGGCTTTGCCGCAGCAGCCCGAGGCCAACGATGTGATCGGGAACACGATTCTCGAGCTGGATGCGCGGGCAATAAACGCAGTCGCGTATGTGCCACCGGTTTCGCCGGGGAGCGCGCAGTACCTGGTTACGAAGTCGGAAAAAATTAACTCCGCGACCGCAGGGACTGGAGAGAAAAGCCGGCCAACAATCTACCGTTATCCTTTGCAGGTCATGGGACAGAGGATTCTTGTAGAAACTTCGTTGGTCGGACGGCATCAGTTGAGGAATGTGGCGCTCGCCATTGCTGCGGCGGTTGAACTGCAGCAGCAAGGTTTCGACGGCATAACCGCAAGTTCGATTGAGCGAGGCATTCGCGAAACGCACTGGCCGGGGCGCTTTCAAGTGCTTGCTGCGCGAGAAGGATGGCCCGAGGTTGTGATCGATGTGGCCCACAATCCTGCTGGAGCGTGGGCTTTGCGATCTGCGCTCTCAGAGCGGTATGAAGATCGTCGGCTGATTTTCGTTTTCGGCGCGCTGCGGGATAAGGCCGTCTCGGAGATGGCAGAGATTCTGTTTCCCATCGCGGACCGGGTCATCGCGACGGCACCGGAAAATCCGCGGGCCGCGACCCCCGCGGAAATTCAGGCGGCGGCAGCGCGAACCGGAGCAGACGTGGAAGCCGTCGAAGGCGTACAGAATGCGATTGAGCGGGCGAAATTGCTTGCTGGCGGGGAAGGGATTGTGGTGATTACCGGATCGATCTATCTGGTCGGCGAAGCGATGCAGGCTCTGGGAGTCAAAATCTGATGCAGCGCTCACAAACAATTTTACCCTAGAATGTAAATAGTGCAGGACGCAAACTCATCGGTAGGGATAGAACGGGACGAGGAAGGCGTGTCTTCGCCGACGCCGGGGCCCATCTCGCGGCCCAGTCCGCACGCAATTCCCGGCGCGCATTACGGCCGGTTGAGCCGGCTGCGCTCTTATTTCATTATTGATCCGCTGATCTGGTTCTACACGCTGGCGCTCGGGATTCTGGCGCTTCCCGGCGGCATGTTTGACCGCACCGGACGCCGCTTGCACTGGTTTTCGCGGACGTGGTCGTGGCTGATCATGAAAACGACTTTTTCTCCCGTGACCGTGAGCGGACTTGAGAAGATCGATACTTCGAAGCCTCATGTTTACGCTGTGAACCATGCCTCGGCCATGGACATTCCGATGCTCTACGTGCACCTGCCATTTCAGTTCCGTATTGTTTTCAAAAAGGAGTTGTTGCCGTATCCGGTAGTGGGCTGGCAGTTGAAACGGTCAGGGCAAGTCTGCATCGACCAGCAGAAGCCGACGAATTCGATCGCCGCGATTCGTTCGGCGGTGAAAAGTTTGAAGGCCGGGATGCCGCTGGTGATTTATCCCGAGGGCGGGCGAACGCCGGACGGAGAGATCAAACCGTTTATGCCCGGAGCATTCTTTCTGGCAATCAAAGCGCAGGTCGATATCGTGCCCATCGCTCTGGTCGGAATGTACGAACTGCTGCCGATGGATACCTACCACATCAAATGCCGCCCGCTGGAGATGCGCGTCGGCGACCCGATTTCGACTGCGGGGCTGACGATGCGGGATTTGGAGGCGCTGTCGGCCAAGGTGCAGAAGGCGGTGGAGGAGTTGTATTACAGGGCGTAAGAACCGCAGATGCAGGCGCGCATCGTCACCACCCGATTCGCTTCATCCCTGCTACCGAATCGAAACGGCGGTCGCGGCTCAACAGCGGCAGCGAGTGCTGGCGGCAGAGAGCAGCGATCCAGAGATCGTTAGCGGGAATAGGTTTGCCTGTACGCTTGAGCTCAAGAGCGATTTCGGCATAGCGAATCGCAGTGGCTTCGTTCACATCGAGAACGAGGGAGTCGTGGAGAAGCTCCGCGAGCCAGTTTTCGTATGCAGCGCGGTGTCGAGATTGCGCGATGCCGAACCGATACTCCGCCAGGACAACCACTGGAATCGCCATCTGATCACTCCGGGCAAGAAGCGCGACGACATCGGGATGGTCTTCCGCTACGGCCGACAGGGCGTTGGTATCGATAATCATTAATTGTTACGGGTTCGGCCAGCCCCTTGAATTCCCTCAGTTCACTTCCAGAAGTCAGAATCGATCTGCTCGAATGCTTCCTCTATCCGTTTTTCGACCTCTCTGCTCTCTCTGCGGAGGTGCTTGAGTTTGCCCAGATGTTTCATCCAGGGCTTCTCCTGGGACGTGATTTTCAGTTTGTCCTGGACGGCCTCAGTAACGAACTGACGCAAAGGAATACCGCGCTCGGCGGCCACGGACTTCGCCCGGCGGAATAAGAAATCGGGGATTTCGAGGGTGGTCTTCACCGACCCATATTACCATATTTATGGGTCGCATTGGAAAACTTGGCTTTGACAAGGGCGGGCCGACATCACGATTGAACATTGTCCTTTCAATTGTTAATTGAGCGATAATTCGGACGACAGGCGTAACCTTTTCCTGCCATGAGCGTTATCCCTACGTAAGACCACTCCGCGCGGAGAATTCGTTGAAGGCTCTGAAAAAAGAAGCGGACGAACGGCTTCTGATCGAGGCGGCGCAGCACGACCCTGCGCGTTTCGCGGAGCTTTATGAGCACAACTTCGAGCGGGTCTATGCGTACATCGTGCGGAGGGTAGGAGACCGCTCGGAAACGGAAGATCTGACTTCCGAGGTCTTTCATCAGGCGCTGGCGAATTTGAAACGCTTCGAGTGGCGCGGGATTCCCTTTGCTGCGTGGCTTTATCGAATTGCGGCGAATCTGATTTCGGATCGGTGGCAGCGAAACCGGCGCGAAATGCTCGCCGATGAGCCGGAGCAGATCGAATCTGTGCCGGCGAACAGCGCGGAGTTCGAAGAAGTAGAGCGCCGGGCAACGATATTTCGTTTAGTCGACACATTGCCGGTCGAGCAGAAGCGAGTCGTCGTACTGAGGTTTGTGGAGGAAAAAAGCATAAAAGAAGTGGCGCGAGAGGTTCGCAAGACGGAAGGTGCGGTGAAGCAGTTGCAGTTCCGGGCGCTGACCACGCTTCGCGCCAGAATGGAGGGTGCCGATGCCTAAGCGCTCTCTGAATACGGGCAACAACGAAAGCAAGAAAATTGAGCAGTTGAACAAGGCCGTCGACGCGATGCTGGCGCGGACGGACGGACGGGCTCCCAAGTTGGAAGCGGAAATCGAGCCACTGGTGCGCATTGCGGCAGAATTGCGCAATCTGCCGAGCGCAAGTTTCAAGGCACGATTGAAATCCGAATTAGGAGGCAAGAAAAGTATGTCTACAGTTGCTGAGCCCGTAACAGCCGTTGGCAAGACTGCATCCCCAAGATTGGCGTTCCGAGATCCCGCCAAAGCGATTGAGTTCTACCAGCGCGCTTTGGGCGCGAAAGAAATGTTCCGCTTCCAGGTTGGCGACGATATTCCCCACGCTGAAATGAAGATCGGCGATTCGACGATTGACATCACCGGTGAATGGCCCGAAGGCGGCCGCTTCAGCGCTGAAACACTGGGGAATTCGCCCGTCTGGATGTCGATCGAGGTTGCCGATGTGGACGCATTTACCGAACACGCCGTGGCGGAGGGGATGAAACTGGTGCGTCCGCCCGCCGATCAGTTCTACGGCCATCGCGATGCAACGCTGACTGATCCCTTTGGCTACACCTGGGGAATCTACACCGTGCAGGAAGACATGCCGGTGGAAGAAATGCATCGGCGCATGAAGAATCTCACCGCCGGTCCGGAAGGCGGTAGGATCAAGCCCAAGAGCGGCGTAGACCCGGTTCCGCGAGGCTTCCGCATGGTGACGCCGTACCTGGTAGCCGAAGATGGATTTGCCTTGATCGATTTCGTCAAGCAAGCCTTTGGTGCGGAAGAAGTGATGAAGGCCGAAACGCCCACAGGCGTGCATGGCGAATTGCGCATTGGTGACTCGATGATGATGGTAGGCGGCGGCAAGGCCGGACAGAAATTTCCCGCCACGCTGCATCCCAACGCGCTGCACGTTTACGTGAAGGATGCCGACGCCACTTACAAGAGCGCGCTGGCGGCGGGAGCCGCATCGGTTGACGAGCCGCGCGACCAGGATTACGGCGAGCGTTCGGCTACGGTGAAAGATGCGGCGGGGAACTTCTGGTATATCGCCACAAGCAAGGGCGAGAACTATGTTCCCAAGGGACTGAGCAATGTAAATGTGTACCTGCATCCGCGCCGCGCTGAACCTCTGATCGGTTTCATGAAGCGGGCGTTCGGGGCCCAGGAAGTTGCGAAGTATGCCTCGCCCGACGGCGTGATTGTCCATGCCCAGGTTCGCGTCGGCGATTCCGTGATAGAGATGGGCGAAGCGCATGACAAGTACGGTTCGATGCCGGCGATGTTCTATCTCTATGTGGCGGATTGTGACGCTCTATATCGCCGCGCGCTGGTGGCGGGGGCGAAAACCCTGCATGAACCTACCGATCAGCCCTACGGCGACCGCAACTCGGCCGTAACTGATGACTTCGGCAATACCTGGTACCTGGCAACACATGTGAAGGATGTGGGGTAGTTAGTGCTCCGAAGGAGGCGGACGCAGCCGCGCCCGCCTTTTATGCTTCCCGACATTCTTGCCGCGAGTTTGACCCTCCTCGAATCACTCCCATAAACTGAAGTATTCGCTCGACCTGCAAGGCCCAACCATATGGCAGATAGCATTCATGTAAAGCTTCCTGACGGAAGCGTGAAGGATGTCCCTAAAGGCACCACTGCGCTCGACATTGCGAAGTCGATCAGTCCTCGGCTAGCCGATGCAGCGCTGGTTGCGAAAACCAATGGCGATTTGATCGACCTTGCCAAGCCGCTGGAGAAGGATACCGACCTGCGTCTGATTACGGAAAAAGATCCTGAGGCGCTGGAGGTTTACCGGCATTCTTCGGCGCATTTGCTGGCGGCGGCGGTGCTCGAGCTTTTTCCGGAGACCAAGCTTGGCCATGGCCCCGCGACCGAGAGCGGATTTTTCTATGACTTCTACCGGCCGACTCCGTTCACGCCCGAGGATCTCGAAAAAATCGAGAAGAAGATGCAGGAACTGGTGCAGCAGAACATTCCCTACGCGCGCGAGTTTCGTCCGCGTGGAGAGGGACTGGCCGAGTTCAAAAGAGAAGGCGACTTCATGAAGTGCCACTTCATCGAGCAGTTCACCAAGCCCGATGAAAAAATCTCGATTTACCGCACCGGCAAGTTCCTCGATTTCTGTCGCGGCCCTCATATTCCTTCGACTGGAAGAATCAAGGCGTTCAAACTGTTCAATATTGCCGGAGCCTACTGGCTGGGAGACGAGAAGAATCCGCAACTGCAGCGGATTTACGGGACGGCGTTTTTTTCGAAAAAAGATCTCGACGAATACCTTAAGCAGCAGGAAGAGGCGAAGAAGCGCGACCATCGCGTGCTGGGACAGCAACTCGATCTGTTTTCGATTCAGGAACTGGCAGGGCCAGGGCTGATTTTCTGGCATCCCAAGGGCGGCATCATCCGCAAACAGATGGAAGACTGGATGCGCGAGCAATATCTCAAGCGCGGCTACGCGCTGGTGTACACGCCGCACGTGATGCGCAGGCAGTTGTGGCAGACCTCGGGGCACGAGGGCTATTACTCGCAAAATATGTTCGACGCAATGGAACTCGATGACGCGGAATACCGGCTGAAGCCGATGAACTGCCCCGGACATATTTTGATTTATCGAGATTCGCTGAAGTCCTATCGCGATTTGCCCGTGCGTCTGGGAGAGTTGGGAACCGTGTATCGCTATGAGCGGTCCGGAGTGATGCACGGCCTGTTGCGGGTTCGCGGTTTCACGCAAGATGACGCACATATTTTCTGCACTCCGGAGCAGATTGAAAGCGAAATCGCCGCCTGTCTGGATTTCGCTTTCGATACGCTGAAAGACTTCGGCTTCGATAAATTCCAGACCGAGCTCTCGACGTGGAATCCCGAAGACCGCAAGAATTTTGTGGGGAGCGAAGAGCAATGGGTTCACGCCCAGCAGTCCCTTGAAAAAGTGCTGAAGGCGCACAATGTCGAGTACAAGACCATCCCCGGCGAAGCGGCGTTTTACGGGCCGAAGATCGACATCAAGTTGGTGGACGCAATCGGGCGACTCTGGCAGCTTTCGACGGTGCAATTCGATTTCAACCTTCCGGCGCGCTTCGGCCTGGAGTATGTGGCGGAAGATGGATCGCGTAAACAGCCGGTGATGGTGCATCGCGCTCTTTATGGATCAATCGAGCGTTTCTTCGGCGTGCTGATCGAGCACTATGCGGGCGCCTTCCCCGTCTGGCTGGCGCCGGTGCAGGCGGTGATGATTCCGATCAGTGAACGGCATGTGGAGTACGCGAACAAAGTTGCGGATCAGATAAGGGCGATCGGAGTGCGGATTGAGGTGGATGCGCGCAACGAGAAGATGAATGCCAAGATTCGCGAACATGCCTTGCAGAAAGTGCCGTTTCTGCTTGTCGTCGGGGACAAAGAGGCCGAGGCAAGCAGGGTGAACGTGCGCACTCGGGGGAAAGAGAAGACCGAAGACATGGGCGCGGCGGAGTTTGTGGGGAAGATTGGGAAGCTGATTGCGGAAAAGAGCGTGAGTTTGTAAGTCAGATCACCACCGAGACACGGAGAAGAACCATTTGAGGATGCTAGCCGGCGAACGCCAGTTCGCCGGCGGTTCTTCGCCGACCGTAGATGTAACATGTTTCCGTGCAGGCTCTTGCAAAGCGCGCATTCGATCAAGTCCGCCGAACAGAATTGATCGTGCCAGGCGACCGCGTCGGCGTGGCGGTTTCTGGTGGGATTGATTCGGTTGCGCTTTTGCGATTGATGCTCGACCTGCGGCATGATCTCGGCATCGTCCTTTCAGTGGTTCATTTCAATCACAAGTTGCGCGGGTCGGAGTCGGAGGCGGATCAGGAGTTCGTTGCCGGGCTGGCGCGGGAGCATGGGCTGGAGTTTTATTGCTCGAGTGGCGATGTGGCCGCGTTGGCGGCAGAGCAGCATTCTGGAATTGAGGCGGCGGCACGGGAGATGCGGTATGGGTTCTTCCGGAGGCTGTTGACAAGCGCCCCGGCGACTCAGGCCGCAATCGATGATGTTCTCCGTCGCGAACCCCACGGGCTAAAGTCCGAACCACGCAAAGAGCCCTTACGCGGCGCTGAAGGGCCGCTCTTCCACGGTAAATCTCGCGGAGCGGCAAAAGGCGCTCCTGGCGCGCCCATCCACGAACCTCCCGGCACGACTGAGGGCCGCGAGCCTCCTGGTCACATTTCCGCCCCCCTTAATAAAATTGCGACGGGCCACACTCTCGACGACCAGGCAGAAACGGTCATCATGCGCCTGATTCGCGGTACGGGCATGCGTGGACTGGGCGGCATCTATCCGCGAATTGCAGTGGAGGATGGGGAAGAACAAGGCGAGATCGTCCGCCCTCTGCTCGGAATTCGACGGCGTGAACTCGAACAATATTTACGAGAAATCGAGCAGTCCTGGAGAGAGGACACCACGAATTCTGACTCCGCGTTTACCCGCAACCGCGTCCGCAAGCTGATCCTGCCGATGCTCGAGAAGGAATTCAATCCTTCCATCGCCGAGAATCTCTCCGAACTTGCCGAGATCGCCCGGGACGAGCAGGACTACTGGGACAACGAGGTTTCCGGATGGCTGGGGACGGTCGTGCAGTGGTCTCGATCGGATACGACAACACCGCCGCTGGTGCAGATTCTGTCATCGGCTCCTTCACCCCCACAGGAGTCTTTGGCTGAGATTCCTCGCGTCGCCGGTGATAGTAGACAACTGCATGGGGTCCTTCACTCCGCTCAGGATGACAATGCTTTTGGAAACATCTCGCTGAGCCGGCCATGGCTTCTGACGGAGCCTCGCGCCGTCCAACGAAGAGTTCTCAAGGCGATTGCAGAGCAGGCCGAAATCCCGCTCGAGTTTAAGCACGTCGAAGAAATCCTGCGATTTGCTGCGGAGGGTGGCCCGTCTGGCAAGGAACTCTCGCTGCCTTTGGGTTGGAAGCTCGTACGCGAACCCGAAACCATGGTTTTCGTTGAGCCTGATCTGCGTCATCAGGAACGACCTTCCGACTACGAATACACGCTTCCTATCCCCGGGCGAATCGCAATTCCCGAACTCGGAACCACAATTGAAGCCGTGCTCATCGATTCGCCGACCGGGAGGGCGGAGTATAATCCGCAGCAACTTCTTCGGGCAGATTTGTTGACGAGTCCGCTAACGGTAAGGAACTGGCGAGCAGGCGACAAGTTCTGGCCGACGCATACCAAGGCCCCGAAGAAGGTTAAGGAACTGCTGCAGGCGCGGCATGTAGGTCAACCCGAGCGGAGGCTCTGGCCGGTGGCGACGAGCCGAGAAGAGATGGTTTGGATGCGCGGGTTTCCCGTTCCCAAGAAGCTCCATGCAGCCACTCGGAAACCAGCGGTATTCATTCGAGAGATTCTAGACGAAGCTGACGAGCAACTCGGCTGAGCAGGTTTCTGACGGCGGGAGATAAAGATCCGGGCAATTGATTCGATGGAGGACGCGAATTGATGACTACAGTGAGAACCGAATCGCTGCGGCAGGTGATTTCCACGGAGCAGATTCAGAGGAGGGTGAAAGAACTCGCGCGTCACATTTCGGATGACTATAAAGGCCAAACCGTTCAGGCTCTGGCAGTCCTGGAGAACGCCTTTATTTTCATGGCGGACCTTGTCCGAGCGCTGGAAGTTCCGGTGATATGCCAGTTCATCAAGCCCAAATATAGTAAGCAAGCCGGCAATCATAACGCCGAAGTCATGGAGATCTTCTTCAGCCACGAGCCCGATATTCGGGGCCAGCACATTCTTCTGGTCGAGGGTCTGGTGCATTCGGGCGTTACGAGTGAATTCCTAATGAACGACTTAAGAGCGCGAGGAGCGGCCTCGGTAAAGCTTGTCACCCTTCTGGACCGTCAATCTGCACGCCGGGTAGCCTTGCAGCCCGACTATTTCGGATTTCTGGTAGACGATGTTTTTCTAGTCGGCTATGGTTTGGGCGCAGTGGAACAGACCAATCGCAATCTGCCTTGTCTGGTTGCGGCGCCAGCCGCCCAAATGACCTAAGTCATGGGAAAGACGCCGCCCCTTTTTCCGGAATACACGATAGAATAAGGAGCCTAGGGAATTTTCCCTATCCAATTTTGCCGAACGGCATCTAATTGACTGGCAGAGTCTTGATATTGCAGGTAGTTCAGTCAGCCCCGGTTCTTTCAGGAGTTTTTGGTGAATTCAACGGTTAAAACGGTCGCTTTCTGGTTGGTAATCGGTCTGTCGGCATTGCTGCTGTGGCAAGTGATCCAAGCCGGCCGCAGCGGGCAAAAAGACAAGGAAATCATCTTTTCCCAGTTCATGAATGATGTGAATCAGGGGACCGTGCACGAAGTTACGCTGGACGGCCAGCAAATTCGAGGCAAGGATAAAGACGGAGCTGCCTTCCATACCATCGCCCCAGTGTCGTACCCCGATATGTACAAGGCCCTTACGGAAAAGGGCGTTCAGGTGACGGTAAAGGACGTAAACAGCAGCAGCTGGCCACTGACGCTGCTGGGGACCTGGGCACCGCTGATCCTGCTGGGAGCCCTGTGGTTTTTCATGATCCGCCAGATGCAGACGGGCGGAAATAAGGCGCTTTCATTCGGCAAGAGCCGAGCACGCCTGCTCTCCATGCAGCAGAAGAAGGTGACGTTCAAAGACGTCGCCGGCGTGGAAGAGGCAAAAGAAGAGCTGCGCGAGATTATCGAGTTCCTGCGCGAGGCCCAGAAGTTTCAGAAGCTTGGGGGCAGAATTCCTAAAGGCGTTCTGCTGGTTGGGCCTCCGGGAACAGGCAAGACGTTGCTGGCCCGGGCTGTTGCCGGGGAGGCCAATGTTCCGTTTTTCTCCATTTCTGGTTCGGACTTCGTAGAAATGTTTGTCGGAGTCGGAGCGAGCCGGGTACGAGATTTGTTTGAGCAGGGAAAGAAAAATGCGCCCTGCATCATTTTTATTGACGAGATTGACGCTGTGGGACGTCACCGCGGCGCCGGACTCGGCGGCGGTCACGACGAGCGAGAACAGACGCTGAACCAGCTGTTGGTCGAGATGGACGGCTTCGAATCAAACGAAGGCGTTATTCTAATGGCCGCAACGAACCGGCCCGACGTGCTTGATCCGGCGCTGCTGCGACCGGGACGCTTTGACCGCCGCGTAGTGGTCAGCCGTCCGGATGTTCGCGGCCGCGAAGAAATCCTGCGTGTGCATACACGCAAGATTCCTCTGGCAGAAGACGTCGATCTTTTAATCCTGGCGCGCGGCACCCCGGGATTTTCTGGCGCCGATCTGGCCAACATGGTGAATGAAGCAGCGTTGGCTGCGGCGCGACAGAACCGCAAAGCAGTTCTGATGTACGATTTCGAAGTCGCCAAAGATAAAGTTCTGATGGGAGTCGAGCGAAAGTCCCTGATCCTCAACGAGGGGGAAAAGAAGGTGACGGCCTATCACGAGGCGGGGCATGCGCTGGTTGCGGCGAAGTTGCCGGGATCTGATCCCGTTCACAAAGTCACGATCATTCCTCGTGGCATGGCGCTGGGCGTAACTATGCAGTTGCCGGTCGACGATCGCCACAATTACACGCGGGACTATCTGAATACCGATCTTGCGATTCTGATGGGTGGCCGCCTGGCTGAAGAAATCTTCCTCAACCAGATGAGTACCGGTGCCGGAAATGACATCGAGCGGGCTACGGAAATGGCGCGCAAGATGGTTTGCGAGTGGGGCATGAGCGATCTTGGCCCGTTGACCTTCGGTAAGAAGGAAGAGCAGATTTTCCTGGGCCGCGAGATCAGCCAGCATCGCGACTATAGCGAAGACACGGCGATCAAGATTGACCTGGAAGTGCGCAAACTGATCAATAACGGTTACGAGACAGCAAAGAGCATTCTTGAAAGTAACCGCGAGGTGTTGCAGAAAATCGCCGCAGCTTTGTTGGAGCGCGAAGTCCTCGATGCTTCGGAAGTGATGATGCTGGTCGAGGGCAAGGAACTGCCGCCGGTGAAGTCTCCTTCCACGAAGCCGGACGATGGCGTGCAGCAGGTGCTGAAACCGGAGCCGGGACGGCCGGGGATTGCCAAGGGCGGGGAGAGTCCGGCAAGGGCGTAGTCGCAATTCATGAAGTGAAACAGGGCGGCCAATTGGCCGCCCTTAGTTTCTGGTGGCTAATTTATCCGTTAACCAGATCCATCATGTGTTCAGGATAGCGTTCCCCTGCGACCTTACCCACCGGGAAAACTTCGCCAATGCGGCGCAAATCCTCCCGCGTCAGCTGTATCTCGATCGCGGTGACATTCTCCTCAAGATATTTCCGCCGCTTAGTTCCCGGAATCGGCACGATGTTTGGGTCCCGCGCCAGCACCCAGGCCAGGGCCAGTTGCGAAGGTTTGCAATTCTTCTCTTTTGCGATCTCTTCGATCGCGCGGACGAGATCCAGGTTTTTCTGGAAATTTTCACCCTGAAAACGGGGCGAGTGCCTGCGGTAATCGTCTTCCGGCAAGTCCTCGAATCGCTTGAATTGTCCGGCAAGAAAACCGCGGCCCAGCGGACTATATGCAACAAATCCGATTCCCAGCTCACGGCACAAGGCCAGCAATTCGTTCTCCGGTTCGCGGCTCCAGAGCGAATACTCGGTTTGCAGCGCGGTAATGGGATGAACCTTTACGGCGCGTCGAATCGTCTGCGGCGAGGCTTCGGATAATCCGAGGTAACGAATCTTTCCCTCTTTCACTAACTGCGCCATCGCACCAACCGTTTCCTCGATCGGAGTTTTCGGGTCGACGCGGTGCTGATAGTAAAGATCGATCGTCTCAACTCCAAGCCGACGCAAGCTCGCTTCGCAAGAACGTTTCACATAATCCGGCTTGCCGCTTACACCACGCACGCTGGGATTGGCAGGGTCCCGCACGATGCCGAACTTTGTGGCGAGAAAAACCTTGTCCCGCTTGCCTTTGATGGCGCGGCCGACCAACTCTTCATTCTTATACGGGCCATAAACGTCAGCCGTGTCCAGAAAATTGATGCCCAACTCGAGAGCGCGATGAATGGTCGCGATCGATTCGCTGTCGTCGCGGCCGCTGTAAAACTCCGACATGCCCATGCAGCCAAGCCCTTCAGCTGAGACTCTGACACCACTGTGCCCTAATTCGCGAAATTGCATGATGATTCCTTTCCAGGCAATAGCTAGAGAAGAGGCGAAGTATGTTTAGTAGATGCAAATCAGAGGCTTCTGGGATTCAGCGACGTCGCCGATCTGGCGCGCGGGAACGCCTGCAGTTTGCAGTTCGCGGAGCAGCGATTCCGAGTCGTCGCCAGCGACGGAGATCAGGAGCCCGCCCGCGGTTTGAGGATCGAACAGTAACGCCTTGATTTCATCGCTGATCGGAGATTCATACTCGACCATACACTCGGCAAAATCGCGATTATTCTTCAGGCCGCCGGGTATGTAACCTGCACGCACACAGTCCTCTGCACCTGGAAGTAGAGGAATGCTTTTGGCGTTCAGATGGAACGAAGCATTACTCGCCAGCACCATCTCACGAGCGTGCCCGATCAGACCGAAGCCGGTAACATCCGTCATCGCATGAACGCCGAAATTGCCATCGTGAATCACATCCGCCGCTTGCTTGTTTAGCGTGGTCATGGATTGAACCGCGGCATCGATCCATTCCGGTCGCGCCTTGCCGTTTTTGATTGCAGTGGAGATCACTCCCGTGCCCAGGGCTTTCGTGAAAATCAATACATCTCCAGGTTTCGCGCCAATATTCTTCAATACCTTTCGCGGGTCAATGAGGCCGGTCACCGAGTATCCGAATTTCGTCTCTTCATCACGAATGCTGTGCCCGCCGATCACCGTGCAGCCAGCTTCCATCATTTTCGAAAGACCACCCGCGAGAATTCGCTGGAGTATTTCCAGATCAGCTTTCTCGGGAAAGCAAACCAGCGCCAAAGAAGTCAGAGGTCTTCCGCCCATGGCATAGATGTCACTCAGCGCATTCGTCGCCGCGATCTGGCCGAATGTGTAAGGGTCGTCGACGATGGGCGTGAAGAAATCGACGGTTTGCACCAACGCCTGATCGGGCGCGATTTGATACACTCCGGCGTCGTCGGCGTGATCGAAGCCGACCAGAACATTGGGGTCGTGTTGCCGGGCTAATTTCCCAAGCACCTTGTCCAGCGCCGCCGGACTCAGTTTGGAAGCTCAACCCGCAGCTTTCACCGACTCCGTCAGGCGGAATGGCTTGCCATCGGACATGTGGACATTGTAGCGGTGTCGAGCCCCAGAGAGGTTGGGCGCAGGCGTAGCACTTCGATTAGGACGGGAGTAACCTTTTTCCGCCGCGTTTTATCGACTTCGACATCGGTTCATTTCGTGCTCACTTCGGTGATTTGAATTTCCGGATACTGCCGATTCCACTGCGCTGAGATGCTCTCAAACGTCAGTCGAAAAAGCTCGCTCTGGCCGGGGGCAAGCGGCGAAACGCTGAAGTCAACCGCTTCCGGGTAAGGGCCATCGGTCTTGAGGACCTGCATCGGAATCTCTTCACGTTGCGCGATCTGTCCAATATCGTCTTTGAAATTCACTTCGACTACCATGTGCGTAACGGTCTTGTCACCGCTGTTTGTGACCGTTCCATCTACGTAGCTGACGGTTGCGCCGACAAAATTCTCCGCCGCGCTCATTTTGAAATCAGAGAGCTTGAGGCTTGTAGCGTAGGGAGGCGGTCCGGATGATTTTTTCTCCGGCTGACGCAATGCCAGCGCCAGGAGCACCGCAACAATGATGACAGCAGCAATAGCTATGGCGATAACGAGCCCGCGGGAGTCGCGCTTTTCGTCGGCAGGAGTCGGCTGCATGAAACCACCCATACCGAGATTGTATCCGGAGGGTCAAAATCATCTCCAATCGGTATGCATTTACCTATGTGATTTTCTCCCGACCATCACTTCGCCATATATCATTCGCCATATATCAATGGATGGTCGTTACCCATGGGTGGTAGAATTTTGAAGTAAACCCCGTCTGCTGCGGAGCACCGCGGCGGATTCCTTCCTCGTCGGGACGTGGCTCAGCCTGGTAGAGCACTCGCTTGGGGTGCGAGGGGTCGGCAGTTCAAATCTGCCCGTCCCGACCAATTACTTACATTCCACGAAAGCACTTCTGACTGTCCCTGAACCAAGAAAATCACTTCTGACTTCCCGTCTTGTCCGCGACAATCGTAAGAATTAGTTCTTTGCGTCATGCTCGTCGCCGCGGCTGCTCGTCGTTCTTCAGGCTGCGGGAGAAAGTAGTCCACCTCGGGGGTGTTCTTTATGTCCGGGCAAGTCATTTTATATTTCGACGACCAATCCGATGCGCTGCGCTTTGCTCTGGCTGCGGGCTCAGTCATGGCGGGCGACGGCGCTCGCGCCACCGACGATTTGATGCACGAAACTGCGCGTGCGAGCCGCATCCGGCTGGATGCGGCGAATGCGGGGAAGACTAAAAAGACTGCTTCGGAACATCTCGCCTAAGGCAGCAGCTCCCTCAGGGTGTCAGCTTTAGAATTGCCTCAACCTGCTCTTAGGGGGTCGGCCGGGCGGCTCCCACCGCAAGTTCTCCAAGGGTGCGATTGCTTTTCATGTTGTTCGGGGGCTCGATAGGTCGAGCGTTCTGCGCATCCTGTCCTTCATCTCCCGCTACGATCGATTTGCCGGCCACGGTTTCATAGGCATATCCGGTGAGGAGCCCTTGGAAATTGAGGATCCCTCTCGTGCTCAGCCGCGCCCATCCGTAGTGAATCTGGCCATCGATCCTCATCGCAAGGCCGAGATATTGGTTGGTGGCGTGCTGCCAGTGGCCTTGCGTGTCGTAATAGAAGAATGATCGCATGCAGTTGCCGTAGGCCCCGAACTTGAGTTGTTTGCCGATCTCCTGACCGGCAGGCAAGGCAGCAGGAGCCTGGCGGGGCAGGAAATTGCTGCTGAAACAAAGACCATCATTCACCACGGCGTTGGAATGATGCTGCGGCATCACGGCGAACAACTCAATAAAAGTGCTGCCGGCGTTGGAGAAGACGAAGTCGATAACGCCGTCGCCGTTGACATCAAGATCGAATTTGCTTCCTAAATCAATGACCACGTGCGCGGGAGTGTAGATGACCTTCGCCTCGGCATCGGGCGTGGCGTTTAGCAAACAGGCCCCGGCGATTCCGGCAGCCGCGTAAGCCGCCAGATGCTTCTCGAGAGCGGCGGAAACTCGTTTCGGCGAACTCGACGCGGATTTTCTTGTCCTTGCGACCGCGACAAGTGGAGGAAGGCTGGCGTTATTCAACGACGTTGCTCCCGTGGAGGTTCCGATCAACGACGCGGCGAAATCAGTCCGCGCATCGGCAGCAGACATTATCCTTCACGCTCAATGGAAGGCAAGTTGAAAGATTTTGCACAGGCCAGTTCTGTAGAAGGCTACGGCCCCTATCCAGTCTTCCGCGCGGAAAGCAGATTCAAAATCTCCCTTAGCCCCTGCCGAATGCTCTGCAACTCCGACGGCGACTGCGCAGGGAATGGAATGGCGGCCTGCCCTTTCTCACTCTTCGTCTCCGAGCGCAACTGCTGGCGGGCTCCCACAATCGTGAATCCCTGCTCGTAGAGCAGTTGCTTGATGCGCAGCACATTTTCCACGTCGCGCTTGCGGTACATGCGCTGACCGGTGCTGCTCTTCACCGGTTTGAGTTGCGGAAACTCGCTCTCCCAGAAGCGAAGCACGTAAGCGGGTAGTTTGCATAGCGTGGCTACTTCGCCGATGCGGAAATAAAGTTTGTCAGGAATGAAAACTTCATCCGCCTTGCTTTTGCCTGCGGTTTGTTTTTTGGGACTCATCGCTCTCATGCGAGAGTGGCGCTTCCGTATTGTGACACAGGATGGGAGTGAGATGAAGAATTTCGCGTGTGTACTTAGGTCGGTACCTGCTACAGAGAGAAACGCCTCTCAAGAGGTACTTCTCCTGAGAGGCAGTTGAAATTCTTTGGCCCTTGCGAAGTATCGTTTCGCCGACGGTTGTTAGTGCTTCTTCTTTTTGGCTTTTTTCTTGGTTGCCATTGTGAAGGTTCCTCCGTGAACGATTTTCCCTTTTTTCAACTTCGGGGCTCGAATGCAAACTGCTACCCATTTCTAGTATGAGTAGCGCCCTTGATACAAGATATTGCGGCAGGGTGAATGCGGTGTCAACATCTTTTTTCATTTTTGCGTAAGAATTTCTACTTCCGGTACACTGCGCTGCATGCGGCGTGATCCCATCGAACTCGAAATCTTCAAGAATCTTTATCACTCGATTGCCGAAGAAATGGGCGCTGCGCTGCGCCGGACGGCGTTTTCGCCCAATATCAAAGAACGCCGGGATTACTCTTGCGCGGTATTCGACGGCGGCGGTCAAGTGATCGCGATGGGCGATCACATGCCCGTGCATCTGGGTTCGATGCCGATGTCGGTGGGTGCTGCGATTGAGAATTGCGTGATGGAGCCCGATGACATCGTCATGCTGAATGATCCGTTTCGCGGCGGCACGCACCTTCCAGACATCACGTTGGTGGCCCCGGTATACATGAAACTGCTTAAACGGAGCGGGAACGCTCGCGTACCGAGGGCTGGCAGTATGCCGGACTTTTACGTTGCATCCCGCGCCCATCACGCTGACGTCGGCGGTGCGTATCCGGGTTCCATGGGACTCTGCCGCGAAATTTACCAGGAAGGCTTTCGCATCCCGCCGGTAAAACTGGTTCGCGCAGGAAACATGGATCGAGACATACTCGCGCTCCTCCTTAACAATGTGCGCACGCCGGAAGAACGCGAAGGCGACCTGGCAGCGCAGCTTGCAGCATGCCACACGGGGGCGGAGCGTTTGCGGGAGATCTGCGGCCGCTACGGGATCGACCGCGCGAAGAGAGCGGCGAGCGAGTTGATGAGCTACTCGGAAGAGCTGATGCGGGCGTTTCTGATGCAAGTGCCGCCTGGCGAATATTATGCGGAAGATTTTCTGGATAACGATGGGATACGTGAGCAGCCGATAAAGATTGCGGTAGCGATAACATTTTCGCCACACACGGCACGAGGCCGCCGCGCTCCGCACGATATCGTTACAGTGGACTTCACCGGCAGCGATCCGCAGGTCGAAGGCAGTTTGAATGCGGTTGAGGCAATTGCATACTCTGCCTGCTTCTACGTTTTTCGCTGCCTGTTGATCGAAGATGTTCCTGCAACCGCGGGTCTAATGCGGCCGATTCGAGTTATTGCCCCCAAGGGCACAGTTGTGAATGCATCTCCGCCGGCGGCGGTGGCCGGGGGCAACGTGGAAACTTCACAGCGTATTGTTGATGTTTTACTGCGTGCGCTGGCGCAAGCAATTCCCGAGCGCATTCCTGCCGCGGCCTCGGGAACGATGAACAATCTTACTGTCGGGGGAATCGATCCGCGCACGAATTCGCCGTTTGCCTACTATGAAACGATTGCAGGCGGCATGGGTGCGAGGCCGGGGAAGGACGGGGTTTCCGGCGTGCACACCCACATGACGAACTCGCTGAACACTCCGGCCGAGGCGTTGGAGCATGCCTACCCCCTGCGTGTCCGGCAATATTCGCTGCGTCCGGGCAGTGGCGGAATTGGCAAGTATCGCGGCGGGGAGGGGATTGTCCGCGAGATCGAAGTGCTGACTGATTGTGACGTAACCTTGCTCTCCGAACGCAGAGAGCACGCGCCCTGGGGCCTGCATGGCGGCGGCGATGGAGCAAAGGGCAAGACAACCGTTCTTCGTGCTGACGGAACCAGCGAGCGGATGCCGGGAAAATTCAGTACGCGCCTGCTGGCAGGAGATCGGGTTCGCATTGAATCTCCCGGTGGTGGAGGTTGGGGTAAGCCTTCGCTCGATTGAGGCCGTTTACACGGCAAGAAGGCTTTAAAGATATGATCTCTCTGAGGCCGAACAGCTTGTACAGGGCCTCAGGGGGAGCTCACGGTCATGACGGATCTCGCCGGGCACTATCTTGAAGAAGCGCGCCGCCAGATGCGCGGCAACAAGCGATTGGCTGAAGGCGCCATGGCTCAACTCAGCGACGAGGAACTTTCCATCGCGCTCGATTCCGAATCGAATTCGGTCGCAGTCCTGGTGAAGCACCTTGCGGGAAACATGCGCTCGCGCTTTACCGACTTTCTGATCACTGACGGGGAAAAACCGGACCGCTTCCGAGACCGGGAGTTCGAGTCAACCCAAAACACCAGCCGGGCTGAGATGATGCGCTGGTGGGATGAAGGGTGGGCACAGGTGTTTGCCACGCTCGAATCCTTGAAGCCCGAAGACGTGATGCGAACCGTGACGATTCGCGGCGAGCCACACACGGTGCTCCAGGCGATCAACCGGACGCTTGCTCATTATGCCGGGCACATTGGGCAAATTATTTTTTTAGCCAAGCATCTGAAGTCGAATGCGTGGAACACGCTGAGTATTCCGCGCGGAAAGTCGGAGGAATTCAAGACTGCACCGCCGAAATCCAATCGCGGCCTGCCACCGGAGCGGTAAACCGACCGGTTTTTCCCTCCTTTTCGAGCCCGCCCTTCATCAAATATACGAACGCCAACTCGAACCCGCTCTGGTGCTAGAATCGTACGTTTGCGTTTTGCGAAGAATTCATTCTTAGGCAGGCTTCATGCCATCCACGATGTTAGCGGTCGTTAAGCCGGAAGCAGCGGCTGGTTCGGAGATTCGCGAGGTAAAAATCCCGGTATTCGGGCCTCGCGATGTTCTCGTCAGAGTAAAAGTCGCGTCCATCTGCGGCACGGATCTCCATATCTACAACTGGGACCGCTGGGCTCAAAACCGCATTCATCCTCCGCTGATTCCTGGCCATGAGTTCTGCGGCGAAGTCGCAGCTTTCGGGGATGAAGTGACCAGCGTAAAAGAAGGTGATTTTGTTTCCGCTGAAATGCACGTGGCCTGCGGCAAGTGTTTTCAATGCCGGACCGGCGACGCTCACATTTGCCAGAATGTGAAGATCATCGGCGTCGACGCCGATGGGGCATTCGCCGAATACGTCGTCATACCGGAATCGAATATCTGGAAGCTCGATCCCGAGATTCCTAAAGAATACGCGTCGATTCTCGACCCTCTGGGCAATGCTGTGCACACCGTGCTGGCTGGAGAAATCGCCGCGAAAACTGTGGCGATAACAGGATGCGGTCCAATTGGCTTGTTCTCGATTGCCGTAGCGCAGGCGTGTGGCGCGACCAGTGTATTCGCGATTGAAGTGAACGAACATCGCCGCAAACTGGCTCGTGAGATGAAAGCGGACTACGTAATCGATCCGGCTAAAGAAAACGCGACCGCATTTGTAATGGAAAAGACCGGAGGACTCGGCGTCGATGTGGTGCTCGAAATGGCGGGCCATCCCGACGCCATTCGAACAGCGTTCGACATTGTTCGCCGCGGCGGCAGAATTTCCCTTCTCGGCCTCACCTCCAAACCCATCTCGCTGAATTTTTCCGAAGACATCATTTTCAAAGGCATCACTGTTCAAGGCATCAACGGAAGGCGTATGTACCAGACCTGGTATCAAATGACTGCTCTCCTCAAAGCCGGCAAGCTCAACCTGCATCCGGTCATCACGGACCGAATCCCAATGCGGGACTTCTCGAAAGCCATGGAGCGCCTGAAGACCGGCGAAGCCAGTAAAATATTGGTGTACCCAAACGGCGTGCGATAGCGAGGAAGGTCAGCGTGGGTGGCTTCGCTCTCGAAGTTTCTGCGCATTATTCCGGTGGGTTTCTGTAGGAGGTCCCCATGGCTTTGGATGCGTTCGTGCGGTGCGCCTGCATCAAGGAAGGTAAGGCTAAGCCGCACCCGTTTCCTGATCGACTCATCTTCCATGAATCCGGTGAGCCGATAATTTCAGGCGATCCTTCCGAGGAGGAATGGGAAGCCCACGATCAGTGGCTGGGCGAGTGCTGTGAGCACGAAGGATGTCTGGTTTCGGTTTTTCTGGGAAACATTACACGGGTGAAGAATGTGCGAAGTTTTCTGCGGGCGCTTCAGGGAAAGCCGGGCCCGCGCTTTCCGATTTTGCTCGAAGATGTCTTATACGATGGCACGCACACTGGCGATTGGATACCGACAAAACAATCACCTGCGCTACTCAAAGAAGTCGAAACGGTGCTCCACTCACGCGACATTCTGGCGGATTCGGAGAAAGAATTCTTCGACAACATGAAGCAGCTCTGCGAGGCCAGTATTCAGACGGGAAATCCGATTATGTTTTAGCGGTACCATATCTCTGAGGATCTGCAATGACGACCGCGACCCGCACCAACCCGCTCTCTTATCTCAGCGATCAGATCAATGAACTTAAAGCTAAAGGCACCCATTTCAAGCTGCGTGTCCTCGAAGATGAGCAAGCCCCCGTCTGTACATTTGATGGTAAGAGGGTCATTAACCTCGCTTCGAATAATTATCTTGGGCTGACCACGCATCCCAAACTGCGCGAAGCTGCGCTTGAGGCCACGCGTAAGTACGGCGTTGGGTCCGGTGCAGTGCGCACGATTGCCGGAACGATGCGCATTCATATGGAGCTGGAGGAGAAAATTGCACGCTTCAAGAATGTGGAAGCGTGCGTGGTTTTTCAGTCGGGATTTGCGGCCAACGCCGGAACGGTCTCCGCAGTTTTGGGCAAAGACGATTTCATCATTTCTGACGCGCTGAACCACGCCTCGATCATTGACGGTGCGCGCTTGTCGAAGGCTAAGATTCTGGTATTCGAGCACAAGAATATGGCGCAGGCAGAAGAGAAACTGGCCAGCGTAAAGAATGAGCCCGGAAAGAAATTGCTGATCACCGATGGCGTCTTTTCGATGGACGGCGACATCGGCCCGCTGCCGGCATTGTGCGATCTGGCCGAAAAATATGGTGCGATTATGATGGTGGACGACGCGCATGCGTCTGGAGTCCTAGGCCGCAATGGCCGCGGGACCGTCGATCACTTCAAGGTGCACGGCCGGGTCGATATTCAGGTCGGAACTTTATCGAAGGCCATCGGCGCGCTGGGCGGCTACGTCTGCGGCACACGCGATCTCATCGACTTTCTCTATCACCGCGCGCGGCCGTTTTTGTTCTCGACTTCGCATCCGCCGTCCGTGGCAGCGACGTGCATGGCGGCATTCGATGTGCTCGAACAAGAACCCGAGCGCATGGAAAGACTCTGGGAGAATACGCGCTTTTGGAAAAAGGAGCTTGGGTTGTTGGGATTTGATATTGGCGGAAAGACAACGCCTGCCAGCGAAACGCCGATTACGCCGATCATTATTGGCGATGGAAAGCTCACCATGGATTTTTCGCGCGAGTTATTCAAAGAGGGCGTTCTCGGAACTGGCATCGCTTTCCCAACCGTGCCTGAAGGCAAAGCGCGCATTCGGACGATCATGACTGCGACACACACAAAGGATGAGTTAGAACAGGCGCTGGTAACGTTAAAGCAAGTTGGAAGGCGTATGGGAATTTTGGGGACCTAACGCGTCCTAGCCATCCCGGTGCACAATTCTTCCGCCCACGACCGTCGCCACAACCTTTCCCACAAGCTTCCAGCCATCGAATGGAGTGTTTCGTGAGAGCGATCGCGACTTCGCGGCTTCGAATGTCCACTTCTTCTTTGGATCAAAGATCGTAACATCGGCGAAGCTACCTTTCGCAAGGGTTCCCCGGCCACGCAGATCGAAAACGCGCGCCGGGCCGGAGGTGAAAAGCTCGACAACTCTCACGAGAGGAACCTTCTGTTCGCGATGCAGGTTCATAATCGCGAGCGCGAGGGCAGTTTCGAGCCCGGTGATGCCGAATGCGGCTCGTTCGAACTCGACCTGTTTTTCGTGCGCGGCGTGAGGGGCGTGATCGGTGGCAATCGCATCCACCGTTCCATCCGCCAGTGCGACCAGAATAGCCTCACGGTCAGCAGCTGAGCGCAGCGGCGGGTTCATTTTGAAGTTGGTATCGTATTCACCTACGTTTTCGTCAGTGAGAGTGAAATGATGCGGCGTTACTTCGCAGGTCACGCGCGCTTTCGCACGCTTCCCCCGGCGCACGGCTTTAAGGGCATCGGCAGTTGAAAGGTGCGCCACATGCAGGCGTGAGTCTCGAATCTGCTGTGCAAGGGTCACGTCGCGGTCAACGATCGACGCCTCCGCGGTCGCCGACATGCCGCGCAGGCCTAGACGAAAACTTGTCGGCCCTTCATGCATTGAGGCGTTTTCCGTCAGGCGCGTATCCTCGGCATGTTGCACTACGCAAAGATTCAATTCGGCGCCGAGCCGCAGCGCCGCACGCATAACGTCATCTTCGAGAATCGGCTTGCCGTCGTCCGTCACCGCCACGGCTCCAGCACGCTGCAACGCGGAAAAATCGGTCAACACGGTACCGCGCGAATGAAGGGTTGCCGCCGCGATTGGAAAAACATTCACGACCGCACTGCGCTCCGGACTGCGCAACCAGGAAACCCAGTCCTCGGTATCAACCACCGGCGCCGTGTTCGGCATGGTGCAAACGGAAGTGAAGCCTCCAGCAGCAGCGGCAGTGGTTCCGCTGGCAATGGTTTCCTTATAGCTCTGCCCTGGCTCGCGCAGATGCACATGGAGATCGATAAAACCGGGAGCAACGATCAGACCACGAGCATCGAACTTTTCGTCGGCACTTCCACGGGTCTTATTCGGCGGCGCTAGTTCTGCGACTCGGCCATCGCGCAGCAATACGTCCATCGGCGCGTTGATCTTCGCAGCCGGGTCGATCACGTGGCCGCCCTTGATCAACAGGCTCGGCGTGCGAGATGTGGTTTTAGCAGTTGGCATTGGGCAATTACTATTGGCGCTTTCCGTTTTTTCGACCCGTTATTTTGTCCGACACGCTGGTAGGTTGCATAGGTCCTTCGCTTCGCTCAGGATGACAAATCTGTATCCATTTCATCGCGCCTTTCCGAGCGCACGGGCCAGAATCGCCATGCGGGTCGGGACTCCATTCCGAACTTCGTCAATAATTTTCGATTGCGGGCCATCAGCCACCTCGGCAGTCAGCTCTAGGCCACGAATGATGGGTCCGGGATGCATTACGATCGCGTCGCGCCTAGCCAGTTTCAAACGCGCCGCGCTCATCTGATAGCGGGCGATGTAGTCCTGCAACTGAATTTTCTGCCCGGCCAGCCTCTCTTTCTGCAGGCGCAACAGCATAATTACATCCGAACCACGCAACGCGTCTTCGATGTGGCGCGTCACTCGAAGCCCTGGAACGAGCGTAGCCGCAACCTCAGGCACAAACTCGGGGGGGCCACAGAGCGTAATCCTTGCGCCGAAGCGCGAAAACAAATGGCAGTTCGAACGCGTTACACGGCTGTGATAGATATCGCCGATGATTGCGATATTCAAGCCTTTGAAAGATTTCTTGTGTTTGAGAATCGTGTACGCATCGAGCAACGCCTGCGAAGGATGTTCGTGCATGCCGTCGCCGGCATTGATAATCGGGATATCGAGGTGCCTTGCCATCAGCTGCGGAGCGCCTGCCGCCGGATGACGAATAACGATGGCGTCTGCTCCGACAGCACGCAGCGTATAGCCTGTGTCGAGAAGGGATTCTCCTTTTTCGATGCTCGAGCCAGAAGATTGGACCAGGGTAGTTATCGCGCCCAGCGACTTGGCAGCAATTTCGAATGATGATCGCGTGCGCGTTGAGGCCTCATAAAACAACAATACGACGCGCTTGTTGCGCAACAAGGGCCGCGCTTTCTGCGGATTCATGCGGCGCGCCAGCTTCAAAAGGCTCAGGATTTCCTCATCTTCAAGGTGCTCGATACCGAGCAATGATCCGCGCGCGGGTTGGTTCATGTAGAAAAAAGGCAAACGATGCATGATACGCGGCGAGTGCTGGCAGCGGCAAGAGGAGACTTAAGGCCGTTTTCTTCGTCCAAAAAAAGCGCCGGTCAGCGCTCCAGAAAGACCTCCGGCCGCGATCGAAAGCAGAAGAAGAAAGATCATTCCGAAGACCAGCATCAGGGCAATACCTTCCGGGGTCTTCAATTTCTCGAAGGCGGCTTGCACCTGTGGATCGTTTGAACGGGTGGCGGCTTGCTGGAGAGCCTCCAGCATTTTTTTTCGAACTTCACCGCCGGTGTGAAAAACCGCTACCGCGATGGTTTCGATGACAGTAGCAAAACCAAAAAATAAAATGCCGCACGCGGCCCCAAGTTTCGCTCCGGAACGCGCGTTCACAAGCCATGCCGGATTCTTACGGTGGTAGAGGCTGACCGCCAGGAATCCCGCGCCGAGAACGGCCAACAGTGGAACGATTAAACCGAAGGCCATGAAGAGGGCTGCGATCAGCGCGGCAATCGCACACGCTCGAATTGCAACTGGCCACACGATGACGGGTGATAGTACAGCAGGATTGAGAGGTTCGGCCGATTCAGACGAAAAAACCGGGCTACCCTGGACGCATCCCGCCATCGGCGTAACCGGCTCGGGAAGAATCACCCGAATCTGCGGCGCGCCACACTGCACACAAAAAGGCCTTCCATCTTCAACAATATGTCCGCATTTGTAACAAGGATGTTCCATCGAGCGTGGAGGTTATCTTTGAAAGTATCGCACGCAACGCGGGGGGCCCGGGAAACGAGAGTTCCGGGCCTCGGCCGTTTGTCCAGGATTCAAATATCTGATTGCTTGCCCCGGGTGTGGACATAAACCAGGGTGAATTTCGATCCGCGCCCTTCTTGCGGCTCGATTGAGACGACGTGCTGGTTCCTTTCGGTGCCGACTTTCAGCTCCGTGATGGGGCCACTATTGTTACCTCCACACTTCAGTTCCTTCGGGCCATGATCCGAGTCCTTGTCATCATCATCGAAATCGGCATGCACGTCGCCGTGATCTTTTGTATGGCACTCCAGGACCTTTCCGAACTTCTCCAGACGTTTGCGGTAATAGTCGATGATTTTCTCGGGCGCATCATCGGATTCGTATTTTGCGATCACGAACTTAATACCGAAGGCATCGGTGAGCAACCCGACATTCGCATTGTCGCTGTCTTTATCATGCCTGAGGCGCGCACCGGGATAGAGCGGCAGTCCTGCTTTCTGCGCATCCGCATCCCCGCCAACGTGCAGATCTCCGGCGGAGCTGTGAATATCGAGATGCTTGTCTTGATCGTTATCTGACTGTTGCGGTGCTGCGAAACTGAGGGTTGCGGTAGAAAATGCAAAAGCCGCCGCGACCGCGAGACGAAATCCGGTTGACCGAAACATAAATCCCCCCGAAAAAATTGCCCGTCCAAATTGCTTTAAATATCCGCATCTTTGCCGTGTGTTCTCACGTACACCAGCGAAAAACTCGATCCGCTGCCATCCCGCTCGACGGCCACGATGTGCTGATCATCCTTCAGGCCCACCTTGAGTTCGATATCGCCGCCGCTTTCTCCGTCGCAGGTCAGCTGATTCGATTCATTTTTCGAGTGGATTGGCGCTGTCACGATCAAACTCGAGGTATGGCACTCCAGCACGCTGCCGTATCTCTTCATCTGGTCTTTGTAAAAGGAGATAACCTTGCCCGGTGCGTCCGCCGACTCATATTCCAGCGCAATCACCTTAAGACCGTACCCAAAACCCGATAGGTTCACATTGGCGCTCTTGTCGTCACCGGAAGATTTTTCTTTCAAGCGCGCGCCGGGATACACGGTCAGACCGATGTCTGAAACATCCGCCTGCTTGCTGACGTGGATACTTCCGGCAAGGGTGTTGATGTCGACTTGCTTGTCCTGGCCGTTCGGCTCTTTTTGCACGTTAATGCTGCACGAAGAAGCCAGCAGCAGGGCAGCTGTGCTGGCCGCCATCGCGAGTAAGGTTGAGAAATTATGTTTACCTTTGCGCACGTTGCGTACCTCCAGACTGCGCGGGCCGATCGATGCCAGAACCTCGCTGCGCGATGTTGGGAATACTGACCGGCAGGCGCCCGCGGATTGGAATCTCGCCGAACAAAGCTTTGACCGCTGCGATCTCCGAAACTGACGCATTGGAAAAAGTGCACATGTAATTCTCGATTTTTGGAAAACTTGCCGCGAGATACGGATTCCCCATGGCGATCACCACCGTTTTCGCGGCAGCGCGATCGAGTAACTGATTCAGCAGGGCCGCGGTCGCGTCCGGCACTGCGACAGTGTTTCCAATTTTCCCGGCAGTGGGAATCACGTAGATGGAAGCGACCACCGTGGTTGCTTCGTCCACCGTCTTTATCACTTCGTCGCTCATTCCCGCCGCCGTCCGTGGGTCAACATAAATTACGCGGGCATCCGGAATTCGAGCGTGGAACTCGCGCACAAAAGCCCTGCCCGACTCGGTCCGCACATCGTCGGAAAAGACCACGGCCACTGTCTGGTTGTTCGTGACCTCTTGTGTTGTATACGGGAGCCCGGCGGTGGAAGTTCCCCTGGATTTGAGCGGCAAAACCCGGCCGTTGTCGCGTACAAGCGTAATCGCTTTATCTGCAACCTGTTGCCCGAAAGCCAGATTTGCAGGCTGACCGACCACCTTGGCCAGCGTGGCAATATCCACAAGGCGAGCCTTTTGTAAATCGAGCGACGCTTTCGCTTTCAGAATCTTGAGTACAGAACGATTGAGGCGTTCTTCTGAAATCTCGCCTGAGTGGACGGCCTGTAGCATTGAATTATAGGAAGCTGGAAAATCAGCGGGAATCAGCAGTAGATCATTGCCCGCCTTGAAAGCCTCGACCGCCGCGCGTCCGATATCATTCGAGAAAAGCCGTGTCAGTCCCGCCATGTCCAGCGCGTCGGTCACGATGATTCCGCTGAAGCCAAGTTGGTTTTGGAGCAGATTAGTGACAACGTTTGAAGAAATCGTCGCCACACGGTTCGGATCAGGATCGAGTGCGGGAACCGTCACGTGAGCGACCATCACCGCATCTGTCCCTGCGGAGATGGCTTCACGAAAGGGTGGAAGCTCGATCGAATTGAGATGAGCACGATCCACGTTCACGCTGGCGACGCCCAAGTGCGAATCGGTCGCAGTGTCGCCATGTCCCGGAAAATGTTTGGCGGTCGTTAGCATTCCGCCTTCGTGTGCGCCTTTTATGTACGCTGCCACCAGATTGCCGACCTGTTTCGGATCTTCCCCGAACGAACGCGTGTTGATAATCGGATTCGCGGGGTTGGAGTTCACATCAGCATCGGGGAAAAAGTTCCAGTGGATGCCGATGGCGCGGGCTTCCTCCGCCGTGATGCGGCCGAACGCCTCCGCATCTTGTAAGCTGCCATCGCCACCGAACGCCATGGCATGAGGAAAAACCGTCGTTCCCATGAGCCGCATGGAAACACCGCGTTCAAAATCCGCTGCAAACAGCAAGGGCAGCTTCGATTCGCTTTGTAATCGGTTCAATAGTTCAGCAGCCTCGTATGGTTCGCTGCGCAGAAGAAAAGGACCATCCACATGGACGGTCATGGCAAACGATCCCACGTGATACTTCTGCATCGAATTGACCAGTTGCAGGTATTCGGGGTTCTCTACATTTAGAAAACTGGCGCGGCACCAGATCATGAAGACCTGGCCGATCTTTTCTTCCAGCGTAAGTTTCTTGAGGGTTTTCTCCGCCCATTTCTCGCCATCGTGAGACAGACGGATCGGACCGGGATGCTGATATTTTTCTTTGGCAAATAGTATGGGCGCCAAGAACAATGGGAGCAAAAGTATGAGGAGCGTACGACGCATGGAAAAACGATAGCAGAAACGAAGGGTCTAGCTAGGAGAGTCTGGATTTAGGGCGTTCTGTACACTAGCCAAGGCGTGCTGCTGAATGCTCGCGTCGTCACCGAAACCTTGCAGCCATTGCACATCTGGCTCGCGCCGGAACCAGGTTAACTGCCGTTTTGCATAGTTGCGGTGTGACTGCTGTGCCGATTCCATGGCCTGGTCCCTTGTGATTTCGCCGTCAATCGATTGCAATGCCTGTTTATATCCGAGAGATGATAGCGGCGATATACGGCCGTACCTTTGCAGAAGGTGCTTCGTTTCCTCGATCAGACCGGCCGCGAACATCTGGTTGGCGCGGCGATTGATTCGCTCGTAAAGCACGCTGCGATCCGGGTTGAGTCCGAGACGCAAAACTCTGAATCCGCGCAGCGGTTCACGCCCATGTTCACGCCAGAGTTCTGTCATCTTGGAGCGTGAACTCAGGCAAACCTCGATCGCGCGGATCAGCTTGGGTGCGTCATTGGCGTGGATTCCTTCAGCCGCAGTCGAATCGAGCCTATGAAGCACTCGATGCAGATAGACTGAGCCTCGATCTTTGGCCTGCTGTCGCAATCGCTCGCGCAACTCCTCCGATCGCTGAGGACCGGGAAAAAGGCCTTCCAGCAATGCTCGCAGGTAGAGTCCAGTTCCGCCAACGACCACGGGCAAGCGGCCGCGGGACTTGATTTCTTCGAGCACCTGACGCGCCTGCCGGGCATATTCGCCGGCGGTGACGTATTCATTCGGGGCTACGCAGTCGAGCAAGTGATGCGTTACCCGCGCGCGCTCTTCGGCGCTGGGCTTGGCTGTGCCGACATCGAACTCGCGGTACATGGCGACCGAATCGCAATTCACAATCTCGCCATTGAACTGCTCCGCGATTGCGAGGGACAGTGCCGTTTTGCCGCTCGCCGTCGGTCCGAGGACAACTACGAGCAGCGGTTCGGGCCGCACAGAGCATGCGGTCAGCGCAAGCTCCAGTGGATGGCGTGCCAGTAGCGGACGATGAGGAAAACGAGAATTAGAAGAGCGATCACCAGCAGGCCGGAAACCTCCGTCGCATAGATGGGATGATGGCGTTGCTTCGGAACGGATTCGGCCGGACGGGTTTTCACGCGAACATTGTACGCCGCGGTGAGGCGCTCATGTTTCGCGCGGCGTCCTGCCTTTAGGCGATAGCAGACTCCTGCCCTTGACACTACTTTTCCACGCCCTTTATTCTTGAATATCGTAGTATTGCTCCTTGCGGCGACTTGCGCTCTTCTAGCGCGCTTCCGCGGGCTGTAGCGGCCATGGCCACGCGCATGATCGCGGAGGGTTCCTATGTTCTTCGAAATTAAGGAGTTGGAACTTCATCCGATTGATTTTTCGGAGAAGTTTGCGCCCGGAACGCTCGATTTAGGGCCGGATTACAAGCAAGCCGTCCCGGTCGAAAGCAGTGGTAGGGCCGACCTGGTCGAAGAGCACCACGGAAAGCATAAAGTCATACAAGACATCAGGATCAAAGGCCGGCTCTCGACCAGGCTGGAGACGAATTGCGCGCGTTGCCTGGAGCCCCTAACGCAGGATGTGAGGCGAGAGTTCGATCTGTTGTACCGTCCGCAAGGGGCCGATGCCGGACGCGATGAGATGTCTGTAACCGATGCCGAGGCCGAAATCGGCTACTATGTAGGTGAAGGCATTTTGCTGGACGATGTGATTCGCGAGCAGATTCTGCTCGCAGTTCCGGTAAAGGCAACCTGCCGCGAGGACTGCAAAGGTTTGTGCCCGCACTGCGGCAAGAATCTGAATCAGGAAACGTGTTCGTGCGCCGTTGCGGAAGAAGAGCCGCGATGGGCGGCGCTGAAGGATATTAGGAGCAAGCTGGCGCATTGATGGGACTTGAGGATGTGCCGATCTGAAGAAGTGCAGATTTGAAGTTATGATTCGAGGCGAAGCGCCTCGCGAGAGGAAAGTTTAGAAGATGCCGAATCCAAAACGACGACATTCCCAGAAGCGCACCGCGACCCGCCGGGCGCACGATGCTTTGAAAGCGCACTCGCTTTCCGAGTGTCCCAACTGCCACGAACGAAAGATGCCCCACCGTGCTTGCGCCAAATGCGGCTATTACAAGGGCCGCGAAGTTGTGGAAGTCCAGGAAGCCAGCTAGTTTTTCACCGCCATGCCTAGCGTAATCGCGCTGGATGCGATGGGCTCGGATCGCGCACCCAGGCCTGAGGTAGAAGGTGCGATTCAAGCCGCGCGCAATTACGATGTTCGCGTGCTGCTTGTCGGGCGCGAGCCGGAATTGCGCGCCGAGCTAGACCGCCATTCTTCCGCCGGGCGATTGCCGATTGAGATTGCCCATGCGAGCGAAGCCATCACCATGGAAGATAAGGCGGTGCAGGCGGTACGCGCGAAGCGCGACTCCTCCATGCGCGTGGGATTGCGAATGGTGCGCGAGGGGCAGGTTGATGGCTTTGTAACCGCAGGCAACACCGGCGCTGCAATGGCTTCTGCCAAGATGGTTTTGGGGGCTCTTCCGGGAGTCGATCGGCCCGCGTTAGCCGCGGTTTTACCCACCGCTCCTGGAGCGGCTGCAATCCTCCTCGATGTCGGCGCCAATGTCGATTGCAAACCGCATAACCTCGAACAGTTCGCCGTGATGGGTGAGATTTATTTTCGGTCGATGTTTGGCGACCTCAAAGCGGGACGTTCCAGTGCCGCTAACAGGTCGCCGCGTGTCGGATTACTTTCGATTGGCGAAGAGGAGACCAAAGGCAACGAACTCACACGCGAGTCTTTTCAGTTGTTGCAGCGGCTGCCCATCAATTTCATCGGGAATGTAGAAGGCCGGGATTTATTCAATGGCCACGTCGATGTAATCGTCTCCGACGGGTTTGTGGGCAACGTGGCGCTCAAGTCATCCGAGGGCGCGGCGAGGTTGATCCGCACGGTGTTGAAGGAATCGCTGAAGGCCACGATTACCAGCCAGGTCGGCTACATGCTTTCGCGGAGCGCGTTTGCCGATTTCAAAAAGCGCATTGATCATACAGAGTATGGCGGAGCGCCGCTGCTAGGACTAAAGGGCGTATGCATTATTACGCATGGTTCTTCGAACGCTAATGCAATCAAAAATGCGGTCCGCGTGGCGGCGGAATTTTCCAAACGGCATATCAATGAGTCGATTGAGCGCGGGCTGGTGGCGCTGCATCCAGTTGCGGCGGCAGCCGAAGGGGCGCCGGCACACTAATCCTCTGAAATAAGATTCTTATCATGAGCGATGCAAACAATTTTTTGAACGCGGAAAATATGAAAATCGCATTCATCTTTCCCGGCCAGGGATCGCAGGCGGTCGGCATGGGGAAAGAACTCGCGGAGAAGTATCCCGTCGCACGGCAAACCTTCGAAGAGGCCGACGAAGCGCTGGGATATAAATTGTCGCAACTCTGCTTTGAGGGGCCTGAGGATCGGCTACGTCTGACCGAGATCACCCAGCCCGCGATTCTTACCGTATCGATTGCCGCGCTCCGGGTCCTCGAAACTCAGATTGCTAAACCTTGCGCCGTGGCGGGTCACAGCCTTGGCGAATACTCCGCCCACGTAGCCTCCGGCACGATTGTTTTTGCCGATGCCGTCCGCACCGTGCGCGACCGCGGCAAATATATGCAAGAAGCGGTTCCGGTCGGTGTCGGCGCCATGGCGGCCATCGTTGGAATGGGGCTTGAGAAGGTCGAGGAGATCTGTCGCGAGGTTGCGCAAGGTGAGGTGTGTTCACCGGCCAACATAAATTCGCCCGAGCAGATCGTGATCTCCGGGCACACGGCAGCTGTAGAGCGCGGTACGAAACTCGCTGCCGAGCGAGGCGCGAAGTTGGCAAAACTGCTGCCCGTAAGCGCGCCCTTCCATTGTTCTTTGATGAAGCCCGCGCAAGATCGGCTGGAGCCCGACTTGAACGCGTTAAAAATGCAGAAGCCGGTCTACCCGGTAATTTGCAATTTCGAAGCGTTGCCCGTTACCGACGCGCTGCAAGCGCGAAAAACGTTAGGCGCCCAGGTAACCGGGTCGGTGAAGTGGGAGCAGAGCATGCGATGGCTGATCGATCATGGCACGGAGACGTTCGTGGAAATTGGTCCGGGAAAAGTTCTTTGCGGGTTGATGCGGCAGATTGATCGATCGAAGACGTGTTTGAACGTTGGCGATGAGGCTTCGTTGAACAGAACCAGGGAGCAACTCGAGAAGTCCGCGGCGATCCAGACGTGAGGCCAGCTTCATGCAGGGCCGAACACGGGACGTTTTCCCAGAGCTGTTCAGTGGAATTCCAGATCGCAGGGCGGCGTACTGATCGTCTTATCCGATTTGTCCACATACAACTGAGCGTGTTCGGCGCGGTCATTGACAACTGCGTCAACCACCACACCGGTGCCTCCTCCGGGACAATTGCTGCTGCCGTAAATCCTGAAATTCTTCACGATGCCCCACTGCCCGCCCGGCCCCCAATCCTGCTTGAATTCGTTGAAGGGATATTGCGAATGATTCTGCGGATGTTGCTGCCAGTCTGGATCGTGGTAGTAGACGCCGTAGGCAACATCGTAATTCTGTTGTTGCAACGCGGAGAAGAATTTCTTAGCGATGTGCTCTTCCGGCCAGAAACGATTCCACCAGACCACGATGGCCAGAGCAATAATGACGATCACGATCGAAAGGATTCGTACCCTTTTCTTGCGCTCGCGCTCCGGATGGTACTCCTTGGCATCCAGTAAGGTCATGCGTCTTTAGCATAACGAACTTGATGGAAAAGTGGGAAATTGAGTAGATCGGCGGTCAATCTCTAGAGCGTTCTTTTAAACAACGGAATCGCAATACCAAGAGTGATTGCGGCGAATATCGAGAGGAACAGCATGTCTCCCCATACAGCCGACAACGCTGTTTCTTTCAACAAGAGACACTTGAAACCATCCACAGCATAGGTGAAAGGATCAGCTCTTGCGATGACCTGCAGCCACTTCGGGAATGCCTGAATTGGATAAATGGAGCCGCTGGGGAAAAACAACAGCGTGTTGAGAATGCCAAACATGGCGCGCGGCACCAGAGGGTCTTCAATACGCACCATCAGGAGAAACATCATCGTGTTGAATGCCAGCGAGGTAAGAACGATCATCACGAGCAGGCCAAATATTGTGAATGGATTGAAGATCGTGCTCACGCCTGAAATCAGCGCGCCAATCACGCAAATGATGATGCCGGTCATCACGGCCTTAATAGAACCCGCCAGATTCAGTCCAAGGACAAGCTCGAGTTTGCTGATCGGGGTGACCAGATAGCCCTCGTGTACGCCGCGGGCTTTGTCATCGATATACAACATGCCTCCGCCAATCATCACGGAGACGAACATTGCCAGCGTCAGCGAACCCGGCAATAGATATTTCATGTACTCGATGTAGGGATAGAGCTCAACAATGGAAAGCGCCGTTTGCTGCAGGATTCGCGGCTCAACCGTGGGCTGGTTAAACGTATTGGTAAGGTCGGTGAGTTCCGATTCCAGCGCGGAACTCATGAAGTTATCGCTGTTATCGACGACAAGCGCGACCTGCGGATGATTATCTTCATACACTCGCCGCGAAAATTGCGGGGGAATAACGATCGCTCCCTGCAGTTTGCCGTTGCGGACGTCCTCTACGGCCTTCTTTTCGTTGTCGTAATAAATCGGTTCGAAGGTGCGAATGTTGGCGCGAACGGAGTCGAAAGCCTCGCGGATTTTTAGCGCTTGCGGGCCCCCGTCCTGATCGACGATGCCGAGCTTGGCATCGCGAATTTTGCCGCCGAAAGCATTGCCAAGAATGATGAGCTGAACTAGCGGAAAAACCATCGAGGCAAGCATGAGCGCGGGCGAGCGGAAGAATTTCCGCATTTCGCGCTCGACAATGGCCATCATTCTGTTCATAGATAATTCCGTCTTCTAGGGCTGCAGGCCCGGCCTCTGCGGCATGACAAAGGCGTAGGCCTTCTGCAACTCATCGCGCAGTTGACGGCCGGTGTAGTGGACGAAAACGTCGTCCAAGGTCGTATTCTGCACAGAAAGCGATTTCACGGCCACGCCGGCCTGCACTGCCGATTCCACCAATTGCGTTGTGGTGCGTGAGCCGTTGCTGGTTAGTACGCGATACATCCCCGCGCCTTCGTGCTGAACGGAGGTTACGTCGTCCAATGCGCGAAGCCGTTGCTCCCAATCGTCAGGAAAGTTCTCGAACTGCGCTTCAATCACGTTCGAGCCAGGAACACTGGCTTTGAGAGCCATGGGCGTATCGAGGGCGACCAGATTGCCATGGTCGACGATGGCGATGCGGTCGCACAGGCGATCGGCTTCGTCCATGTAGTGCGTAGTGATCAGAATAGTGAGTTGGCGCTGATCCTTGATATTGCCCAGCATTTCCCAGACCGCAACCCGCGAGACTGGATCTAGTCCGGTGGTCGGCTCGTCGAGAAAAAAGATTTTCGGATGATGGACGAGTCCTCTCGCAATTTCCAATCGGCGACGCATGCCACCGGAGAGTGTTTTCGTCTGCGCATCACGCCATTTCGTCAAATCGACCAAGCCCAAAAGTTCGTCGATCGATCGTTTTCGTTCTTTGGCCGGAACATCGTAGAGCTTGGCGTAGATGTTCAGATTCTCTTCGACGGTTAGATCGAGATCGCTGGTGAGAGCCTGCGGGATAACGCCGATGAGGCGGCGTGCGGAATCCGGATCTTTCGACACATCGTAGCCGGCAATGCAGGCGGTGCCAGCTGTGATAGGGATCAGCGTCGTCATCATGCGAATGAGGGTGGATTTCCCCGCGCCATTTGGGCCGAGCAGGCCGAATATCTCGCCTTCTTTCACGTTGAAGGAGACGTCATTGACCGCAGTGAAGTCGCCATACTTCTTGACGATGTTCCTCACTTCAATGGCATAAGGAGCGTCAGAATGCGTAGCGGCACCGTTCGCTTTGACTTTGACTTCCGCCATCATTGCTGCCCCGCTGCGACCGCAGTTTGCGGATTGTTCTCGCTCTTCATCTGCTCCGGAGAAACCAGGACCTCAGCCGTCATGCCCGGAACGAATGCGCCTTTCGGATTGTCGAGGCGAACTTTGAGAACAATGGTTCGGATGTCGCGCTTGCGCCGGCTCACGTCGCGCTGCGTGGCGAAATCGCCTTCCACACCCTTGAAAAATACTTTGCCGGTTGTAATCGTGCCGCCGGGCAAGCGAATGCGCAAGGTATCCCCGTATCCGATGTGATCTGAGTAGGTTTCCGGAATGGCAACGCGCACCCACGTATCAGTCAAATCGACAATGGTCACGATCGGCGCGCCGATGTTTACAACTTCGCCTTGCCTTGCCGCACGCACAGAAACTGTACCCGTCACAGGCGCATAAACGTTCGTGTAGCCAAGTCGAACTGCGGCCTGGTCTTTTTGCGCGATGGCATTTTTCAGATCGGCCTCAGTGGATTGCACAGTGTTCCTGGCTGCATTCACTTGCTGGGTGCGCGCGGCGGCGGAAGTCAAGTCGGCTTGTGCCGCCTTGACCAGTTCCTGCTGAGTTTGCACGGTGGCCTGAGCCGCCCGCAGGTTGGTTTCTGCCTGGACGCGATCCTGCTCCGATTGCACTCCCACTTTTGCCAGTTCGATCGTGCGGTGGCTGTCGCTTTGCGTGCGATCGAGGTTTGCCTGCGCCTGCAAAAGCTGCGCTTTGGCGGAGTCGAGTTTCGCGCGCGCGTTGGCCACATCGCTCGAAGTTGATCCCGAGGTCCAGGCTTCGTTGTGCCGCATCTCCGCCACTTTGTTTTTCAGGCTGGTGATGTTGGCTGTGGCCGCGGCTTCCTGGGTTTCCAACTCGGAGGGATCGAGAACGGCGATCAAATCTCCAGTCTTTACTGGTGTTCCTTCATCGACCAGCAGCTTTTGAATGCGACCCTCCACCTGTGCGCTAACGATGACCTGATTGGCATCGACCGTGCCGATGAGGACGAGATCCTTGGAGTGATCGGCGGAGAAATAATAGTAGAACGCAGCGATCACGAAGATGATGCTCAGTAGGATAACGAATTTATTACGGGCACTCATTTGCTAGCTCCTGGCCGAACGCTGGCTTTAAAAAGCGCAGCAGAAATGAAATCAAGGACGGCGGCGCGGCGCTCGGCGATGCGCTCCGGGGCGAGCGGGTCAAAGCCGATGATCCGCTTCATCACCGGTGCACTGCTGAAATAAAAAACGATGATGGCAATCATCGACGGCACGAAGTGAACCGGATCCACTTTGCGGAATTCGCCTTCCGAGATTCCTTCTTGCAGAAGTTCGCGGACGCGATGGTAGATAGGCTGGAAGTATGTTTTGACCAGCCGGTCAAAATGAACCGTCTCGCCCGCCTTCGCCCGCATCATTTCGCGCTGCATCAGCCTCGGATAAATCTGGCTGGAAGCGATGAAATCGAAATAGGCCCCGGCGTAGGCCATGATTTTCTCGCGCGGCGGCAGGTCGCTATCGAGCGCCTGAAAAATCTTGGTCTTCATTCCCGCGAAGGCGTTGTCGAGAACCGCGCCATAAAGCGTCTCTTTGTCTTTGAAGTAGTAATAGAGCAGCGCCTTGTTCACCCTCGCGTGGCGGGCGATAGCATCGGTGCGCGCTCCAGCGATGCCGTTCTCGGCAAACTCGCGGGCGGCAGCCTGCAGGATGGCCGCGCGGCTTTCTTCGGGCTGGCCGCGCGAACCCATGCGGCGGGATTCACGGCGATGCTGGCGCAGTTGCGTGCGGAGCTCGCGGCCCTCCTCACGCCGGCGCCGGGCGTCTTCCCGTTTTTGGTGCATATTAATTAACCAGTTAGTTAGATAATAAGATAAAGCGCCGGCCGCGCGCAAGTGAGATGTTCTGGAGGTGCTGTGGCTAGCTCAATCCACCGGCGATAGAAGGAACTAGCAATACTTCGTCGCCGTCTTTGAATGCATATGCCGGGCCGCCGAGGAAGCGTATGTCTTCTTCATTCACATAAATATTGAGAAAACGCCGAACCTGCCCCGATTCGTCGCGGAGGTGCGGCTTGAGCTGTGGAAACTTTTCGTCAAGCGCGGAGAACATTTCCCCCAGGTTTGCCGCGGCACAGGCGATCGAGCTGATTCCGTCGGTGTGGCGGCGGAGAGCGGTTGGAATTTGGACGGTGATAGACATGTATGCCTCGGCGGCTAAAGCCGCGATTTCTGTTCAGTTCCTAGCGCGCGTCGTTGACCGCCCCTCTCCCCTATCGCCATACCCGCAGCGCGGCTGAATCTGCCGCCCCCGTTCTCAAGAGCAGCCTCACGCGCTCGCTGCTACTGCTGCTGCCGGATGAGCGACGGGAATCGTATCCAGCGTTTCGTGCAGATAGCTCTCGAACTCCGCCAGCCTCGGCGCAATTGCCCGCTCCGCCTCATAAACTCCGGCGAGAACATCTGTGGTCTTCAAGCCGTTTCCAGTGATGCACAACACCGTCGTCTCCTCCGGCAGCATGCGATCCTGGCGGTAAAGTTTGCCGGCGCATCCCACGGTCACGCCGCCGGCGGTTTCGGTGAAAATGCCTTCGGTTCCGGCCAACAGACGAATCGAGTCGATTACCTCAGGATCGCTCACGTCTTCGCTCCAGCCGCCGCTTTGCTTGATGGTCTTGATGGCGTAATGTCCATCGGCAGGATTGCCAATGGCGAGCGAACGAGCAATCGTCGCCGGCTTTTGCGGATCGATCTCGCTACTGCCGGTTTTCACTGCGGTTGAAATCGGCGAGCACCCGGTGGCCTGCGCTCCGAAAAACTTTACCGGCTTCTCTTCCACCAGTCCGATTTTGATCAGCTCATCGAATGCCTTTTTGATCTTGATGATCAGCGACCCTCCGGCCATCGGGCAAACCACATTGTCCGGAAGCCGCCAGCCGAGTTGCTCAGCGATTTCGAAGCCGACGGTTTTCGATCCTTCGGAATAATAGGGACGAAGATTCACGTTGACGAATCCCCAATGGCGCTCCTCAGCGATCTGGGAGCACAAGCGGTTGACCTGATCGTAATTCCCGGCAACGCGCACGACGTTTGCGCCGAAAACCTGAGTGCCAAGAATTTTTGCCGGCTCGAGATCGGAAGGGATAAAGATCCAGGCTTTCAACCCCAGGCGGGCGGCGTGGGCAGCAACTGCATTCGCGAGATTCCCAGTGGACGAGCACGCAACCGTGTCAAAACCAAACTCGCGCACTTGCGCGAGCGCCACGGAAACGACGCGGTCTTTGAAGCTCAGAGTCGGCAGGCAGACGGCATCATTTTTGATGTAAAGATTCTGCGCAGACTCATCGTTCGAGCGGGTAAGTCGCTGCGCCAGGCGCGGAGCACGGAACAGAGGCGTGAAGCCGACGGGCAGAGACGGCTCGAAGTCCGCAGGCAGCGGCAGCAGTTCGGCGTAACGCCACATGTTCGCGGGCCGTCGCGAAATCTGTTCGCGGATCGTTTTTACCGGATCGAGCGTGCCTTCCCCGAGTACGTAACGAATCCAATCGTAGTCGTAGGCTACTTCAAGAGGAGAGAAGCAATCTTCGCAGATAGAGCGCGGCTGGTTTCCCCAGCGATGCCCACATTCCCGGCAACGCAGTTCGTAATGAGCTTGACTGGTCGACATAGAGCTACCCGCTTTCGCGAATAGCTGAGGACGAGCCGGAAAAAGCGGCCTAAAAAGCAAAGGCCTCTTTTTCCAGGAAAAGGAAAAGAGGCTATCGGCAAACGAAAAAACAAAGCTCACTTGCCGAATCTCATGTTCCCCGTTTCCAGGAGAGAGTTGGCACCTGTCAGCCGGAATATATGATTCCGGTTCGGTTGCCGTGGCGTCACTGGGCTCGTCCCTCAGCCACTCTGCATGAAATTCTGTCCGCCCCGAAGAGCGAACTTGTCTTCTTGATGCTACACAGGGATGTGCGGTTCGTCAAGAGGGGTGGGCAGAAGTGAAGAAATCAACTCGAAGCTGATCAGGCCAAGATGGGCAGTCTGCGAATCCTCTTCTTCGTCGCCGAATAAATTGCGCTACATAAGGCCGGCGCTAGCGGCGGTACCGGAGGTTCCCCAATCCCGGTGGGCGCTTCGCTGCTGGGTACGGCATAGACTTCGACAACCGGGGCCTCATTCATTCGCACCGGGGCGTAGTCATCGAAATTGCCCTGCACCACGCGGCCTTTCTCAATTGTAATCTTTGCTCGTAGTGCATTCGTCAGCGCGTACACTACAGCCCCCTGAACCTGTTGCTCAAACACACTGGGATTCACGATCAGGCCGCAGTCAGCCGCGACCACCACGCGATGAACTCGCGGCGTATCGTTGTCCATCGTGATCTCGACCACTTCGGCCACGTAGGAAGAAAAACATCCGAAGGATGCGATACCGCGGTACTGACCCGCGGGCAAAGGCTTGCTCCATCCTGCCTTGTCCGCCGCGAGTTGCAGTACGCCGCGCATTCGAGCGGTATGCCACGTCGTCGCGAAATACTGAATATCCTGGTCTTTGTTATTCGGCGCGAGCATGTGCAGGCGATATTCAAGTGGATCTTTTCCTGCCGCCATGGCTAGTTCGTCGATGAAACTCTCGCTCGCGAATGCCGCCTGCAGCGCGTAAACCGATCGCATCCAGCCAAGAGGTACGGGCGTTTCCGCTAGCACGTAGTCGATCGAAGCGTTGGGAACGCCGTAGATGAACGCGGCCTCATCCGGCAAATCGGGATCGATCCCATTCGGACCGGGCTGCCCTTTTTGTCCGCTGATCGATGGCGCGATGATGCGGTGCCGGAAGGAGATGGGAAATCCTGATCCATCCACGGTTGCGCTGAGTTGATGCAGGCTGGCCGGACGATATGTGGAAAATCGCATATCATCTTCGCGGGTCCAGATCACCTTCACGGGACCGCCGATCGCCTTCGAAACGAGAGCAGCTTCGACTGCGTAATCATGTTCCAGTCGCCGACCGAAACCTCCGCCCATTAGCGTGACGTTGACTTTCACCCGATCTGAATCCAGGCCAACCGCCTGCGCCACCGAGTCACGACAATCCTGAGGAACCTGCGTGGGAGCCCACAACTCGCAATCTTGTCCCCTGAAGTGCGCAGTGCAGTTTCCAGGCTCCATCGGCGCGTGGGCCATGAACGGTAATTGATACTCAGCCGAAAAATGCTTTCCAGCGGCCGCCTTTTCGGCATCTCCCACCGCATACAGGCTTGCGCCCTTTTTCGAGGCAGCCTGTTTCAGTGATTCCATTACTGTTGTGGTGTTCAGATCTTTATTTGGCCCATCGTCCCAATTGACATTCAGCAAGCGCCGGCCTTCCATCGCGCCCCAGACGCTATCTGCGACGACAGCAATAGCAGCATCGCTGATCTTTCCTGCGAAACTAACTCCCGAAACTTTCTTCGAATCCTTATCGTCGAAGCTCACAGCTTTGCCGCCGATCACGGGAGAGCGCGACAGCACAGCGTATTTCATCGCCGGCAAACGAAAATCGATTCCAAACTCGGCTTCGCCTTTCACTTTCGCGGGAGTGTCGACGCGCGGAAGCCGCTGGCCGACAATTTTGTAATCTTTGCTTTGTTTCAAAGTGACATCCGTGGGGATGGGCAAGGTTGAAGCTTTCGCGACCAGCTCGCCATAGCTCATGCGGCGATTAGAACCGGCATGAACAATACTTCCGTTCTGCGCCGTGCAGCCGGAACGCGGGACGCCCCACGTCAATGCCGCAGCAGAAATCAACATCTCCCGCGCTGCCGCTCCAGCTCGCCGCATCGGATCCCACGTCGTGCGGACGCTGGCGCTGCCGCCAGTCGTCTGGTCGCCGTAAAGGGTGCTCGCGCCGGCCTGCTCGATCTGAATCTGCTTCCAGTCGGCCTCCAGCTCCTCAGCTAAGATCATTGGCAACGCGGTGCGAACGCCTTGTCCCATCTCCGAGCGCGCCACCACAATCGTCACTTTGTTGTCGGGGGTAATGCGCAGATAAGCGTTGGGAGAAAAAGTCTTTCGCCCCTTTTCTTCATGCGGCAAATAGAACCCGATCACCAGTCCGGCGCCGGCAGCCACGCCAGCCGCGATGAATTCTCTTCGATTCAACAGGCTCATTGCGCGCCTCCAGCATGTTCATCGGCGGCGCGATGAATTGCTTTGCGGATTCGCTCGTAGGTCCCGCAGCGGCACAAATTGCCGTTCATCGCCTGGGTGATCTGATCGTCGGTGGGGTGAGGAGTTTTCGCGAGCAGCGCCGCAGCGCTCATGATCTGCCCGGTCTGGCAATAGCCGCATTGCGGAACTTCTTCGGCAATCCAGGATTGCTGCAGTACATGCATTCCATTCGCGCTGAGGCCTTCAATGGTCGTAATCGATTTCCCGCCAATCTGTGATACCGGCGTAGAGCAAGAACGAATCGCCTGGCCATCGAGATGCACTGTGCAAGCTCCACAAAGGCCTGCGCCGCATCCAAACTTGGTGCCGGTGAGCCCCAGAGTATCGCGCAAGACCCAAAGCAACGGCGTTTCCGCGGCAACAGTCACTTTCTTTTCCGTGCCGTTCACTCGCAAGTTGAATTCAGCCATGGTTTCTCTGGAGGGACTGCCATTCAAGAACACTCATCGTACAGAAAATCTCGCAGAAATTGGAATAGCAGCGACGCGCGACCAGCTCGATGGGTTATGATCCAGTACACGAAATCCGCTTGGGGATGGGAATTGGAACCGCGCGACCAGCTCGGAAGCAGCTTCTCAGGCCGCGAAGCTCGCCGTCATCGCCGCTTTAATCTCGAGGTCGAGATCAAAATCGATTCCAAAACTTCCGGGGTTCTGACCGGGCGAACGGTCGACATCAGCGAATCCGGGATTTCCGCGATGCTGAAAATCGAAGTCCCGGTCGGTGAGATGGTGGAATTGCAATTCAAACTGCCGAACGGCCCAGTCTCCGTTTATGCGGTGGTCCGTCACCGCAATGCGTTTCGCTATGGTTTTCAATTCGTCGAGACGCCCGCATCGCGCAACATGGTTCTGGAGGCGTGTGAACGCCTTTCGGCGCAGCAGTCCTGATGGGTGGCAACGAGCAAGCGGGTTGGAACTTGGAAGTGGAAGTGGAAGAAGGGCAAGATTGGAATGAGAGTTACTTCAGCTCACCTAACTTCTGGGTGGCAACCTGTCCGGCTTCGCTGCTGGGATTATCCTTCTTGATCTGCTCGTAAAGGCGCTTGGCGTCGAGAGGCTGGTTCGTGTTCTTGTACAGATCGGCCAACTGTAACTGCGCCGTTACCTTGCTCACCGAAGTCGTCGGTTTGTTGATCAAGTCCTGGTAGAGATCTACAGCATCTTTGGTGCGATTGCTATCGCCGTAGAGTGATGCCAGCGCAAGTTTCGAAACGGATGCCAGTTCTTTATCCCCGCCGGAAATTACAGCCTTGAAGTCATTTTCCGCTGCAGCATTCTCGCCTTCGGTGGCCGAGGTAACGCCGAGAAAATAACGCGCAATCGTCGCCGAGTGGGTGTGCGGATATTTATCCTCGATCGCTTGAAATTGCTTCTTGGCCGCTTCCGCCCTCTCTTTATTCGAAGTGTAACTGGGAACGTCGGGTTGGGCGGGCGTTCCTGCGGGACGAATCTGGGCCTGCAGAACTCTGAGTGCCTGCGTCACTTCCAGGCTCGCCTTCTCGTTCTGCTGGCTCATGTAATACCAGCCGCCCACACCGATGCAGACGACGACCACAACCGCAACGCCGGCGGCAATAAGAGTATTGCGATGCTCACTGCTCCAAAGCGCGGTCTTTTCCGCGGCCCCGTAGGTTACCCGGCTGAATGCGTCCTGTTTAAGCTGATGGCGTGTTTCTGCGCGCACAACTACCTTCCCATCTGAATTTTGGTGAGCCTATATTTTGGCAGGACAAATGTTAGTTTATCAGCCGAAAAAACGCAGCGTCAAAGCGGAGGGGAGTTAGCCTCGAGCTTCCTCCAGTTGTCCCTGTTCGAGCTTTTCCTGACATTCAATGCAATGCCGAGTCCAAGGCACCGCTTCCAGGCGTTTGGCGTTAATTTCTTTGCCGCAACTAATGCACTCGCCGAAACTGCCTTCGCGAATTCGCGCCAAGGCCCCATCGACCATCTGCAGCAACTGCCGGTCGTTGTTGCTCTGGCTGAACAGAAATTCTTTTGTATAGGAACTGGCTGCGCGATCGGCAACATCCTGCGCCGTATCTTCGTCAGCAGAACGCCCGTCGGCTTGCGTGCGTGAGACGGTGCGGCGAAGATCCTGCTGCCGCGTCTCTAGCCTCTTCTTGAATCCTTCTAACTTCTTCTTATCCATAGCGTCACTTCGAACTTCCCGGGGCTCCACGGAGCCAAACTTGGAGTAAAGGCCAAACGATTATGATAAGCGCGAAATTTAAGATGCGTCAACAGGCGGGCAAGGTAGCGCGAAGTTTGAAAATCATACCAATGAAACGACCGATGACGTGGAATCGATCCGCTTCAGGCTTTAGATCGATCGATTTAGATTAGAGACTTTCGACGAGTGCTGTGCTTTTGCAATTCAGATCGGCACTACGTTTGCGGAAAAAGGAAATCTTCGGTCCAACGGCCCGCTGCAAACGCGCGTGCATGCCGCTCAGGTGAGCAGCGAGTTCCGGCAGGCTCATTTTGGAGGTAACGTGCGTGCGGCACAGAGCAAAGGGATTCATCTGTTGTCCCTCCCAATGCTCTACATTTAGAAACGCGCAAGAGTAGCCGGCCTGCCGCGCCAGCCGAAATTCCCGTTCGCCCATGGTGGAAGGATTGCCAAAAGGGTACGCTAAAGCCCAAACAGGCTTTCCGGTCACGCGCTCGAGTCGGAGCTTCCCCTCGTGGATTTCGCGATACGCATTCTGGTCGTTCGATGCCGCCAAGATGGGGTGAGTACAAGTATGCGCCCCAATGCTCATTCCAGCATCGGAAAGGCGTTTGAGTTCGAACAGGTTCAGAAGTCGATAGCGCTTTTCGAATTCCGAAGGCAGCGCTCCGTAGCGAACGCGGAACTCCTGCATCCAGATGGCTCTCGTCTCTGCATCGAACCTGGAGGCGGCTCGGACAGCGCTCCACCACCAATCCTGAAAGCTTTTCGCGCTGTTATCGCTGGCAGACTCAGGTAGGAACTGAGGCGCCGGGTTTGAGGAGCCTTGCCTTCGCATCAATTGGTAGAGCTCTTCGAACCAGAGCATGCCTGGATCTTCTCTACAGGAAGCCGCGGTTACGAAAAATAAACAGGGAACTTTCTCTTCTTGTAAGACCGTGAGCATCTCGGTAAGCGGGTTGTCGAGCCCGTCATCACAAGTAATGAGAACTGCTCGAGGCGGAAGTGGCCGGCCCAGCTCCACGAATTCCCGAAACTTCTCAGGTTCGATGACGCTGTAGTGAGCCTTTAGAAATCTCAGTTGTTCGCGAAGAATATCAGGTGCGATGAGGTGCCCGTCGAGAAATGGGTCATCCGAGGAATGCCCGCCCGGAATCACGCCATGGTAGTTGACAACCGCAAAACCGCCGGGCGGCATGCTGTGATTAAACCATCCGGTGTGGTGCAATGCTGGGTAGACTGCACGCTTCAGTAATGGACTGGCAAGCCGCATGTTGAGGTGAGAACTGGAGTCATTCTACCAGCGCTCAGAACTCCGGGGTCTTAACTAATGCGGCACGGGCCGAACCTTCAATCTGTATCCTTCAGCTTATCTGCAAGTCTCCTTATCTCTTTTTCCCGCGCGATATTCACGATGCCTTTGGCATCGTCGAGCAAGCTTTCTTGCAATAAATCCAGAAGCTGCAGCTTGAGCTTTGCCCGCTGGATAACGCCTTGTGGAACCCGCAATACCTCCGGTTGTGAACACGCTAGAGCGCCCCCACTGAACGCAAGCGATTGATTCGGTCGTGAGTTTCCCTGTAGAGACTCCAATGTCTGTGCGCCAGCGAGAGCAGAAGCAAGGGCAACAGATATTGCCATGAGCGCCTTTGCCACATCTCCACACCTCCCATGCGTTTCCGCAGTGCGGGGAGTGGGACCACTCACTTCCCGCGGACGAAAAGATGATCTTTCCCACGAGAGCGTTGGCGAGTACAGCAAGTGATTCCGAGCTTTAATGTTGTTCCGGTATCAGTCCGGAGTTCTGGTTGGCCACAATCGTTCCTTATCCGAACCGAAGTTTAGCCGTGAGCGCCGGACCAATCTCGGCAGAACAACCACCGTTTGGGAAACAAAAATGCCCCACCCGAAAAATTCGCACTCAGCGAATCGAGTGGGGCCTCCTCCCCGGAGAAAACTCGAAAACATATCTTTGAACGACGGATTATTTAGTGGCTATCCCAGTTGTGTTCGGTTTCCCAGCGATGGTCTTTTCCATTCCACCATTGATGGTACTGATCCCAGCAACGTTGCCTCTCAGCGTTCAGGTCACGGCGGCGGTCTTCTGCCTCGTGGCTGCGCTCTCCGTGATCGTGAACAGCTTTATCGAGCCGGACCTCGGCGCGCTCCACAGCGTGTTGGCACTTGGCGCGATCATCGGCATGGGCAACGGGTATTGCAACGAACCACGAAAGCGCCGCCACCATTACTGCCGCCAATGCGGTTTTTCCTAATCGTCGAATCAAACTTCCTCCTTTGCACGGCGTAGATCGCCGTCTTTCTGACATATTCCCCAATGTTGCAGAATTTTAAGGATGCTGCTATCCCATTTCGATACAGTCCTTACCGTAGGAAAAACGAAGTGCCGCGAAGTTTTCATACGGCATTAACGTTGCGGATCTTCGGGCAAGGATTGTTGCTTCGGACCGCTCATTCCGCAGGTTTCGATGTCCGTACACGCGAGCATGTTTACATGCAAGCGTTGCCGATTTCACGCATCCCCTTGCTCCCGATTTCAAACGGTCAACCCGGTAGAATCGGCCGCTTAGACACGGAGATCCTTGAGGAATCTTTACGCTTCTATACTGATCAAGAACCTACGCTGTGGCATACTCCATCATCCAAAGAGATGCGAGAGGAAGTTCGCAGACTCGGGTTACATGGGTAGTTGTGAAAACTAATGCGCCACACATCGCGAGAATTGTTGCGAGCCAAAGGATTAGCTGTTGCAAGGAGCTGTCGATTAGCGCGCCAGTCGTTCCCGTGCTTGCTGCTACTGGCCGTCTCACTTTTCCTTTCGGGATGTTCGCAAAAACCAGCCGCTCCGCCGCCAGATGGCGCGGCGCTATTCACCAGGAAGTGCGCCAACTGTCACGAAGCTGAAGCCAATAATGACGCGCGGGCTCCGGCGCCCGAAGCTCTGCGGCAAATGACACGGCCAGCTATTCTCGCCGCGCTCGACTCGGGACGAATGAAGTGGGAGGGCAAGTTCCTCTCCAAGGCTCAAAAGAAGGCGATTGCCGACTACTTGGGCACGCCCGAAACGACAACCGCGGAGGAGATGATTGGCTTCTGCGCCCGTGATCTCGATCCCCCTGCGAATTCCCCGAGTTGGGATGGGTGGGGAGGGGATCCGAAGAACAGCCGGTTTCAGCCGGCCAAAGCGGCAGGATTGAACCGGGACAACTTCAAGAATCTCAAACTGAAGTGGGCCTTCGGCTTTCCCGGAGCCGCAGCTACCTTCGGTCAACCAACTTCCTACCAGGGACGGCTTTATGTCGGAAGCGAGGACGGGAATGTGTACGCGCTCGATTCAGCCACCGGTTGCCTCTGGTGGCGATTCAAGGCGTCGGCGACGGTAAAAACCGCAATTTCGATTGGGAATCAGGGTACCGCCGCATTCTTTGGCGACACCAATGGGTTCGTCTATGCGCTCAAGGCTTCCGATGGCTCCGTTCTCTGGAAAACTCATCCCGACCCTCATCCCGCTGCCCGAATTACTGGCTCTCCACTGTTAGTGGGCGAGCGTCTGTTCGTTCCTATCTCTTCCGGCGAAGAAGGAGCTGCCGCCGACCCCAATTATCCATGCTGCACTTTCCGCGGCAACATTACAGCGCTCGACATCGCGAACGGCAAGCAGGTTTGGAAGGCCTACACCCTTACCGAGGAACCCAAGCCCACGCGCAAGAGTGCGCAAGGTGTGCAGTACTGGGGACCATCGGGTGCAGCGGTTTGGTCGGTTCCCACGGCCGACTTGAAACGGCGTGTCATCTATGTCGCCACGGGAAACAATTACTCCGGCCCGTCGACCGCGTCGTCCGATGCGGTGATTGCTTTCGATTTGCGTTCAGGTAAGAAATTGTGGTCCCGGCAGTTTACGCCTGACGACCTCTGGAATGCTGGCTGCGTTGCGGAGAAGAAAGATAATTGCCCCCAGCAGCACGGCGACGACTATGACTTCGGCGCCCCTCCCATGCTGGTGAGCCTGAAGAGCGGTCGCGATATCCTGCTTTTGGCGCAAAAATCGGGAATCGTCTACGCCCTCGACCCGGACAGTCACGGCCGGGTGCTCTGGAAAACACGCATCGGTAAAGGCGGGCCGCTGGGTGGCATTGAGTGGGGCGGGGCCGCCGATCATCGTTACGGCTACTTCACCCTATCCGACTACGATTTCGATAATCCTCTGGTAGGCGGCGGCGTGTTTGCCCTCGATCTTCGCAACGGCAAGCAGGTATGGTACGCTCCCCCGCCAAAGCCTGCCTGTCTGGGCCAGTTTGGGTGTAGCCCGGCACAAATGGCGCCTCCTACATTGATCTCAGGCGTCCTGTTAGCCGGATCGCTGGATGGCCATTTGCGGGCCTATGACACTCGCGATGGGACCGTCGTATGGGATTTCGACACCGCGCAGGACTTCCGCACGACGAACGGCGTCAAAGCTCACGGCGGTTCGCTGAACGGCGCAGGGCCGGCTGTAGTTAGCGGGATGGTGTATGTGAATACCGGCTATACGAATGCTTTGGCGGGCAATGTGTTGCTGGCGTTTTCGACTAATCCGAAATAGAGCGACGGGAATCAAATTCTTAGCTTCGCTCGGATGGCGAAATCAGATTCGCGTCCGGCTCGTGATTCCCTTAGTAACACCGTTCGTACACTCCCTTTCGGTAACCCTTGGTAACCATGCGATTCGCTCCCTCCAGCCGTACAATTGCCCTTGTCCATCCGGCCATCTCTGTATGAGGAGATTGGCCATGGATAATTTCCAGTCTGCGGACCGGAATGTCGAAGCTTTCAGCTAGAGCTTTTAGTCGGCTTCTTAGTTAGGCGTTTTCAGTCACACCAGGGTCTGGAGTTCGGCAAACTCATATGGCGTTCGGTTTCGGGTTCAATAAACAGAAGACTCTCAACGCTGCGGAGAAGTATGTCCAGCAGGGCAAGATTCAGAACGCCATCAGCGAATATGAGAAGGTCATCAAGAATGACCCGAAAGACCTAACTGTCACCAACACCATCGGCGACCTCTACTCACGCCTTGGCGAAGCCGACAAAGCCACCGGATGTTTCAAGACTGTAGGCGATGCCTATGCCACGCAAGGTTTCACGGTCAAGGCCATCGCCATGTACAAGAAAATCAGCAAGCTCAAGCCATCGCTGGAGAGCGTGCTGAAGCTAGCCGAGCTCTACACGCAGCAGGGCCTTTTCAACGATGCGCGCGCGCAGTATTTGCAAGTCGCAGAAGAATTCCTCAAGGCCAATGAGCTCGACAACGCCGTCCGCATCTTCCAGAAGATTCTGGAAATGGATCCGGAAAATACCAACATGCGGGTGCGGCTGGCGGAGGTCTACATCCGCCTCGGCAAGAAAAATGACGCATGGCAAATTTTTTCGGCGGCTGCAGAAACGCTGCGCTCCAAGGGTTCGCTCAATGCGGCGGAAGAAGTTTTGCAGCGCATGTTGACGCTCGATCCCGGCAACAGCTATGCGCTGCTGATGCAGGGCCGCAATTTGCTTGAAGCTGGCGATGCTGATGCCGCCATCGAGTGCCTGCAAAAGGTTTCGGACATCGATTCCAATCCTGATGGCCTGCGCGATCTTCTCAAGGCTTATTTGAAGGGCGGACGGCTCTCCGACGCTGGAACGCTGGCTAGCAAGCTCCTGACCGTTCACAACGACCTGGCCTCAATTTCGTCCTTTGCCGACGCCCTGATGCAGGCGGGCCAATATGAGAACGCTTTGCTGGTATACGACCAGCACGCCGATCGCCTGCTTGCCGAAGACTCCGAAAAAGTTCTCAAAAATCTGCATACGATCATCGGGCATGTGCGTGAGAATCCGGCTTCGCTGGAAAAGCTTCTGGCTCTGTTCCAGAAAGCCGGGGAATCTACGCATCTGACCGAGGTCATCGAGCTGTTGGCACATGCATCGGTGCAGGCTGGCGATCTTGTCCGCGCCCGCGATCTCTATCAAAAGCTCGCCACCATGGAGCCAGGCAATCCCCTGCACATGAAGAATTACCAGCAGGTGGTGAGCCGGCTCGGTGGAGCATCGGGCGGCGAAAAACTTATTTCTGCAGAGGAAGCCGCGGTTATAGTCGACGAATTGGAGGCGACAGCGCCTGCAATTCACCAGCATTACTCCGATGCCGCTGCCTTGGCCGTCCGCTCGGCCCTTACCGACGCCGAGCTCTTCATCTCGTACAACATGCCGGGCAAGGCGCTGGGCCCACTGCTTGCCGCATTGCCGCAGGCGCCAAACGATCTTCGTCTCAATCAGCGCCTCGCCGCATTGCATACGCGAGCGGGCCGCTTTGCCGAAGCCGGAGTCTGCTGCCGCACGCTGCAGAGCATCTATTCGGAAGCCGGGTATCCGGAAGAAGCCACGCGGTATGGCGATCTGGCAGCGCGTTACGAGCAGCGCTCGTCCACGTCCGAAACCGCCGAAATCGGCTCCGCCGCTGCAATCGATACGAGTTCAGAAGAGCTGCCGGTTACAACGCCAGCCGCATGGCCGGCTGCGACCCACGACCCAGCGGATGCCGATTCTGCGCAGGTCGATTCCGCCGAAGACGAGCCCGAATTTTCAGTTGTTGCTGAGGCTCCGGTTGCCGATCAGGAATTCAGCGTTCAAGCCTCCGAGCCGGTTGCTGAAGCCGAATCCGCTCCCGAAGAGATCGATCTTTCTTCCGAGTGGGACGACAGCCTCGCCGTGGAGACGGATTCTACCGAAGCTCCGGAAATCCCGGTTGGCGCACATGAGCTTCCTGGACAGCCGGTAGCATCGATCGATCGCACGCAGCCGGCAGCAAAGAAACTCAGTGCGGAAAAAGCGGCCGAGAGCGCCGAAGAAATTCGCTTCTATCTCGAGCACGGAATGCCCGAGCAGGCTTCCGCCGCTTTTGAGAAGTTCGAATCCCTGACCGACGATGAAGCTACGCTGAACGCTCTGCGCGCGGAAATCAAATCGGCAGGCCAGCCAGCGCCGGTAGAAGAAATTGCTCCTGTCGAGGATGTCTCAGAATTTGCCATCGAAGAGCCTGCTCCAGAGGCCTCCAGCGAGGAAATCCCGGTTGCGATCGAAGACAGTACCGAGACGGAAGTTCCCGAGGCGCAGGTCGAAACTTCGGCCGTACCGCAGTTTGAAGCCCCCGTCGCCGCTTGGAACGCCGAGCCGCAAGCCGAGCCGAAGCCACAAAGGGAGCCCCAGACCGAACCAAAGATTGCCGCCAGTGCCCAGCCGACTCGAGAATCAGCACCCGCCAAAGCACCTGGCGTTCTCAAAGAATTCGTAGCCGACCTCGACTCTTCTCTTGGCAAGGATTTCCTGTCCACTGGTGTTCGGCGGGACCCGGCACTGGAAACCTCGGAAATTGACCCCGCCGAGGCCATTGCTCCTGCAGAACTTGAACCCGTCGGCGAGGCCGCTCCAACGACCTTCGGCGTGAAAGAAAACGAAGTCATGGGCGAGTTCGTAGCCGACCTCGAAGCCTCGCTCGGCCCTGACTTCCTCAGAGATGCTCCGGTCCCCGAACCTGCGGTGGTGGTTACGTCATCGCACGCGGCTCCGGCCCCAACGCAGGCCGTGGCGAAACCAGAACCCGCCGCAAAACCAGAACCGGAATCGCACCCCGCGGCCGCAGCCGCTGCGGCCTCCTCGGGGAGCCCGGCAGTCTCCGCGCACAGCACAGCGCCCGCGCCTGTACAAGCGGCATCGTCGATTGTGCCGCCGGCACCGGCGCAGATACCGGCTCCGCCACCGCTCATTCCCAGCGCTCCAGTTGCCGCGAAGTCTTCTCCGTTCACGCAGGACGCTGGTGTCGATCTCGCCGAGATGTTCGGCGAACTGAGGCAAGATCTCGAAGCTGGAACTGCCGCAAGCAACGATGACGATCCGGAGACGCATTACAATCTCGGCATCGCCTTCCGCGAAATGGGATTGCTCGACGAAGCGATTGGCGAGTTGCAGAAAACCTGCCAGGCGGTTGATCGCGGCCATCCATTCCCACAGATGATGCAAACCTATACCTGGCTGGCGCAATGCTTCCTCGACAAAGGCGTACCGGAAGCCGCAATCCGCTGGTATCAAAAAGCCCTTGAGTCTCCAGGGATCGACGGGGAAACCTCGACCGCGCTCCACTATGAGCTTGCCTCGGCATACGAGACCGCGGGGAATAAGCAGGCCGCCCTCAAGCACTTCCTCGAAGTCTACGGCCGCAACATCGATTACCGCGACGTAGCCGAGCGCATCAAGCCCCTGAGGTCGTAAAATAGACAGATGGGTTTTGCCCCTGACCGTTTCTCGTTTGTCGAGGGTTCGCCATTCTGCGCGATTCCATCCTCCCAGCCCGGGAGATCCGATTGAGTACCGATCCAAAATTGCCTTTAGAGAATGGATCTCCTGTGCCTGATGAGCCCCTGGTACAAAACGAGGTCAGCGCCGCAGTTCTCGATTCGCCGTCGCAGAATCCTGCTCAGCACAACCATGCGCAAATGTGGCTGCACCGGACCTCGGTCTTTCTTTTCGTTCTGATCAGCGCCGTAGCCGGAGTTTTGCTTGTAATCCTTCCCTGGACGCCTGAGTGGACGGATAATTATCTCCTCCTGCAGTACCCCCTCGTACGCAGCTTCATTACGACAGGCTTTTTCCGTGGACTGTGCAGCGGTCTTGGCCTGCTCGATATTTGGATTGGGTTTTGGGAAGCTCTCCACTATCAGGACCGCCATTAGCCACGCATAGATGCGCCGGCAACTCATGCGAAGGGGATTCGCGCTAACGCTGAAATGCTCCGGATGATGTACGCTCCGACAAGTGCCCAAACACATGCGGCAACCAGTTGCCGGTACCGAGTCTCCATCAGGTCGGCGAGTACTCCGCTCACAAAAATGAAAAGAAAAGGGATTGAAGCCAGCAGAAAACCGTCTGCCGCAGTGCGCGGATGCGCAAGGCTTAGCATCACTAGAAGAATGCCAACTAACAGGGAAGCGGTGTTGCCAAAATAACGCGTGCGCCGCCAGACTGCGTAAGTTGCAACCGCGGCCGGCAGTAGAAAAACAAGGGCCGGGCAGGACCGCAGAATTTGAGACGCGATATGCCGATAGACAGCGAACACCGCGAAGTTTTGCCATGCCACTGCCCAGAATTCGGCGTGGCGGAGAGCAGTGAGGAAAGTGAAGAGATGAAAAAAGTATGTAGCCATTAGCAGGACTATCGCGACCACACATGCGGAAAGCCAGATACCTGTGGCCGCTGCGCGCCGAATTGGCGCAACGTAGAGCATGTAGATCAAGGCGACGGGGACAACGATGACCATTGAGAATTGCGATCCCACTGCAATGGCGAAAGAAATACCCAACAGAATGATTCGTCGCCAATTCCAGAGTATGACTTCGCGCGGTGCGTACAGCGTGTGAGCGACGGCAATCGCAGTGAAAATTGTGCCGAAAAAGCCCCATGCGGAGAGCATGCCGGAATCCGTATGCCATATGGCGGTTGCTTGAAGCATGGTTGGCGAAAAGCAATAAAGCGTGAGAGCAAGAAATCCGCCATGGTTCCCGCAGAGGCGGCGGGCCACGTACCAGAGGGACGCCCCAAGAAGAACGCCTACCGCCAAGAACGGAAACCGTAAGAGCCAGCGCCACCAAGTGCTGGTGGATGACTCTATAACGTGTTGCGGGATCAGCAGCAACGGTGCCGTGGTGACAAGCGGCAACAGGGGCGAGTGCTGGGTGTCGTAGTTGGCGAGGTCGATCGAGATTTCACCCGGGAGCGTCTCGGGAGCGTCAGGATAGGGAGCGCCGGCAATCCCACCGCCATGAAGTTGACGCCAGCCCGCGGTGAGATTGACCAGTTCCGACGGACTCAGACCATTCAGGCCGTGAGCTTCTGCTTCGTGCAGCCCGGCATAATCCAGCAAAACCGCTTGAGCAAGGAATACAAACAGCAAGCCTCCAGCCAGGAATTGTGAACGTCCGAAGCGTTCGCGCGTGAAAAACTTGGCCATAGGCTGAGCCGAGTGTTTTACCATGATCGGGCGCTTAAAGGGAAACGCATTGCAAAATGGGGACCAGATCCGAAGCAGTCCCGAGATAAAAGGCCGCGAGGCTCCAGCTTTCGAAAACCAAAACGCGAAACCGGGCAGTCCTGCGCCCGATTTCGCGGTGCAGGCCTCTTATGTGCGAACGGTTTTTCTGGGACCGGATGGCCTCAGACCGGGATGGGGCTTCGCCTTTTACGTGGCAATGTTTTATCCCTTGCAGTTTGTGGCGCAGCGCTGGGCGGGATCGTTTGACTTAGGCGCTTCGGGCCTCTGGTCGATGATGTTGGCCGAAGCGGCGATGCTTGTTGCCGCGGTGCTTCCGGCGATCGCGCTGATGGGAGTAGAGCGTCGCTCGTGGGGCACCTATGGATTGCCGGGGCGCTTCGCCTTTGGAAGGTTGTTCTGGGTAGGCGTGGCGTGGGGATTTGCAAGCGTCACGCTCTTGCTGTCTCTGATGTACGGTTTGCGCATCTTCGATTTCGGGCATCTGGTCCTGCATGGCGCGCGCATCTGGCGGTTTGCGACCTTCTGGGCGGTATTCTTTTTACTCGTCGGATTCTTCGAGGAATTTCTTCTGCGTGGCTACACGCAGTTCACTCTGACACGCGCGATCGGATTCTGGCCAACTGCAATTCTTCTTTCGTGCATGTTCGGTTTAATTCATCTACAAAATGCTGGAGAACAGTGGCCGGGCTTGCTGGCTGCGGCTGCGATCGGGTTTTTCTTCTGCCTTACCCTGCGGAGAACAGGTAATTTGTGGTTCGCCGTCGGATTTCACATGGCCTGGGATTGGGGAGAGACATTTCTTTATTCCGTGCCGGATAGCGGAACGATTTTCCCGGGGCATCTGCTCAAATCGTCGTTTCACGGGCCACGATGGCTGACTGGAGGCATCGTCGGGCCCGAAGGGAGCGTGTTGTGTTTCGTGGTGATTGGAATTACCTGGGTGGCGTTTATGAACGCGTATCCCGAGGTAAAGTACTTCGCGGGAACGCGCGGGTCAAAACCCTTAAATGCCCGAGCATCACACCCAGGACACTTCTATGAGAGTTAAAACCTTCTTCGTTGTTGTTGTATTTACGGCGTCGTTCGGACTGGCTCAGAACGAGGCACGCCCACGCGCTCGTGATCTCGGAATTGAAATTGGAGTATTGCCACCGGGGCCGCTTGATGCGATCACAGACGTTTCTGGCGTGAAGGTCGGGCAGACAACCATCATTCGCGGAGACAAGATCCGCACCGGCGTGACTGCGATCTTGCCGCACGACGGGAATCTTTATAAAGAGCGCGTACCCGCGGCGGTGTTTCTAGGAAATGCGTATGGAAAGTTGGCTGGGTCAACACAAGTTAACGAGATGGGAGAAATTGAGACACCAATTCTGCTCACAGCCACCGACTCCGTGCCGCGCGTGGCCGATGCAGTCGTGTCGTATATGTTCAATCTCAAAGGAAATGAGAATGTGATTTCCGTGAATCCGGTGGTTGGCGAAACGAACGACGGTTATTTGAGCGATATTCGCTCGCGGCCCATCACTGCTGACGATGTTTTTGCGGCGATCAATCACGCGGCCGGCGGTCCGGTCGAAGAAGGGGTGGTCGGCGCGGGTACCGGCACAGTTGCGTTCGGCTGGAAGGGCGGGATTGGGACTGCGTCGCGGCAGTTACCGCAGTCGTTGGGTGGACATACGGTGGGAGTTCTGGTGCAAACTAATTTTGGCGGAAACCTGATCATTGCTGGCGTGCCAATTGGGAAGGAACTCGGAAAAACCTATCCGAAACTTTCTTCGGCGCGGAGCGAGTCTCAGCCCGCGGTCGACGGTTCCTGCATGATGGTTGTCGCTACTGATGCGCCTCTCGATCATCGCAACCTGTACCGCCTGGCGGCAAGGGCGATGATGGGGCTGGCGCGAACGGGATCAAGCGAGAGCAACGGCAGCGGTGATTACGTGATTGCATTTTCAAGTTCGCCTGACGTCCGAGTTGATCCCACACTGCCGCTGTACCGGCCAAAAGATTTCGTGAGCAACGAGGGAATGTCTCCCTTATTTGAAGCCGTGATCGAGGCAACAGAAGAGGCGATCGACAACTCGATGTTGCGGGCGCACGATGTGACCGGGAATGGCCATACCGTAACAGCGTTACCCCTGCCGGAGACTTTGGAGTTGTTGAGGAAGCACGAGGCGTTGGTGAAGTAGTTCGAGGGCTGCCCGTATACCCTAGTGCCCGTTCGCGAGGAGAAAATCGGGGCAGAGTCTCAACCTTCTTTACTTTCCTTCGCCTCGATCTCGCACTTGCCACCTTCCCGGATTGAGAATTTCTTTCTGGATTCTTCCTTGCCGCTGCGGATTCGGCTTTCTCCAATTGTTCGCTGACTCTATACTCATCTTCATGGCTGCAGAAACCGATCTGCTTGCGCCACTGAAGCGCTACTGGGGATACAGCGACTTTCGTCCCCTGCAGGAGCGCATTGTGCGCAGCTTGCTGGCCGGCCATGACACGTGCGTGGTGATGCCCACCGGCGGCGGGAAATCTTTGTGTTATCAATTGCCCGCAGTCGTGTCGGGAAAAACTGCCGTGGTGATCTCGCCGCTAATCGCGTTGATGCAGGATCAGGCGGCACAATTGGCGCAGATGGGAATTTCGGCAGCTGTGCTGAATAGCACGTTGACCGACACCGAACAGAATTCGGTGATGTTGCGAGCGTGCGAGGGAGCTTATCGTCTTTTGTACGTATCGCCAGAACGCGTGGCGCGCGGCGACACCGTGGGCTGGTTACAGCGCATGCCGGTTTCGTTTTTTGCCATCGATGAGGCGCATTGCATTTCGGAGTGGGGACATGAGTTTCGTCCCGAGTACCGGCAGTTGAGCCGTCTACGCGAGAAGTTTCCCGAGCGTCCGATTGCAGCTTTTACCGCCAGTGCCACACGGCATGTTCGTCACGACATCCTTGCGCAGTTGCACCTGCGCAATCCGGATAAATATATTGCAAGCTTTCACCGGCCGAACCTGCGCTATTTTGTGCGCGAGAGCGAAGGTCACGACCAGATGGAATTGCTGGTGAAGGCTTTGCGCAGTTATGCCGGCTGCAATGTGATCGTCTATGCGCCGACCATTAACCGGGTTGAGGCCACTGCAGATTACCTGACATCGCAGGACATCCCGGCCGTCCCGTATCACGGCAAGATGAGCACGGAAGAGCGCCGGAAAAACCAGGAGCGCTGGACTTCCGACGAAGTGCGGGTGCTGGTAGGGACGATTGCGTTCGGGTTGGGCATTAACAAAGCCGCTGTTCGGGCCGTCATTCACTTGTCGCTGCCGAAATCGATTGAGCAGTACTACCAGGAGGCCGGCCGCGCAGGACGCGACGGCTTGAGCGCGGATTGCGTTCTGTTGTGGCAGAAGCGGGACGCAGGCCTGCTCGGATTTTTTGCCAATCGCATTCTAGACGCGGCCGAAAGGGACCGTGCCTGGCAGCGATATCGGACCATACGTGAGTTTGTCGAATCGCGAACCTGTCGGCATCGTCAGATTTGCCGCCATTTTGGGGAGACTCCGAAGTGGGAGACGTGTGGCGCCTGCGATGTTTGCGGGAGTATGGCGGACTGGCTCACGGCCCCAGCCTCGGATAAGAGCCAGGTTATCGAGAAAAAAACTGTCGCGGTCACGATGTCGGCCGCGCCTGTCGATGAAGAGTTGAAAGAGTATCTGCGCGAGTGGCGGCGATCGGTAGCCAAGGAAATGAAGCTGGCCGCGTTTGTCGTTTTGCACGACTCCACGTTGGACGAAATCTGCCGCCGTCAGCCGAAATCGATCACGGAACTCCTGGGAGTTCCCGGAATCGGCGAGAAAAAGGCGGAGACGTATGGGCGTGAGATCTTGGCCGCGCTCGAGCGATTCCGGTCCGGGGAACGGGCGGGTTGGGCCCAACGCGAGTCGAAGCCTGCCGAGGAGACTTTGCGTCTATTGCATGAGGGCAAGAGTCTTGTCGAAATCGCGCAGGCTCGCGGGCGGCAGTTGTCGACGATTGTGGCGACTGTCGCGCTGCTATTGGAGAACGGGCAGGCGGAATTTCAGGAAGAGTGGGTAAGCAGGGATCGGCAGTCGGTGATTGGGGCCGCTTGCTCGAAGTTGGGAATACAGAGCTTAAAAGTCTTGAAGGATAGTCTGCCGCCGGAGATCAGCTATGACGAGATTAAGCTGGTGGCGGGAAGAATGAGGCGAACGCTGGAGCGGAAGGATGTTCCAGCATAATTAAACAGCAGCCTTGAACGCTGGGTTTTCGCAACGCGACCCGTGCGGGTCGCGATGTTCGACATTCAAATTGAAATGCAGATTCATTCGCTGGGCTCGCGGACAGGAGTGTCCGCGCCACACAGTCGGTTCATTAGTTCCTTTGCTGCCTCTTGGCCAGAGCGGATGCAGTCGGGAACGCCGATGCCCCGGTAAGCGTTTCCAGCCAGCGCCAAGCCAGGCAGTTGCTTGCGCAGATTCTCTATTCTTTCCATACGTTCGAGATGTCCGACTCCATATTGCGCCATTGCCGACTTCCACCTGTAGACTCGTGCGAACAGCGGTTCCGCGCGAAGTGGTCCGACGATTTCCTGAAGGTTCGCGCGAACCAGCTTGACTATCGCGTCGTCAGAGAGTTGCCAAATGTCATCGGCGTTGTGTCCGGTGAAGAAACAACGCAGCAGGGCTCGGTTTTTGGATGCGCGTTGCGGGAATTTATTGTGGACAAAAGTAGCCGCCAGCAAACCCTTGCCTTCGCAGCGCGGGACAAGAAATCCGAAGCCAGGTGGAAGCGCGCCGCGGACATCCTGCGCATAGCCCAGCCCCACCGTTATTGAGGAGCTGTACCCAATGCCGGCGAGTTCACTCGATAATTTTTCACTCACGCCGACCAAAAGCTGCGCCGCGATCCGCGCGGGAACAGCGACGAGGACGGCATCGAAGTGCTCCGGATGCAACCCGGCAGAAACGGTCCAGCCATTCGCTTCGCGCTGGATGGAATGGACGGGGGTGTTGGTCAGTACAGACCTCGGATCGATTCGAGAAATGAGCCGATCAACAAGTTGCTGCATTCCGTTCTTCAGCGATGTAAACAGGGGTGGTTTGTTTTCCGAGGGGGGCATTCTCTTTCTGGCCTTCAGCATGGCGCGGCCCAGGCTGCCATAGCTGCGCTCCATTTCGGCGAAGCGGGGAAGAACTGCGCGCACGCTCAGGTTGGCGGCCTCGCCGCCGTAGATGCCGGAGAGCAGCGGATCGGCGAGGCGATCCACCAGTTCTGCTCCATAGTGGCGCTCCACCAGCGAAGCTATGCTTTCGTCTGCGTCGGCGGCGTGAGAACGCTGGAAAAATTCGCGCGCCATGCGGAATTTGGTGGACCACGAAAAGAGCGGCGACAACACGGTTGGAATAATTTTTGTCGGGATCAGAAACATCAGGCCGTCTGGTATCGGAATGAGGCGCCCGCGGACCAGAATATAAGTCTTGCGGTCGGCATCGTTCGACCCGATGAGTTGATCGCCCAAACCGAGCGCCCGGCAGAGATCGGTAGCCCAGGGCTTTTCGCTGAGAAAAGAATCGGGGCCGGCTTCGACCTGGCAACCGTCGATATGCTCGGTACGGATGACGCCGCCGAGGCACGGCGAGGATTCGTACAGAGTGTATTCGACAGCACCTTGATGGCGTGGCTCTTCCAGGTAGAAGGCAGCGGAAAGACCGGAGATGCCTCCGCCGATGATTGCGATACGGGTCATGTAGTTAGCGCGTCGATCTGCAAGGGTGCGGCCTCAGCCGTGTGACGAACATGCACACTCACTGAACCCCATACTCTTGCACAAATCGCGCCAGGTTCTTAACGTTTTCGACGGGAGTTTCGGGCAGAATTCCATGGCCTAAATTGAAGATGTGGCCGGGCCGTCCGCCGGCTTGACGCAGTATGTTTTCCGCGCGAGACTTCAACTCCGCCCAATTCGCGAACAGAAGAACTGGATCAAGGTTTCCTTGCACCGCACAACGATGATCCAAAGCCTCCCATCCCTGATCAAGCGGGATACGCCAGTCGAGCCCGATCACGTCGGCTTCGGTTTCGTTCATTGCAGGGAGCAGCGTGGCACTATCCGTGCCGAAGTAAATAATGGGCGCGCCGGTTTTCTGCAGATGTTGCACCATCGACTTAACATGCGGCAGCACGTAGCGGCGATAATCTTCCACAGTCAGGCAGCCCACCCAGCTATCGAAGATTTGGATTACATCGGCGCCAGCGCGGACTTGATGCGCGGCAAATTCGACGGTGACATCGACTAACTTGCTCATCAACTGGCCCCAATCAGCGGGCGAGTTGTACATCATCCTCTTTGTATGAACATAGTGGCGCGAACCGCAGCCTTCGATCATGTAGCTAGCCAGTGTGAAGGGCGCGCCGCAAAAGCCGATCACTGGAAGTCTTTCCGCGAAATGCGTGGCCACCAGGCCAATTGCTTGTGAAACATACCCAAGTTCCGCAGCGCGGTCGGTGCGAAGTTGCTCCACATCTTCTCGTGTGCGGATCGGCTTCTCGATCACTGGTCCTTCGCCCGGTGCAAAATGGAATGGCAAACCCATCACTTCCAGCGGCAGCAGAAGATCGGCGAAGATGATGGCCGCGTCAACTTGTAGAATTTCTGCGGCCTCGATGGTTACCTGTGCGGCCAGTTCCGGCTTCTTGCAGATTTCGAGCAGCGAGTGGCTCTTACGAATTGCACGGTATTCAGGCATGTACCGTCCGGCCTGGCGCATGAACCAGACTGGCGTGTGCTCAACCGGCTGCATTTTGCAAGCACGGACAAAGTTGGCATTGGGTGCGGACATGGACGGATTACTGTAGCATTTTTAACAATATGGTTTGGAGTAATGCATCGGAACGTATCAACACAAGGGGCACAGAACTTCACAGGGTAAAACAGAATAGACACAAGCAAAATTTGATCGCTTCCATTTTGGCGATCGCTGGCCTCCTGGTTTTTTCACTGGGCTTTCATCTCAAGGCTTCCGCACAAACTCCTCCTACCTTTTATAAAGATGTTCTTCCGATTCTTCAGAATCACTGCCAGAGTTGTCATCGCCACGGCGAGCCTGCCCCTTTCGAGCTGGTGACATATCAGCAGGCGCGGAAGTGGTCGGGAAAACTTGCGGCGGCAGTGGAGTTGCGCGCGATGCCTCCATGGTTCGCAGATCCGCGCTATGGAAAGTTCGCAAATGATCCGTCCCTGACATCACAGGAGATCGCCACGATTTCCCAATGGGATAAGGCCGGTGCTCCCGCTGGAGACGCGCGGCAGGCTCCCGCGCCGCGCGAATGGACTGACGGCTGGAATATTCCATCGCCTGAGGTCGTAATCAAAATGTCTCAGCCGGTGGCGATTCCAGCGCAAGGCGAGGTCGAGTACACGTACGAAATCGTTCCCACGCAGTTTACGAATGACAAGTGGGTGCAGATGGTGGAAGTCCGGCCATCGTCGCCAGAGCATGTGCATCATGCGGTGGTTTACATTCGGCCTCCGGAGTCGAGCTGGCTTCGCCATGCGCCACTCGGGAAACCGTTTACGGCTTCCGATTTAGCCGACCCGGAAGAACGACGGCAAGCACACGAAACGACTAGCGATTTGCTTATGGTTTATGCACCGGGAAGTGGGCCCGATCGGTTCGCCGAAGGGATGGCCAAGTTCATCCCTGCCGGGTCGGACTTGGTTTTTCAGATGCACTACACAACAAACGGCGCAGCGGCGCACGATGAAACAAGCGTCGGGTTGAGATTCGCTGAGGCCCTTCCAAAGCAGCGCGTGATCACTCTGCAGTTGAATCAGCATGTGCTGATGATTCCACCAGGTGCGGACAATTTCCGCGTGGAGGTCGAAGGAACTTTGCCAAACGACTGCACGCTGCTGAGTCTGTTTCCTCACATGCACCTGCGCGGCAAGAGATTCGAGTACGACATTGTGCACGATGATGGCAGCGTGGAAACCTTACTGCGTGTGAATTATCACTTTCACTGGCAGTTGAGTTATAAGCTGGCGGAACCGCGATTCTTAAGGGCGGGAACAAGATTGCGGGCTGTGGCCTGGTATGACAATTCCAATAAGAATCCGCATAATCCCGATCCGACGAGGTGGGTAAGTTGGGGAGATCAGACTTCGGAGGAAATGATGGTGGGATTCTTTGATGTCGCGGTGCCGGCAGGGATGGAAAAAGAGAAGTTTTTTGTGAGGAAGTAGGGCTTGGAGCTGCGTGCGGTAGGGATCCCTCCTTGTTCGCTTCTCTCGCGTGTCGGAATGAGATTGGGGTTCAGCTCGAGCCTCGAGATGAGAAGACGAGTTGCGATTTGCTAAACTTTCGTGACTCCAAATTTTAAAGAGGATCAATGATGGGAAGAGGCGTGGCTGAGGCGACCGTCGTAATGGCGGTCCTTATTTCTTCAGCGATCGTGATGAATGGCGCAAAAGCACAAAACGCCAGGCCTGCGACTCCGATTGCATCGAAAACGGCCGGAGAAGCATTTAAGAATGTCAAGGTTTTAAAAGACATTCCGGCAGATAGTCTAATTCCCGCGATGCAGTTCATTACCGCGTCTCTCGGCAAAGAGTGCGAGTTTTGCCATGTGCACGATGCGTTCGAGAAGGACGACAAGAAGCCGAAGCAGCGGGCGCGGGCAATGATGGAGATGATGTTTGCCATTAACAAAGACAACTTCCACGGGCATCGCGAAGTCACCTGCTACACGTGCCACCGCGGCGCCGCTGATCCGGTAGGGACGCCGTTGGTGATGACGGCGGAGATGAAGCCGCAACTGGCGGAAGCGGAAGAGAACACAGAAGAGAAAGAGAACTCCGGACCTCCGGCGGATCAGTTGTTTGAAAAGTATTTAAAGGCTATTGGGGGAGTATCGGCGGTAGAAGAGATCGACAGCCGCGCAATGAAGGGAACGATTAGCTTTGGCGACCGCAACGTGCCAATCGATATTTACGCCAAGGCTCCAGACAAGCGGATTTCGATCACGCACACGCCGGATGGAGACAGTATTACCGCGTTCGATGGCCATGAGGGGTGGCTGGGCGCCCCAAAACGGCCCGCAAGGGAGATGCATGGCTCCGATATTGACGGGGCATCGATGGACGCGGATTTGCATTTCGCGGTGCATTTGAAAGACATGTTCACCAAGACTGAGATAGTCGGAACCGAGAAAATTGGAGACAACGAGGCCGTTCATGTTGTTGGACAACGCGAGAGTAGAACGCCGCTGCAACTATATTTTGACGAGAAGTCCGGATTGCTCTTGCGGTTGGTGCGGTTCGCGGAGACTCCTCTAGGAGAACTGCCCACTCAGATTGATTATGCGGATTATCGCGAAGCTGGCGGCGTAAAAATTCCTTACCGTTGGACTTTGGCGAGGCCTGGCGGAAGATTCACGATTCAGGTGAGTGAAGTGAAAGAGAATGTGCCGGTGGACGATTCGAAGTTCGAGAAGCCGGCGCAGGAGCAGAAACCGGCGGCGAAGTGAACACAAAATGGTCAACTCAGTAGGAAATCAGAGAATGCGCATTTTAGCTCGAGCAATCACGATGCTAGCGGTCGGTTGTGCGATGGGGGTTGCGGCACAATCGCGGAGCAATTCGACCGAGGCGGAGTTGAGTCTGTTGGAGTCCGTCAATCACGCACGGAAAGACCAGGGGTTGCCGGGCTTGCATTGGAATAACGAATTGGCATCGGCTGCACGAAAACATGCAGGCGTAATGGCCCAGCATGGATCTGCCGAGCACGGATTTCCAGGCGAGCCGGGTTTGGCAGCGCGTGCAACGCAGGCGGGCGCAAAGTTTAGCTGGCTTTCCGAAAATGTCTGTGAGGGGGCTCGAGTAGAGGCAATCGAAGAACAGTTTATGAATTCTCCCAAGCATCGCGCGAATATTCTGGATTCGGATATGGATTCGGTTGGAATTGGGGTGGTGGAGCGCGATGGGCAGCTCTTTGCTGTAGAGGATTTCGCCAAGGCGAAGTAAACGATGATGATTCCCTTGCGGGACTGACTACCATGAAAAAATTTCACCGCTTCTATTCAGTGCTTCTCGCATTTGCGATTTTGTTTTCACTGACGTGTGCCGCGCAGGCTCCATCGGAGCCTGCCCCATCACATCCAATCGTCCTTCATGCAGCGCGAATGCTGGACATCAAGAATGGAAAGATACTTAAGCCTGGCGAGATTCTGGTGCAAGGAGACAAAATTGTCGAGGTTGGATCCGCGGTGAAGCATCCGGCAGGCTCAGAGGTGATCGACCTCGGCGATCAGACCTTGATGCCTGGCCTGATCGATGCACATGTGCACTTGTTTTTGCATCCGGGCGCAGAGGATTTGCAGACAGTCGAAGAATCGGTGCCGCAACGAACTATTCAGGCCCTATTCGCGGCGCGCGATGATTTGAAGGGAGGTTTCACAGCTGAACGCGATATGGGAACCGAAGGAGCAGGCTCGGCCGACACAGCAGTGCGCAATGCGATCAATCAGGGGCTATCGCCGGGGCCACGCATGCGAATGAGTGGCAATGCGATCAATATTCTGGGTGGGCACGAGGATGCGATCCATTTCAATCCGGCGCAGCATGTATTGCCGAACGCCGATTATGCGAACAATAAAGACGAGCTGATCGCGGTGATGCGCGAGCAGTACAAGGAAGGCGCAGATTTCACCAAGATCTATGAGACTGGTCCGGATAAGGTGACGGACGGAAATTTCTCTACGATTTACCAGTACACCGAGGAACAATTAGCCGCAGCAGTCGCCGAAGCGGCCCGGGTGAATACGACAGTGGCGGTTCACGCGACCGGCGAACCGGGAACTTTGTTCGCGGCGCAGGCCGGCGTGGCTTCGATCGACCATGCGAATCAACTGAGCGATGAAACCATGCGCCTGATGAAAGAGAAGCACATTTTCGCCGTGCCAACCTTTACGATCTTCGAATATTTTGCCGATCATGCTGCTTCCCCGGCGCAAGCCGCGCGCGAGCACGAAATGCTTGATGTAAAGGCGCAGGATTTTCGCAAGCAGGTAGCGGCAGGAGTGCCGATGGCGGTGGGGTCCGACGTGGGCCCGTTTCCGCATGGCACTCAGGCGCGCGAATTCGTTCTGATGGTGAAATATGGCATGTCGCCTCTGGCCGTCCTGCAGGCCGATTTGCTGAACGGAGCGAAGTTGCTCGGCTGGGATGGACAGATCGGGGCTTTGGAGCCGGGATACTTTGCCGATGTTGTAGCGGTACCGGGCGACCCTTTGCAGGACATCGCGACCGTGCAGAATGTGTCGTTCGTGATGAAGGGCGGGGTGGTTTATAAGAAGTGAACGCGATCGGTATCGATTTTGGCACGACGAACAGTTCCATCGCCCTCGCCACCAAATCGGGCGATGTACAACTCGCCAAGTTTCCCTACATGGAGAGTTTCACCGACTCGTATCGATCGCTCCTGTATCTCGAGCAAGTAAAAGAGCGTGGCGCGAGGACGTTGAAGTCGTGGACTGGGCCTGAGGGGATTGAACATTATCTCGCTGCAGACACGAAAGGCAGGCTCATCCAGTCACTAAAGTCATTTCTCACCAGCCGAAGCCTGCAAAGCACGGACGTTTTTGGTCGACGCGAAACTCTCGAAGATCTGGTTGCGCGGATTCTCAGAGACCTGCGCGAAAAAGCCGAGAAGCAGTTCGGAGTGCGCATAACGTCAGCCGTGGCCGGGCGTCCGGTGCACTTTGCGGGAACGGACAAAAGTGAAGACGACAGCTATGCGGAGAATCGTCTGAAGCTCGCGTTCCACTCTGCAGGTTTCGAATCTGTGCGGTTCGAGATGGAGCCGGTCGCCGCCGCCTACTACTACGAATCGACGCTCGATCACGATGAACTCATCCTGATTGGAGATTTCGGAGGCGGCACCAGCGATTTTTCGCTGATCCGTGTGGGGCCAAGTTTTCGTGGAAAGGGCCGATCCGCAGGCGATGCCGACATTATCGGCAACGCCGGTGCGGGCATCGCCGGAGATGCTTTCGATGCAAAGATCATCCGGCACGTGGTCTCGCCGGAGCTTGGAATGGGATCGCAATTGCGCTCGCTGGGAAAAATCCTCACCGTCCCAACCTGGGTGTATATACGGCTGGAGCGCTGGCATCATCTTTCGCTGTTGAGATCGAAGGAAGTGCTGGACATGCTGAACAGCGTGCGTGCGCAGTCGCTCGAGCCGGAGAAGATTGCGGCGCTCCTTCACTTCATAAAACAGGATCTGGGATTCTACCTGCACCGCGCGGTGCAGAAGGTGAAGTGTGATTTGTCGAATCACAAGTCTGCGGAGTTTCGGTTTGACGATGGATATGTCGAACTGAAAACTATAGTGCGACGGGATTCGTTCGAAGAGTGGATTGCCGAAGAACTCGGGCAGATTGCGCAGTGCGTCGATTCTCTGCTGACTAACTCCGGTGCGGACCGGAAGGATGTAGAAATGGTGTTTCTGACTGGAGGCTCTTCGTTTGTTCCGGCGGTGCGCCGGATTTTCGAGGATCGATTTGGAAGCAGCCGCATTCGCGGCGGAAATGAGTTTACCTCAGTAGCTCGCGGGCTGGCTTTGAAGTCGAGGGAACTACGAAACGGCTGTTCCGCTTAGTGGACTACCAGTTGCGATCCGATTCTTCTACCGAGCCCCCGCGGGTCTGATTGCGCTTGCGATAGCAGACAAAAATCATAGCGACGCTCATCAACGTCGGTGGAGCGATGAGGATCAGAATCCCACTCTTGAGCGCCTGAATCATTCGTCCACCAGAACCCGCGGCCTGCGTGTAGCAGAGCGCGCAGCTTTGGGCCAAAACCGGCAATGGGGCCAACAGAACGATCAAGCCTACGAGTGCGGCTCCGAGAATCAAAATGGATTGTGATCGCTTCATGGCATTCCTCGATCAACACGCTCGAAGTGCGGACCGTCCTCAACGCGCCCAAGGCACGCCATGGAGCACACGGAAGCTGTCAGTCCAACCATATTGCATTCCAAGGATTACAGACACCCCAAACACGAGGACGAACCAGCGCAAGCCTTTATTATCCGTCAGGTGCATGAAAAACAGAAGCGCAACGGCCGCTTCAATGAGGGCAACGATCAGCATCCACAGTAGCTTCTGCGAATCCGATATGTTCTGATACCCGATTACGAACTGGATTGCCGCGAGTACCAGCAAGCAAATGTAAACCGCCACGTCCTTGCCCATGCTGCCAGTTTTTGCATCGGTAGTCATAGCGATTTTTGCTCCCGTTCGTCTCGTGTCAACGAGCCAGATTCAAGATATACATGAGTGGAACCACGAACATCCAAACCATATCGACGAAGTGCCAGTACAGGCCGGTAACCTCAAGATCGTCCGCCTTGTAACGCCCGCCCTTATAACGAGTGCCTACCGCCACGAGAGCGATGACTCCACCCGTTACGTGCAGCAAGTGTAAGCCGGTAACTCCGAAGAAAAACGAGCCAAATAGAGGCGTACCCCAGGGATTGTGGTAGAGCGTCATCCCCTCGCCGATCAGATCCAGCCACTCGTGGATATGGAGAACCGCAAACACTGCGCCCAGCGCGGCTGTAATCATCATCCAGCGGAAGGCCTTCCCCCTGTCGCCTTTGTCGGCCCAGCGCACCGCAAATAGCATGGTAAGGCTGCTGGTGAGCAGAATGGCTGTCATGATAGCTACGTTCGTGATGCTGTGGAACGGCCGCGGCCAATCGGCAGTGGCGTTGCGGTCGAATCCATAGGCAACCAGACAACCGGCAAAGGTGGCGCTGTCTGCGATGATGAACAGCCACATCGCCATTTTTTTCGCAGGAACCGAAAATGCAGGCTCGGCCATGACGCCTGAGTTTCCGTGCATGGTTAAGTCGGCTTGGCTCACTTTGCTTCCTCCAGTGACTGGTTTAGAGCTTCATCCAAAGCAGAAAGAGCAGGTACACCCACAGTACGCCCATGAAATGCCAGTAGCGCGAAGTTGCGTCCAGAGTGCTGCGCTTAAGTGCAAAATGATTGAACTTTCCAATGACCCTTGCCATGCCGCCAATGCCGCCCAGCAGATGCAGCGCGTGAACCACGGTCAGCACATAAAAGAATGAGTAACTGATATTGGTCGCAAGCGTGATCCCCTGGGAACGAAGTTGCAGCCAGGCAAAAGTCTGCCCCGCGATGAACAGCAGTCCTAGGGAAAGCGTGAGGTAGAGCCAGCGAGCCGGAACCTCGGGGCGATGTTTCAAGCCGCCCATAAAAGCCGCTACACGGCGACGCGATATCTCCAGCGTGACGCTGCTGGCGATAATGATCAGAGTATTGAGGTAAAGCACCGAAGGCAGAGTGATATGCTGCCAGTCGGTGTAGGACGCGCCCTGGCGCACGATCAGAGCGCTGGTGAACGCGGCGAAGGTCATGGTGATGCCGGCCAACGCGACCCAAATGCCGGTGCTCACTGGCGGCGGAGAGTGATCTTTCACCTTGTGCAGGTCGCCGTCGGCAGGGACAAGGTTGCGCCATCCTCCGCCGCCAGCGCTATCGCTCCACTGTTCCCGATTGACGCCTGGCGGTTCATGTACTGTAGTCGCCATACTGCTTGAAATCTCCTCGGAGGCTAAAGCCCAGTCTATCTTCTATGCGTTAACGCGGCATTTCTCTCGGCTGAAGCTGTGCCGCTTCAACCCTGATTATTTCTCCTCGTCCGCGCTGTGAACCGGCTCGGGCGAAGTCTGCATGATGTAATCCTCTTTGGCGCCTTCGACGCTGTATTGATACGGATCGTGGTAGACCACCGGCATCTTGTCGCCCCAGTTGTTGTGCGGCGGCGGCGTGGCCGTGCTCCATTCGAGTGACGTTCCTTCCCACGGATTGTCGTTTGGCGCTACCGGCCCTTTAAACCGGCTGTAGATCAGGTTGTAAAGAAAGATCAACTGAGCCGCGCCTGTGAACAGTGCCGCGACCGTGATGAACCTGTGCACGGGAATCAGCGGCATCAGATAATCGTCGGTGAACGCCTGGTAACGGCGGATATTGCCCGCGATTCCGAGGTAATGGAAGGGCATGAAGATGCAGTAAGTGCCGACAAAGGTACACCAGAAGTGGATCTTGCCCAGAGGCTCGTTCATCATGCGCCCAAACATTTTCGGGAACCAGAAGTAAGTTCCCGAGAAAATGCCGAACATGGCGGCGACCGCCATCACCAGATGGAAGTGGCCCACCACGAAGTAGGTGGCGTGGAGCATGATGTCAATCGAAGGTTGGGCCAGGAAAAAACCGCTGATGCCGCCGCTAATGAACACGGAAATGAATCCCAAAGCGAACAGGGAGGCAGAGGTGATTCTCAGCTTTGAGCCGTAAAGGCTGCCCAGCCAGATCAACACGATGATCGTGGAGGGAATGGTGATGATCAGTGTGGGGAACGAGAAAGCCAGCGACGAGATGGGATTCATTCCGGCGACGAACATGTGATGCCCGTAGACCATATAGCTCAGCACGGCCAGCGAGCCCATGGAATAAATGAGAACGCGATGGCTGAGCATAGGCTTTCGCATGCTGGTGACGAGAACGTGGGAAACAATTCCCATACCTGGCAAAAGGGCGATATATACCTCGGGGTGTCCAAAGAACCAGAACAGATGCTGCCAGAGAAGCGTGGATCCGCCGGAGTGCGGCAGCAGTTGATCGTTAATTACCAGGTTCGAGGCCACGAAAAAGCTGGTGCCGGCGACTTGATCAAGAATCAGCAGAATGACCGCGGGCATCAGGACGGCGAAAGCCCCCAGCCCCATGACCGATGTGATGAACCATGCCCACGCAGAGAGCGGCAGTCGCATCAGAGACATGCCTTTGCATCGCATGTCGAGCGTGGTGGTAATAAAGTTGAGCGAACCAAACAACTGGCCGACGCAGAAAAGGCCAATCGAAATGGCCCAGAGAACCACGCCCCAACCTTGCCCGGGGCCGGAAACTGATCCGACTGCACTAAGCGGTGCATACTGCGTCCAACCGCCCAGGGTCGGTCCGTCGGAGACAAAAAACGACGCCATCAGCACGATGAAGCCGCTGAAGGTCACCCAAAACGACATCATATTGAAGTGAGGAAACGGCATGTCTTCCGCGCCGGTCTGGATGGGCAGGAAGTAATTGCCGAAAGCGGTGAAAGGCGCCGTGGTGAGCACGAAGAAAACCATGATCGTGCCGTGCATGGTCATCAACTGGAGATAGTATTCGGGCGTCATCACGTCGCCGGGAGCGCCGGCTTTCGAGAGCAGGTGCAGACCCGGAATCGCCAGGTTCCCCCAACCCAAATGCAGTCGCATGATCCAGGAGAGGACCATGCCTACCAACACGGCGATCAACGCCATCCCGTAATACTGCTTGCCGATCACCTTGTGGTCGAGGCTGAAGATATGCTTGCGAATGAAGCTGGTTGGCGCTCCATGATGTACGGCATGTGCTGACATATCGTGCATTGCGGTTTCTCCGGCGGCTTCAGGGGACGAAATCCCCCGTTTTTGCTGCACTTCCGCGGCGTTCAAGCGCCGCTTCTCCAACCAATTTACTGCAAGGCGGCCTGCTGCTTGAGCCACGCGTCGTAATCTCCCTGGGACATTACTTCCAGGTACGCCTTCATGTTGTAGTGGCCCAGGCCACACAACTGCGTGCACACGATTTCATACTTGCCGATCTTCGTTGCGGTGAAATGGACGGACAAATCCAGCCCTGGGACGAAATCCTGATGAATGCGCAGTTCGGGAACGAAGAAAGAATGCCCCAAATCTTTGGAGTGCATCAGCAGATGGATTTCGCGGTTCACTGGAATCGCCATTTCCGCGGTAACAATATCGTCCTTAGAATCCTGGTCGTTGGTGGTGTCGAGGCCGAAAAAGTTGGCGTTGGCCTCGCTGATCAAGTTCGCGTGGAGCGGGCCGAACTTGCGATCAGGTCCGGGGTAGCGGAAATAGAACGCAAACTGGCCGGCCTGCACTTGAACAGGCATGGAGTCGGCGGCGGGCGGGGTGAAGTAAATGTTTCCCCAGGCCTTAGCACCAAACACGCCCAGAGCGAGGCATTCAGTTCCGACCAAAAGGAATGCGGCAATGACCAAACCGGCGGCCCCGCCCGGAAAGCGCCGGGGTTTATCTCCCGGCTTGGGCTGGGAAAATTTCCAGATAAAGTACGCCAGGACAAATTGCGAAATCAGAAAGCAGATTCCAGCCTCGAGCATGGTGTCGGCATACTGCTCATCGATCAGGACCCCGTGCGTGGAAATGTCCTGAGGCAGCCCCACCGAGATGTTCCCCGGCCACGTATGGGTAATGATGGGAATCGCCGAAAGAATCGCGATAATAACGATAGTTACCGCCAATAGCTTCGCCATATAGTTCCGCCTTCGGCTAGTAAAGAGCGCCCACTTTGCCGATTCGCCGCAGCGGCGGCTGGGCGAATCATTGAAATACGCAATTATCCAGGTCGGCCTCTACTTTGCTTTAAGCGTAAAGTCGGCTGTGGCCGTGCCGCCTGCAGTCACGGTCACCTTCGCCGTCTGGGTTTGATCCGGCTCGTGCCACGCTTGCAGGGTATAGCTCCCCGGAGGAACATTTTCGATCGTGTATTTGCCGTCCGCATCGGAAGTACCGTACGGACCCTTTACTACGACGAACCATCCATGCATCCACGGATGGATGTTGCATTGCACCGGAATGGCTTCTGTATTCTTCCAGCTCCTCTCAATCGGTGGCGCTCCCGGTGGCTGCGACTGATTCCATCCAACATTGATCATCGGGTTCGGAAGGGGATGAATGTTGTGCGCCGTCTGGTCGCTGGTAATGACTTTGAATGTCTCCGTTGTATCGAGTGCCAGAACATGCGGGGTGTACATGCAGTTCTTCTGATCGAATACAGGGACGCTCTTCTCCACATCCGCGGCGCCGGTCCAGCCTTGGATCGAGATAACCGCATTTTCTACTCCGCCGCCGGAGCTTACCTCCCACGTTTGCAGGTGAGCGGGAGTACCTGCATTAGCCTTCACGCAATAGGGATCCTTCGACATATCGATCCCGCGCATGTGGGGCGCGGTCCCATCGAGTTTTACCGTGCCGGTGATTTTGCCCTCTTCCGCGGCGCTAACTTTCTGATTCAGAATAACTGCCCCGCAGCACACGAGTACTATCGCCGATAGCAGTGCTGCTAATTTCTTTCCCATCATTTCTCTCTCCTTGAGCTGCAAAGCCGTAGCTCAGCTTGCGATGCCAAACCAGACTCGCGCGTTGTTGGCTAATCAGCCTTACTGCGCACTGACGGGCGGAAGCTGAAGCCCTTTCGCAACTTCTTTTGCTTTGCTGGGCTGGGCCATGAAGGTTCGCAGATAGAAAACCAAATCCCACGCCTCATCCGGCTTGATGTTGTCGGCATAGGACGGCATCGGTGTGCCATCGAGACCAGTCATGAAGATGCGATAGATGTCTTTATCTGTGTCGCCACACTTGGGACGAGTGCCATCGGTAAAGTTAAAAGCTGCGATGGGGTGGCCGAGATCGTCCTGCAAAGTCGAGGCCGAAGGACCATTCGCCATGCCTTGAACGCCGTGGCATTTCCAGCATTGCACACGAGCGAATACGTCGCGTCCGTTCTTGATCCGCTCCGGGGTAACTTCGGGCTCAGGCGGAATCGTGATCGGGGTGCCCGGCTTTTCGGTTACAAAACGCGGCGAGAAGTGCTTCACATAGGCGACCAGATCGACGCGCTCTTGCTTGGTAAAAGTACTCCATTGCGGCATGGCAGAACGATCCAGACCGCGGGCTATCGTATCGAAAAGATCTTCATCGGTTGGCAGAGTGCCGGTGAGAGTGGAGCGGCACTTAAACACACCCAATTGAAAATCGCGGGGCTTGGGCCACATCGGCGGATCGAGCCATTGCGCGACTTCACCATTGCCGTCGCCCATATCGCCGTGGCAGCTTACGCAATAGCGCCGGTAGTTGTATTTTGAGTCCGAATTGACGTGACCGGTAAGATTGCCGACATGAGCTTCCATGTTGTTACGGCTCGCTATATCCTCTGTCGTGAGCTGCGCCCATGACGTCAGTGGCAATGCCATAACCGCAACCACGATCAACGATAGCACCCAGTTCGTTAGCGACCACTTCCCCGAATGTATCCGCATGTCTATCTCTCTCCTGCGAAGTCGAATCGCTTAGAAATCAAAGTCAAATCCCAGCAGCAGCTCGCTGGTATTCAGGTTGGCGGAGTTCAATCCCAAACTTGGGCCGGTTCCATCCTGATGCAACCAGTTGTACTCGTTATGCCAGGCGAAGCCTGCCCGATTGGTCATGAAGGGGTTGTAACGGTAACCGATGGTGTAGGTAGTGATGTTGCCAAAATTAGAAGGTTCGGTGCCGAAGGCGCCGTTGGCTTGTTGAGACATCCGAATGGTTTCGTAGCGACCGACGAAGATGAGCTGCGGACTGTAGACGTAATGGGGCTCAATTAATACGCCGTTCCATGTGGGATTCTGCGATCCAGCCGGCAACGTGGTTCCGGTTGTGTTGTTGTTCGGCGCGACCCCGTCGATGAAATCGCCGTAACCCTGACCGAACCATGCGTTATCCTCGCCGTGCTGGGTCATAACCGTCACGTCGGCGTGCTCACCGAAATAGAACAAACCGTAGAAACCTTCGCGGCTGAAGTTCTTGTTCCCAATACCCGAGCCGGGAAGGATCATTGAACCGCTCGGACCGGTTTGAGTCGCCCAAGTCGTCGGAGCCTGGCCGATCATGGCGTAGCCGCCCACGCGGTCAACGCCCATCTTCCCAGCATCGAACGCCGTGTAGAAGGTAAAGAATCCGGTGTAGGCGTTCCCATAGGGCAATTGCGTGGTGCCATCGTTGGAACTGAGAAGGGACGCAGAGTAGCGCGTGCGGTCGTTCCAGGAGTGGCCCATGACTTCGAGACCCAACTGGTTATCACCCATCTGGCCGAAAATGTTGCCATCGCCCTGCGGAATGAAGTGATAGAGCTGGTAAATACCGCCATTCCCGGTGAGCGTAAGAATGCGCTTTTCGGAAAGGAGGTTATCGAGTTCGAACTTGCCGAGCTTGATGTTGAGCCAGGGTGTATGAAACACATTGTCCAAACGTGCCATTACCGACTCAAAGTGGAAAGCGCCAGTGGGATCGGAGGACGGCAACAGGTAGAACGAGAAGTTTTTCTCGAGCGTGCCGCCGGTATGGAAGTCGAGCCCGCTCAAATCGAAGCCTTGGTTCGTTAGACGTGCAACCGTCGCTCCCGTCGGGCTCGTCGAACCTCCCGAATAAGTATCCTCGAGAACTCTGCCCACGCTGACACGATGCCAGATTGGCGTCATGCGGAAGGTGACCGGCCAATAGCCGGGATTCTGCCAGATTGGGGCATCGCGGTCATTCATGATCTGGTAGCCGTTGTCTTTGAACTTCTGTCCAAAATAATTCAGCATCGGCCACGACTCATGACAGGCGGAACAGCGTAGGCCATACTTGCGTGCGAAGGCGGGGAGGGCGTTCGCGGGCTGACTGCTGGCCACGAAGAAAATCGCTAATAGCGAAAACGCGATGAGAGACGACGAAAACTGAACGAGGTTGCTGTGGTGCAAATGCCTCGAAACGTACATGGCCGGACTCCTCGGCTTTAAGTCAGTTTTTGTTGTGGTTGAACTGCGTCCCACAAGAGGCGACGGTAGCAGAAAATCCAAACAGGAAAAAGTCGCCAACAAGGAACCTCTTCTTGTTGACTGATGGGTGAGCCGTTTCATAGGACCTCGGTCCCACAACCGTTGCCGGGAATGAATACTACTACCGGCTCACGTAGTTGGCAAGGGGTGGCGAAAATTTTCGCAAAGTTTTGACAACTTGGTGACAACTCTCGCCCTCACTTGTAACTCAAGTTTCATCCCAGTACGCAGTTGACAGGTCCCGCTTCAGCATACGAGACTCTTTTGAGCGCAACCAGACAGTTTGGACTTCAGTAGCGATTGTTGAACTCGAGGGCGGATTTTGCGCAGCACAACTTCAGTGAGAAGCAAGTTCAACGCCGATCGCCGGATGTGGCCTAAACGCGCTTTACATGAGCCTTCGCGCCAGCGAGGCATGGCCCGGTGCATGGTTCTTTTCTTAATCGTCCTTACCGTGTCGTTCCCTACCGCTGCGCGCACTAACGACAAGGTTTCCTATGGCGAGGGACTCATCGTCAATATCCCAATGCCTATCGCAGAGGTTGAGACTGTCGTGGAGGATGTAGCTGGCGACGGGATAATTCGGGGTACCAAGGAATACAACAAGGATCAGTACGTAAGCGGGGCTCAACTAGCGCACACTCCTCACGTGTTTCCACCCTGGTCGGAAGCGGGGAATGTTCTTTACAAGGTTCGTACCGAGGCCATCGATCCAGTTAACTTCAAAGATACGAATGATGTTGGGACGCTGGAAGTACGCTATGTCCTGCAACCGCAAGGTCAGAAAAATACAGTTTTGCGCATCGATGCGCTGTTTCAAGAGGAGTTCCGCCATGCGATGCACCAGTCGAACGGATCGGTAGAAACCGCCGAGTACAAGGACATTCGCGAGCATCTCGATTCCATCGAGGTTATGAAAAAGCAGGATGCCGAGGCTCGACTTGAGCGGCAGGAAAAGCTCGCGCAAAAGCAGAATCGAAAATCGCCTGCAGATTCTTCCTCTAGCTCGGCGCAGCCTGCGGTGCAAAACGCCCCCGCAGACACAGACTCGAGTTCCAGCAGTTCTGCGCACGTCGAAGTGCCTTATTCTGCTGAGGTCGCGAGTAATCCGGATGCGTCCGGTGAAAAACAGCCGCTCACGTTGGAGCAGCAGGTCAAGGAATTGCGACGGCAGGTGGAGCGCCTCGTGAAATCGCCGGGCGCACCACTGAAGTCGGCGCCGTTCCATACCGCCAACACTCTGCAGCTGCTCGGCACGGGAACGGAAGTGCTGATCGTCATCAATACGCCCTACTGGTACGGCGTGGAAACTCACGACGGACAGCACGGATGGATGATGCGGGACGAGCTGGAGCAAAAGCCATGAGGACGCGAGCCCGACAGTCTCCTCAATTTTGCGTGATCGTGCTCAGCGCCGCAGTTTTTTTATCCACGGCCATCGGCTCAGCTCAGGCCGGAGGCGAGCATGCGCGCGCATTTCCGCAATCAAGAGCGGTCATAGAAAAAGCTTTGAAGGAGATACAAACGGCGGCAGCTGGCCGCTTACCAACCCTGGATGGCTTCGCCGCACCTGCGGATCGCTCCCTGGAAAATTATCGGCGTGGATATTATCAGGCGAAATTTCAGGTGAGCTCGACACCATCCGGCGGAAGTATTGTGCGTGTCAGCGTGCAAGTTACCGCTTGGTACAATGACCCCGTCACTTCCAAGTCGGGATATCGGGTGTTGCCATCGAATGGGCGGTTGGAAGGTGATCTGCTTGATCAGTTGAGCGATCAACTGGCATCTGCGGCTCCAGCCAGCTCTCCCGCCGTCGAGAACCCTCCCGCGACGGTAGCCGCTCAACCCGCGAAAACGCCCCCCGAACAAGCGCAGCCGCCAACCCCCACAGCGACCGCCGCAAATGAGCCGGGAATTTCCGCGCCGGTGCCCAGAATCCCCGACAACGATGCAAATTATGGATCTTCTTCTTCGCTGGAACAGGGCTTAGCGGAAAAAGAAAAAGCTGCTTCGAAGTCGAGTTCGAAGAAAATCGAAGACAAGGACACGGGCGGTCCTCTGCAAACCGAACTGGAGAGTCTGCAGGAGATCATCAAGAATCAGGGCCGTCCGAAGAACTTGGTGGCCGTGAAGAAGACCGGGACGCCGGTGGTTTCGTCGCCAAGCCTGACTGCCAAAACCTTGTTTCTGGCCAGCACACACGATGAATTCGAGATGCTGGATTACAACCGGGACTGGGTGCACGTGCGCGTTTCCGGGCTTTCGCGCGGGTGGATTTGGCGCAACAACCTCGAGATGCCGCCGAGCGTTCCGAATTCCGATGCGACAACGAGCAAATCGGCACTGCCAACCGCAGCGGAACTGTTCCATGTGAGCCGTGAGGAAATAGCGCAATTCCCGGGCGACTGGGCGCCCTTGAAGGGCAAGAATGTGAAGATCGTTTCTGTAGAGGATTCCCAGGACAACGCCAAGACTGATTCGCTTCTGCGGCTTGAATTCGCGAAGTCTGTGATTCAGAAAAATTACGCTGAACTTGCCCAAAAGGCAGAGCAACTTGCTGGAATTGTCGTGATTTTTGATTCTGTAGATGGCGGAATGATCGCGGCCGCATTTCCCACGCTTCAACAGTGGAAGGCTGGGAAATTATCGGATGCAGCCCTATGGCATCAGTGCTTTTTCGATCCGCCGGAGACGTTTGGGGTGTCAAATTCGGTTTCCGCTGAAAAGACGAGCGGAAGCAACCTTTGAAAGTGGAAACTCAAGGTGCGGTAGATTACACTCTTAGCGGGCCTTGAGAGTTTTCAACTTGACTTTCATGACTCAGAGTAGTACCTATGCAATCCGGGACTGGTGTTTTCTGTGGCCTGCCTCTCCTATCGATTTTGAAAGATTAGAAGATCGCTGAACCGTCTTAACAGTGGACCAACGCAGTACGACAACCATACCATTTGAATGAGCGCGATGACCCAACCGATCACTGCTGTCCTTCGCCGGCAGGCCACTTCGCTGCTGCGCGACTATGCGGAACTGATGAAAGCCCGCGTCACCACCCTCATCGTAATGACAGCGTGGTGCGGCTATTATTTTGGCGCGCAAAAGTCAGGCGTGTCGTCTTTATCGTGGGGACTGTTTCACGCGCTGTTCGGGATCGGCCTGGTTTCGAGCGGCACCGCGGCGCTGAATGAAGTAATGGAACACAAGGTTGATGGGCAAATGCGCCGCACAGCGCAGCGTCCGCTGCCTGGGGGACGCATGAGCCTAATGCACGCGACGGCCGCGGGGCTGATTGCGGCGGTAGGTGGATCGATTTATCTGGCGATCTTCACAAATCCGCTGACCGGCATTTTGACTCTTCTCACTTCCATTGTTTACCTGGCCGCTTACACTCCGCTCAAACGTATTTCTCCGATCTGCACCTTCGTCGGCGCATTTCCGGGAGCAATGCCAGGAGTACTCGGATGGACCGCGGCGCGTGGGCATCTTGAGTGGGAAACTTTGATCTTGTTTGGCATTCTTTTCGTGTGGCAGTTCCCGCATTTCTTCTCGATTGCATGGCTGTATCGCGAAGATTACGCCGCGGGAGGGATTCGCATGTTGCCGGTGGTGGAGGAGGATGGACGGTCGACGGCGCGACGGATTGTGGCGTATTCGCTGATCCTCATTCCCCTGAGCGTTCTTCCCAGCTTGTTCGGTATGGCGGGAAAGGTTTATTTGGTCGGTGCTCTTCTCTTGAGTGTCAGTTTGTTTTACTTCGGAGCGCGCCTTGCGTTCCTGAAGATGCCAGTCAACAGCGGCCGGTCGAAGATGATGGCGCGGCAGGTCTTGCAGGCTACGGTGATTTACCTTCCTTTGCTCTTCGCACTGATGATGGTGAACGCGGTGAGGCCGTAGTCCTGGAATCTTAGAAGGACTAGAGATCTTGCGCCGCGTTAGAGTGCTGGGGTCGGTTCTTTCGCCTCCCGCTGGTTCTTTTCACGGTAATGACCGGAACCTTACAAATTTAATTCTCTTCGTCGGTAAAACGGCATTCGTGTCTCCGGGTCACACCAAAAAAGAATTCCTCTTCGCTTCGCAGTCTTGGCCGCTGCCTTGCGATACACTACAAAATTCAACTGCGTAAGGAGAATTTTTCATGCCCGACACCGCTCTAAGCGGCTCTGAATTCAAAAAACAGTTGCGTCAAGGCACGCCGAAGCTGGGACTGTTTCTCAACTCGCACAGTCCTACGGTGGCGGAACAACTCGCACATAGCGGATACGATTGGTTGCTGGTCGATACCCAGCACGGTCCCATGGATCATGAAAAACTTTCGTATACACTTTGCGGAATTGCGAGCGGCGGTGCGAAGTCGATCGTGCGCGTTGGCGGATACGATGATCGCCCCGGCATCCAGCAGGCTCTCGATCTCGGCGCGGATGGCGTTCTTATTCCCTACATCAATACGGCCGAAGAAGCGCGCCGGGCGGTGAGTTGCGCCAAGTACCCGACGGTCGGAACGCGCTCGGTATATTTTCCCCAGCGGTGCATGAATAAAGCCGGGCTGCTCGGCTATGCGGGTAACTTTAACAAAGAAGGCATCGTCGCTCTGCAGGTGGAAACCGCGTCGTGCATCGAGAACATGGCGGAGATCGCGGCGGTTCCTGGCGTGGATATTCTTTTCCTTGGCCAAAACGATCTGTGCATGTCGATGGGTCTTTACGAAAAGTACAAATTTCCCGACATGTATACCTCGCCCGAACTCGACGCTGCGACAAAAAAACTGGTGGAACAGGCGCGCAAGAACAACCTGATTCTCGGCCTATTCCTATTCGGAACGTCGCGTGTGGGAGAGTTTCTCGACAAAGGTTTTACCTTTATCAGCGTGGGCAATGATCTGCACCATCTCGTGACACAAGCCGCGGCTTACGTGAATGATGTCGAGAAAGTTTCTTCGGAAAAAGGCAAAGGTTGGAAGCGCCGGCCGACGGCGCTGTTCTAACTCAAGAAACAATTTCCGGATGCGGCAAGAATAGTGGCCTTCTACAGGCGCCTTTTACGAGCAAGAAAGGCGCGGCATCGGTTCACGATAACAAAGTATGGGAAGCCCTGGGAACGCCGCTTCAAGTAAAATCCTTCGGCAATTCGCGAATCTTGAGCTCGGGCATGGGAAAATCCTTCCAATTGTCGGTAACCAGCTCGCAGCCCTGCTCAATCGCGGTTGCGGCAACGATTGTATCTGCCAGGGTGAGCGTGCGACCTTTTCGTGACCAGTGATTCCTCAATCGTCCCGCTTTTTCCCCCGCTCTGACTGTGATGGGATGAGTTCGTAGCGCCCCGAGGAACTCCTTGGTTGCGTTCTCGTCTTCCGGACGCATCCCGGCGTAAACTTCGGCAACGTTGAGCGCGGAGGTCTCCAGGCTGTGCCCGGCGCGAACAAGGTCGGCCAACCACATGCGACGGTTATTCCGGGCGCGGAGCACATCGATCAGGACACTAGTATCGAGCAGAAGGCGCATATTCTATTTTCGCTTGCGATGATGAGGCGCTTGCGGCTGTTTTCCCTCGATCCGACCTTCGCTCTCCAAACGCGATCTGCGCACCCATGCCGCCGAGTCTTCTTCGGAATGGGCTTTTCTCCACGTAGTCTCTTTACTACCCAGAAAGTTAAGTAGCTTTCGTCGACGGAGTTCCTCTCTCGCGGTTTCCAGCAGGAAGGCGGTGCGGCCACGAGGCCCTACCAACGCATCGATTTCGCGCAAGAGGTCTGAAGGAATAACGATGTGTGCACGCTGTGTGCTTTCCATATGTGCATATCAATTGTGACATAAGCTAGTCGTTGAGACAAGGGGTAACAAGCCAGGGGGCGAAACTCGAACTTGCGCCGCCGGACACACAGAGTTGCCTTCGAATTCTGCGGCTAACCTGTAGTAAACTTGTGCTCCCCAGGGATTTTTCTCCGCAATGGACCTTCCATGAGTGCACTTGCCAAGAAAGTTCTGCTGATCGGCTGGGATGCGGCCGATTGGAAAATTGCCAATCCTCTAATCGATCAGGGGCTGATGCCTACGCTCGATGATTTCATCAATCACGGCGTGATCGGAAATCTAGCTACGCTGCGGCCGATTCTTTCCCCCATGCTTTGGAATTCGATTGCGACCGGCAAGCGTCCGGATAAACATGGGATTCTCGGGTTCATGGAGCCCGATCCGCAGACCGGCGGCGTGCGTCCCGTTACCAGCACTTCGCGCAAGGTGAAGGCGATCTGGAACATACTGACGCAACGAGGATATAAGACCCATGTGCTCGGATGGTTTGCAGGGCATCCGGCAGAGCCGATCAATGGCATTTCGGTCTCCGACCTTTTTCCTTACGCGGTGGGGCCCCTCGACAAGGCGTGGCCGCTGCCGCCGGGAGCGGTGTATCCAGAAGACAAGCGCGATTTGTTTGCGAAGTTGCGCATGCATCCGGCGGAGGTGACCGAGGCGGCGATTCTGCCATGGATTCCGCTGGCTGCGAAAATCGATCAGGAAAAGGACAAGGGCCTGCAATCGTTCGCGAAAATTTTGTCGGAGAACTGCTCGATCCACAACGCGGCTACGTGGATTTTGCAGAACGAGCCGTGGGATTTTCTGGCGGTGTATTACAACGGAATCGATCACTTTTGCCACGGATTCATGCATTACCATCCGCCGCGCATGGAAGGAATTCCGGAAGACAAATTTGAGATTTACCAGCATGTGGTGAACGGTGCGTACCGCTTTCATGACATGATGCTGCAAACGCTGCTCGATCTCGCCGGACCGGAGACGACGGTAATTCTGGTTTCCGATCACGGTTTCCACTCTGATCATTTGCGCCCGCGCGGTATTCCAATGGAGCCGGCGGGACCGGCGGTGCAGCATCGTCAGTTCGGCGTCGTATGCATGAGGGGCGAGCACATCAAGCAGGATGACCGCATCTACGGCGCGACTTTGCTCGACGTGACGCCGACGATCCTGACGTTGTTCGGGCTGCCGGTTGGCGAGGACATGGATGGGCGCGTGCTGGTGCAGGCGTTTGAAAACCCGCCGAAGATCGAGCGCATTCCGAGCTGGGAAAAAGAAGAAGGCGCGTGCGGCATGCATCCGGCGGATTTGCGAATGGATCCGGCTGCGGCGCAGGCGGTGCTGCAACAGTTTGTGGCGCTAGGGTACATCCAGCCGCTCAGTGAGGATCAGGAAAAAGCCGTTGCCACGGCGGTGCGTGAGCAGAATTACAATCTGGCGCGCGCGTATATGGATGCGCGGCGGTACTCGGATGCGCTGCCTCTGCTACAGGAGTTGGTGGAGAAGAATCCAGATGAAGCGCGGTTCATGCAGCACCTGGCGCAGTGTTTCCTGGCGATGGGACGCCGTGCTGATGCCAAGGATTGGCTACAGAAGCTAATGGTACTGAAGCCGAAGCCCCGTCCGGCGCCGAAAGCGCAAGAAGGTCAGACGAAAGCAGAGGCGCAGCCTGCGGCGGAGCACGGGATTGCCTCGGACGCAGTGGTCGCGGCAGGTTTGGCTGACGCTCAGACAGGCGTGGAGCGGGAACTCAAAGCGGCAGTTGGGCCATCAGCGACTGCTGAAGAATCTGCAGAGACAAGGCCGCGGCCCTGGGCGGATTTGCTGATGGGCATCATTCAGTTTGAAGAAGGCGACATGGATGCGGCGCTTAGTTGCTTGCTGAAGGCGGAGAGCGCCGATCCGCGATTGCCGGATCTTCATTTGCGCATTGGCGAGACGTATTTGCGGCAGAAGCGCACCGACGACGCCGACCGTGCATTCCAGCACGCGCTGGAAATCGACGGCGACAGCCCCGAAGCGCATTTGGGGCTGGCGGTGGTGCGGCTGAGGCAGCGTCGCAATGAAGAGGCGGCAGAGCAGGCATTACTCGCAGTCGGCTTGCAGCACTTCTTGCCGCTCGGACATTTTTATTTGGGCGTGGCGATGGCAAGGCTGGGGCATCGCGACCGCTCAGCGCTGGCGTTTGAAACTGCCCTCAGCATGTTGCCGGGGCTGATGGCCGCACATCGCTGGCTGGCCGCGCTGTACACGCATCCAAATGGCGATTTGGAGAAGGCTACGCGGCATCGGGAGATTTTCTTAAGGATGAGAAAGCAGCGGCAGGGGCAGAAGACGGCGTAGCGGCGGACTCGGTTTCAGCCGCGTTTTCTGTCTTCCAGTTCGAGAGGAAATCAATGCAAGCGATTCTTTACTGGATCGAGCTGGCAACGTTCGAAAATACGTTGGTGGCGTTGGAGCCGATGAGTCGAACGGTGCCGACGACAATGACGAGGATCACGGCGAGCATGATGGAATACTCGGCCACGTCCTGACCCTGTTCGTCGGTCCAAAACCTGCTGATGAATTTCTTCATAATTGCCTTTCTTCCTTTTCGCTCGTTTCCTAAACCGCCGCTGAGATGGCCGAAGCCGCTATGACCAAACGCGGACCGGTGTGACCTGCACTTAGGCCCCATGGATCGCTTTCCTGCGCATGCATTCTCAGCCCTATCTGGTGCTCATTCGCGGTCAACTGCTTGGTCCACATCACGGTGAACTCGATGCGGCGCTTGCGAAAAAGTACAGTGACGATGTCCTGCGGTTTCAATGTGTGGCGGATCGCACCCAGCCTCGCGCCTGTGGGCGTGAGATCAAGCGTATGTGCAAGCAATTCGAAGACGTTCCCTGATACGTCTGTTCCGCGCACGCGTACTGGAAGCACGGCGCGGATGCGGTCTTGCTTGCGGTTGCTTTTCGCCTTCGCAGACATTGTCGTTAGAAACAGTTTGCGTCAGGAGGCAGGAAAGTGGAATGGCTCGGATTGGTGAGGCACGATGGTAATAAGGTGGGGGGATGGCCGAAAGTAACCCGTTTCAACGGAGATAAAAAGTTAGGACCTTCACTACGTATTTATACCTGTTGCATCGAGGAATCCGGTCGATAGTCGCGGTATTTACACTTCATTTCGCGGTTGCCGCATCGAGGACCGCCAAATGCATGGCATTCAGCAATGGCTGGCCGGTTCCGTCGTAGTCCTGAGAAAGCTCCCACATGAAGACACCGCCCAAATGCTTCTGCGCAATTGCATATTGCACTTTCTTCGTGGTCGAGGTCGGGTTGTCGTAGGTAATGAAACCAAACGTCGGGAAGGAGGGATCGAGCAGATATGGGGCATCCGCCAGGTCGTCCCAGTTTTCAGTCCATCCGAGTTTCACCAGTTGCTCCGCTTGTGCGTAGGTGACAGTCGGAGCGCCCTTATTGCCGCAGAGTTGTCTCTTTTGGCAAAAGGTCCAGAGGCCTTCGACGTCGAACGCATAGCCGTAAAACGCTGTGCCCAGATTGATCTGCGCGGCAGGAACCGAGTAGAGCGAAAGGTAATTCCCTGTCGTGGTGTCGAGGCTGCCTTCCTGTCCAGGGTCGAGCGGGCTGAGATAAAGCGGCGAATTGTGACCGGAATGGTTGGTCCATGCGCCGTGATAGTCGTAAGTCATGACGTTGTAGAAATCGAGAAGCGGGGTAAGGCCGGGAAAATCGTAGATGCCGTAGCCGCCGGGCGTAGAGGAGACGGCGGCGGAGATCAGATATTGGCCCGCTGGCAGAAGTGCGCGGACATCGGCGACAAGTTGCGTGAAGTTATCGGCCTGTTCTTCGCTGTAAGGAACTTCGTAGTCGAAATCGACACCGTCGTAGCCATGAGCGATGGCGAAGTTGGCAATGTTCTGCGCGAAAGTCTCGCGCAGCGTGGGATCGGCATCGATGACCACGAAAAGATAGGCCGAGCCTGCGATGCAGACTTCGACTTTCACCCCAGCGGCATGGGCGCGCGAGATGAGGTCGGGATCGTAGAAGGCCTGGGGAACGGCGAGAGAACCATCGGCTTTATTCGACGGACCGATGTTTGCGTGCACGATGTGGGTGAGTTGCTGGTACGGGATGTTTGCTGCGGTATACGGCGGGATATTCCATTGGTCCCAATAGCCGTAATAGGCGAGGAGGCGCGGAGACGACTGGGCATGTAGAAGGGGGACGAAGCTGAAAACCGCGAGCAGCGCGGCGAACAGAATCTCTTGCGTTCGATTCATGGCGACATTCCTCGGATTGAAAGTTTAGGTCGGGAAGGGGCGGCGGTCAAGAAGTCTAATAGCTCGGTTGTGGTGCAGCTTGGCGGTATCTACGAGGGGCTTCACCCGAAATCCGGAGCTGTTCAGCCTGAGGACGTGGCCAGAGGTTATCCGAGGGCGCGCCCGCCTTTACGTGTCGCTGGTGTATAAAAGATAAAGGATGTCTCAAGCTGCATCAGCAATTACGCGGAGCCCCGCGGATGTGGTTCGGACTACGCCTGTCTCTCAGGCGGCGAACGGCGTCTGCTACGCCACGTCCGGCGAGAACTCCATCGGAGCAGTCGACCTGGAGCGGATGATTGCGGCCGTCCCCGCCAAGGCTGCGGCAGCGTTGGAGCGCAAGGCCTACTACTTCGTTCCCCTGACGGTAAGCCAGGGCGAGGATGTTGTGATTGCGGATCGTTATGATGTTGCTCTAAGCGATAACGCAGTTTGCCATCGCAACTTTAATCTGGGCGATTCGCAGTGCGTGTTCATCTCCACTCGCTTGATGGACGACAAGTTTTCTGTGGCGTTTGAGTTCTATATCAACGTCGGCCACGCCCTGGTTGAGGCCGCCGGGGTTTCGCAGGAGTTCAGCGAACTCGCCTGGAAACAGGTCCAGGCCGGAACACGCGGCGAGACTTCGCTTGATGCCTGGGAATCCCGCAAGCTGGCGACTGCGGGTGGCCCGGATGCGGAGCGTTACAAAAACGAATATTTCGAAGCGACCTTCGCAGACACCATCTCGATCTATCTGCTCTCTTTGTATCTGGATGTGGATTACTACGATCTGCGGGAGCGCGACTATCCGCTACTGGCGCCTTCGGCGCTCGCCGAGCGGCTGAGGAAAGTGGCGGAGCTGTTTCCGGCGAATCCCGGGTTTGAGTTTTCGGTGCTGTATAAGAGGCGAGGATAAGACAAAGTTTCAACGTGGCAAAGTTTCAAGGTTTTCAAGGACTTTGAAAACTCTGAAACCTTGAAACTTCTGAAACTTTCCTTGTTATTTATTTCCGATCACAAAATTCACAGTGGCAGAGCCGTTCGGGCTCAGTGTAACTGACTTCTCCCACTTTCTTGCTTCGCTGAAGATGGGGCGCTGCACGGCGCGTTCGGTCAGAACGTCATACGCCTGCTCTTTGCCCGTAAGAGTCCAGCCTTCATGCCAGGCTTCGATCTGATAGGTGCCGGATGGCACATCCGTGAATTCGAAACGTCCACTTTCGTCGGTAACAGCGTAGTAGGGATGCTTCACCACCATCATTTCTGCATTCATCCAGACATGGCCACCGTTACAGCGCAGGTTAACCAAGCCGGGCGTACTCATGGTGCGCGCGTTGATCTGGTTGGGGAATGGGAACGGCAGATTGTAAGTAGCCGCGCCGTCCATGTGGATTGTATGCAGTGTAGCGTCCGAACTCTTCATTTGCAGTTCGGAGCTAACTGGCACCAGCAAGATATGAGGAATGTAGCGGCAGTGGTGCTGGTCGAGGTGACGGCGCTGCTCGGGCAGGTCTATCGCCTTACCCGCGCTGATGTCCTTCAAATAAACAATCGTGTTGGCGACGCCGTCCTCAGGACCAATAATGAGGCGCTCGAGGCTAACGTTTTTCTTGCCATCCGGATCGCAGATTTGCGGGTCCTTGGTAACGGGAAATTCCAGTTGGCGCGGCACTGGGCCCGCCCATTTGACAGTACCGGAGATCGTTCCACCGTCAGTAACGGTAATGACTTTGTAGTCCTGCGCTGTCGCAAAGCCGACTAACGCAAGCAGTGAAAAGAAAATAAAAGCGAAAAAAACCTTCGCCCTGTACATAGACAACACCCCTAACGCTCGCGGTCATGACTGCGACTTAAGCCGGTCATCGTGGACCGTGGGCAGAATTTTCGTTGCTGTTCCGCAAGCAACGTATTACAAACCAATTTCCGGACCGTGCTGCGCAGGACCCGCTCCCGCACGGCAGCACACTTTTCTGGCCTATCTGAACCGGGATTCCCTGGGGCGGATGCAACAGCGGATGAGAACCGCAGGGTTCGCGATCACATCACAAAATTAAGTTGCGCCAATGTGTAGCACATGTCGAGATTACCGGGGTAACGTCGATTGAATACCTGTACGCGGTTTTTCTGAGAAATCTTTCACCCACAATTCCCTTCCACTCCTGCTTAGTACAGAAATGATCGAATGCAACAATCGCTACCTCGCTTCCTTGAGGGTACAATCTTGCTTCCATGACAGTACAGGTTCGATCATTCGCAAAAATTAATCTTGGTCTGCGCATAGGGGCACAGCGCGAGGATGGGTTTCACGACCTGCTCACCGTGTATCAGACGCTGGCTCTGCACGATGTTATTCGGGTGAGGACTGAGCGTGGAAATGGGATTGAGATTCGCTGCGACGATCCACGAGTTCCATTGGATGAGTCAAATACCTGTTATCGCACCGTTGAAAGAACTTTGCAGGCGCTTGGGTCGAAGGGCCGGGTGGTCATCGAGATTGAAAAGCGGTTGCCCGTGCAGGGTGGGATGGGCGGAGCTTCGTCGAATGCTGTCGCCGCCATGCTTGGGCTTGAAGTGGCTTTGAAAAAGTCTCTAAGAGCCATAGAACGATTGCGAATTGCCGCCGACGTTGGTTCAGACTTGCCACTGTTCCTCATCGGTGGAACCGCTCTGGGAGTGGGGCGCGGGGAGCAGGTCTATCCGCTGGAGGATTTGCCAACCTTTCCATGCATTGTGGTGACACCTGGGGTGGGAGTTTCGACGCCGAAGGCGTTCGCAGAGTGGGACCGGCTACGCGAAGAAGGATTGTGCGGCGCCAAATTGACGATTCCATTGGCCTCCGGTAGAATGAATTCGCTTAGCCGTGAATTTTCTGGTTGGCTAAGCGAGAGTTACTCCGGTGCTCCTCGCCGTAAGCAAGAAAAAAAACTGAGGGGCCGGGCTGAGAATCCACTTCTCGGGCTCGTCCGGACCGGGATTCGGAACGACTTCGAAGAGGTCGTCTTTCCTGAGTATCCCGAGTTGAGAGAATGTAGGAAGGCGCTGGTACGTGCGGGCGCCAGGTACGCGTCGCTGTCCGGTTCCGGGTCGACTTTGTATGGACTATTCGCCTCGAAACAGGCGGCGCGGGCTGCGGTGGAAAAGCTGCGAAAACAGGGATGGGCGGTGCAGGCGACCGCAACCCTGACTCGCCGGCAATATTGGTCGCGGATTTTCGATTGACAATTTTCGATTGCCGATTCTTTCTGGCGCGATAGACTAGACATGCCAGCCGCAATCGTCAATCGGAAATTTATAAGATACTGGGCCGTCGACTAATGGTAGGTCAAGTGCCTTTGGAGCACTTTGTCTAGGTTCGAATCCTAGCGGCCCAGCCAAACAGTTTTCAGTTGCCAGTTCTTGGTTCTCAAAGGACTGACCGAGCCCCAAAACTGAGGACGAAGGAATGAGAACTCTATGGCTACTTTGATCACGCCCGCTGAGAAAGTAGTAGAGAGGACGACGGAAAAGCACACGCCGCCGGCGACCGACGAGAAAGTTGAGCGCAAGCCGCGGGTGCGAGTAGACGAGAAGTTCAAGATTTTTAGCGGGTCCGCCAATGAGCCATTGGCGGATGAAGTTTGCCATTTTCTTGGAATGCCGCGCGGGCTGGCGCAGGTAACGCGCTTCGCGGACGGCGAAGCCTATGTACAGATCCAGGAGAATGTGCGCGGCGCAGATGTTTTTGTGATGCAACCGACGTGCCGCTCGGTGCACGGAAACCGTGTTTCGGGCGTCGACGAGAATTTGATCGAGTTGCTGTTGCTGGTGGATGCATTGAAGCGCGCCTCGGCGCGGCGAATTACAGCGGTGATGCCATATTTCGGCTATGCCCGTCAGGATCGTAAGGACAAGCCGCGCAGCCCGATTTCATCGAAGCTGATGGCGGATTTGCTTACGACAGCCGGCATTCATCGGGCGCTGATCGTGGATTTGCATACGCCGCAGTTGCAGGGGTTTTTCAACATTCCGGTGGACCACTTATTCGCTTCGCCGGTTTTGGTCGATCACTTTAAAAAGTTGAATCTGCCGGATCTGACGGTGGTTTCGCCCGATGCCGGCGGCGTGGAGCGGGCCAGGTTCTTCGCCAAAAAAGTAGATGCGGCGCTGGCCATCGTTGATAAGCGCCGGGTGGAGATGAACGTAGCGGAAGTTATGCACGTGATCGGCGATGTGCATAGGCGAACTTGCTTGATCATCGACGACCTGATCGACACCGCTGGAACTTTGGTGAAGACGGCCGCTGCATTGAAGGAGAACGGTGCGACTGAAGTTTACGCGTGCGCTTCGCACGCGGTGCTGTCGGGTCCGGCTGTGCAGAATATTGCCGGATCGGTGATTCGCGAAGTAGTCGTAACGAATACGATTCCGCTGAGCGACGAAGCCAGGCGGGAGCCGAAGATTCACGTGCTCTCGATTGCGGGTCTGATTGGCCGGGCGATTCAGGCGAATCACGAAGAGACTTCGGTGAGCAAGTTGTTCATTTAGAAGGCCGCGCCGAGCGCGAGTAAACATCAGATTCCTCGCCGCGTTCGCGCGGTTCGGAATGACAAAGGTTCAGGAATACATTTATGGCGACTATTGAACAGAATACTTTGGAAGCCCAGCCGCGCGAGGCTGGAACAAAGAACTATGCCCGCCGCGTGCGTCGTGAGGGCAAGATTCCGGCGGTCGTGTACGGCGCTGGCAAGGATTCCACGCCTGTCACCGTCGATCCGCGGCATGTGTTGCGCATTTTGCGGTCTGACAGCGGACACAATACGATCTTCGATCTCGCGATGAACGGCGAGCGCACCAAGGCCATGATCGTGGATTGGCAATATGAGCCGATAAAGGGCAGCCTACTGCATATCGACCTGAAACGCATCGCAATGGACAAAGCTCTGCGAGTAAGCGTACCGATCGTATTGCAGGGTGTGGCTGAGGGCGTGAAGAACGAAGGCGGCATTCTCGAGCACATTCTGCGCGAGGTGGAAATCGAGTGTCTTCCGGCCGACATTCCGAGCCACATCGATGTCGATGTCTCTCACCTCACGTTCGGCAAGGTGTTGCGCGTATCCGAGCTGCCGCACAACGAGAAGATAAGATTTCTGACTGATGAGAATCAGCCCGTCGCGCACGTGACGGCGGTGAAGGAAGAAGTTGCGCCGACGCCAGAGGCGGTGGCAGCAGAAGCAGCGGCTCCAACTGAGCCCGAAGTTATCAAGAAGGGCAAAGCCGAGACTGAAGAAGAAGGCGAGGCGGAGCCTGCTGAGAAGGGTGCGAAAGCCGAGAAGAAGGAAAAGAAATAAATGCTCATGTGGGGACGGGCTCCATTGCAAGCCTTTGCTGAGTGTGGTCGAGCGGCCCGGCCGAGCGAAGCTCGGTTCATGGGATAGGACGTTGAGACAGCGTGAAACTGATCGTCGGTCTTGGAAATCCTGGCATCGAGTATCAGTTCACGCCGCATAACATCGGATTTCTGGTCGTGGATCGAATCGCGAGCGATCTCAACGTAGAAGTTCGCAACAGGCAGTGTCGTGCGCTTACGGCGCGTGTAGTAATCGGAGCGGAAACGGTTTTGCTGGCCAAGCCCGAGACTTACATGAACCTGAGCGGGCTTTCTGTGCGGGAGTTGCTTGAGAAGAACGACCTGAAACCGGAATCGGACCTGATCGTGATTCAGGACGAGCTGGATTTTCCGTTGGGTACGCTGCGCGTTCATACACGACGAAGCTCGGCGGGGCACAACGGGATCGAGTCGATCATCGCAACGCTGGGCTCGCAAGATTTTTTGCGTATCCGCATAGGCGTTGCACCGGAGCATAAGGTCGAAGACGGAAAAGATTATTTGCTTTCGCCGTTCCGCAAGGCGCAGATGGAAACGGTTGATAAGATGCTTGACCTCGCTGAAGAAGCAGTGAAGATGATTTTGGCGGAAGGTCCGGCAGCGGCGATGAATCGGTTTAACAGGAAAGAGGAGTGATCTGTGATTAGTGGCTGAGTTGAAATGGACCTGACCACCAGTCATCGATCACTGACCACTGAAAAGTTTGGAGACGGAAATGAATCGTACTTATGAACTGATGTTTATCGTACGGCCAGATATGGCCGACGAAGATTTAGAGAAACTGATATCGAACCTGGACCACACGGTCACGTCTGCTTCGGGGACGGTAAAGAATGTCGAGCGCATGGGCAAGCGGCGCCTGGCTTACGTCGTGCGAAAGTTCCGCGAAGGGAATTACATTCTGATGGTCATCGAAGGCAGCGGCAGCGTTATGCACGAGGTGGAACGCCGGCTGCGCGTGACCGAGCAGGTAATCAAGTTCCTGACCGTGCGCGTGGACGAAGAGCAAAAGCGCCTGGACAAGATCCAGAAACTGCGCGCGGCGAAGCAGAAGAGAAGCGCTCAGCCTGCTCCAGCACCGGAAGAGGCCGCAGCAGGCGGAGTGACGCCGGCGGCGGATGTGCCGGCAACCGCGTAAATACAACGTTACAAAGTTTCAAGGTTTCGAAGGTTGCAAAGGTGCAAGCACCCTGTGACTTGAAGCCTGATTTCTGACAGGAGAGTTATGGCTGACGAGAAGAAAGTAGAAACAACATCGCGCCCGGCGGGTGAAGGACGGCCCAGCGGAGATCGTCCTGGCGGAGACCGTCCGCGATTCGGAGGCGGTCCGGGCGGACGCTCGGGGCCCGGCGGTCCACGCGAGGGCGGGCGCAAGTTTTTCCGGCGAAAGAAGGTTTGCAAGTTCTGTACGGAAAAGATCGCCGACATCAATTACAAGGATTACCGGCTGCTTGGCCAGTTCGTGGCGGAGAGCGGCAAGATTGTGCCGCGGCGCCTGACCGGAGTGTGCTCGCCGCACCAACATCGGCTGGCGGTCGCGATCAAGCAAGCCCGCAACATCGCATTGCTGCCGTTCGCGGGAAGAGCGCAGTAGAGGCCAGCTTTCAAGCTATCAGCCGTCGACTATCAACTTGGGTTGCTGCTGTAGTGATTTGGCGGAAAGCTGAGAGCCGATAGCTGACAGCTGTCAGCAAAAAAGATCGGAGTCATCATCATGGAAGTCATTCTCAAAGAAGACGTGAACAAGCTGGGATCGCGCGGCGATGT